>CAWHNM010000022.1:0-70016 GCA_963830665.1 uncultured Chloroflexia bacterium
GTTGCGAGCTGTTCTTCGGCGAAGCAAGCCCGTGGTTTCAAGTAGAAATTCACTATTTCGAGATTGTTCACGTTCACTGCACCCACTTTCTTTCCGTTGTGCCCGTCGTGGTGAGTCATTTCTGCTCGCCGCCTGCGCACGGCCGCGGCACATACCGGACTTCGTGTCGGTGACCCGCTAGGTCTTGCACAAGGCTTGCAGGTGGATGGCAGGTTCGCTCATAAACAGTCCAGGCAGGCTGCGGATAAAGGATGCGGTCAGCGATGACCAAAGTCAACCGTGAAATAATTGCTGTCACAGTGCGCAAATCCTGCGCCGAAATCATCCAGGTCGCCCAGGATCACGTCCCGATGAGGCCCATCGTTCATCCACCAGGTCAAGGCCTCTTGAGGGTTGCTGCCGCTCGCGATGATCTCACCGCCCCAGCGCCCGGTATAGCCGGCCCGGACAATCCGCTCCCAAAAGGTGGACCCATCCGAACCGGTATGGGACATAAAATGGTTGACCGCCATGTCGTCGCTGTGCCAGCCCGCTGAGATTTCCAGGGCGTTGTTCACGCTGAGAGGCGCCAGGCCGGCCTTAGTGCGTTCGTTGTTAATGAGGTCATACAATTGCTCTTCATAGGCGCCATTATGGGTCAGCGTGCATCCGGTCCCACCCGGGGTGGCGGTACGCGTCGGCGTGCGCGTGGCGGTGCGGGTCGGGCTGGGAGTGACAGTCGGGGTGGATGGTGGCGGCGGGGTGCTTTTGAGGACGAGCGGCAGATATGCCAACAACCCGTCCGAAGGCACGCCGTGGATCGGGCTGGCGGGTCGCAGGCCGGTCGTAGCCAGAAGACCCACACAGATCAATAGAACCAGGAAACCTTTACGACGCAGCATGCTCTCCGATCATCTCAAATTAAATCATTTCAGGGAACCTGTAAAAAAACGCCAATCCATTAACCCGACCTGCGCTCATCCCGGAGGGCGCGATGGCGTTTTATTTGGGCGGGGCCAGGCTGTCGAGCGGAACTGTCAGGACGGCGTGACCCGCAGCATCCAGACAACTACAGCTCCGATCGCCGGTATTGCGCGCCGGCAGACTGCTGGCGTTGTAGCCGTTTTGACTGCAGTAATCACTGCAAAGTGTGCTCTCCGATCTGGCTCCGATATTCCCGATCCGGCCCTGCTGGAAAAGGATCAAAAGGATCAATGCGAGCGTGACGCCGGCCGAGACCAGGATATGGCTCTTGTTCAAGCCCGGGACCTTTTCAAGCAGTTTCCCGACCATGAAACCACCGGCTGCCAGGCTGAGCCAGACTGTCAGGAAGACCAGCGCCAGCAGGATGAAAAGTGGAGTGTTGATCGAGGCGGGCCAGGGATCGTCACCGTAAACGGCCAGCCACAGGATCCCGGCGGTCAACGCGGCGGCCAGCCAGGCGACCTCCAGGGCCAGAACCAGTCCGGGCACTCCGAACAGGATCGAATAGAGTATCCGTTTCTGCATGTCCGGTTATTATAAGCAATATTGAGGGGCAGGGGGAAGAGGGGACGGAGGCGCCTGAGGGCAAACACACCTACACACCCTACACAGCTACACAGGTTGATCCTCCGGCGAATCAACTCTTCCCAGGCCCGGCTGGGAGGGGTATAGTACCGCTGCACACCCCGCAAAGGAGGCCGAAAATATGAAGCTGTTGGTTGCGATCCTGGTTGGAGCCGCGCTGGGGCTGATCGGTGCGCGCTATGTATTTGTGGGTTCCTGGCTGAGCCTGATACCGTGGACCCTTGCCGGGCTGGCAATTGGCTACTGGGGGATGCAACTCCGCCAGGCCATATTGAACGGCGCCGTGTACGGCTTCGTGCTCTCGTTTGTCTTCATGATCGCGGGCTATTCCGGCAGCGCATCGCTGATCAGCCGCCTGCCCTTCTTCGCCATCCTGGGGCTGTTTGGAGGCGTGTGCGGGTTGGTGCTGGGATTGGTGGGGGCTTGGGTCAGGGGCAGGGTGGAAAAGGAGAAGAGACGTGACTAGTGCGTATTCCTCCCCCGACTTCCACTTCCCACAATTAACTCCCATTTGAGCTATTAATACCACCTCCCACCCCATATCTGGGGGTTAAGACCACCTCCACCCCCATATGCAGCGCCTCCCTGGGACCGGGCCATGAACACCTCCCAGGGAGGTATTGCTTTTTGCGCGGGAAGTGCTACCCTAAGGAAATAGAACATTTGTTCGTCTCAACGTTACAACGTTTACGCAACGTGGCAACGTGCCAACCATCCTTAGGAGTATGCATAAACAATGAGCCCTCAACCGCCCCAACCCCCGGAAATCGATCCCCTCCTGCTGTCCGCCCCGGACGCCGAACGCGCCGTCATCGGCGCGTTGGTCTATGATGGCGTCGCCTTCGAGCGCGCCAACCTGAAATCCTCCGTCTTTAAGACCCTGCGCTACCGCTGGGTCTGGCAGGCCGCCGAGGCCATCTCGGCAGCGAACGACTACATCGACTACCGGTCCCTCAAGAACGAGCTGGTCAAGGCCGGGCGCTGGGAGGATGTGATCGCCCTGCATGAAGACCTGATCGTATTATCTCGACGTCGATGCGCTGCCGCACGTGGAAGCCAACGCCCGCCTGCTGCGCGATATGGACCGGCGCAGCCGCATGCTGGCCGACGCCAACGAGCTGGCCCGCAAGGCCTTCGACTTGAACATCCCCCTGCCGCCCGACCCTCAGGCGGTCAAGTCGCATTGGACGCTGGAGGAGCTGGCCGCGGCCGAGTTCTCCGAGCCGGAAGGCCCCGTGCCCGGGCTGTTCCCGAACGGGCTGACCATCCTGGCCGGCCGGCCCAAGCGCGGCAAGAGCTGGCTGATGCTGCAGTTGGGCTGCGCCCTGGGGCTGGGCGGCCGGTTCCTGGAACGCGACCTGCAGCCGGCCCGGGTGCTGTATTACGCCCTGGAAGACCCGCCCAGGCGCCTGAAGGAGCGCACTGAAAGGCTGGGCATCCCCGCGCAGGCCTCGATCGAATTCGAGCTCTCGATCCTGCCGCTGCAACTGGGCGGCCTGGCCGCGCTCGAGCAGGCCGCCCGCTCCGGCGAGTACCAGATGATCGTGATCGATACCATCCGGCGGGCCATGCCCGGCATGGATTTCAACCGGGAAGGGGCGCTCTTCGACGACATCCTCAGCCAGCTCCAGGTGCTGGCGCAGCAGAACCACATCGCCATTGTCTGCGTCCTGCACACCCGCAAGAGCTCGGCCGGTTTCGACCCCGACCCGGTCGATGATGTGCTCGGCAGCACCGGCATGACCGCCTCGGCCGACTGCGTCCTGGCGCTCTACACCGACCCGGCCAGCAAGGCCACCACCCTGAAAGGGCGCGGGCGCGACCTGGACGACATCGACCTGACCATCCATTTCGACCCTGTCACCTGCGCCTGGCAGTTATGCGGGGATACCAGCCAGGTCAGGCTGTCGGATGAGGAAGATGAGATCCTGCTGGCCCTGGGGGATCTGGGCAGGGCCAAGGTCTCCAGCATTGCCAGGGCCATCCACAAGGACCGCAGCAATACTTCCAAGCGCTGCGCCAGCCTGTGGATGAAGGGCAGGATCAGGAAGGAAGAGATCCAGGGAGTGGCGCACTATTATTTACCCGCGGACACAACCCCGGACCCCGAGCCAGCCCGGGCTGCAGAGGCTGAACAAATAAGTATCTTTCCGGAAATTCGATCAGGAGGTTGACCTCAATTTTCGGATCGGTTCCAGGTCTGCCTGTGTAGCTGTGTAGGGTGTGTAGGTGTGTTTGCGCCCCGGAAAATTGTGAAAAACGGTACCAAGGTACCCCCAGGGTTATGTAGAAAATTAATACGATATTAATTGTAAAGTTTATATAATATGTATGATTTAGAAATCCCGTCCAAACACTGCCGCCGGCAACGCAGCAATTCATTTTTCGAGAGGTAGAAATAAATGAAACGTATTCTGAAAGTAATTTTAATTGCAGTATTGGCATTTTCGTTGACCGCCACCAGCCTGGCAGCGCCAACCCCTGCCGCGGCTGCCGCCGCGCGGACTTATACCGTCTGGGTTGGCGCGGAGAACGTTTCCGGCGGCCTGGGACGTGATGGCCTTTTTCCCCGAGACGCTGCAGGATCCATGTGGGTGATACGGTGCTCTGGCAAGCAGGTCACCCACGAGATCCACACCGTCACTTTCCTGGCCGGCACGCCTGAGCCGGTTCTGATCGTGCCTGCTCCGACCCGGCCTGGCAAGCCCATTGATGATCAACCCGCAGGCGGCTTTCCCGACCGCTCCGGCAGACGGCCTGTATGACGGCAGCACCTATGCCAACTCGGGCATCATGTCGACCGACCCGGGCCAGCCGACGCAGTTCAGCCTGACCTTCACCCAGGCCGGCAGCTTCAAATATGAATGCCTCGTCCATGGTGTCATGATGTCGGGTACGATCATGGTCGTGGACCCCTCTGTGAAAATCCCCTCCCCCGCACAGATTGCCAAGCTGGCCAAACTGACCATGAAATTGAAGCTGGCGCGCGCCAGGGTACTGATCGGGAAAGCCACCTCCAAGATCCCGCACCCAGTGCACAACGCGGATGGCACCACCACCTACACCGTCCTGATCGGCTGGGCCAAGGGACAGTCTGAGCTGATGCGCTTCTTCCCGCGCAAGCTGGTCGTCCACCCGGGCGACACGGTCAATTTTATGCTCAGCCCGACCAACGACGCCCCGCACACGGTCACCTTCCTGAACGGCGCGGATGATATCCCCTTTATCGTGCCTGTGCCGAACCCGCCCGGCCCGCCGTTCCTGCTGGTCAACCCCGCGATCCTGGGACCGACCCAGCCGGGCGTGCCTTTGACCGGCACCGGGATCTTCGCCTCGCCTCTGATGGGGGCCGGCCCCGGTCCGACCAGCTACTCATTCACGATCGGAGACACGCTCGGCAATCTTCCTTACCAGTGCGTGCTGCACGATACCAGTGGTATGCAAGGCTTGCTGAAGGTGGTCCCAAAGTAAGGCTCATTTCCGAAACGATCAAGGAATCCAGTAGAGACGCTCCAGGGGGGAGCGTCTCTCGCTTGTATCCGTTCTTCAGGTCTGTCCAGGGATGTTCTAGCCTGCTGCCAGCCTGCGTATCTCCACCACCGCCTGGTCGAAATAGTCCGTGGCGCGCCGGATCAGGCCGGGCAGGCTCAGGAAGCCGTGGATCATGCCGTTGCAGCGCAGCAGTCTGACCGGCACGCCGGCCTCTTCCAGGCGCCGGGCGTAGGCTTCGCCTTCATCGCGGAGCACGTCGAACTCGGCCGTCACCACCAGGGCGGGCGGCAATCCGTGCAGATCCTTTTCCAACAGGGGCGAGACGCGCGGATCGAGCCGGTCCCTGGGGTCGGGCGTGTACTGCTCCAGGAACCATTCGATGTCGCGTTTCGGCAGGCCGAGCGATCTTTCGCCGAACTCTTTATAGGAGGGGGTATCCAGCGCGGCGCTGTTGGTGGACGGGTAGAACAGCACCTGTCCCGCCAGGTGGGGTGCGCCCTCTTTCCGGGCCATCTGGGCCACCACGGCGCTCAGGGTGCCGCCGGCGGAATTGCCGCCCACCAGCACCCGCCGGGGATCGGCGTGTAATCCGGCGGCGTGTTCCACCGCCCATGCCACCGCCGCAAAGCAATCCTGCGGCGCGGCCGGGAAGCAGTCTTCGGGCGCCAGCCGGTAATCGATCGAGAGCACCGCGCACTCCGCCCGCCGGCAGATGAAGCGGGCCATATTGTCGGCCGTGTCGAGATCGCCGATCACAAACCCGCCGCCGTGCAGCAGGACGAACAGGGCATAAGCCGGGTCTTTCCCGGGCAAGTACAGGCGCGCCGGGAGGCTGCAGTCCGGGCCCGGGATCTGCAGAGTCGCGGACTCGAATCGACCCGCTCGAACAGCCCGCCGGCGCTTTTGAGGATTGGAAAGCTGGCGCGGAAATTGAGCCGGGCCTGGGCCGGGGTGACCTGGTCGAGCGGCCCTTCGCCGAGCGCTTCCTGGCCGCGGCGCAGCAGGCGGGTCTGCTCGTCCAGGCAGCCGCCCGGCAGGGGCGGGAAGCGCCCGGTCAGGCTGAGCAGCTTGATCCGGACGATGAAGGGCAGGACTCGCAGGGTTGGCAGCAGGTTGGGGGGCATGCTCTTATTCTAGCATGGAAGCACGCCGGCAGGCACCCGCTATAGTGCCTTTTACCCCCTTGACGCTGAATATTCCGTATTCTACAATAACGATAATATTACTCTATTATAGATCGTCTCATCCTGCTAAATTTTTTACCTCTTTTCTCTTCCTTCGTGTCCCTTGTGTCCTTCGTGTTAATTCTTTTTTGGAGGTTTCTCAATGCGAAAAGTGATCTTGTTCATGCTGGTATCCCTGGACGGCTACTTCGAAGGGCCGAACCACAACCTCGACTGGCACAACGTGGACGAGGAATTCACTGCATTTTCCCTCGAGCAGTTGGATTCCGCCGGCCTGCTCCTGTTTGGCCGGGGCACATACCAACTGATGGCCGGGTTCTGGCCGACCGCCGTGGCTGCCAAAGATGATCCGCTCACGGCCGAGGCCATGAACCGCCTGCCGAAGGTGGTCTTCTCCCGGACGCTCGCCAACGTCAACTGGCAGAATACCCGCCTGGTGAAGGACAATATTGTCGAAGAGATCAAGCGCCTCAAGGACGAGCCGGGCAAGGCTATCTACGTTTTTGGCAGTTCCGACCTGTCGCTGACCCTGATCAAGCACCGTTTGATCGACGAATTCCGCCTGCTGGTGAACCCGGTGGTGCTGGGCGCCGGCACAACCTTGTTCCACGGTATCCAGGAGAACCTGCATTTGCGGCTGCTGAATACCCGCACGTTCAAGAACGGGAACGTTATGCTGTTTTATCAACCGGAAGCGAAATAAGCCGGTCAGGTGCGGATCCAGAAAGTCTTTAAAAAGGAATAAACCGGCCCGGATCTGGAAAAAGGAGCAAAGCCTGTGACAAAAACAACTTTCCTCGCTGAACCCGGGAAGCAGGAGATCGTCATTACCAGCAGCTTCGAAGCGCCCTGCCAGGTGGTATTCAAAGTCTGCAGCGACCCGAAGCTGATCCCGCAGTGGTGGGGGCCGGCGGAGCTGACCACCACCGTTGAAATGATGGAAATGAAGCCGGGCGGCCGCTGGCGCTTCGTCCAGCGCGACCCGGCCGGGCAAGTCTATGCCTTCCACGGCGTCTATCACACGGTCGCCCTGTCGGAGCGCCTGGTCTACACCTTCGAATACGAGGGCACGCCCGGGCATGTCATCCTCGAAACGCTCACCTTCGATGAACAGGATGGCCTGACCCGCCTGACCGAGCAGTCCGTCTTCCAGTCGGTGGCCGACCGGGATGGGATGCTGGCTGAGGATATGCAGAGCGGCGCGACCGAATCCATGCAGCGCCTGGCGGAACTGCTCGAAAGGATCACCAATGTCACCCTCCCTGGCGGGTGATCCGCTCGGATCTCCGTCCGCCCGGAAACAGATCGCCCGGCAATTCCTGGAGCTGGTCGGGGCCGGCCGGATCAACGAAGCCTACCGGAAGTATGTTGCACCGGATGGCAGGCACCATAACCCGTCCTTTGCCGCCGGGTTCCCTGCGCTGCAAGCCGGCATGCAGGCGACTTTCGCCCAGTTCCCGGGCATGCGCACCACGGTCAGGAACGTGGTCGGCGAAGGCGATCTGGTGGCTGTCCACTCCCACGTGGTGCTGCGTCCGGGAGAGCCGGGTATTGCCACCGTTCACCTGATGCGCTTCCAGGCCGACCGGATCGTCGAGTTGTGGGATGTCGGCCAGGCAATTCCGTCCGATTCACCCAACCAGGATGGCGTGTTTTAGGAAAGGAGCAAGCCTCATGCTGAAGAACATGGTTAAC
The DNA here is from genome assembly GCA_963830665.1 of uncultured Chloroflexia bacterium. Lineage (GTDB taxonomy): Bacteria > Chloroflexota > Anaerolineae > Anaerolineales > Villigracilaceae > UBA877. The sequence goes on from CAWHNM010000022.1 coordinate 7,920, forward strand.
TCTAAAACAACCGAAAAAGTCGCTGGAAAAACCGCTTTTGTCAACGGGCTCAAGCTGTATTACGAGATGCGCGGCGCCGGACAGCCCCTGGTCCTGCTGCACGGCGGCGTCAGCGCGGGCGAAATGTTCGACCCGCTCCTGCCGGCGCTGGCGGCAAAATACCAGGTCATCAACGTCCATTTGCAAGGGCACGGGCGCAGCGCCGATAGCGAGCGTCCCCTGCGTTTCGAGAGCATGGCCGAAGATATCGCCGCGCTGCTCAAGCAGCTGGGGTTCCCCAGCGCGGATATCCTGGGCTATTCGCTGGGCGGCGGCGTGGCCCTGCAGACCGCCATCCATCACCCTGAGCTCTTGCGCAAGCTCGTGCTCGTCTCGACCCCCTTCAAGCGCCAGGGGTTTTACCCCGAGGTGCTGGCGAACATGGACCAGATGGGTCCCGAGGCCGCCAGGTTCATGGACCAGGCGCCGGTCAGCCAGCTTTATCCGGGCAAGGATTGGGCCGGGCTTTTCACCAGGCTGGGCGACCTGCTCCGGCAGGAATATGACTGGTCGAAGGGCGTGAGTGGGATCAAGTGCCCGGTCATGCTCGTGTATGCGGACGCGGACGCGCTCCGGATGGAGCACATCCTGGAGTTCTTTAGGCTTCTTGGCGGCGGCCAGCGGGATGCCGGCATGGACGGATCCGGCCGTCCGGCGGGAAGGCTGGCCATCCTGCCGGGAATGACTCACTATGACGTGCTCACCTATCCCGGGCTGGCAGATATGCTGGTGGCTTTCCTGGAAGCGCCCATGCCGGCCGGCAGGTGAGCCACTTGGAAAGGATGGAAAAGTATGCGAAAAGTGATCGTGACGGAATTTCTAACCCTGGATGGCGTCATGGATGACCCGGGCGGCTCCGAAAAATTTGAGCGCGGCGGCTGGGCCTTACAATTCGACCGCGGGCCCGAGGGGAATAAATTCAAGCTGGATGAGCTGATGGCCAGCGACGCGCTCCTGCTGGGCCGGAAGACCTATCAGGGTTTTGCCGACGCCTGGCCTTCCAGGACGGGCGAATTTGCCGACAAGATGAACGGCATGCCCAAGTTTGTCGTTTCGACAACCTTGCAGGAAGCAAAATGGAATAACTCACGCATTATCAAGGAGAATATCCCACAGGCCGTTTCCAGCTTGAAGCAGGAGCAAGGCGGCGACATCCTGGTCGCCGGCAGCGCCCGGCTTGTCCACACGTTGATGCAGCATAACCTTGTGGACAGTTTCCGGCTGATGGTCTTCCCGGTCGTTCTGGGAAAAGGACTGCGTCTCTTTATCGACGGGAGTGAAAGACAGGCCTTTCGACTGGTGGAAGCCCGGCCGGTTGGCCCGGCCGGCGTGATCACCCTCGTCTATGAGTTGGTGAGCGCAGGATAAATGCAGCCGGTTTTTTCATATCCAATTGCTAAAAGGAGATCCCTACTTAAGAAAAGAGGTACATTATGAGCAAGATCATTTCGAAAGACGGCACGCAGATTGCCTACGAAAAGACAGGCAAAGGCCCGGCGTTGATCCTGGTGGATGGCGCGCTGTGCTACCGCTCATTCGGACCGATGGCCGAACTGTCAAAGCTGCTCGCGCCGGATTTCACGGTCACCACCTACGACCGGCGCGGGCGCGGCGAAAGCAGCAACTCCAGGCCGTACGCGCTGGAGCGCGAGGTGGAAGATTTGCAGGCACTCATCGATGAAGCCGGCAAATCGGCCTATGTCTATGGCATTTCTTCGGGCGCCTGCCTGGCCCTCGAAACGGCCATCCGGCTTGGCAGGAAGGTCAGGAAGCTGGCCATGTACGAGCCGCCTTACAACTCCGGCGACGGCGCCCTGCCGGCCTGGAAAGATTACCGGACACAGCTTGAACAACTGCTGACCGAGGGCCGCCGGGGCGATGCCGTGGGGCTGTTCATGCAGTTCGTTGGCACGCCCGCCGGGCAGGTGGAAACGATGCGGCAGGGACCGGTGTGGCCGATGTTCGAAGCTGTGGCGCCCACCCTGGCCTACGACGCGGCTGCCATGGGCAAGGACCGTGCGGTACCTAAACGGGCCGCGGCCGTCAGTGTGCCTGTGCTCGTCATGAACGGAACGGCAATTCCTTTCATGCTGGATACGGCCACTGCTCTGGCAAAGCTCATCCCGCATGCCCGGCAGCGCACCCTGGAAGGGCAGACCCACGATGTCGATCTAAAAGTCCTTGCCCCGGCGCTGGTGGAGTTCTTCAACAATTGAAGGCAAAAAACCCTGCGAGAGGCCCTGGGATTTTGGAAACCCTCAGGGTCTGTGCAGGCAAGACTGCTTTTGTCGCCGTCCCCGGCGGCGGGGAAAGTACCCAGAATGGGCACGCCGCCGAGAGCGAAGTTTTGTCAGGCACACGTAATAATTTTGTACATACCAGGCATCCGTTTACGGCAATTTGGAACAGGAGCAATCATGACATTAAAAGCGTATCTCGATAATATCCAGGCCAAGACCGGAAAGACCCCGGAGGACTTCCGGGTCCTGGCTGAAAGGAAAGGTCTGCTCAAGCCAGGCGTCAAGACCGGGCAAATTGTCGCCTGGCTGAAAGAAGATTTCGGCCTGGGGCAGGGGCATGCCATGGCGATCGTTCTGACCTTCAAAAATGCCACCCAGCCCAGGGCCAGCAAAACTGAGAATATCGCCAAACTTTTCCGCGGCGGCAAGGCTAAATGGCGGAAGCCTTATGACTCGCTCTTCGCCAGGCTCAGGAAATTCGGGCCGGATGTCTCGGCTGATCCGACCGATTCTTACATCAGCCTGCTGCGCAAAAACAAAAAGTTTGGGATTGTCCAGGTCACCTCTGAGCGCATGGACATCGGCATCAAGCTCAAGGGAGTTGCGCCGGGAGGCCGGTTCGAGACATCCGGACCCTGGAACAACATGGTGACGCATCGCGTGCGCATCAGCGACCCGGATCAAATTGACGAAGAACTGCTGGCATGGTTGGAGCATGCCTACCACGCCGTCTACGATAATTTGGTCCCGCCCACGGGAAGCTAGGCCGGTTTATCCATCCAGACTTTTTAGAAGAAGAAAAGATAAAAATTTGAGGATTTGCGAATGTGCAGGAATATCAAGCCCCTCTACAACTTTGACCCGCCCGCCAGCCAGGCTGAGATCCATGAGGCTGCGCTGCAATTCGTGCGCAAGGTGAGCGGCTTCAGGAAGCCCTCCAAAGCCAACCAGGCCGCCTTTCAGGCCGCCGTCGATGAGATCGCAGCAGCCTCCAGCCGTCTGCTCGGGTCCCTTGAAACGAATGCCGCCCCCAGGGACCGCCTCGAAGAGGCCGCCAGGGCGCATGCGCGCGCCGCGCAGAGATTTGGCCGTTAAGGCCGGATCCTCACAAACGGCCGGGTGGGCAGGCAGATCTGATTGCAAATGGGTTGGGACTGCGCCAGATTTCCCCCACTCGTTCTAAGCGCCGATTGGCTTCGTCACCTGGGAGGAGATGCTGTCTTCCGCCGTGAGAATGTTAAGGAACACATCCACAATACGCGGGTCATACATTTTGCCGGCATTTCGTTTCAATTCTTCGACTATTTTTTCACGGCTGTACGGTTCCTTGTACGGACGTTTATCCTGCATGGCGGAAAACGAATCGACCACGCTGATGATCCGGGCGCCCAGCGGAATGGCCTCCCCTTTGATGCCATGCGGATATCCCAGGCCATCGTAGCGTTCGTGGCTGTGCTCGATCAGCGGGGATACACCCGCCAGCCGCTTGATCGGAGCGATCAACGCGGCTCCCAGGTTGGGGTGCGAACGGACAATGTCCCATTCCTCTTTTTCCAGCCGGGTGGTTTTTTGCAGGATGGTATCCGGGATGCCGATCTTGCCGATATCGTGAAGCAGACCGCCCAGATAAATTTCGTTTATCTCTTCCAGCGAACAGCCCAGGGCGCGCGCAGTTTTGGCAGCCAGGTCGGCGATCTCCTGGCTGTGGGTATTGGTGTAGGTATCGCGGATATCGATGGCATTCGCCAGGGCGATGACGGTCTGGATGAAGGAAGTCCTGAGCTCTTCATACAAACGTGCATTCTCGATCGCGACAGCAGTCTGGTTGGCCAGGGTGGAAAAGATCAGTTGTTCATCCTGTGTAAAAGGCTGGGTGGAAAGTTTTTTGCCTAATGCAATAATGCCGATCAGATCCCCCTTTACATTTAAGGGAAGAATCAGCTCGGGATCGAATTTTTCCAGATCCTCCCTTTCTTCCTTCCACATTGACTTGAAGGTGGGAATGAAGGGCAGATCGCGATTCAAGAGCGGTTGATTATGTTCGGAGAGCCAGGTAACAATGGGATGATCGGCGCGGAATCCGAGAGGGAAATATTTATTTTCACCATCTTCCGCAATGACCCGGAAATTCCCGCTATCGACGTGCTTGATCAAGAATGGTCCCATTTTCGATATGGATCGTCTTTTTGATCTCGGACAGGATCGTGGTTGTGATCTTGCGGATGTCCAGCAGGCTGGCGGTCGTCTGGCTGAGTCCCTGGAGCATTTTCTCGGCATTATATTTATCCCGGTAAAAGATCCGGTCGATCCAGCCCTGGGCCAGGTCACGCAGCGGAGAAAGCAGGATCGCGCTCAAACGCCCACGAGGATCGATACAAGAAAAACCGTTTTTCCAGTCAATAACTGAAAGGCATTCAAAACCAGGGAAATGGTCAGGAAATAAATGGCGCTGAAGAATGCGGTCGTGATCGAATATAAAATGCCCAGGCGGACGACCACCCGGATATCCAGCAATTGGTGCCGGAGAATGGCATAGGCGACCAGGAGCGCCGTTATGCCGTTCGCGGCGATATCGATGGGGTATTTCCCATATTTCGTGAAATTGATCAGGGAAGCGAATACCGTGATGGATAAACCGATCGCCAGGTAGCGGATCCGGTTGCGTTGTTGGATGTCGTGCGTCCGGTAATATCCACGGATCAGGTCAACAACACAAACCAGGACCAGGGAATATCCGGGAGCAGCCACCAGGGGAAAGTAAGCTCCCAACGAATAACTCAGATCCCCGGCCTGGTTCAGGGAGGCCGATTGAACCGTGATGCTGGTAAACAACGTGATCAGGACGGAGGTATTCCATACAGGATCGCCAGGACTGACCATTTCCGGCGCAAACCGAACAAGGTTTGAATAAAGAAGAAGATGGCCACTGTCATCATGACTGGCGATGCGGTCATCAGCTTGAACCAGGCCAGTACATTCCCAAATCCTGAAATCGTGAAGAAAGCGCTGCCTGACCATACCAGCATGGCCAGCAGGTAAAATGCAAAGATCCGCCTCAAGCGGTTGAAAGGCTTGAAAACCAGCACCAATGTAAAAATAACCCCGTAAAGGAGCGCGGCAAAAATGGTTATGAAGGTGCTAATCGTCCAATGCATCTATGGATTCGATCCAATCGAACTGGAGAATAAATTCCTCAGGATATCGTCGGAGGGTTTCATGTGCGGAGGTTTTATATGCGCCAGATCGGCCCCGGCTGCCACTTTGGCCTTCATATAAGCATCAAATGCTCCGCCCGGCAGGAGCGTGACGACCACAGGTTCGATACCCAGGATCTCTTTCATATCGTTGTAATCCGGAAAACGGTCGGAAAACGATTGGCGGATCTTCTCCTGAACGAGTTCTTCCGGAACATCTGAGTGCCTGACCAGTTCAATAAAAAGGTGCAGGGTGGGATATGTCGCCGTGATCTGTTTTTGAGCCACCCAGTCAACGTACTTCAATCCGGTCGTCTCAACCGCTTTCCAGATGTCTCTTTCCGTCAACCTGATAAAACTCCCCAGGTCAATGAGATCGTCACAACGTGAGTAGAACTTCACCTGGGGAAGTACTGACCCGATCTGCTCGTCTTCATTGGCGATCACTTCAAAAAAATCGCCTATTCGATAACGCACCAACACGCCTCCATTGAAGTTGGAGAGCACCAATTCATAGATGCCCAGATCCAACTCGTCGTATAGCAGGGTTTTCGGAAAATAGGAAGGATCGTCCTTGTTTTTTTGGTACTCTTCCAGCGGGATGAATTCCAGGAAGCAAATTTCAGGGAAAAACACCATCCCCTTGTAATTCCAAGACTGCATTGCCAGGTTACCCGCTTCCGTACAGGCATAGCCCTCAAGCGGTTTTTTGCCCCAGTAATGTTCAATCCGTTCCTTATATATTTCAGTATCCGTCCCGCTCGTAATGATGCCTTTGAGATGCCAGATGTCTTTGGGTAATATATTGCGCTTCTGGATCTTTGAGATGACCACAGCGTTTAACAGCCGCCAGAGTGTGCGCAGGTCGAGCAGTTCCTTCGATGGAGACGTATTGCTGGTTTGTTGTTCGAACTGCTCCCCCATCCTTGCCAGGACCGCCGAGACCCCAAAAAAATAATCCAGCCCCTCGCGCATGGCAAGTTTAAAACCCAGGGCGATCCTCTCGCCGAAAGGCATGATCTCGCCCCGATTAAGGTCAGGCAGGAACACCACCTCCAGGTTTTCTTCCACGGAGCGGCTGATGTGACCGGTCAAATATGGAGGCGGCGCGGTAGCCATCAAGAACTTGTCTCCGTGTTCGATCCTTACTTCTCCGGGATGCGTGCAGGAACTCATTATCATTGCAGCCAGGCCGGGTTCGCTCAGGCCGTCATACATGGCCTTTGTATAGGGGATCCATTTGGGCCCGAGGTCGGAACTTTTTCCGGATGTGCGTGCCCAGACATATGGTTTCTCGGGGAGATCTTCTTCTTTCTTATCCTTTAATAGCTCTCCGTAATCCGCGTATTCCGTCAGCGGCGTTACGCGGCGAAATTCCTCCAGACTGGTCGGGACCTGCCCTCCCATGAGCATCCTCCCGATCCTTGAAGAACCCAACAGGTTGATCTGCTCAAGCATCAGGCGCGTTTGGATATCCCGGAATTCCTTGCGGCTAAGGCTGAGATATCCGCAATGTTTCCTCCATAATTCATCCTTGCGGCCTTCTGCGATCATTTTGTAGGAGTTATGCATGCTGCCACCTCTATTTTTCAGCTTTTATCAGCAGGGGCGCGGGAACCCAGAAATACCGGGAACTGAGTTCCTGGATCTCGATATTCCGGAATCCGCAGCCCAACAGGATCAGGTTCCACTCAGCCTTGGAAAGAACATTGGATACTGCACGGGCCTCTGCCCATGCCCGGGATTTATTTTCGAACATTAAGAAATAGCCAAAGACCACCACCCTGAGCAGGAAATTCAGCCCGGGGACTTTCCAGAGGCTGGAACCGCCCACGTCTGCCAGCGTTAGTTTCCCCCCGCTTTGCAGGACGCGCTGACATTCGAGCAGCAGTTTCTCGACGTCCATGTGATGGGTTGCCAGCCCGCAGATGACCTGCGTGAAGGTTGATTTCGCATAAGCCATATCCATCGCTGAAGCGCAGACCAGGTTTCGTTTCACTTGACCATCCAGGCCGGCCAGGCGATGGCTGGCATGGTTGAGCATGGACAATGTGATGTCCAGGCCATGGATCTGGCTGTGAGGATGCCCGGCTTTTTCAAGATGGTATGGGATGACACCCGTGCCCGTGGCGACATCCAAAACGATGTCCTGCGGGCTGATTGGCGTGGAGGCAAGGATAAGATTTACAAATCCTTGATAGCTCCAACCCCAAAACCGGTTTAATTCCGAATCGACCACCTGCTCATAACGGGGAGCCATCTCGGAAAAAGCATCGATGATATCAGTTTTTTCTTCCATCTGGTTTGGCTGGTAATAGTGTCTCCCCCCTATCTTACCGTGAAATCACAAAATGTGAAATGGATTAACCAAAAGAGCAGATTGGCGCCCGGATTGGCGGGTGCCATCTGCTGCAAGGCCATCAATTTTCAACCCGCGTGCAGGACACTATTTCAATTATGGTTACAAGCTGGTCGAACAAAACTGTCTCGATCTACGCGGCGAACTGTCTCGATATTGGACAGGATGATAACTGGGAAGGGGCGTTTCTACTTTAATAAAAAAGATAATGGCGACCAAAATTCCAACGACCCCAAGCACGAGAGCGAGCCTGGGAAATAACAACCTGTCCAGGAATCCCGCATTGCTTTTTAAGTTACTCACGAGTGAATCAATTGGATCATAGCTGTCCGACATGCTGTCCTCCTTTCCTATACTCCCAGTATAAGGGGAAGCAGGTCATCTGAGATTACAGATTCGTAAGAAGATCATTTTAATGAAAATGCCCCCGATTTAAAGGGGCATATATGTGAAACCGGCCGCCTGGCCCCGCAGTCCCTGCAGGGAAGCTGGTTGCCGGGCGGTCTGTTCAACGGCCGGCTGGGTCAATGATCTTGTCGGCGCGATAGAGGCCGCATTGGAAGCAAACATTTATCATGCTGAACCCGGCCAGGCTGGCATTCAGCCCGCTTGGCCGAACTTCTCCTTGTAATCTTCCAGCGCAGCCCGCACCACCCGTAAAGCATGTTTCTGCCCATAGACCTTTTCAATTGAAGCGATGGCAGGCTGGCCGGGTACCTGCTTGTAGGTCAGAAAATAATGCTCCAGCCGCTCGATCAGCACCCGCGGCAGCTCGGAAACGTCGCGTGCCTCCCCCCAGATAAAATCGTTCACCAGCACCCCGATGATCTTATCGTCCGCTTCCCCCTTGTCGATCATTTGCAGCCCACCCACCACACGCGCATGCACGATGACATCGCCACGCGTGATCTCACGCTCGCTCAGCACACACATATCCAGGGGATCCCCATCCCCGCGCGTCGATTTTGGCGACAGGCGCTGGAGACGCTCCCCGCAATAGGTACGCGGTACAAAGCCGTACAAAGCCGGTGGTTGCGACGAGCTGCGCTGCGGCCGGTCGACGTGCAGATAGCCCGATTCTTTATCCACTTCGTACTTCACCAGGTCGAAGGGGGTTATTTCAATGAATACATTCAGGATCTCGGGGGGCGCCGGGCCCACGTCCAGCCCATGCCATGGATGCGGGAGAAAATGACTGACCGGCAGCAGTTTGGCAGGCTTTCCTGTGCCAGCGACATTGTCGATGGCGGGGGAGGGTTTTGAACGCTTGGGAGCAGGCATCGATCGTCTCTCCTTTTCTAGACCCGGTTGAATCGGGCTGACCCGGGCGGCCCAACGACCTGGATCAGTTGCAGCAACATGACCACGAAACTTCAAGATTATGATAGCATAAAACCCGGCTCAGCGCGCCCGTAAGCCGCCTGCACATTCCGGATTTTTGCAGGATGTCTCTTCACCACTCCACCATACTGACATACGATCAAAAATCCTTGCTGATACCTTTTGATAGGCGCGTGTCAGTTCCTGCCAGAGACCCGGGTGTATCCTGTGGTGAAATTCCTTACGAGGAGAATTGCATGAAACGCACGAACGTACTCTGGATCACGGCCCTGCTGCTGGGTTGGTTCTTTGATTTCCTTTTCTGGAAACATGCCCAGGGCCTCAATTTTGCCCTTTACGTGGTGCTGTGCCTGGCAGGCGGCTTCCTGGTGCTGGGCCTGAACGGCCTCAAGCCCTCCTGGAAATCCCTGCTCCTGCTCATCCCGATCCTGTTCTTTGCCGTCATGACCTTGCTCCGCCAGGAGCCGCTCAGCCTGTTCCTGTCATTCGTCCTTACACTCGGGCTGATGGGCCTGCTGGCCGTCAGCTTCCTGGGCGGGCGCTGGCCCTGGTACAGCCTGACGGATTACGTCGTCCAATTTGCCGGCTTGATCGGCAGCCTGCTCGCCCGTCCGCTGATGTTCCGGTCCGAAACGAAAACAGGCCGCCGCGGCGCGAAGCGGCCGATGGCAGGCTGACAAAGCACCATCCCGGCGCCGGGCTGGAAACGCTTCTGGGCCATCCTCCGCGGGGTCTTGATCGCCCTGCCGATTGTGGCCGTTTTCGCGGCGCTGCTGTCCTCGGCCGACCTGGTCTTTGCCCAGCGCCTGAATGACTTTGCCAAATTGTTCCGGCTGGAGAAATTGCCGGAATACATCTTCCGGGCCGTCTATATCCTGATCGGAGCCTATGCCCTGGCGGGCGTGTTCCTGCATGCCGCCCAGAAGAGCCAGGATGAGAAACTGACCGGCATGGAAAAGCCGCTCGTGCCGCAGTTCCTGGGTTTCACCGAGGCAGCCGTGGTGCTGGGAGCGGTGGTGCTGCTGTTTGCCATCTTCGTGGTCATCCAGTTCCAGTATTTCTTCGGCGGGCAGACCAATATCGGCGTGCAGGGCTACACCTTCTCCGAATATGCCCGGCGCGGTTTCGGCGAACTGGTGGCGGTGGCCTTCTTCAGCCTGCTGCTCTTCCTGGGCCTGAGCGCCATCGTCAGGCGCCAGAACCCGGACCCAACGCCGGGCCTTCTCCGGGCTGGGGATCGGCATGGTGGCGCTGGTGGGTGTGATGCTGGTCTCGGCCTTCCAGCGTCTGCTGCTCTATGAGGCCGCCTACGGTTTCTCGCGCCTGCGCATGTACACGCACATCTTTATGATCTGGCTGGGCGTACTGCTGGCGGTCGTGGTGGTGCTGGAACTCCTGCGCCGGGAGCGGCTCTTCCCGCTGGCCGCCCTGCTGGCTTCCATCGGTTTTGCTGCCACGCTGGTGCTGATCAACGTGGACGGCAGCATCGTCCGCCAGAATGTGCGCCGCGCGCCGCTGGGCGAAGGACTGGATGTGGCCTACCTGGCGTCGCTCTCGACCGACTCTGCTCCCGGCGCTGGTGCAGGCCTACCGGTCGCCCGCCCTGCCTGCCGCGACGCGTGAGGCGGCCGGCGGCGGCGCTGGCCTGCCAGGCCTACCGGACCTCGAACCGGCCGGAGCGCGGACTGGCGCGCCTTCACCCTGACGCGCTTCTGGAGCGAGGCCGCCCTGAAACCGGTGCAGGCCAGCCTGAAGCAGTACAAGCTCCAAAGCGAGGCCTGGCCGGTAACGGTCACAACCCCCGGCGGGAAAACGTACGATTGCTTTGGCAACTCGTCCGGAGATTAATCAACCAGGAAGGCGCGCCGGTCAGCGCACCTTCCTGGTTTTGCTTCTACAAGTATTTTTCCAACGATCCCCAGTCGAATTCCATGAATGGCCTGTCCTGCTCGATCCGTTCGCGCCGGCCGGTCATGTAACGCGCCGACCAGGGGTGGGATGGATTCTCACCATCACTGAACAGGATCGTGGCGAACAGATCGATCTCGCGCAGTTTTAAAAAGTACGGAATTTCGGCCAGCCAGCGCGGCTGGAGACGGTTGTGCTCCCGATAGCCCTCCAGAAAGACTGGCATGAAGCGCCCGATAAAACCTGGGATATCCTCGCCTCCCCAGCCCCGGATGTAGAACAAGACCATGGCAATGTCGTATATGAAATGCCCGTATACGCAGTCATCGAAGTCGAACAGGGTCAGGGTGTAGTTTTCGTCCACGAACAGGTTGCCCAGGTGGGCGTCCTGGTGGATCATCCCGTAGCCGGCCGCCTGCGCGGCAGGCAGGCGAGATGCGCCATAAGCTCCCGGTACTTGGGCAGCAGGTGGGCGTACTTTTCCGGCATCCACAGGTCAGCATACAGGTTGCTGGGGTCGTCCCACTCCGGGCGTTTCCAGGCTGGCTCAGGCAGGCGGTAAGTTTTGGCCAGGGCGTGCATGCGTCCCAGCAGGCGGCCGTAATTGATGAACAGGCGCTCGTTCATGCACTCCTTCCCGGCAGTCCCGCCACGCGCCTTGACAAAGGCGGTGCACAGGAATTGTCCGCCCAGGCTGTCATCGACCGGCTCGACCAGGTTCCCGGCCGAGGAGAATACCGCCCGGGCGACGCTCGTTCCACCGTCAGACAGGTGGTTGATCCAGTCCACCTCGCCCCGGATCAGGTTCAGCGAGCGGCGGCGGCTGTGACCGATGCGCAGGATGTATTCGCCATCCGGGCGGCTGAACTCGTAAATGAAACTCTCGAATCCGTCCAACAGCCGGATGGCATTGGGGGCGATATCGTAGCGCTGGCAGGCCGCAGCCAGGATATCCTTGTTGAACAGGGCGGCGATTTTTGGATCCATAACTTATCCATTAATATTGAACTTGCATGGCCCAAAATTTTCCAAGGTTTGTTTCTGCTCCGCATCATTTGAAATTATTTATGTTTTTTTTACGCAGTAAAGAACCGTTTCCCATCTCCAATTTGAATGGTGCCGTAAATAAAGATTATAACCATCGGTCAGCGAACGTATATACAAAGGGATATCAATCATATCGTTTGGTTTGTGATAAACGCTGATTGCCATTTTTGGTAGTTTATTTTTTATTAATTCTTTCATTGACTGCAGCGTTTCCATTTCTGCCCCTTCAACATCTAATTTAATGAATGTTATCGAATTTATTTCTTCTTGAGACAATACCGTGTTTATGTTTTTAAGTACCGTAGGTTCGAATTGGGAAAAGTCCGTAATGTTTTCTGCGGTTGTGTAATCGCCGCACAAACGATCTTTTGGATAATAAATTGTTGTATCTTCCGTAGATAGCCCACAATTAAGCACCTTGATACTACTTCTTCTCTCATAATTTTCAATGTGCTGAAGGCAGGCATTATAGTTATATATTGAAGGCTCAAAGGCAAAGATTGCATCAAATTTATTGCCAACCTTATTTAGAAATTGATCAATCGTATCGCCAACATATGCCCCCCCATCCAAGAAGACTTCATGATCACCCAGTTTTATTAGATCGCGCGGGTAATAATGTTCTTGATCATCGTATCTGCGTACGACAAAGTCATTGATTTTAAATAGATCCGGTTCGCAATCAACGGTACATTCTTCATTAATTTCATCTACTAACAAATAACGGATTATATTGTTTTCATAACTATCAAAAATCAATAAATTCTCGACGATATTAAAGGATTTCTGATCTGCAAACAATCCTTTTATTCGTCCCAACTTTTCCGAATGTTTTGATAACAATATCGGTTTGAAAATAAACTGAAATTCTATAAAGTCTTTAATTCTATGATACTCTTTTAATATCTTGTCTTCTTGTAAGTTGTCACTGGCTTTGGGGGGATTGGTCGACAATTTCTCAAAATATACATCCAGGGTATAGTTTATTAGTCGTTTTATAAATCTTTTCAGTAATTCTTTCATCAGTAACCTCCGAAATAATTGATCGATATACAAAATCCAAACACGGATGTTCAGCTTATATTATTCAATTGCGCACTTCGTTATTGACGCAAACGCGCGCCTGAAAAGGCAGCCTGCCAAACTAAGGCATAACTGCCAGGCTTTTGCGCAGGAAATCCAGCATTTGCAGGGCGGTCAGGTTGCGCATCTGCATGCCGTATTCCAGGCTGTTGGGAATGCTGAAATCGGTAAAATTGGCATACGAAACAGAACTGAGGTGTTCCGGGTCGACCATGCCATGTTTTGGGCAGGGGCTGGACCGCCAGCCAGAAATTCCAGAGCGGCAGTTGGTATTCCAGGGCCAGGCGGGCGATGGTGGCATTGATGGAATCGTCGCCTTCCACATTATCCGCCTTGGTGCCCAGGATGGGCACGATGCCCTTGGCGATCGTATCGTCGAGGATGATGCGCATGTTGCGCTCGAAGGAACCCGGGTTCTCGTGCACGTAATAGGCTTCGTTGGTGCCGATGGCGATGATGGCAAAACTGGGCTGGTCGAGGCGGTACTGGCAGTCCAGCAGGGACTCGTTTTTCTGGCACTGCTCGCCGGTCCACAGGGTGGTCAGCAGGCCGGCGCTGTTCAGGCCGGCCTTGGCAGCCAGGCTGGGACGTTCGAAGGAACCCTTGAAATAATCGATGGCAGGCTGGAGCGAGCGTGTACTCCCCCAGATTGTAGTTGCGGTCGAAGCCCACCAGGAAGGCCGGGGCGGCGCTGGCGCAGTCGCCGATGCGGGAGAAAATGCGCGGGTTGTTCCCCATGGCCAGCCCGCTCTGGTAAATTTCACGCACGCGTCGCTGACCTGTTCGGGGATGACCGGCAATTTTTTCCAGAAATCCGGGGGCAGCGCGGTTGGGGATGGGCTGGGAGTGGGGGAGACGGCTGGAATCTCGGTGACAGTCGGGAGTTGGGGCTTGGCGTGGCAGTGCTGATGGGAGCAGCGCTGGGAGCGATCTGCGGTGGACGGGTCGGGTGGATGGGGTTGACCAGACTGGCTGGAGCCCCGCCGCAGGCCGCCAGGATTAAAAGCAACAGACAGCCCAGGCATGCGGCTGTCTTGACAGGGAGTGTTCACCGCATTTCTTTCCTTCGTGTTCCTTCGTGACTTTGTGCGTGAGATCATTCTATTGCTCTTTGACCGCTTTCGCGATCGCGGCGATATGTTCCGGCATGTTGCCGCAGCAGCCGCCCACCACGCTGCGCACCCAGGCCGACGTACTTCACGGCATATTCGGCCATCTGCTCCGGGGTCACGTCGAAGATCGGTCACACCCTCCACCAGGTGCGGCAGGCCGGCGTTCGGCTTGGCCCACAGCGGGAAGCCGGGTCCGCGGCGGCATATTCCTGCTGGATCTTTTCCATGTTCTCCAGGGTTGTCCCGCAGTTGGCGCCGATCATCACTGCGCCCATCTCCTTGTAATGCTTGAACATATCCGCCGGCTTGACGCCCATCATCGTGCGCACGCCCCGGTCATAGCTGAAGGAGACCACGATCGGCAGGTCGGTGACGGAGCGCGCCCCTTTGAAAGCGGCATCCGCTTCCTCGAAGGCGAACATGGTCTCGATCACCAGCAGGTCCACGCCGCCCTCCGCCAGGGCTTTGGCCTGCTCGGCAAAGGTTGCAGTGGCCTCTTCCACGCTGAGCGGACCGTAGGGTTTCATCAGCAGGCCGGTCGGGCCGATCGAACCGGCCACCAGCACACCCGCGCGTGCCGAAGCGGCCTGGCGGGCCAGTTCGGCGGCGCGCGTGTTGACCTCGGGTGCGCGCTCCACATATTTCGACTCCTTCATGCGCAGGCGCGTCCCGCCGAAGGTGTCGGTCAGGATGATATCCGAGCCGGCTGCCACAAAGGCGCCCTCGAGCTGGAGCACCATCTCGGGCGCGTCGAACACCAGGTCTTCGGGCGGGATGCCGGGCTTGAGGCCCATCTTCTGCAGGCTGGCGCCGGTCGAGCCATCTGCGACCAGGATCTCACCGGATTGGAGGCGTTCCAGAAACTTGTTCATGCCAATTCTCCATGGGACGAAGTCCGTCAATTATAATGGGGAAAGCCCCCGTATGGGGGAAGCCCTTGGTTGGAGGAACCGCCGGAGTGCGGATAAATGCTCTTTCCCATCGATCTATTATTTCCTTTACTTTGGCGCGATTTCCATCCTGTTCCCCTTCCTGGCGCTCTTCTACCAGAGCCAGGGTCTGACCGGCGGCGCAGATCGGCCTGCTGGCAGCCATTTCCCCGATCATTTCCTTTTTCGGCGCGCCGCTCTGGACCGGCGCGGCGGATGCCAGCCACCGTCACAAGCTGGTGGCGATGCTTTCCATCCTCGGCGTGGTGATCGTCACTTTCATCTTCCCGCGGATCGCCTCGTTCGGCGGCCTGCTCCTGATGATCAGCCTGTAGGCCTTTTTCGGCTCTCCGACCGGTTCCCTGGTCGACAGCGCCGTGCTGACCCTGCTGGGCGACCGCAAGGAACGCTACGGGCGCATCCGCCTGTGGGGCACGATCGGCTACGGAGTGATGGCGCCCTTCGCCGGCAGCCTGATCGGCCGGTTGGGACTGAAGTGGGCCTTCTGGGGCTATGCCATCCTGATGCTGGGCGGTCTGCTGGTCATCACCCGGATCCCCTTCCGCCAGAGTCAGCTCGAGCGGCTCCTTCCGGGGCGGGATGCGCGTGCTGCTTTGCCAACCAGCCCTGGATGCTCTTCCTGGTGATGGTCTTCATCGCCGGCATCGGCATGGCCACCATCAACAACTATCTCTTCGTCTACATGCAAAGCCTGGGAGCCAGCAAGACCCTGATGGGTTTTGCCCTGACGGTTTCCACCCTCTCCGAAATCCCCGCCATGTTCTTCAGCGACCGCCTGCTGCGGCGCTTCGGGGCGCGCGGCATGCTGGTCATCGCCATGACGACCATCGGCCTGCGCCTGATCTGCTACTCCCTGACAACGCAGCCCTGGGTCGTCCTGGTCATCCAGCTCTGCACGGCCTGACCTTTGCGGCCATCTTCACTGCCGGCGTCTACTACGCCGACCAGATCGCCCCGCCCGGCATGAAGGCCACCACCCAGGGCATGTTCAGCGGCACGCTGATGGGTTTCGGCTCGGCTGCCGGCGGCCTGCTGGGCGGTCTCCTGCTGGATCGTTTTTCACCGGGCGGCATGTACGCCTTCGCCGGGACGCTCGTGCTGGTCGGCCTGATCGTCTTCCTGCTCGTCGAACGAAGGATCGTTCCAAAAAACGGGACACAGTCAGTGAGCTAGAGCTATGACCATATGGAAACCAGGCCTGAAGATAAAAACTACCGTTGGTACATCCTGGTCCTGGGAGCGCTGACCAACACGCTGGCCGTTGCCATACCAGTCATGTGCCTGCCTGTGTTGTTCAGCGAAATATCCAGGGATTTACACTTAAGCCTGGTGCAGGTTGGCCTGGTCTGGGGTATCGGAGCTTTACCCGGGATCCTGACCGTGCTGGTGGGCGGAGCGATCGGCGACCGGTTTGGGCCCAAACGCGTTCTGATCGCTGTCCTGTTTGCTGGCCGGCCTGGCAGGCGCGCTGCGGGGCTTGTCCATTAATTTCATTTCTGCTGATCGGCAACTGTTTTCTTGTTCGGCTTGTTGACCCCATTCTTCACGATGAATACCTTAAAGGCCTGTGGACTCTGGTTCCCGCGCCGGCAATTGGGCCTTGCGAGCGGGTTTCTGTCGATGGGAATGGCGTTGGGCTTTTTGGTGGGTTCCCTGATCAGTGCAACGATTTTTGTCTCCCTGGTTGGGAGGCTGGCGGAATGTATTGTTCCTGTATGGGTTTGCCTCCATGCTGCTCAGTATCCCGTGGTATTTTACGGCGACCTGACCCTCACCCGGTCGGGTTTCCAGGCCGGGCACACCGGCCGGCTGACCATGCGGCAGGCTCTGTCCCGCGTGGCCCGTATTCGGAATGTGTGGCTGCTCGGCCTGGCCATCCTGGGCATCGGCGGCTGCATTCAGGGGACCTCGGCTACCTGCCGCTCTATTTGCGGGGACTGGGCTGGCGGCTGGTTGGCGCAGACGGGGCCACGGCCGCCTTCCACACGGCCAGCCTGCTCTGCGTCATCCCCATCGCCTTATGGTCTGATAGACTCGGCTCCCGAAAAAAGATCCTGATTCGGGGCTGCTCTTTCGCATCATCCTGGGAATAAGTCTGCTTGCTCTTGTAAACGGCGCCATGGTGTGGGTTGCGGTCGTCATGGCCGGCTTTGTACGGGATGGATTCATGGCCGTCTTTATGACCATGATCATCGAAACAGATGGGGTCGGGACTGCTTATGCGGGCACGGCGACAGGCTGGTGATGGTTTTTTCAGGGATCGGAAGTCTGATGGCGCCCCCTCTCGGAAACGGTCTGGCCGGGATCGCTCCGGGTTTGCCTTTCCTGTTCTGGGCGGTTCTGGCAGTGCTGGGTCTGATGGGTATCCTTTTCACCCAGGGAAAAACGTAAAGGGGACTTCCAGGCGCACGCTGAGGTTATACCTGTTCAGACAGGGGGAACATATCCGAGCTCAATTCGACCAGCGTGACCTGGTTCAGCGCGAAGATCAGCATGGCGCGTACGGACATCCTCTCCAGGACGGTGTGGGAGATCTGGTCCTCGATCAACAGCGAAGCGATCCCGTGGACGAGGCTCCAGACACTGACGGCCATCACGTCCGCCGGCCCGGGTTTCAGGATACCCGGCCGCCTGGCAGGCCTCGACGATCTGAACCACCAGGCCGAAAGTCTTTTTCGTCATTTCCACAAAGGCCGGGTAATCCTTTTCCTTCTCAATCATGCCCGAAAACGTGACCTTGAAATGCTCCGGGTCGTTGAGCGCAAAATCAACATAAGCCCAGGCGGCTTCCACAAGCTGGCGGAGCGGGTCCTCCAGGTAGCGCTGCCGGGCGGCATCCAGCTGCTCGTAGAGCCTCCGGTAGCCTTCGGTGGAGATGGCCGCGATCAGCGTCTGTTTGTCGGGAAAGTGGGCGTAGGGGGCCGCGTGGCTGACCCCGGCTTTGCTGGCCACTTTGCGCAGGCTCAACCCGCTGACGCCCTCCTTGGACAGGATCTCCGCGCCCGCTTCGATCAGGGCATTTTTCAGATCGCCATGATGGTATTTTTTCTCAGCTCATAATGAAACATATTAGGCGATAATCTTGACACTGTCAAGATTATGTTCTATAATCTTTACAGTGTCAAGTTTATCAAGGAGACTGCTATGGGACCATTTGATTCTGCCAAAAAACAGATCGTGGAGACTGCCCAAAGACTGACCCAAAAAGGCTATCTGATGGCGACCGGGGGAAACCTGTCAGTCCGCATCGCCGGGCAGGACGCTTTTGCCATCACCCCCTCCAACTACGATTACATGAAAATGGTTCCTGAGGATATTTGCGTGCTGGATTTCGACCTGAAGCTGCTCGAAGGCAGCCGCAAGCCCTCGGTCGAGAGCGCCATGCACGCCGCGATCTACCAGGCGCGCCCGGATGTGAACGCCATCGTCCACACCCACCAGGTCTACGCCAGCGCGCTGACGCTGATCAACGCTCCCATCCCGGCCCTGTTCGACGAGCAGGCGCGCTTCCTGGGCCGCAGCGTCGAGATCATCCCCTACGCCCCATCCGGGACCGGGATGCTGCAAGAACACCATCGCCAAACACGTCCGCAACCACAACA
Organism: uncultured Chloroflexia bacterium; assembly: GCA_963830665.1. GTDB lineage: Bacteria > Chloroflexota > Anaerolineae > Anaerolineales > Villigracilaceae > UBA877. Next base: position 26,795 of record CAWHNM010000022.1, read on the forward strand.
ACGCCTACATCATGCAGAACCACGGCGCGCTGTGTCTTCGGTCACGATGTGGAACGCGCCGTGCACAACGTGGAAATCCTGGAGAAGTGTGCGCTGGCTTATCTGCTGGCACTGTGCACCGAACGCAAAGTGACCAAAATCCCACTGGCCGTGCGCGAGATCGCCTTTGCCAAACTGCGCAAGGACCAGAAGAAAGTCGAGGCCGGAGATTCTCAGACACGCAGTGGAGAATAACGCAAGCGCAGGATTCCACGTATGCGTAGATTGGAGCATCGCATGACCGAACTCAACAATACGCCATTTCTGAATATCCCGATGTCGACGAAATCTACCGCCGGCTTGAAGGCACTGATCAACCAGCCGATGCGCCCCGTCCGGCGCGACAAGATGCAGGAGTATCTGGACTATTTCGAGACGAAATGCACCCGCTCGAAAGCGCTGACCGACGAGGCCAAAAAATTCATCCCCGGCGGCGTGCAGCACAACCTGGCCTTCAACTATCCCTTCCCGATCGCCATCGAAAAAGCCGACGGCGCCTACCTGTGGGATGTGGACGGCAACCGCTACATCGACTTCCTGCAGGCCGGCGGCCCGACCGTGCTCGGCAGCAACTACGCGCCGGTGCGGGAGAAGGTCATCGAGATGCTGCAAACCTGCGGACCGGTGACCGGTCTGTTCCACGAGTACGAACTGAAACTGGCGCAGCTGATCAACCGCTTCATGCCCTCGGTCGAGATGTTCCGCATGCTCGGCTCCGGCACCGAAAGCGTGATGGCCGCCATCCGCGCGGCGCGCACCTTCACCAGGAAGAAGAAGGTCATCAAGGTCGGCGGCGCCTACCACGGCTGGAGCGACTCGATGGTCTACGGCCTGCACATCCCCGGCACCGGGCGGCTGGAGGCCAAGGGCATCCCGCGCGGCGCGACCGCCAACACGCAGGAGTTCTTCCCCAACGCCCTGGGCGCGCTGAAGCGCAAGCTTGATCCTCAACCGGCTGCGGGGCGGGACGGCGGCGGTCATCGTCGAGCCGGTCGGGCCGGAGAGCGGCACGCGCCCGGTGCCGTTCGATTTCAACCAGAAAGGTGCGCGAACTGTGCGATGAGTTCGGCGCGCTGCTGATCTTCGACGAAGTCGTGACCGGCTTCCGCCTGGGCATGGGCGGCGCGCAGGGCTACTTCGGCGTCAAACCCGACCTGACCGTCTTCGGCAAGTGCGTCACCGGCGGCTACCCGATGGCGGGCGGCGTGGGCGGGCGGCCGACGTGATCATGCGCTTCGCGGCCGGCATCGGCGGGACGGGCGAACGCGCCTACATCGGCGGGACGCTCTCGGCCAATCCGCTTTCGTGCGTGGCCGGTTATTATGCCCTGCTCGAAATGGAACGCACCAACGCCCCGGTCATCGCCGGGCAGCGCCGGCGACCGGCTGACCAAGGGCTTGCAAGCCATCATCGAGAAATACGGCCTGCCGTTTGTGGCCTTCAACCAGGGCTCGATCGTGCCACCTGGAAACCTCCGGCGTGATGCTGCTGGATTTGCACAACCCGCTCCAGCTGGCGAAGGAACTCAAGCCGCGCAAGCACATGATGGAAGAGATGGGCGCGGCCTACATGGCCAGCGGCCTGATCACCCTGGCCGGCAGCCGCATGTACACCACCATGGCCGATACGGACGACGTGATCGACGATGCGCTGCGAACGCTTCGAAGCTGTGCTTTCGAGTGTGGAAGGATCTGTAAGGGCCGATCTGGCGTACGGCATCCGTTCTCGGACTGCATGGAGAAAATCATGCCAACCGAACCCGTCATCCTCGCCGTCGATCTCGGCACCTCCGGCATGAAAGTGGCGCTGATCACCGTCAGCGGGAAGGTGCTGGGCTGGGAATCCGAACCCGTCAGGCTGCATCCTCACCCCCGATGGCGGCGCGGAACAATCGCCGGACGAATGGTGGGCGGCGTTCCTGTCGGCAGCCGGACGGCTGCTCGCGCCGCGGCCTGGCTGCCGGCCGCGCGAGTGCGCGCGGTGTGCTGCTCCACCCAGGGCGAAGGCACCGTCCCGGTCGACCAGGACGGCAACGCCCTGATGAACTGCATCCTGTGGATGGACATGCGCGGCGCGCCCGTACCTGCAAGAACAATTCAAGGGGCTGATCAACGTCACCGGCGCGGGGCTGCGCAACATCCTGCGCTGGATCCGTCTGACCGGCGGGATGCCCTCCATGACCGGCAAAGACCCGGCCGCGCACATGCTGCTCGTCCGCGAGCGCTTCCCCGAGATCTACGCGCGCACCTATAAATTCCTGAACGTCCTGGATTACCTGAACCTGCGCCTGACCGGGCGCTTCGCCGCCACCTTCGACTCGATCCTGACCTCCTGGGTGACCGACAACCGCGACCCGGATGCCATCCACTACGACCCGGAGCTGGTGCGCGCGCTGCGGCATGGACGGCGACAAACTGCCCGAGATCGTCCCGTGCACCGCCGTGCTCGGGCACGCTGAAGCCGGACGTGGCCGCAGCGCTGGGGCTGTCGCCGGACGTGCAGGTGGTGGCCGGGGCGATCGACAACACCGCCGCCGCCATCGGCGCGGGCGCGGTGGAGGATTATCGTCCCGCATCTGTACATCGGCACCTCCTCCTGGATGGCCGCGCATGTGCCCTTCAAAAAGACCGATATCGCTCGCCTCGCTGGCCTCCGTGCCGTGCGCCGTGCCGGGCCGCTACCTGCTGACGGCGCTGCAGGCCACCGCGGGCGGCAACCTGACCTTCCTGCGCGACAACATCCTGTACCACAAGGACGAGTTGCTGCAGGAAGCCGACGTGCCCGACATTTTCAAGGTGCTGGACCAGATCGCCGAGCGCGCGTCCCGGCCGGGAGCAACGGCGTGATCTACACGCCCTGGATCTGGGGCGAGCGCGCCCCGGTGGAAGACAAGACCCTGCGCGCCGGGCTGTACAACCTGTCGCTGAACAACACCCGCGAGGACATCATCCGCGCCTTCCTGGAAGGGATCGCCTTCAACACGCGCTGGCTGCTCGCGCCGGTGGAGAAATTCCTGGGGCGCAAGGTGCCGTCCATCAACATCGTCGGCGGCGGGGCGCAGTCGGATGTCTGGTGCCAGATCTTTGCGGATGTGATGAACGTGGAGATCAAGCAGGTCGCCGACCCCATCTATGCCAACGCACGCGGCGCGGCCTGGATCGGGGCGGTCGGCCTGGGCGAGATCTCCTTTGCGGATGTGCCGGCGCTGGTGCAGTTCAAGCATACCTACCAGCCCGATCCAGCACAACCGGGCGCTGTACGATGAGCGTTTCGAGATTTTCACGCAGATTTACAAACAGATGAAAGGCGTCTATCGACCGTCTAAATTCGTAAGGGCACGGCAGCGTGCACCGACGCGCCGTGCCCCGACACCGACAAGGACACTTCATGACCGACAAAACCTTCCGCCTGTACGGCTACCGCTGGGTGGTGCTGGCGGTCTTCATGTTCATCAACCTGACCATCCAGATGTTGTGGATCGCCTACGCCCCCATCACCGGCCCGGCGGCCAAATTCTACGGCGTGACCGACCTGCAGATCGGCCTGCTGGCCATGACCTTCATGATCGCCTTCATCCCGCTCTCCATCCCGGTCTCGTGGGCCATCGACACCTACGGCTTCCGCCTGACGGTCAGCATCGGCGCGGTGCTGATGGGCATCTTCGGCGTGCTGCGCGGGCTGGCGGGGCGAACTACACGCTGGTCCTGATCGAGCACCATCGGCATCGCCGATCGCCCAGCCCTTCCTGCTGAATGCCTGGACGAAAGTCCCGGCGCAGTGGTTCAGCATCGAGGAACGCGCCACCGCGGTCGGGCTGGTGACGCTCGCCAACCTGGTCGGGACGGCCCTCGGCATGGTGCTGACGCCCATCCTGATCGAGACGCATGCCCATCCCCACCGTGCAACTGCTCTACGGCGGGATCGCGGCCTTCTCGGCGGTCCTGTTCCTGATCTTCGCCCGCGAGAAACCCGCCCACCCCGCCCTGCCCGCCCGGACAGGAAGTGCGCGCCCTGATGCTGGATGGGCTGAAACATGCCCTGACGGTCAAACCCTTCTGGCTGTACCTGTTGGTCTCTTTCATCGGGATGGGCATTTTCAACGGGATCACCACCTGGGTCGAGAACATCATCCGCCCGCGCGGCTTCACCCCCACCGATGCCGGGACGCTCGGGCGCGCTGATGCTGGTCGGCGGGGTGCTCGGGGCGGTGCTCATCCCGCCCTTCTCGGACAAGCAGCACAAGCGCAAGCGCTACCTGCTGCTCGGTTTCCTGCTGGCCATCCCCGGCCTGATCGGGCTGACCTTCGCCACCAGCCTCTGGCTGCTGTTCGTCTCGGCCTTCGTCCTGGGCTTCTTCCTGGTCAGCACCAGTCCCGATCGGGATGCAGTACGCCGCCGAGATCACCCAGCCCACCCCGGAAGGCACCTCCAACGGCCTGATCCAGCTCTTCGGCCAGGCCTCGGTGGTTTTCGTCTACATCATGGAAGCGCTCAAGGCGCCGACGGCTCCTTCACCCCGGCGCTGCTGCTGGCCATCGGGCTGATGGGGATCAGCCTGCTCGTCATCACCCGCCTCAAAGATCCCATTTTTAAGGCATAATTGGCCGTATGATCTCAGACCCCGAACTCGTCCTGGAGGCGCGCGCCGACCTGGGGGAAGGCCCGGCCTGGGAGTCCCGCACCGGCTGCCTGTATTGGGTGGATATCCGCCTCGGCCATCTGCACCTCTTCGATCCGCAGGCTGGCGCCGACCGCCAGATCAACGTCGGTGACCTGCTCGGCTGCGCCGCCCCGCGCCGCTCCGGCGGGCTTGTCCTCGGCCTGCGCCGCGGCTTTGCAACCCTGGACTCTCCCCTCTCCAAATTCGGAGAATTTGGGAGGCCGGGGTACGGGGGTGCGGGCGCTGCTCAATCCCGAACCTCATCTGCCCGGCAACCGCTTCAACGACGGCAAATGCGACCCGGCCGGGCGCTTCCTGGCCGGCAGCATGGACAACGCCGAGGTCGAAGCCACCGGCTCGCTCTACTCGCTCGACCCGGATGGCTCGCTAAAAACGCTTATCACCGGGACGCGCATCTCCAACGGCCTGACCTGGAGCCCGGATTACCGCACCTTCTACTTCATCGATACCCCCACCCGCACCGTCATGGCCTACGATTACGACCTCGCCACCGGCGACATCGCCAATCCGCGCCCGGCCATCTCGGTCCCGCCCGAACTGGGCTGGCCGGACGGCATGACCTCCGATTCCGAAGGCATGCTCTGGGTGGCCATGTGGGGCGGCGCAAAACTGACCCGCTGGGACCCCGCCACGGGCCACCTTCTGGCTGCAGATCCCCTTCCCGGCCCTCAATGTCTCCTCCTGCGCCTTTGGCGGCCCGGACCTGACCGACCTGTATGTCACCTCCGCCCGCAAGGATATGACTGCCGAACAATTGGCAAAATATCCCCTCTCCGGCGGCCTGTTCCGCATCCGCACGACCATCCAGGGAATGCCAACCTTCGAATATGGCAGGTAGGGGCGGACCTATGTGTCCGCCCTTTCTCAGCGGCAATTGTCCACCCTTTCGCGGCAGCAATTGTCCGCCCTGACCTGCTGTTGTGACAGAAAAACGCCCGCCGGATCATCCGCGGGCGTTTGCTGTAATTGTTTTTTTGCCTGCTTTCAAGGCAGGTTGACAACCGTACCGTCTGGTTCAGTCACCGAGCCTTTCCCACCCATGTAAACATAGCCTTGATTCTCCTTTACGACGAATATCAAAGGGTCACTCGCATCGCTGGCGAAAGTATAACCTGCGTAGGTAAGCGTCCCGATCCAGGTATGCCTGGCGTCGTAACACCATACATACATTTGGTCATTGCGCATTGTGATTTTGCCTTTGACAGAGAATGAGGTTCCATGGACTTCGGTGATCTGGACGTCCGTGTTGCAGCTGTCTTTGAGGTCAGCCTCGAATGCTTTGTCGTTCAGGATAAAGGCTTTCGGAGTGGGCGTTGGCGGGAGAGGGGTGTGCGTTGGAGTTGCCAGGGGCGTATTGGTGGGCAGCGGCGTACTGGTCGGGCGCGCTGTCCGGGTGGCAAATAGACGCGCCATGGCCGGGATCTGGTTGCGTCCGAGCAAGACGGTCACCGCAGCGGCCGCACAGCACAATAAGACCAATCCGATCCCCAGCCCGATCCACAAGCCCTTGCGCGACTTTTGAGGCCGTGCAGGCGCCGGAACGAGCGGGGCCAAAGTGCCGGGTTGGTGGGTTTCATTCATCACGGGTGCATCTCCTTTAGCTCATCGATTGCCATGCAGGACGAGCTGGTCATATTCAATTTTGATCTTGTCAGCGTGATCATACAGCTCGGCCAGGATCCCGATCTTCCCGGAGGTCAGTCTTGCATCCTCTGCCTCCCCGGCGAAGGCCCCGTTGATCAGGAAAACGAACCGGGAACCTTTGGCAACCACTTCAATGCGGTTGACATTTCCGGGCTCGATGCTGGCGTTGAAGGTCCAGTCTTGGATCTTCGTCCATTTTTCATTCTGGTAAATAAAGAACGCATATTTTTGATTGGCGTCGCTGATGCCAAAGTAATAAAAAGAGTTCTTGGCGCTGTCGGCCCGCACCACCATGCCATAATCGCCGCTGGTTGACCCGCCTGTGCGCTTGACCTCGATGGACGCATCGAAATCCGCCACAGACGTCAGGTCCGGGTGCCACCAGTACCAGCAATTCTCGACCGATTCCAGCTCCCAGGCCAATTTGCCATTCTGAATGACAATATTCGAACTCCCATACTGCCCTTTATCCAGGCCCAGCGGCCAGCCATGCCCATTCGAGGCGAAATCATCTTCCACGTTTATTTCCCACGCCGGTGTTGTGGCAGTCGGGGTGCCGGTGGCGGTTGGCAGTGGAGTGGCTGTCGGCGTATTCGTCGCCGTCGGCGTAGGCGTAGCCAGGAAGGCCAGGGCCGGGATTGCCCCGCGCCGCATCCCATACCAGACCCCGCCGATACACAGGAGCAAAAGACCCAGCGCCAGCAGCGCGCCGCAGGTGATCAGTGCGATCCTTTTCGGTCGTTTTTGCCCGGGTTGAGGCTTTGATTCCGTCCCGCGTGCCGGCTCTGGAAGCTTCCCTTTTGATCTCCGCCGCCTCGCCAACCTTAAATCCAAACGCCCTGGCGATTTCCACCGGCAGCAGGTTGTTCACCTCCGCCGGGCTGATGATCTTGCGATATTTTTTGGTGGCGTAATCGAAATCCAGAACGATCCCGCAGGGTGGCGCCGCGTAACGAGCATCTCCGGACGGATCCAGCGCCAGGGATTTAAGCGTATCCGGCGAGTCGACATTCAGCCGGAGAGCGGTTCCTCGCCGAAGTACTTCTTCCGGCCTTCCATGAATGCCTGGGCTTTGGTCTCTTCTGAGAAGAACAGCAGGTGCGGCCCGTCTCCTTTTGGAGGGATCCCCTGCAGCGGGCGGTTTTCGTAACAGATCAGCCACCCAAAAGGATTCTTCAACTGCAGCTTGCGCATTGCAATGATCTGGTCTTCGACGCCCATGGCTGATTCTCCCGGTGATGTTGTGCGATCAAAGCAATCTTCCGCTTCACAAAAATTATACTCGACATCTCGATGGGAAATAAAATGGTTCGGGGGGACGGATCCAGCGGCCAGGCGCTTAAGCGTATCCGAGACACTTGACATTCAGCGGGGAGACAGCGGTTCCACACCGAAATTCTTCTTCTGGGCTGCAGGTCTGCCTGGGGTTTCGGTCTCTTCATAGAGAACGAACAGATGGTGCGGCATGTCTCCCTGTGGAGCAACGCGCGAGCAGCGAGCGCATACTTCAGGGAAACAAGGATCCAGCCACCCAAAAGGATTCTTCAATGTAAGCGGTCGCATTGCAGTGATCTGGTCTTCGACGGCCATGGCTGATTCTCCCGGTGATGTTGTGGATCAAAGCAATCTTCTGCTTCACAAAAATTATACTCGACATCCCAATGGGAAGGCGCTCTTCAGTCGTATCTGGATGTCTGACAGCGACCATAATCGGTTTTGCTGCTGCAGGTTCCGGCAATATCGGTGATCAGGTGGGGATACCCGTCGTCATCGGTTTCCGTCACCTGGACTTTGCCCCCGACCCATTCTTGGATTCGTTTGCGACTGTAGCGGGCTTCCGGGTCGTGTCGGTGTTTGGATTTGGGTGTGCCCATCATATCTCGTTCCGGCTGGATAAACAATCTTCCCTTCCGCTTCTCGAAACTGCTGGGCCCATACGGTTTTCAGGACTTGCACTTCCGGCAAGCTCTTGATCTCCGCTGGTGCACCTGCTCCTTCTAATCGCGCCAGGAACCATTCTCCATCTGCGCCTACATGCTGGTCGTGCTCTTCCCATTCTTCTTCGCTGTGGCGTTGCAACACGAAACGTTCTCCATAGCGCTCTTCCCAAGAAGGTGGAATGACCGCTTCTGCCCATTCCCGATCGGCTTTCAGGCTCGCTCCAACCGCCAGACGCAACGTCTCCACCACCAACTCCAAGCGGCTCAATCGACGCACGCTCATCAACATGGCAATACTATCTGTGCGCTGCTCGCCCACGTTCCTTGATCAACCCCATCGCCCGGAATTCATGCACCAATATCCCTCCGGCTCACATTCATTCTGAAGCGCGCATTTCGTTGTACAATAAAGCCGGGAGAATTGAGAAATGAGGATTGCCTGTCCGCACTGCGATTTCAGCCCTTCCCCGAAAATACTTTGGCAGTGCAAGCCGGGTTGTGGATATAAATGGCATACTTTTGCCACGCATGGGGTTTGTCCGGGTTGTTCAAAAATGTGGCACGATACTCAATGCCCGCATTGTAAAACCTGGTCACCGCACGACGAATGGTATCGGGAGGATGGTTCACCAGGGACCGCTTTGCAGGAAAAGCTGCAAGGTGAGGGCGCCCGGGAATCTGGCGGTTTGAATAATTGAAGGCGTGCAGTTTCTTTGGCGAGGTTGCAGGATGTAAAGGAAATCCTTGCGGCTCATCGCTGTGGGACAGCCTGGATTGGTCATTTTGAAGGTGAATAAGCCATGACAAAACCGATGCAGAGTCTTTTTGGGATTGGGTCTTCTTTTGATCATTATCCTGACCGCCTCTTCGGTCCGGGCACAGGCCGGCTTTGACCCCACCGTCCAAACGCAAACCCTCCTGCAGGACGAAGCCCGTACGGTCTATCTTGGCAACCTGGCCCGCCGGGATAACGGGGTTCCACCCTTGCGCTGGAACCGCCAGTTGACCTACGCCGCGCGTTGGTTCTCGTGGGATTCGACCGAGAACCGCCCGGATGGATTCTGCGGTCACCAGGATACCAACGGGAACTGGCCCGATGTACCGCGCCCTCACCTATGGTTACCTGGGCGGCGCCGGGGCTGAAAATGCCTTTTGCGGTTATGTCACCCCCGCAGACGCCATCCAGGGTTGGATGAACAGCGAAGGGCATCGTGCCAACCTGCTCGATCCCGGTTCGCGCGAGATCGGCCTGGGCTACTACCGGCGCGCCAGCGCTGGGCGCGGCTACGTTACCCAGGATTTTGGCAGTGATCCCGTCTACGCGCCCGTCATCATCGAAAATGAAGCCCTTTCCACGACGACCCCCAACGTGAATTTGTACATCTACGACCGGGCCACCAACGGGGGCTTTGCCGGCCTGTGCTGCCGCCGCCCAGATGATGGTCAGCAACAACGCTTGTTTTGCGAACGCAGCCTGGGAGCCGTATGCCGCCAACCGGGCCTGGACGCTCACCGGCGCTCCGGGTTGGGACTCCGGTCTACGTAAAGACCCGCGACGTTTTCAACCGCACGCTGACCGCCAGCGACAACATCTACCTTGGCGCGAATGTCCCTTTGAACGAACTCGACTCTGCGCAATTGAGTACCACCCAATCGCAGGTGACGCTTTTCAACCTGAACGGGAACGGGCTGCCGCAGGCCCAGTTCAGCCTGGGCTGGCTCGCCGACGACACCTTTGGGACATTCGGCTTTTTGTGGGGCAATGGAGAACGGATCAACGACCCATCTGCCTGGGGCGGCACGGCTTACCGGCTCTATCCTGGCAACGGAGAATCTTCCGCCTGGGTATGGGATACGACCTTTATCAAAGATACGCCGATGGTGGCTATGTCAGGCTCAAGGTCAACAGCAACACCTCGAGCAGTGAGGTGGCGCGCTTCTCGGTAACCGGAGGCGGTACGACAATACGGCCCGCTCAGTCTTCGCGGTACTGACTTTGCTGCCTCCAACCAGTACCAGGAGTTCCCCCTGAATTTTACATTCAACACCAATCCCAACGACGAATTTCTGATCTTCCAGTTCTGGCAGAGCGGCAGCGCGGATGTCTACGTGGATGCAGTCTCCATTTTTACTGCGCCGCAGGCGCTCACATCGCCGCTGACCTGGTCGGTGCCGGGCGGGAATTATCGCGGGCAGGGGGTCTGGGTTCGCTACACCGATGGCAGCCATTTCACTGGCATCCTGGATGCCGCCACGACCCCGCCCGCCCTGGGCGTCACCCCGGCGGCCCTGGCGTTTGCGGCAGTCCGTAACGGCAGCCTCCCGCCCGCTTCCACGCTGAATATTACCCAGCCTTGCGGATCCTTTGATTGGCAGGTTACGGCGGATGTGCCCTGGCTGCAAACCCAGGCAATTGGCAACACTCTAACAGTGGGCGTGGATCAGTCCGGCCTGAACACTGGCGGGTACCTGGGTACGCTCACCCTCTCGGCGAAAAACGCCTCGTCTGTGCAACCCATTTCCGTACCGGTCCAATTATTCGTAGTGGATCAGTTGTTCCCGGTCTATTTGCCCCGCCTGCAGAAGTGATCGGAATTTTAACCGTTCAGGTTGGATTTCACCTCCATTCGTAAAGCCTTCTTTACGCTCTCCCTACCATATCCTTATAGTTCTGGTTGCGGTTTTTACCGGAAACAAGTCTATTTTTGCCTCCGGTAGAAGGAAATTAATGAAACTCCCCGCCGCTTAGAAGGGACGGGGAGTTGGAAGGGCTGGGTGGATCCATTACCGCCTAATGAACGGTAGGTAAACCGAATAGTTCTTGTTTACCGAATAGGTTTGACCGCTGGTGTAAGGCAGGCTGGCAAGCGGATTCCCGGCCAGGTCGGTGATGGTGACACCGCTGGCAGGCACATCCAGTCGAATGCTGCCATTGCCCGTGCCGGTATTAACGGTTACCGTAAAGATACTCCCCGTGCCACTCACGCCGGTCACGGAAGCGCCTGAGACGCCGGTGATGGTCAGGCTGAAATCGTCCTTGTCCACTCCTGTTACAGATTCGGAGAAGGTGACAGTGAAATTCACGCTGGGGGCGCTGGTCGGGTTGGCGCCGAGGCGCACACTTGAAAGCACAACAGGCGCAGTGGTATCCACATATTCATACGCGCCAATGTCGCAGTGCGCGCCTTGCGGACGGGTGATGCCGCGCTGATCGGTAGCTGGACAGATAGAATCGCTGCCCGTGTCAATTGCCGAAGAACCCGTCAGGATCGGGATGGTCTGGGTCAAGCCTCCGTAGTTGCCGATCACGCCGAGCTTCGGGTCGGCGCTGATGATGTTCGTACAGGTGCTTCCGGTGGGACATCCGTCCTGCACGACACTGTCGCTCACGGTGAGAGAACTTCCGCTATTCCAGATTTGCGGCTCGCCGCCGGAAGCCGTATTTCCCCAGAAGATTGTATTGCGGATGGTCGGGGAACTGGCGTATATGGTGTACAATCCGCCGCCATATTGCGCCGTGTTGCCGCTGAAAGTGACGTTAGTCAACGTCGGGCTGCCAGATTGGTTGAATATTCCGCCGCCGTAGTGTCCCGAATTACCGCTGAAAGTGACATTCGTCAACGTTGGGTTGCCCCCGTCGTTGCCCAACCCACCACCATCGCCGGTGGTTGCCTGGTTGCCGCTAAAGGTGACGTTCAACAACGTCGGGTTCCCGGATGCATCGTTGTACATCCCGCCACTGTGTGCCGCCGTGTTGCCGCTGAAGGAAACGTCCGTCAACGAAGGGCTGCTGGAAAAGTTGGACATCCCGCCTCCCAGGGTGGATGAGTTGCCGCTGAACGAGACGTTTGCCAACGTGGGGCTGCTGGAATAGTTGACCATCCCGCCGCCGTTTTCGGCTGCCGAGTTGCCGCTGAAAGTGACGTTGGTCACCGTCGGACTGCTGGAGGAGTTGGCCATCCCGCCGCCGGCGACCGTCGCCGAGTTGCCGCTGAAGGTGATGTTGTTCAATGTGGGACTGCTGGAATCATTGAGCATCCCGCCGCCGCAGCTCGTTCCGGGGCAATCCATGCCATTGGCATTTCCAGCTGTGATGGTGAATCCGTCCAGGGTGGCGCCGGTGGCGCCGGTGACAACGTGGTACGAATTATCGATATTGCCGACCGCACCGATCTCTCCGCTCAGGATGGTAACTCTCACCGAGGGGTTGCGCTGGCTGAGGGCCGTCTCCGTTCCGGCAAATCCGCCATAAACTGCAATGTTGTTTACAAGAAGGAAGGTGGCGCCGCGGTCTGTTCCCGCGGTCGGCTTGTACGTTCCGGCCGCGACCCAGATCTCCTCCCCGGAGGCGACGCTGGATAGGGCGTAACGCAGTTCGCACGCATTCGCCCAGCTTTCGCACAGTCCGCTGGTCTTTCCGCCGGGGACTGCCAGAAGGGAAAACACTTCATATGCGCCGATATCGCAGGTGGGGTTGGAGCGTGGTACACCGCGCTGGTCCGTGGCAGGGCAGTTGCTGCTGGTGGCATTGATTGCTGATGAACCCGTTGTGAGCGGGATGGTCTGGGTAAAGCCGCCGTAGTTGCCGAGCGTGCCGAGCAAGGGGTCTGTGGTGATGATATTTGTACCTGCTGGATACCCGCCCTGCACGACACTGTCACTCACGCTGGGAGTGCTGCCGTCATCCCAAATCTGCGCCCCAGTGGGTGCCGTATTCCCCCAGAAGATCGTGTTGCGGATTTGCGCGCTGCCACTATCGATGTTCAGCGCGCCGCCCTGGGAGACCGCCGTGTTGCCGTCGAAGGTCACGTTCAGTATCACCGGGTTGCTGCCGAGAGTGTACATCCCGCCGCCGATGGAGGCTGAGTTTTGGCTGAATGTGACGTTCGTCAGCGTTGGGCTGCTGCTGTGCTGGCTAAACAGCCCGCCGCCCCAGTACGCCGAGTTCTGGCTGAATGTGACGTTCGTCAACGTTGGGCTGCTGCTGAAGACGTTGTACATCCCCCCGCCGCCATTGGAGCCCCAGCCATATGTTTGCGAGTTGCTGCTGAACGTGACGTTTGTCAATATTGGACTGCTGCTGGAATGATTGATCATCCCGCCACCGGCAGTGTACGTCGAATTACCGCTGAAAATGATGTTTGTCAACGTTGGGCTGCTGGAGTTGTAGTTGTACATCCCGCCGCCGCAACCTGTACCAGGGCAGGCGTTCCCAGTGGTGTTTGCATTGCCCGCAGAGATGGTGAATCCATCCAGGGTTGCGCCGGTTGCGCCGGTAACGACGTGGTAGCTGTTGGTGGCATTGCCGGTCACGCTGGTGATGTCGGTAATGACCGGCGTCTGGCTGTCATTGCTGTCAATGTCGCCGCTCAGGATGGTCAGGTTGGCAGCCGGGTCGCGCTGGTTGCGCGCGGTTTCTGTTCCGGCGAAACCGCCGTAGAGCGCCACGCCATTCTTGAGCTGGAAGGTGGCAGAGCGGTCTGTTCCGGCGGTAGGTTTGTACATCCCTGCCGCAGCCCAGATTTCGCCGTTGTTGACCGCGCCGGTCAGCGCGGTTTGCAGGATGCAGGCATTCGTCCAACTTTGGCAGTCGCCCGTGCCGCTTGCAACCGGTTTGACATAGTAAATGCTTGCGTATTCATACGCGCCGATGTCGCAGTGCGCTCCTTGCAGTCGTGCCATGCCGCGCTGGTCGGCGACTGGACAGATGCTATCGTTGCCTGTGTCGATGGCGGATGAGCCTGCCAGGAGCGGGATGGTCTGGGTGGAGCCGCCGTAATTGCCAAGCGTTCCGAGCAGGGGGTCAGTGGTGATGATATTCGTGCCGGTGTACCCGCCCTGCACAACACTGTCACTCATGCTGGCAGCACCACCGCTTTCATCGTGAATCTGTGCTCCAGTCGGCGCCGTATTTCCCCAGAAAATAGTATTGCGAATCGTCGGATTGCTCCCCCAGTTGGTCATCCCGCCGCCGTAGCTTGTCGCCGAGTTGCCACTGAAGGTGACGTTTGTCAAAATTGGGCTGCAGAAAGTATTGGCCATCCCGCCGGCATAGGTTGATGCCGTGTTGCCGTCGAAGGTAACGTTCGTCAAAGTCGGATTGCTGTAATTATTCTCCATCCCGCCGCCATTGAGGCCCCCGAAGTTGTGGCTGAAGGTGACGTTCGTCACAGTCGGATTACTGTACCAGTTGAACATCCCTCCGCCGCCGTATTCCGCCGAGTTGCCGCTGAAGGTGGTGTTCGTCACCGTAGGACTTATGGAATTGTTGTACATCCCGGCACCGCAATTCAACCCAGGGCAACCCCCTCCGTTGGAATTTCCCGCCGTGACGGTGAAGCCATCCAGGCTGGCGTTGTTGGCGCCGGTCACAACGTGATAACTGTTGGTGGTATTGCCGGACACGCTGGTTATGTCGGTAATGATCGGCGTCTGGGTATCGTTACTGTCAATGTCGCCGCTCAGGATGGTCAGGTTGGTTGCGGGGTTCCGCTGGGTTCTCTCCGTCTCCGTCCCGGCAAAGCCGCCGTAGAGCGCCACGCCGTCTATGAGCTGGAAGGTGGCATTCCGGTTGTCCGGATCGGTTGTGGGTTTATACGTTCCGGCCGCTGCCCAGATCTCCTCGCCGCTGACCGCACCCGTCAAAGCGTCCTGTAATATGCAGGCATTCGCCCAACTGGAGCAATCGCCGCTTCCGCTTGCGACAGGTTTGGTGTAACGCACACCCGCCGCCCGCGTCGCTTGAGGCGGTGCAACTGATAGTATAAACAAAAATATGAACAAAAAGGGAAATATCCGAGAAATGCTTTTCTTGGCAAACATGGCAGTCCTCCCGATTTACAATGAATTGGATCACGTGCGGCTGTTCCCCCCACCCCTCCGCAGTTGTCTACATTGACAGGTACATATTACTTCTTTGTAATGTATTTCACAAGTGATTTTTGGTACGTTCTCAAGACCTTCTTCGGGTCCAGGGTGAGCAGTAAAAAAACGCATGCTTGCCTCTGTTGAACCGAAGCTCGAGAAATCCAAGGCTGACTCGATCTAATTCACGGCACCTTACTTTCCTTGTTTCAGCTCATTGCGAGCTACTCCTCCCCCAAATTCCATGCCTGCCTGCCATATGCTCTTCATGGAGATTGGCTTCATGGAGGTCGGTGTATCTTATACCAGCCCACCTTAGATCGGCTCTTATAAAATTTATTCCGCCAAGATCCTCTGCATCAAGTAGGATCTTTTGAAGATCGATCGTAGTGATGTCGCGATTCTCCTCCCTCCACTTATTCCACCCCTCCACGCCCTTCTTCAAAATCTCGAGTTGTTCCTTATTAGCCATCTTATCCTCCCTCCACCACCTTGATTTCCTCCTCCGTCAACCCATACAACCGGTACACGCGTGCATCGATCTCTTCATCCAGCGCCTGGATGCGCTTCTGCAGCGCGAAGCGCGCCTCCTCTTTGCCTGCCTCCGCCTGCTGGTGCTGTTTCTGTAAATCCAGCTTCTGCTCCCTTCTTTCCTCCCCTCGCGAAGCATCCCGCAGAGGTAAATCCGATGGCTCTTTGTCGGATTTGGGGGAGGGCAGGGTGGGGATCAGCCAACTGTCGCGGAATCTCTATACTTGTTATTTTTGCCGCCCACACTTACCCGCACAACGCCGTCAAGAGATGGATGAGACAGGATCAGCACCCGGCGTACGCCTAAATAAAAAATGCCCTCGGCTGGCTGAGGGGGCATCCAACCGAGGGCAGCAAAATTATCAACAGGTTGCATTGCTAGTCGAGATACAAAATCCTTATAGTTCTGGTTGCGGTTTTTACCGGAAACAAGTCTATTTTTGCCTCCGGTAGAAGGAAATTAACGAAACTCCCCGCCACTGAAAAGGGACGGGGAGGTGGAAGGGCCGTGTAGATCCATTACCGCCTAATGAACGGTAGGTAAACCGAATAGTTCTTGTTTACCGAATAGGCTTGACCGCTGGTGTAAGGCAGGTTGGCCAGCGGATTCCCGGCCAGGTCCGTGATGGTGACGCCGCTGGCAAGCACATCCAGGCGAATGCTGCCATTGCCGGAGCCTGTATTAACGGTCACTGTGTAGACACTCCCCGAGCCACTTACGCCGGTCACAACCGCGCCTGAGATGCCGGTGATTGCCAGGCTGAAATCGCTCGCATCCACACCTGTCACAGATTTAGAGAATGTTACGGTGAAATTCACGCTGGGGGCGCTGGTCGGGTTGGCATTGGCGCGCACGCTCGAAACTACTGTAGGGGCGGTAAAATCATCCTGCTCGAAGGCACCGATATCGCAATGTGCGCCTTGCGGACGTGCCACGCCACGAGCGTGCATGCATTCCCCCAACTCGAGCAATCGCCGCTCCCGCTTGCGGCTGGTTTGGCATAGCGCACGCTGACATAGTCGATGCCGGTGTATTCGAATGCACCCATGTCGCATGTGCCGAGGCGCGCCACACCGCGCTGGTCGGCCGCCGGGCAGTTGTAGGTGGGATTGCCCGTGTTGATGGCCGAGGAACCCGCCAGCAGCGGGATGGTCTGCGTGAATCCACCATTCTCCCCGAGCGCGCCCAGGTTGGGATCGGCAGTGAGGGTATTCGTTCCGCATGTCCAGGAAGAATCTGCACACCCGCCTTGCACGATATTGTCGCTCGCGAGGGTGCTGCCGCTAAAAGCGTAGATCTGGGCTCCAATGCCGGCGGCAGCCGTATTGCCCCAGAAAATGGTATTGTAAAACTGTGGATTGCTAATATTAGCGATGTACATGCCGCCGCCGTGATCGACCGCCGAGTTGCCGGCGATGGTGACATTCTTCATCACCGGGGCGGAGGCCGTGTTGTACAGCGCGCCGCCTTTGTTGGCCGAGTTACTGCTGAGGGTGACGTTCGTCAAGGTCGGACTGCTGTCGGACTCGTTGTATATTCCGCCGCCGTCGCCAGCGGTCGCATTGGCGTTGAAGGTGACGTTCATCAAAGTCGGGCTGCTGGCATAGTTGAACATCCCGGCGCCGCGATAGGATGCCGCGTTGCCGGTGAAGGTGACGTTCGTCAACGTCGGACTGCTGGACGAGTTGTACATCCCGGCGCCTTTATCGTAGGGAGCATCCCCATTGGCGTTGCCGGCCGTGATGGTGAAACCATCCAGGGTTGCGACGATCGAGGCCGTTGCGCCGGTAACAACGCGAAAAGTGTTGTTGGTATTGCCGGATACGGTGGTGAGATCAGTAATGATCGGCGTCTGGCTGTCGTTATTGTCAATGTCGCCGCTCAAGACGGTCAGATTGGCCATGGGGTTGCGCTGGCTGCGCAGTGTCTCTGTACCGGCGAACCCGCCGTAGACTGCCACGCCGTTCTTGAGTTGGAAAGTGTCAGAACGGAATGTACCGGGCTTGTACGTTCCGGCTGCGGCCCAGATCTCCTCTCCGCTGACCGCTCCCGTCAAAGCATCCTGTAATATGCAGGCATTCGCCCAAGTGGAGCAATCGCCGCTGCCGCTTGCGACAGGTTTGGCGTAACGCACACCCGCCGCCTGCACAGCTTGAATCGGTGTAACTGTAATTATGAACACAATGACAAACAAAAATGGGAATACCCGAGAAATACTTTTCTTGGCAAACATGGCAGTCCTCCCGATTTACAATGAATTGGATCACGTGCGGCTGTTCCCCCCACCCCTCCGCAGTTGTCTACATTGACAGGTACATATTACTTCTTTGTAATGTATTTCACAAGTGATTTTTGGTACGTTCTCAAGACCTTCTTCGGGTCCAGGGTGAGCAGTAAAAAAACGCATGCTTGCCTCTGTTGAACCGAAGCTCGAGAAATCCAAGGCTGACTCGATCTAATTCACGGCACCTTACTTTCCTTGTTTCAGCTCATTGCGAGCTACTCCTCCCCCAAATTCCATGCCTGCCTGCCCCATGCTCTTCATGGAGATTGGCTTCATGGAGGTCGGTGTATCTTATACCAGCCCACCTTAGATCGGCTCTTATAAAATTTATTCCGCCAAGATCCTCTGCATCAAGTAGGATCTTTTGAAGATCGATCGTAGTGATGTCGCGATTCTCCTCCCTCCACTTATTCCACCCCTCCACGCCCTTCTTCAAAATCTCGAGTTGTTCCTTATTAGCCATCTTATCCTCCCTCCACCACCTCGATCTCTTCCTCCGTCAATCCATACAACCGGTACACGTGCGCATCGATCTCCCCATCCAGCGCCTGGATGCGCTTCTGCAGCGCGAAACGCTCGACCTCCTTGCCCGCCTCGGCCTGCTGGTGTCTGCTTCTGCAAATCCAGCATCTCCTCCACCAGCTTGACGATCGCATCGTGGGCGGTCTTTTCGGCTGGGTCGGCGAAGTCGATCCGGCGGATGGGGAGTTGTTTCAGGTACTCTGTTTTTAACCTCAATCGTCCGCCTTTTTCAGGATCACCTAAAACTGGACAA
The DNA here is from genome assembly GCA_963830665.1 of uncultured Chloroflexia bacterium. GTDB lineage: Bacteria > Chloroflexota > Anaerolineae > Anaerolineales > Villigracilaceae > UBA877. Next base: position 45,554 of record CAWHNM010000022.1, read on the forward strand.
ATCAACTTGAGCACAAAGAATATCAAACGCGAATTGAGTACTCCCAATAAATATAGATCGTTTATTGGTATGCTGAAAGTCGTATCGGCCATATAGTAATTTTCAGAATCAAACGTAAACCTGCTCTCTTTGGCAATATCCGGATAAATGATTTTTGGCTTTTCGAATTCGCGGAAGTAGTCAACCGAATCTTGGATTTCATACCATTTGTAAGAGCCTGACTTTCTACCCTTCCATTCGCCTTGCCAGTCTTTAGGTTTTGGCATCAATCTTTCTTGATAATGGCTCAGATAGTTTTTAACTGCTTTGTATTTTTCAATGTCAATTCCGCGTTTGGCAAAAATTACATAAATATCTCGATAATTCATCCTATACTTGCGTACATCATCACCCATCACAAACGGCTTTATCAATTCAGCACTTCTAGGGTCTTCGAAGACAAGGCGATCTTTAAGAGAACGATTGATTAAAAAAACATCATTGCAACCAGTTACAACTCCTCGAAATATCTGTCCATTCACATAATCCCAGAGCGGAATGCCCTTATTCCGCATCTTTTCCAACAGAATAACTCCTTGATTGGGTGTAAGCGTCCAGCTCTCACCTTGGATAGCGCGTTCATCTAATATCGAACCAACCGCCTGTACTTCTTCAGGCAAAGAAAAGAAGTCAAGCCGCTTGATCGGTGCATACAGGAATTGTTGTTTTTTAGTTGATTGGCTGCGGGTAATGATGATGACTGGGAAGGTGGCAGCGTTCGAGAACACCGGCAATTCGCCGAAGTCCACGATCTCCACCAGGGTGCTTTCGCGGGTCAGGAATTCCCGCAGGGCTTTTCCGTAGTTCGATCGCATCCATTTGTTCGAAACGATCATGCCGAAATAGCCGCCTGGTTTGAGTAGTTTATGGGCTTTCTCGATGAAGTAGATGTACAGGTCGGCTGTCCCGGCGTAGGTCTCGAAGTTCTGTTGGGCCAATGCCTTGAATTCTTCCCCGAGCGTTTCTTGGCGTACATACGGCGGGTTGCCGATGATGATGTCGAAACCGCCCTCCTTCATGATTTCCGGAAAGGCTTGCTGCCAGGTTTCCGGGCGCAGGCTGTCTGCGTTGTAGATATTGGTCAGCAGCGGCAGTTTCTGGCGTCCGTGCAGCGCTCGCAGCATCAGGTTCAGCCGCGCCACCTCCACCGCCTGCTTGTCCTTGTCTACCCCGAAGATGCAGCTTTGCAACAATTCCAGCCGCCGCAGGTTATCCCGGAAATCGCCCTCCTCCTGGCTTGCCTCCTCCCTTCCTCCCCCATTTCTGTACAGTCCTTGATTTGGGGGGATGCCCGCAGGGCAGGGGGGTTGAGTTTCGCATTTGCAGCCCCGATCTTCGAGAATGTTAAAGCCCTGAGACGATCGACGATCAGCCTCCTTAACTCCCCAACCTTGTGCTAAAATAACCCTAGCATTCTGGAGCCCCTATGTCTGACATGGTTGAAGTAGTCATCGACAGTGTACGCGTCAGCCTGATGTCGCCGCAGCGGGTGGTGGTTTTACGCCAGACGGATGTGGAACGCTACCTGGCCATCTGGGTCGGGCCGTACGAAGCCGAGTCCATCACGGTGGCGCTTGCAGGAAGTGGAAATGAGCCGCCCGTTGACCCACGACCTGCTCAAGAATCTTTTCAGCACCTTCAACGCCAAGATCCTGCGCATCGAGATCATCGCCCTGAAAGATGATATTTTCTACGGCAATATCGTCGCCGAAGCGGACGAGAAGATCATCGATATCGACGCCCGTCCCTCGGACGCCATCGCCCTGGCAGTGCGCGCCCACGTCCCCATCCTGGTCAGCCAGGATGTGATGGATGCAGCCGGGATCGTTCCCGAGCGCGATATGCAGGATCCGGAAGCTCCGGCTACGCCTGCCGATGATGCCAAGCCTCAACCGCAGCCTGCCAAGGATAGGCGAAGAAGGCCTGGATGTGTTCGAGGATTTCCTGAAGAAACTCAAAGACGATCCGGGCGACGAAGAAGAGAACCAAATCCTGAAGATGACCTGCCAATCCCGAAGACCGATCCTGCCGCCTGCCCGAAGAGCGCCGTCCTGCCAGCGCCAGTGCCTCGAAGCGCGACAGGCCTGAGCCTGTCGAAGGGCCCTCCGTCCCGTCCACGTCCGTCATCCCCCACAACCGTGAAGCCGAAGAAGCCGTTGTGGGGGCAGTGCTCATCAACCCGGAAGCCTACTACGACCTGGCCCAGTTCCTCCAGGCGGACGATTTCTACATCGTCCGCCACCGCTGGATCTGGGAGGCCTTCACCCGCCTGCACGAAAAACGCATCCCGCTGGACTTTTTGACCGTCACCGAAGAACTCCAGAGCGCCGGGCAGCTGGCCGAGATTGGCGGCCCGGCCTACCTGACCGCGCTGCTCAACCAGGTCCCCACCTCCCTGCATGCCGAGGCCTACGGACGCATGGTCGAGGCCGCCTCCATCCGCCGCCGCCTGCTGACCTCCGCCAACCAGATCGCCACCCTGGCCTACAACGAGCACGAGTCGGTCGAGAACGTCATCGAAGAGTCGGAGAAATCCATCTTCAACGTCAGCGAGCGCCGGCTCAAGAAGGACCTCCAGCCGATCTCGGCCGTCCTGAGCGATTACTACGACCGGATCGACGAGCTGGCCAAACGCCCCGAGGATATCTTCGGCGTCCCGACCGGTTTCATCGACCTGGACCGGACGCTGACCGGCCTGCAGCCCTCCGACCTGCTGATCATCGCCGGTCGCCCGGGTCAGGGCAAATCCGGTTTCCTGCTCTCGGTGGCCAAGAACGCCGCCCTTCTGCATAAGAAGCACGTCGCCATTTTCTCGCTGGAAATGTCCAACGAGCAGGTGGTCCAGCGCCTGTTGTCGCAGGAGACCGGCATCGACTCGCAGCGCCTGCGCAACGGCAAACTCAATGAGAACGAGTGGCCGCTGCTGACCCATGCCATCGAAGTGCTGGGCGATACGCATATCTACCTGGACGACACGCCCGCCATCACCCCGCTGGCGCTGCGCACCAAGTGCCGCCGCCTGCACATGGAGTTCGGCCTCGACCTGGTCATCCTCGACTACATCCAGTTGATGGGCGGCGACACGCGCACCGAGAACCGCGTCCAGGAAGTCTCGTACATCTCGCGCAACCTGAAGGTGCTGGCGCGCGAGCTGAACGTCCCGGTGCTGGCGGCCGCGCAGCTCAGCCGCGCCGTCGAACAGCGCACCGACAAGCGCCCGGTGCTCTCCGACCTGCGCGAATCGGGCTCCATCGAGCAGGATGCCGACATCGTCATGTTCATCTACCGCCCCGACCAGTACGAGAAGGACACCGCCAAGCAGAACGTGGCCGAGATCATCATCGCCAAGCACCGCAACGGCCCCACCGGCAGCGTGGAACTGGTCTTCATGAGCCACCTGGCCAAGTTCGTGGATGCCGCCACGCGCAATATTGATTTGAACCAGGCCTAAGGTTCCTCACCCTGTCCCATTTCCCCTCCTCCTCGTGGGAGGGTCCAGGGAGATGGAAGAGGAAAAATGAAATGACAAAATTCCAGGGCTTTACCGACTCCGAAACTTTCACCCACATCCCCGACTCGTTCTTCCGCCATCTGCTCGCCGAGATGGACGACCGGGACGAGTTGAAGGTGACGCTGTATGCCCTCTGGCGGATCGGGAACATGGAAGGCCGGGTCCATTTCTTACGGGAGCAGGATTTCGCCGCCTGCGTCCCGGACCCGGGTCCGGCGCTGGAAAAAGCCGTGAAGCGCGGCAGCCTGCTCGAGGCCTTGCCCCCGGCAGCCAGCCAGGGCGTCCGGAGTAAAGCCGCCGCGCTGTATTTCCTGAATTCCCCACGCGGGCGGGCCGCCGCCGAAGCCTTCACCAAAGGCCAGTGGCAGCCGGATGCGACGCACTCCAGCTGCTCCGCCGCCGGAACGCCCGAACATCTTCAAACTCTACGAAGAAAACATCGGCCCCCTGACGCCGTTGATTGCGGATGCGCTAAAAGACTGCCGAACAGACCTACCCGCCCGAATGGGTGGCGGAGGCGCTGGAGATCGCCGTCAAGAACAACAAACGCAACTGGAAGTACGTGGAAGCGATTTTACGCCGCTGGAAGGAAGAAGGTCATGCCAAAAAGCAAGATCGACGAGACGCTCAAGAAGATGGCCGCCGGTACACCGAAGGCGAGTACGCCGACTTCATCGAGCATTGAGACCCTTGGCGACCCGAACTGCCCGTACTGCCATGGCCTCGGTTACGTGCGCCGCGACGCCGAACCCGGTTCGCCCGATTTTGGCCGGCTGGAGATCTGCACCTGCCGCCAGGGGGCGGTCATGCGCCAGGTGCGCGACCGTCTCTTCTCGCTCAGCCACCTGGATGAACTCAAAGGCCTGACCTTCGATTCTTTTCAGCCGCGCGGCCAGATCGGCCTGGGGGAACGGCAGGCGCGCTCGCTGGAAATCGCCTACAATACCGCCCGCCAGTATGCTGCCAGCCTGAAAGGCTGGCTGCTGCTGCAAGGCGGCTACGGCTGCGGCAAGACCCACCTGGCCGCCGCCATCGCCAACTTCGCCGTCGGCATGGGCGTGCCCACCCTCTTCCTGACCGTACCCGACCTGCTCGATCTGCTGCGCTTCTCCTTCGATGCCGAGGATGTCACCTTCGAGCAGCGCTTCGAGCAGATCCGCACGGCCGCGCTGCTGGTGCTGGATGACTTCGGCACGCAGTCGGCCACCGCCTGGGCGCAGGAAAAACTCTTCCAGATCGTGAACTACCGCTATATCAACCACCTGCCGCTGGTGGTGACGACCAATGTCCCGCTGGACGAGATCGAGCCGCGCATCCGCTCGCGCCTGGCGGACCCGGAACTGGTCAGCAAGATCACCATCCTTGCCCCCGATTACCGCCATCCCACGGATGACTTGGGCCACCACGAACTCTCCTCGCTCGACCTGCTTTCGAAATGCACCTTCGCCAATTTTTCCTTGCGCGAGGAGGAAGGGTTGGAGCCTGACAAGCTCAAGTCGCTGGAGAAAGCGCTCAAGGTCGCACTGGCTTTTGCCGAAAAACCGAAAGGCTGGCTGGTGCTGACCGGTTCCTATGGCTGCGGCAAGACCCATCTCGCGGCCGCCATTGCCAATGCCCGCACCGACCTGGGCGACCCGCCGCTGTTCGTCATGCTGCCCGACCTGCTCGACCACCTGCGGGCGACCTTCAGCCCCAGCAGCAACACCAGCTACGACCGCCGCTTTGACGAGATCCGCACTGCCCCTTTGCTGATCCTGGATGACCTGGGCACGCAATCCATGACCCCCTGGGCGCGCGAAAAACTCTACCAGTTGTTCAACTATCGCTACATCGCCGAGTTGCCCACCGTGATCACCACCGCGGATACTCTGGATGAGATGGACGCGCGCATCCGCTCGCGCATGCTGGATACCCGCCTGTGCACGATCTACGCCATCACGGCCCCATCCTACCACGGCGGCAAGAAGAAAGTAAAACGATAAAAGGGCTAACCGTTTCGATAACCTGACCTTCCGCAGGTTCGTATGACCGGGTCGCTTATCAGGCGCCAACCTGCGGGAGTTTGCTTACCCCCTTCTTCTTTTCATAACCAGGATTTCAACCCCTCCTAAAATCGAACAGCATATCGTTTATAATTAGATATATATAATCTATATATATGTATTAGGAGGTGCTCCTTGCTTTCGTCCTACATCCTGTCCCTGCGTGAGGGACTCGAAGCCGCGCTGGTGCTCGGCATTGTCCTGGGTGCACTGCGCCAGATGCGCCGTCTGGATCTATCCGCCCCGCTCTGGCTGGGCGCGGGCAGCGCCGCGCTGTTGAGTCTGCTTACAGCAGTCCTGCTCACCATGTCTGGGCCTGGAATTGAAGGACCCGGCCGAGGCGATCTTCGAAGCGATCACCATGCTCCTGGCAGCCGGTCATCCTGACCTGGATGATCTTCTGGATGAGCCGGCGGGCGCGGCATCTTAAGAGCGACCTGGAATCCGGCGTTCAGAAAGCCTCCCAGACCGGGAAATGGTCCCTGTTTGGGCTGGCCTTCCTGGCCGTTTTGCGCGAGGGTGTGGAACTGGCATTGTTCCTGACAGCCGCGGCCTTTTCCTCGGGCGCACGCCAGACGGTCCTGGGGGCCTTGTTCGGACTGGGGACGGCGGCTTTGCTCGGCTGGTCTTTGTTTGCAACCACCGTCCGGCTGAACCTGAGGCGTTTCTTCCAGGTGACCGGGATCCTGCTGATCTTCTTCGCGGCCGGGCTGGTGGCCCACAGCCTGCACGAGTTCAATGAGCTCGGCTGGGTGCCGTCTGTCATCGAGCATGTCTGGAACCTCAACCCCATCCTGAATGACCAATCCACGCTCGGGCAGGTGCTGGCGACGCTATTCGGCTACAACGGCAGCCCTTCGCTGACAGAGGTGCTGGCGTATGCGCTTTACTTCGGGGTGGTCATGCTGGGGCTGCATGGGCAGGCTCAAAATCTGCTCAGGCTGCCCAGAGGCAGGTTTAAAAGCAAACGGCCCACAAGGGCCGTTTTTTATGCACCAGCAAGCCATGGCTAGGGTTGGATTGTATCCAACGTTGATCTCAGAAGAGTTTTTTGTCGTCTGCGCCAAGATACGGGCCTTGCTTGATTTCCAGTAAAACGGTGTCTTCCATGATCTTGAAGCCGTGCCCGCCTCCAACCATCACGACCACATCGTTCTGATACAGGTCACGTACGGTTACCAGATTCTCCTGCTCATCATACACTTCAATTTGACAGTGCCCGGACCGCACCACCAGCACCTCCGCCATGCCGATGATATGGCGTTCGAGCGGCCGGTGGATATGCCGGGCAATCACGCCACCCTTGGGGTAAACGATGAACCCAACCTGTTGCTTGGCATCCGGCGGGGTGATAAAGGTTGTATTCTCGGGTTTGGTATTCCCCCGGATCACATAGCAGAGCGCTTGTCCATTACTGGCAGTGATAAGTTCTACATTATCCATTACAGCCTTCCTAGGATGGCTGCTAAACGCAGACGGATTACAGTGCCGACGTATTTTCGGCCTCGACGCAGGTATTGTAATAGATTATGTGCCTGTTTTGGATACCCCGCTTCTGCGAGGCATGGCCATGTAGGGGAGTTCACAAACCCTGTATTTTTTGTGCAAGGTCCGAAAGATAAAATCCACAAAATATTCGCCATAGTCGCCGCGCAGCGGTATTTCCCGGAGCACATCCCTCCGCACCGCCACAAATCCGCTCGTGTAATCGGCGAAGGTTGCATCCAGGAAGAAACGCGTAAACCAATTGAGCGTGAGGCTCAGGAACATCTGCATGGCTCCCCATTCCCCGCTGCGGTCCTCGCCTCCACCCACCACATAGCGCGAATTGACGACCACATCGAAGCCCTGGTCCAACATGTAAAGCATTTGGGGAATGCGCTCCGGCGGGATGTGAAAAATCACAGTCAAGCCAGACAATCACCTCATGCCTGGCGGCCTTCAATTCCATCCGAAAGCGAAGCGGTCAGCCCATGCTCTTCCATCCGGCGGATCACTTCGATCCGGGCAGGTGGACAAACCATTTGAGAGGCGATCTCCCAGGTCCGGTCGGGAGAATCATCGTCCACGACGATGATTTCAATTTCATCCATCCCGGCTTTCTGAATGGCATCCACCGTGGATTGGATCAGGCTGGCGATGTTGCCCGCCTCATTCAGGGTCGGCATGATCACCGAAACACTGGTTACTTTTTTGTCCAAGTTATCCAAAAGAACCTGTTCCTTTTATTTCAAGTCATCCATTAAGCTGGGGGTCGGGAGGGTGCGAGCGGTGAAGCCGCTGGCGCCCGCCATCCTCCTCTATCTTAAGAGAATGTTGACAAGCAAACCCTACGGCTGGGCGGGGCTGGCAACGCTGAAATTATTGAAGCGGATATCCACGCCGCCTTCCAGCCGGCCGGATCTGACTGCCAGACCCGTATCACCGCCGGTCAGGCTTTTGTTATAAGCCAGAGAGACCTGTTTCCCGTTGGCATACAGGGTCAATGCTTCACCAATGCAATCCGCGCGGATGTGGTTGGTTGCAGAGCCCTTTTTGATCCCATCCATCTTCAGGAATTTAAGGCCGGGGGAGATCAGGGTATCCTGGCCATCCTTGCGCAGGGCGATACCCGAATAGCCATCACTCGTCAGCATGAGCACATAGTAATTGTCCGGGTTTTGATAGTGGCACAGGATGCCAATATAATTGTCATCAGAGCCACCGATCTTGCGGGCATCCACTTCGATGCTGACATCTCCCTGGAAGGATTTCCCCGGGTTGGCCAGCAGCAAAGTGGCGGGCTTGTTTACGGCCATGTGATAATAGTTGTTTACGTATTCGATAACGCCGCTGTCGTTTTTAGACTGCGTCCATCCGCTGTTACTTTTTGAAAAATTATCCGCGAATAGGATATTCCTGGCATCCTGTCCAGCCGTTTTGTTGGAACACGCATATAAGACTGCCGCCAGGATCAATAGGATGGGAAAAACCATCGATAACTTTCTCAAGATCATCTTCTCCTGCTTATTTTATTATGCCTTTTCCCGTGAGGGTATTGACAGGCCTTTTTATAGCATTGCCAGTCTACTGCACGGGGAGCAGGCTGCCTGGTTGCCGCCAAGAACGCAATTATAGCCGATGATTTTGGTTACCTAGGCTTTTTTCTGATTCGGCAGCGGGATGATCACCAGCGCACTCACCAGGAAACATAAGGCCGCCAGGGCGAAAAGCAGCAAGTACCCGGACGAACTGGAACCGAGCGCCCGGTTGATGGGGTCGATCAGCACGCCGCCCAGCAGGCGCGCCCCTCCCGAGCCAATGCAAGTGGCAATGTTGGCAATGCCCAGGTAGCGGGCAGCTTCCTGGCGCGGCACAATATCGGTCGCCAGCGCCCAGGAGGCCGAAAGGAACGCCCCAACCCCCATGCCAACGATACCGCCTGCCACGGTGATGAGTGTCCGCTCACGCACGAACAGCAGGGCGAAGGCTCCCGACAAAGGCCACCAGACCGGCGATCAGCATGACCGGCTTGCGCCCGAATTTATCGGAGAGCCAGCCGGCTGTCAGCGCCAGGACGATCAGCGCCCCGCCCAGGATGATCTTCAATGTGCCATAGAAACCCTGTGCCTCGCTCTGGGTCATTTTGATGACATCCACCAGGTAATTGATCAGGAACGAGTTGATGGCGATGAAGGCGCCCCAAAACAGGATGCGGTTGGCAAACCACCATCCAAAGACAGGCCGTTCGCGGAAGTTGACATAGAATGCACCTTTGAGCGCCTCGCCGATCGTCTTTTCGCCCGCAAGCCCGGAGCCTGGCACCATCTCCGGGTTTTCGCGCGCCCACAGGCCCGTGAACAGGATAAAAACAAAGAACAACACCGCCGGCACGGCCGCGGCAACAAAGACGGCATTATTGCCCCACCGGTCTATGCCTGCCTGGCCCAAAAGCATCCCTGCTACTGCGCCGCCTACCACCAGGGCAAGGATATCCATGACAGCTTTCAGGCTGGAGGCCGTCCCGCGCTGGGATTCCGGTACCAGGTCCGGGATAAGCGCCTGCCAGGGGCCTTGCAGGATATTGGAAGAAAACTGGATGAAGATCACGCCCAGCAACAACACCCATAATGCCGGAGCAGCCGCCAGCAGGAACAGCGAAGCCGCGATGAGCACCGCCCCTCCAATAATGAATGGCAGGCGGCGACCCAGTTTTGTGCGGGCACGGTCGGAGAACACCCCGATGATCGGTTGTACAACCATTGCGACCAGCAGGCCGATAAACCCCAGAATGCCAAGGGCCGTATTGGGCAGATCTGGTGCAAGTTGACGGACTTTATAGGTCATCAGTGGCGGGTCCTGAATGTTGGAGGAAAAGGTCAGGGCAAAGCCAAGCAGGCTGATGATGAGCATTCGCAGGAAAGATATCTTTTTCATGGCATCTCCTTGAAATTCTACGCGGCCGGGATGAAAATTCGGATCAGTTGTGGGCCAAATATTGAGGGCGGACGGCCTGGACGACTTTCAAGGAGTCAAGCGCCTCGTCCACCTTCAACTCGAACACAAGCGGACCGCTGAAGTTTGCTGCGGCCAGCCGGTCAAGCAGGCGGCCAAGTTCCAGGTCAGCCTGGCCAAGCGGTTTATGGTCTTCACCGTAGCCGCGCACCCCTTCAGGCATTTTCTTCGAGTCGTGCAAATGGACTTCTGCCAGGCGCGGCAGGAGCTTTTCCAGTACCTCAAAGAAATCAAACCAGCCCGGAAATCCTGCCAGGACATGGCCGGTATCCAGGCAGACCGAAAGATCGAATTCTTCGGCCAGCTCGAGAGTCATGTCGAGCGGAAATTCGATCGTCTCGATCGCCAGGCGGCGGGAGGGGATGCCGGTCTCGTCCAGCAGGCTGCGGATACTCGCTCGCGCCCCACTTTGGAATTGGCGCAGGATCAGCATGCGCGCCATTTCGGAGATCTGCATGTTATAGAATTCCGCTGCCAGCGCCCCGGTCGCGTGCAGCACATAGACTTCCGGCTCGATCGGCCGCGTGGCCCGAATGGTCTCCACCAGCGCCTCCACCGAGCCGCTGCCGGACAGGCGTGAGTGGGGTGGAGGGTTCCACCGACCAGAGCGGCAGGTGGAGAGTGTACGCGAGACCGCCCGATTTGAGAGCAGCCAGCTTCCTGATCGATTCGAGACTGTAGGCATTCGGGATGAACATTCCCAGGTCACCACCCAATTCGATCGGATTAAACCCTTTATCAGCCAGCCCTTTTGCCAGCCCGGCGTGATCGAAGGTGGTAATGCTTGCCATGATCTGTTCGGCTGGGAGGCCCGGCGGGACAAGCGCCTCCAGTTGCATCGCCATGATGCCGAATCGCATGCTTGCCTCCTCCCCGCCAAAAAGGGCGGGGCCTTCCGATAAAAAAGAGCGGAACTCTCCCGCAAAATGAACGGGACCTTGAGATTACGGGGCCAGTATCGGCGTGGAAACAGGTGGAAGGATGAAATGGAAAACCGACCCACGTCAGCACGGTGATAAGAAGTGCCAGCAGTACCAATCCGACCATTCCCCACAGCGCCCACAGCCAGAAATTTCTTGCCTTCTTGTTGGCCTTTTTTCCCGGCGTGACCGGCTGGTTCTGCCAGGGAACGAGCACCATCACGACGGTGATGTTATCCTGTGCATCCCGTTTGCAGGCCAGGTCCACCAGGGTCTGCGCGGCAGACTGGAGGTCCAGCCCGCGCACTGCCGGTTCAATTTCGGCGTTTTCCACCACGTCGGTCAGGCCGTCGGTACACAGCAGGAGCAGGTCTCCGGGGAGCAGGCGCATTCCCTGATGGGAACGCGACTGGGTGTCGCTTTCGTCCGTGGCCATCCGCATGCGAAGATCCGCCTCGGGAGTTTTGGAGGAGCCGAGATAGCGCCGGATGATGTGTACATTCGGGTGGTGCCGTGCGTCCTCCGGCTGCAGGATGCCTCTATCCATAGCCTCCTGCACCCAGGTATGGTCAATCGTCAACTGCATCAGGCTGCCGTTCCGCAGGAGGTATATGCGTGAATCACCCACCGAGGCGGTGAACAAGCGGTTGCCGATGACCCAGGCACATGCACAGGTGGTACCCATGCCCAGGCGCTGGGTGTCATCTTTGGCTTTGGCTGCGATCGCGTCACTGGTGACCTGGATGGCATTGTCAAGGATCTCCAGGGGCCGGCGGGCGTCGGATTGGGCCACCATGTGACTGATGATCTCCACTGCCATTTCGGCTGCCACTTCCCCGGCATTGGTGCCCGCCGATCCCATCCGAAACGATGGCAAAGACCGAGCGGGTTGGATCATTCGGCCCAACCAGGTAGGATGAAACGGCGAGGCGATCTTCATTTGCCGCCCGGCCATGCCGGGGTGTGTTACGGCGGCAATATGCAAGGGGCGCGTTTTCTGTGCGGATCATGGCTTTGTGTAACTGATCTTTGGAGCAGGTCGTTCAGGCGGCTTGCGCAGCATGAAACGATATGAGAGCCGCCCGATGTGCAGCACGTCACCGTGCTGAAGCCGGCGCGGGGGTAGTCAGCGCTTCGAAGTTGACCCAGGTCCCGGCAGTCGATTTTTCATCGGAAAGGATATATTCTCCATTCTCCTCCCGCAGGCGGGCGTGCAGGGGTGAAATGGAAGGGTCATCCAGGATGCGGGTGGCCTGCATTGGGTCGGAACCGAACGTCATTTCCGGCGTGCTGACCGGGATGGGCGGTGCTGTCACAGGCTGTCCGTCGTCCTTCAGGCGCAGCAGGTAGGCATCCGCTTGCTTGACCGGACGTTTCCAGGGCATGCGTAAATTATGCCTGCCCATCAGCCCCGCCACTGGCTGGGTAACCGGATCGATATAGGATCCCCGCTTCACCCGGGTCTTGCGGCGCCTGATCCGCCCTCCGGCCAGGATCACACCCAGGACTGCCCCGGCAAAAAGGATCGCAACGAGCGTCACCCACAGGCTGTTGCGCGATAGGAATGGCAATACTCCGAACTTCGGCTTGACGATCGTAACCGTCACCGGCACGCCCAGGCTGACTTTGCTCAACCCGAAGCTGTCCACTGCTTCCACACTGAGGATATGCTGGCCGCTGGTGGCATAACCGCTCAAATCCCAGGTGAAGTGATCGAACGGCTCGGCGGTGTTCTCGGCTACTTTTTGGTTGTCCACCAATAACGTGGTACTGACCAGAGGGCGCGTGCGTCCATCCGGAAATTCAACGATGATGTCAATGGACTGCTGGGTGGGAAGGAAGGCGGTTGTGGCAGTCGTGCGTTCATCCGGGGCTTGGCGGACGATCTGTTCCGGCGGCGCGACCAGGATGGGGTTCGGCGGTTGGATGTTCAGCTCGAAAGGCAGGGCTTCGGACAGGATCGACTCACCATCCAGGGACACCTGTGCCGCCAGGGTATGCCCGCCGGAGGCACGGATGGCGGATACATATGTCAGGCGATATGTGCTGCGGAAGGGCGCAAGATACATCTCCAGACCAGGCAGCGGTTCCACACCCGAAAACATGACGTACTGCCCGCCGGTCTGAATGGCCAGGTCTTTGAGCGCGGTTGCGCCGGAAGTCGAGAAGAAATCTGTTGAGGCCACGATCCAGACATCCACGCGCACATGCTGGGCCGCGGCGCGCTCGCGTCAGATTTTGCAGGGTCGGAATGGCTTCCACCGAGATGGGGGAGGTGACAAACAGGACCGAACGTTTCATGCCGGCCTGGGGCGCCGGTTCGGAGACTGCGTCCAGCGCACGTGCCAGCGTATCCAGGCTCGACGAGATGGATAGCAGGTTGGGTTGGTAGGCAGCCAGGGCCTCCGAGAATGCCGCGGTCTTTGACAGGTGAGTGGACAGGATCCCATAGGTGGGGATCAAACTCAGGTCATCGCCGAAAGTGTCGGGGTGATTGGCAATCCAATCCTTTAGAACTTGAACGATCTTGTCATAGCGTGAGACCGCGTTGGCAGTCCCGGTAAGCAAAAGCCGGGCCGGGATCGAGCGCCAGAGCAAATTCCACACCAATCGGGACTTCCTCGAGCTTGCTCAGCGGACGCGGCTGTTTGTCTTCGAGCAAGGTGATCGAATCCGTTTTCAGGCCGGTCACAACGCCGCCCGCCGAATCGATTACATCCAGCCCGGCAGTGATGGTCGGGAAGCTGCCAGTCTGCAGGGAATACATGCTCACATGCGCCGTGCTCGGCGCCTGGGCGCGCGCAGAAGTGAGGCCAGCGAATAATAGATAAATGCTGAGGGTTACAAGCAGGAATTTACGCATATACCCGCTCAGGGTACTAAATAATTAATGCTGATCAGAGCCCTCTGAACTGCCAATATCCCTTACTTCTGCGTCCACGACTTCATCCGAGCCAGGCAGTTGTTCCCGTTTCTCCTTTGAGCCGGGGAGCGTGATCCACTGGCTTGCTCCGGCCCAGCCAAGCAGGATGGCGCCGACCGCTGTACCGGTCACCTGGAAGGGCACACCCGCGATGATACCCATCACCAACCCCTTGGCAGCTGACACGCCCCAACTGTCTTTCGCCATGTAACGCTGGACAAGCATGCTGGTCACCGCGCCAACCGCTCCGACGCCAATACTGGTGAAAATGATCGCAAATGGGTCGACCAACTCGACCACGCCGAAGACGTTGTCCAGCACGATCGTTGCCAGGGCTGCGAGCGGGTGGATCGGGGCAGGCGGGAAGGCGTGGCGGGGTGCAGGAAGCATCGGCACTTGAGAATTTTTCTGATCATTCATCTCTACATCTCCATTCGCAAATCGTCTCATTCCCATTCAATTGTGGCAGGAGGCTTGCTGGTAATATCATACACCACTCTGTTGATTCCGTGCACCTCGTTGACGATCCGGTTGGCCACCCTGGCCAGCACATCGTAAGGGATGCGCGCCCAGTCAGCGGTCATGAAGTCATCGGTGACCACCGCCCGGATGGCGCAGACCTCCTGGTAGGTGCGTTCATCGCCCATCACGCCAACCGAACGCACCGGCAGCAGCACTGCAAAGGCCTGGCTGGTCCCCGCGCCCTTTCCCAGCAGGCCGGCTTTGGCCAATTCCTCGGTGAAAATGGCATCCGCGGCCTGCAGGCGCAGGACCCGCTCCGGCGTTACTTCGCCCAGGCAGCGCACGGCCAGGCCCGGACCCGGGAAGGGTTGTCTCCAGACCAGGGCTTCGGGCAGCCCGAGGGCTTCACCCACCGCCCGCACCTCATCCTTGAACAGGTAGCGCAGTGGTTCCACCAGCGACATTTCCATGGCATCCGGCAAACCGCCCACGTTGTGGTGGGACTTGATCCTGGCGGCCTTGTTGCGGTCCGGTGCGGCCGATTCAACCACATCCGGGTAAATGGTGCCCTGCACCAGGAAGCGTGGCGCGCCGAGCTTTTTAGCCTCCCTTTCAAAAATGCGGATGAATTTCTCACCGACGATCTTGCGTTTCTGCTCCGGATCGGTGACCCCCTTCAAGGCGGCAAAGAATTCGCCGCCCGCCTCCACTGCCACCAGTTCGGCGCCCATATTCAGCCGGAAAGCTTTCACCACCTGCTCCGGCTCGCCATTGCGCAGCAGGCCGGTATCCACAAAGACTGCCACCTGCTGGTCGCCAATGGCTTTATGCACCAGCGCGGCCGCCACGGAGGAATCCACCCCGCCGGAGACTGCCGCCAGAACGCGTTCCTCCCCAACCTGCTGGCGGATTTGGGACACGCTCTCCTCAATGATGGAGGCAGGCGTCCAGTCAGGCAGGCAGCCACAAATATCCACAGCAAAATGCTTGAGCAATTCCGCGCCGTTGGGGGTGTGCTTTACTTCCGGATGGAACTGCACGGCAAAATACCTGCGTTTAAAATCGCCCATGGCCGCGATGGGGCTGTTGGCCGATTTTGCCAGGGCGATAAATCCCTCCGGCATGCGGGTTATCCGGTCGCCGTGCGACATCCATACCTGCGAGATCGCCTCCAGCAGGGAGCCGGGGACCAGCGCCTGGATCTCGGCCGGTCCGTACTCGCGCTCGCTGGCGTGGGCGACCTGTCCGCCGAGCACATGCGCCAGCAGCTGCATCCCGTAACACAGACCCAGGATGGGCAGGCCGGATTGGAGCACATACGGCTGCAGGGTTGGCGCACTTTCGGCATAGACCGAGGCCGGTCCGCCGGAGAGGATGAAGCCTTTGGGTTGCAGCGCCAGCACTTTTTCGGCGGGGGCGTCCCATGGGAAGAGTTCGCAATAAATGTGGGCCTCTCGCACCCGGCGGGCGATCAGTTGGGCATACTGGGAACCGAAGTCAAGGATGGCGATGGAAGAATGCATGGTTACCGTTTACACGTTTAAACGTTGGAACGTTCAACGTCTGAAATGAGATGGAAATGCAAATGCGGGAAATCCTGGTATTCCCCGCCGTTGACGATCAGCCGGTAGGCGGTCAGATGGTATTCGGCCACCAGGCTCTGGACGGTCCTGACCAGGTCCGCCAGGAATGGGTCAGCCGGATCCAGGTCTGCGAAAGAACGAATGTCCTTTTTGGGACGAGGATCACATGAAAGGGGTGGGACGGTTTGGGGTGATGGAAAGCCAGCAAGGCATCCGTCTCACGCAAGCGTCTGGCAGGGATGGCAAAGCTCATATGGGCAAAGATCCAACCGGTCAGGAAGCCTGCCAGCCGGTATGCAAATCTCATCAACAGTCTCCGAGGATGATCTGTCCGTCATCCATCGAGGTGATGCATACCAATGATTCGACCGGTACGCCGATGGGCTGTAACAGGGCGCGTCCACCCTCGAAGACTTTCTCGATCAGGGTCCCCACACCGACCACGCTTGCCCCGGCCGTTTGCGCCAGGCGGATCAGGCCCATGATGGTGGCCCCGGAAGCGAGAAAATCGTCAATGATGAGAACTTTTTCGTGACCTGCCAGATACTCGGGCGAGATGATCAACTCGACCATGCGGCCCTTGGTATGCGAGGGGGCCAACGTCAGGAAGACCTGGTCGGGCATGGTGATTGGTTTGGTCTTACGGGCGTAGACCACCGGCAGACCCAGGTAGAGCGCCGTTGTCAGGGCCGGGGCTATGCCGGAGATCTCGGCGGTCAACACCTTGGTGGCGCCCACCTTCGCAAAACGGGCGGCAAGTTCCTTCCCACAGGCATCCATCAAGGCCGGATCGACCTGGTGATTGATAAAACCGTCCACTTTCAAAATGCCGTTGCCAAGGTTCCTGCCATCCCGGCGGATACGTTCAATAAGTTCGTTCAAAAGAGCCTCCGATGTAATAGTCTATACAGGTATCATTTTACAACGAGCAGGCCTAACCCGCCAGTACCTGGCCCTTTGCGATTATCGTGAGGGGATTCCATCCCCCGGCGCTCACCTTATAGAATTGTTAGTGAACAATTCACACTATTGACACAGGAATAATTCCATGCGATACTAATTCCAGCGCAGGTCATAAATCGTAATCTGACTTGCCCCTCATCCGCCATCCTTATAGAAGAGGAGGTGGTGCCTACAATGGATAGTAGTACGAAACGAAGCGCTGTGGCATCCCTCCTCGCTCTGCGGTAACATTCGCAGATCGTAAAGGTGCCACAGCGCGCACAGGAAGATCGCCGAAAGGCGGCTTTCCGCTTTAAATCCGGGAACCTACTCGTCTCCGAAACAAATCCCGATCCCGCGGGCGGTGGCGACGCGCATCGCCGTTCAGGTCCACACGCTTGGGGACAGCCAGGGCCTCGCTGAGAGGGATATCAATCACTTTCGAGTCCCGCAGGGCCACCATGCGGCCAAATACTCCCCTGGCAGCGGTACGGACCGCGGCTGCGCCGTAACGGGTGGCCAGCCAGCGGTCGAAGGCAGTCGGCGAGCCGCCGCGTTGCACATGACCAAGCACGGTCACACGCGCTTCGATACCCTGCTGCTCGATATATTTGCCGACTTCCTGCCCAATCCCTCCCAGGCGCGGCACATAGACGGCATCCCCGGAGCGGGAGAACACTTCCTGCCCGCCGAGCGGTTTGGCGCCTTCCGAGACTGCCAGCAGGCTGAATTTCGAGCCGGCCTCGGCGCGCTCGCGGACTTTCCGGATGATCGCTTCATACTTGAACGGGATCTCGGGGATCAGGATCACATCCGCGCCGCCGGCGACACCGGAGTGCAGGGCAATAAAGCCGGCATCCCGGCCCATCAGTTCCAGCACCATGACGCGGTGATGCGCTTCGGCAGTGGTGTGCAGCCGGTCGAGGGCCTCGGTGGCGATCATCAGGGCGGTATCGAAACCGAAGGTGACTTCCGTGCCGCCAACATCGTTGTCGATCGTCTTGGGCACACCGATGACCGGCACACCTTTTTCGCACAGTTCCATGGCGACACGCAGGGTGCCATCCCCGCCGATGACGATGACCGCGTCCAGGTTCAAATCTTTGATGGCCTGGACGACTTCATCTGAAACGTCGATGACGATTTCCTTGCCGGCCTGCATGACCTTGCGGGCGAAGGGGTTGCCGCGGTTGGCAGTCCCCAGGATGGTGCCGCCGCGCGGGAGGATGCCGCGCACCGCCGCCAGGTTCAGCGGGAGGACGCCGCCGGGTGCGATGAAGCCGTCGTACCCGTCCACGATGCCGAACACCTCACAGCCATACACATTGATGGCCGTTTTGACAGCCGCCCGGATGACTGCGTTCAAGCCGGGCGCGTCACCCCGCCGGTCAATACTGCAATGCGTTTCATCGACACCTCCTTTGGATGGGATAATTTTCATAAAAGAAAAATTTTACCCAACCAAACTTATTATATGCAAAAAAGGGCGACCGGATGGTCGCCCTTTTTGAAATTGCTACGGCATCTGATGGGTGAAGCGCCAACTCTGATCGGTTTGCTTGATCGTGGAGGCTTATCCCGATCACCTCGAACCAGGTTGCGCCGGGTTTGAAGGCAAAGGGCGTGCCATCCGGGTTGGTCAGTGAGACGACATCCGGATCATTGCGCTGCCATTTGACCTGGTAGCCTTGCCCATCCCGGAACGCATAGGCATCTCCCGAGCCGCTCAACAGGATGTCGTAAATCTTACCGCCGGAACTGTCGGTGGAGTAGACTTCGTGGTTGGCGACCAGGACCACCACGTTATCAAAGGCAATGGCTGGCTTGTCACGCGATCGGTCACCTGGGCATATTGTTCATCCAGACCATTGTAATCATCGGCCGTAGTCGGAGAAGCGCAGGTATTTCCCCAGGCCGGTGTCATATTCCCAGCTGTTGTAGATAACGCCCGAATAGCGCACAATCGCCTGTGCAGCCGGCTGGCCTCCGGCGGGTGCAGCAAGTTTAAAGGACATTCCATTCAGAGTCCTGCTTCCCATTTATGCTTCTTTTGGTGGCATAAGCGCTCAGATCGGCGGTGTTGACCATCAGGTAGTTCAAGCCCTTCGGATCGTAACGGGTCAAGGGTGTGTCGGATCCCTCGAGCACCAGGCGGTTGGCGAATTCCGAATCGAGAAAACGCTGCATTTCAGCCACATAGGCGGAACCAAAGGCAAAGATGGCCTTATAGCCGCGCACAATGTCTTCGTCGATAAAGCGCCCCGAGCGGATGGGGCCGACCATGGCGGCATCGTTGCCGTAAAAAACTGCTGCAAAACCGGGTGGCGCCTTCTTCGGTGTAATATTCGAAAACGATATCGGCCAGCGAAAGCCCCCATTGCGGCCGGCTGTTGCGCGGTATATTTTGAACTTTGATGACCATCGGGCGGCGTTCCAGCAAAGCCGGGTCGGCGACTTTCAGACCGGTCAAAGGATCCACGTCAGATGGAAAATTGGATGGGCCATAGCCTTCCGAGCGGATAGACCGGCGTAGGAACCAGGGTGGCTGTATCGGTCGGAAGCGGGGTCGGTGTTTCAGTCGCGGTCGGGATTTCGGTGGCAGTTGTGGCTGCAGTGGCGGTCGGGCCGGCAGTGGGGGCCGGTCCGCAGGCGACCAGGATCACGGACAGCAATACGAGTATGGATAATAGTTTATTCATGGATGGAATTCTCCTTAAGGATTGTAGACAGTGCCTATCATAGGCGGGCCTGGCAAAGGGGTGATATTATTGCAAAATTTCGGATAAAAGCCGCTTTCTTTCTCAATAGCCATGCCGGGATATGGCAAGCCCTTCACTATGGTGAATAATAATAGACGTTATGATACCGCATTTGTTCCGGGCATAACAAATATACGGCTATTTGTGACTGTTCTTGAAGGTCTGGGCGCTTTGCAGGATATCGTGCGCCGAACGGATGGTCCCCTCGGTCACTGTCGCCGAGCATTTGCGCCAGTTCGAGCGTGCGCGGTTCGCCGGTCAGCCGGGTGAGGCGGGTGAGCGTGCGGCTGTTCTCAACGATCTTCTGCACCTGGAAGTGCTGGTCGCCGAAAGCCGCCAGTTGCGGCAGGTGGGTGATGACCATCACCTGGTGGGCGCGGCCCAGGCTCCACAGTTTTTCGCCGACCGTCCCGCCGACACGCCCGCCGATGCCCTGGTCGATCTCGTCGAAGATGAGCGTGGGGATCTGGTCGGCGCGGGCGAGGACATTCTTAAGCGCCAGCATCAGGCGGGAAGTCTCACCACCGGAGGCGATCTTCGCCAGCGGCTTCAGCCCTTCGCCCGGGTTTGGTTCCACCAGGAACTCCACTTTATCCAGGCCGTTCCCATCAAAAGCAATGCGCGTGCCGTCCGGCAGGGGCACACCCTGCGGGTCGGGCTTCGTCTGGAAATCCACGGCAAAACGGGCGGAAGCCATGCGCAGATCGTCCAGCTCGGTCTCGATGGCCTTGCTCATTTTCCCGGCCGCCTCCTTGCGTTTCTGCGAAAGGGACAGGCCCTGCCCGGCGAGTTTCGCCAGCGCAGCCGCCTCGGCCGTTTCCAGTTCGGCGATGCGGGTTGAAGCGCTGGAGATGGTCTCCAGTTGTTTGCGGGCATCCGCGGCGAAGGCGATGACGGACTCGATGCTGCCGCCGTACTTGCGCTCCAGGCGGCGGACCAGGTCGAGGCGTTCCTCCACTTCCTCCAGCCGCTTTGGATTGTATTCGATGGCTTCCAGATAATTGCGCAGGCTGTGAGCCAGGTCGGCGAGCGTCTCTTCAAGCGTGACCGATTGCTCTGCCATGGCTGTTTGGGCGGCGTCGATCTGGGCCAGTTTCGCCAGTGACTGGACCGCCTGCCCGACCAGGTCGGTGGCAGCCGGGGATTCGGATGTGCCTTCATCCAGCACCGTCAGGGCGGCCTGGGCCAGCGTGGCAAGCGCTTCGGCATTGGCGAGACGGTCGCGTTCCTGCTTGAGTTCTTCATCTTCGCCGCGCTGCAGCCTGGCAGCTTCGATCTCGTCGGCCTGGAAGGTCAGCATTTCGGTGCGGCGTTCGGCATCCCGTTGGGCTGCGCGCAGATCGTGCAGTTCACGCCGCAGGCCGAGCAGGTTCTGGTGGGCCTTGCGGTAAGCTGCCAGGCTGGATTCGACGCCGGCGTAGCGGTCGAGCAGGCCGAGGTGGGCATGCACGTTCAGCAGCGAGAGATGTTCGGACTGGCCGTGGATATCCACCAGGATTTCACCCAGTTCCTTCAGCAGGGACAGGCCGACGGTACGACCATTGACACGCGCCACGCTGCGCCCTTCGCGGCGGATTTCGCGCGTCAGGGTGACGTAATTCGGATCATCCAGCAGTTCCTCCCGCTTGAGGATCTGCGTGCGCAGCCGGCGCGTTCGGGGCCGGACAGCTTGAAGGTGCCCTCCACGCGTGCCAGGTCTGCATCGGAACGGATGGAGGTGGTATCAGAGCGACCGCCGAGCAGCATGTCCACCGCGTCCATGATGATGGATTTGCCCGCGCCGGTCTCGCCGGTCAGGATGATCAGCCCCGGTCCAAAGTCCAGATCGAGTTGGTCAATAATGGCAAAGTTCTGGATGTGCAGTTCGGTCAGCATGGGTTATCGTGACTATCAATTGAATGCCCGAAAGGCGGGTGTAGACGACCGGTGTGGCGATGAAAAGGTAAATGCCCTGGAAAATCAGACCGAAGAAGTATTCCAGATTGAACAACTGGAAAAGAATGACCGGCAGGGCGCCCACCACCACGGCTGCGGCAATGGTGATGAAAAGTGCGCGTGAGCGGTGTTTGCGGATCACCAGGCGCACCCCTTCGGCGATGATCATTCCGGCGGTGGGCGCTCCGACGACGATCAGGATCCAGCCGATGAAACTCAGGCCGCTGATGAGACGTGGCCAGCAGGCTGGCCAGGAAGCCCAGGATGGCCGCGGTGAGGAATCCCAGCAGGTAGTCATACCATAGGGCCGTGTCAAATATCTTGAGCTGGCCGCGCACGCATTCCTTGCAGCGATAGCCGGTGGGCGTGCGGATGGCGCATTTGGCGCAGATGGGTTTCCCGCACTTGTTGCAGCGCAGGCTGGTTTCCACGCCGGGGTGGTTGGCGCAATAGGTGGGCGTGGAGGCTTCGATCATCGTGGAAATCCTGCGGAAGGATTCTGGTTCATATGGGCAGTCAGGTTGCGGTAAAAGTAGCCGGGATCGCCGAAGCGCACGAATTGGGCGCTGTAATCTCCGGCGCGCACATCCACCACGTCCCCTTCGGCCAGGCCGATCGGGATCTGCCCGTCCACGCTCAGGACGGCATCACCGCCGCGCAGGGTGATGCTGACGGAGGTGCCTTCCGAGAGCACAACCGCCCGGTCGACGGACAGGTGCGGAGCGATCGGGACCAGCAGGATGTTGCGCAGTTCCGGAGGCAGGATCGGCCCTCCGGCTGCCAGGGCATAGGCAGTGGAACCGGTGGGCGTGGCGGCGATCAGGCCATCCGCCACGTAATTGGTCAGCTGCATCCCATCCACACTGGCGGAGAGTCGCACCGGCCGGACGGCAGCGGTGCGACAGACGACCACTTCGTTGAGCGCATGCCAGTTCCCGAGCGCTTCGCCTGCCCGACAGTGCTCGGCGCGGATCATCATGCGGTTTTCGATCCAGTATTCACCCTTGAGCAATTGCTCCAGGGCGGAGTGCCATTCCTCACGTCCAAACTGCATGAGAAAACCCAGCCGCCCCATGTTGATCCCCAGGATCGGCACATTGCAGGGGGCGCATAGATGGCTGACCCGCAGCATGGTCCCATCTCCGCCGACCGCGACCAGTAGATCGAACTCGCCATCTTTGACGCGCTTCCGCAAGGAGACATCATCCAAGGTGCCATGGGCGGATTCCAGGCCGTGCTCTTTGAAATATGTACTGATCGCGGCAGCTTCCGTCACCGCATCCGGAATTCTGGGATGTGCGGCGACGACAACGCGGCGAGGAATGGATTGGATGTCGGGCATTGGATAATTATACCGTGAACGACCCTCACCCCTGCAACTCTACGGAATGCACACACGTGCCGGCGGGAGCGGGGTGGAGGTGAGGGAATCATGCCAATCGCTGGTCACAACTCTCCCGGAACCCGCAGCGGCGGCAGCGCTGTTCATCTTCATGGGAGCGCTGGACTTCGGCGCGATGCTCGTCAATGCGCATGTCGGCGACCAGGTCGAGCAGGGCATTTTCGAGTTCCGGGGTGTAATCCACGGCAAAGTCGCGGCCAGGGTAATGGATGATGCCGTGTGGCGGACGTTTGCCGGTAGGTTTTGTGGACCAGGAAACAGTAGACCGCCACCTGGAAAATATGCGAATCATAAGGCGCTTCAGGCGTACGCCCGGTCTTGACCTCGACCGGGATGATCCTGCCGTTCTGTTCGACCAGGTAATCCGGCTTTCCGGTCAGGCCGAGATCCTTGTCGAAAAGCGGCTTTTCAACCTTGCCCCAGGCGCGCGTGTCAGTGTAGATGACCCGTCCGCCGGGAAGACCGGAGGCGCGCCGCTGCCTTCCTGATATGAAAAACAGGACCAAGGCGAAGATCAGAAGGAAAAGACCGGCGTAGATTAGCGATCATTGGGTCAGGTTATTTGCCGCAGCTTGCTTGAGCACTTTCTTCAGCCGGGACAGGCCTGGAACCGCTGGAACTGTCTTCCATCCATTTTTCCAGGATCTTGATGAAATCCGCTTTATTGTCCGGAGCGAATGGCCGGGAGGATCTTCTCGGCATAACGCGGCACATCCACCGGACGGCAGGTTGGCAGATGCTCGAGCAGGTAAGGAAAGATGACCTGGCGGTATTCGTCTTTCCGGGCGGCGACTTCAGCGCAAGGTCTTGATGCCGGCATCATTGGTGATGACTGGAACCGGCTTCCATCGTCTTGATGATCTCATCCACGTGCGGGAAGATCTTGTCAGCTTGCAGGCCGGCAATCGTGGAAAGGGCGATCATCCCGCCCCAGACCATGCGGTTGTTGCGCTGCTTGAGGAGTTTGATGAAATCGTCGACATATTCAGCGATCAATTCGGGGGCAAGGTAACCCAGTTCGTACAGCACCTTGAGACAGTCGCTTTGGATGTTGGGTTCCTTGTTCCACAGGTTCTCGGCGATTTCGCGGATATCGGCAGCATTGCGCGTTTGAGCCAGAGTGCGTGCCAACTTCCTGGTTGGGGACTTCATCCCGCCGGTTCTGGAAAAAGCAATTTTATTCAAGACAGACATGCGAACCTCCCTGGCTAGACAAACCTGGCTGTGCAAAAGGCGACCAGCAGCGCCAGCGCCACCAGCAGCAGAATGATTGCCAGCAGGCGCGTCAGGCCGGAGGCGATCACCGTCCGGCCATGCTGGCGGTGAAGTTCCGTCCCGGCGATCAGTTCGGCCTGGTTGGAGGATTGGACACCCTTGCTGCTGGTACCACCAGGCCCGGGCACAGAAAAGGTAGGAACCGATTTCGGATGCGCGGATGGTTTTCATAAAGT
>CAWHNM010000023.1:0-288480 GCA_963830665.1 uncultured Chloroflexia bacterium
AATGCCCTTACACAGACTGGCTGGAGCGGGCCAGTGCGACTCAGCCAGGCAGATCGGCGCCGGTTGGTCAAGATGCTGGCATAAGGAAGGGAAGACTTTGGGTTTCGGGGTGCGGTGTGGACGAATCCGCGCGTGGCCAAACTGATCCAGCGAGAGCTGGGTGTACGATACCACCCCGCCCACGTCAGCCGCATTCTCAAAGAGCTGGACTGGATGCCCTAGAAGCCATTGGTGCAGGCCAAACAGCGGAAGCCGGAAGAGATCGAACGCTGGTGGCAGGAAGGTTGGCCGGAGCTCAAAAAAAGGCTTGCGAAGAAGGGCAAATCATCGTCTTCATAGGCGAATCCGGGTTCTACTTGTTGCCAATGGTGGTGCGTAGCTGCGCACCCCGGAGCCTGACGCCTATCTTATAAAGAATACTTGTCGCGCGATCATCTGGCGACCATCGCCGGGATCACTCTCCAAGGGAAATTGTTCTTGAAAGCCTATGAACATCCCATTTCTTCCGAGGAGGTGATTGAGTTCTTGAATTATCTGCAACGCCAGATCCCGGGTTTGCTTCTCGTGATTTGGGATGGGAGTCCCACCCATCGATCCAAGAGGATCAAGGCTTACTTCTCCGAAGGAGCTGCACATCGACTTCACCTGGAACGCTTTCCAGGGGTTGCGCCAGAATTGAACCCCACCGAGTGGGTCTGGAGCTATATGAAAGTTGATCTGGCGAATGTGGCTTGCGATACACTGCCAGAGCTCGCACAGTATCTTCATCAATCGAAACGACGGTTGCAACATAGACCCGCTTTGATCCAATCGTTCATTCAATTCGTAGGTTACCAAGTTTAGATATTTACGCAACTATCAGTAGTTGAAAGAGGATGGCTTATTGGCTTGAAAATAAGGAAAGGCGTTGAAGTTGTGCGATTTTAGGAAGATATTCCAAGGTTTTGTCCAGGTCAGGCTGGGTATATGTCTTGGGCAGTACGCCCCTCAAGCGCGGGTTCTCGCGTTCGATGGCGGTCATGGCATCGTCGATCAACTTGCCCACCTGCAGACTCTTGGCCTGCGCCTCGGCCGGCACCCAAAAGACATCATCGGCGCTGTGCTCATACCGGTCTTCCAAGACCTGGTACCTGTTCGTCGCTTCCTTGACGAACGCTGTGCTGGAAGGGTCGCCCAGGCATGCTCTAGCGCCGAGCGCCGCGTCTCGAAGGCGTCCGGGATGTACTTCAGGAAGATCGGCTCCAGGACAACGTGCTTATACTCAGCTGCGTCCATGTGGGCGCGCAGCTTTGAACTGCAGGAACCCCTGGATGGTCTTTTCGAGTTTCAAGCCCGGCGGTCTTCGGTTCATAAAAAATCCTCCTTGGTAGGTGGGTTCTTAAACCAAAGACCGCCAGGCTACTCCTTTTTCAGGAGCCCGGCGGTCTACGATTGTGCGAAGTTGCGGGGGGTGGACTCGAACCACCGACCTCCAGGTTATGAGCCTGACGAGCTGCCACTGCTCTACCCCGCGACGGGTGTGCCAGTGTGCGGCACCTCAAACGAGCCGGTATTGTACCCCACCCAACCGGGTGCGTCAAGGATTGAGAAAAATCTCCCGGCTGTACAGGTACATGGTCCCGCTGATCCGGTCGTCCAGCTGCCGGACGACCAGCAATGCCCAGATCGAATCGGGGATACGATAAGGTATATCTACACGAAATGGAACGTAGCCATCCTGCGGGACGGGAGACATGGAGACCAGGCTTGTCCCGATCACCGCGCCATCCCGTGAGACCAGTTCCGCAGTCAGAGGCAGGGCGTTATAAGGCCGCATTTTCCCAGCCACGTTTAGCACCCCGCCCGAAAGGCGTTGTCCGGCAGCCGGCTTCTCGATCAGGCACGCTTCCTGCAGGTTGCCCGGCGGGGTTACGATCGATGTTCCCTCTGAAAGCAAAAGCAGGTGGACCGAATTCACCGCAGTGACCCGGCCGTACTCGTCCAGTGTGCTCAGGCTCAACCGGCCCAATTCCCCGACTGAATCGGCATGGAAGGCAAGCTCATAATAGAAAATGGCCCATTTATAGGGAGTGTTCAACTGCAAGAGCTGCGAGGCCAGCAGGCGGCCATCCTCGCCGTATAGATCCAGGCTGCCCTTACTATCGTGCCCCGGAACAGCATAGCCACGGACCGCCACAGGGGAAACGAGCTTTGAAAGCGGACCCGGGCTGAGGAACTGGATTGCGCTCGAAGTCGGCGGATGGCTGCGGGACGGAGGTCGCTGCAGGGGTCGAGGTCAGGTCCAGGGTCGGGAGCGGCAGTGGCGTATCCGTGGGAACCGGCTCCGGCGTGGAGCTGGCCTCCGGCGGCGTGGCGGAGGCTGTTTCCGGGGTCGGAGAAATTAGCGTGGGTTCGGGCAGGCGCCGTTGCGGTCGGTGTGGCGGTATCCGGCATGCGCACCAGGGTTGGCAATAGGGTTGAGGTCGCCGGGATGCAGGCCGTCAGCAAAACGACCAGGCCACAGGTCAGAATAAAGCGGCGGAACATGCCGGGATTATAACCCACCAAAAGAAAGGCGCCCCATCCGGAGCGCCTCTTCATACCTCATAATCCATATATCTCGCCGAACTTCTTCGTCAGGTAACGTATATACGCGGCCGGGTCGATCCTGGATCCGGTGACTTTCTGGACCAGCTCCTGCGGTTCGAATTTGGCTCCATGCCGGTGGATCTTCTCGCGCAGCCAGGCCAGCAGCGCCTCGAATTTTCCTGCCCGCACCTGATCGGTCAGATCGGGAATATCCTGGTCGATTTTCTCCCAGAGTTGGGCGGAGATCAGGTTGCCAAGCGCATAGGTGGAGAAGTAGCCGATCGATGCCTCCGGACCAGTGGATATCCTGCAAAACCCCGCGTGCATCATCCGGCGGGGTGACGCCCAGGTATTCCTGCATTTTGGCGTTCCACACGGCCGGCAGGTCTTTGACAGCCACCTTGCCTTCCAACAATGCGATCTCGATCTCAAGGCGCAGCATGATGTGCAGGTTGTAGGTGGCCTCGTCGGCTTCCACACGGATGAGGATCGGATTGACTTTGTTGATGCCCTTATAGAACTTCTGCAAAGGGACATTTTCTAAGTTGTGGGAAAACCTGCTGCAGGCGCGGATAGAAATGCTCCCAGAACGGCAGCGAACGCCCAACCAGGTTTTCCCAAAGGCGGCTTTGCGACTCGTGGACCGCCAGCGAGGCGCCCCTCTCCATACCGGTGCGTTCCAGTTCGGGGGAAACGCCCTGGCCATACAAGGCATGTCCGCATTCGTGCATGGTGCCGAAGAGCATTGGATTAAGGAAATTCGGATCCACGCGGGTGGTGATGCGCACATCATTGATGCCGAATTCGGTGGTAAATGGATGCGCAGCCTTATCCTGCCGGCCGCGTTTCCAATCGTAACCGAACTTGGTGATGACTTCCACGCCGAAACTCCATTGTTTGGTCTCATCGAAGGGCTGGTGCAGGAATGAATCGTCCACTTGCGGCTGTGCCGCGATGGCTTTGATCAGTTCCACCTGCTTCGGACGCAGGCCTTCAAAAATGACCTTAACGTCCGCCGTCTTCATCCCCGGCTCAAAATCATCCAGGAGCGCATCATACGGATGTTCGAAATCCGGGAAAAAGGCGGCATATTCCTGCCGCAGGGCGACAATTTTCTCCAGGTGCGGTCGGAAAATGGAGAAATCCGATTTCCGGCGGGCCTCCACCCAGGCCTGTTGGGCCAGCGTGGTCGCCTGGGCAAATTCGACAATGTGGCTGGAGGGAACGCGCGTGGCTTTATCGTAGTCACGCAAGGACAATTTGACAAGCCGGGCATCGTCCGAATCAGGATCTGAGCGTGGCTGCATAAGGGCCAAGCTCATCCAGTAATTTTCCCAGTTCAGGGGAAGTGCCGCGTTCATGCGCCAGGCGTCCGAGCAAAGCCAGTTGGTTGCCGCGCGCTTCTGCTCCGCCTGGCGGCATATAGGTCTGCTGGTCCCAGCCAAGCAGGGCTGAGGCATAGTTCAGGTCCGCGATCTCTGCGAGTATGGTTTTAAGTTGCTGGATTTTTTCTTCCATAATTTTCTCCGACTTTCCAAGCAATTGATAAACTCCCTGTGATTTTACCCCGATAACCCTGCCAGGAGTAACACTCTCTTGGTTGGCTGGCCCGCGATCGGGGAACCGGTTATCCGGCCGGGCGCTTACTGATCCTTGAGATCAAGGTACCAGTTCATCATGACCTCATGTGCCACCGCAGGCACGCCAGCATACCCGTGTCGATGGATTTCTCCCAGGCGCGCCCCCATCCGCTGGTAGAATCGACAGGCCGGCACATTGACGTTCTGGGTCTCGATCTTCATTTGTGAACAGCCGCGTGCACGTGACCATTCGGCAGCATGCCGGAAAAGCGGGATGCCCACACCACGCGCCTCCGGGCAGACACGGATATCCCATAACACCGCCAGGTCCTCGCCGGGCTTCCAGCATGAACACTCCTGTCGTACAGGAACGCCACTGCCGCTGCGCCAACCGCTGCATCGCCCAGCTCTGGCCAGGAAAAATCCCCAATTCTCCACATCGAAGCGCTTCGGCCAATCGGTAGGCAATTCTCCATAAGCATCATAATCTTTAATGTATGGCTCTACCGGGACTTCATGTAAAAGGATTCCACCCAGACCCCCGTCAACCAGCTCAGCTTCGAATATGGATTTCACTTCAAATGCAATCGGATACGCTGGCATATTCGGCCAGACGGTCAGGCGATATTTCCTCGAATGATGGTTTTCATGACCTGGATTATAAAAGACATCCGAGGTCCCGTGGACCTCGGATGTCGAAGACTGCTTATTCGTACCGGAGCGCTTCCACCGGTTCCAGGCCGGCTGCCCGGTTGGCCGGATAAATCCCAAAGAACAAGCCAACCGCCGCCGAGAAGAGCGTCGCCAGCAGGATCGAACTGAGGTTGACGGTTGGACTGAAGGGGTTGCCGCTCGCAGTGGCAATCCGCCCAACCAGAACTGCCAGCGCCCAGCCCAGACCAATTCCGATCACACCGCCAAACAGGCTGAGCAGGGAAGACTCGGTCAGGAACTGGACCAGGATATCGCGCTTGCGCGCACCCAGCGCTTTGCGCAGGCCGATCTCGCGCGTCCTTTCGGTCACCGAAACCAGCATGATGTTCATGATGCCGATCCCACCGACCAGCAGGGATATCCCGGCAATGCCGCCGATGAAAATGGTGAACACACCCGTGACCGTTGTGGCGATCGAGAGGATATCCTTTTGTGAAAAGATGGTGAAATCGTCGATGCCGATCGGGGTGTGATGGCGCTGCCGCAAGACCTGGGTGACCTCATCGGTAGCCTGGGTGACCGTCTCGGCGCTGGTTGCCTGGACATAGATCAAGTCAACTTCATTGACCGATGCACGATGGATCAAGCGTGCCTGGGCAGTACTGATCGGAACGATAAATATTGCTATCCTGGCTGCCAAATGAACCGCCGCCTTTTGAGGCGGTAATGCCGATCACACGAAAGGGTTGTCCATTCAGCCGGATCGTCTCACCGACCAGGCCATCGTGCCGGCCAAATAATTTATCCGCAATGCCGGGGCCGATCACAACCACGGAGGCCTGACCAAAAACCTGGTCCTGCGTAATAAAAGCACCTTCTGTCACAGCATAGTTCTGCATTGCGAAGAAATCCGGTGTAACACCGGTGATGCTGTTGGTGGTCTGTTTTCCATTTGCCACGCTGACTTCAGCGCTTCCCTGGATGTTCGGAGCGACTGCTTCCACATCCGGTGAAACCAGGGGATCAGCAATCGCCTGTGCATCCTCCATGGTGAGCGGACGTGGATTGCGCACATCCTGGGTCCGGTTACCGGAAGTGACAAACAGCAGGTTGGTACCGATCCCGCTGATCGCACCGGTGATCGTCGACTGTGCCCCCTGGCCTACCGACAGCATGGCGATCACCGCCCCCACACCGATGATGATGCCCAGCATGGTCAGTCCTGAGCGTAAACGATTGGCATTCAGGCTTTCCAGGGCCTCGATGATGGATTGTGCTATGTTCATACGTCCTCTATCAACCCATCGCGCAAGTGAATAATGCGATGCGTCTGCGCTGCCACGGTCGGATCGTGGGTGATGATGATCAGCGTGGTGCCTTTTTGCGGTTCAATTCGAGCAGCAAGGCCATGATCTCTTTGCCTACTTTGGAGTCGAGGTTGCCGGTTGGTTCATCGGCCATGATGATGGCCGGGTTGTTGACCAGCGCGCGTGCGATCGCAACGCGCTGCTGTTGGCCGCCGGAGAGTTCGGTCGGCCGGTGCATCACCCGGTCCTTAAGCCCAACTGCTTCGAGCGCCTCCAGAGCTTGCTCCCGCTTGCCGGTGGTTATTCCGGCATAGCGAAGCGGCAGTTCAACATTCGCAAGCGCCGTCGTCCGGTTGAGCAGATTGAAACTTTGGAAGACGAACCCGACCTTGCGGTTGCGGATGTCGGCCAATTGGTCATCCTTCAGCATCCGAAACTTCCTCACCGTCCAGGCTGTATTCGCCGGAAGTAGGCAGGTCCAGGCAGCCCAGGATGTTCATCAATGGTGGACTTGCCCGATCCGGATGGTCCCATGATGGCAACCACCTCGCCGCGCTCGATCTGTCAAGGAGACGCCGCATAATGCGCAGACTTCCTGCTCGCCCATTTTATAAACTTTGGTCAGGTTCTTGGCAACGATTACAGGGTCTCCCATTAGTCGCCTCCGCCGAAAGGTCCACCGCCGCCACCGCCGCCATTCGGCCGGTTGAACAAGGTTGAGGGCGGATTCAGGATGATCAGGTCACCGACCTTCAAGTCGCTGGAGACGACTTCACTCATCGTATCGGAGGATGCACCCAGGGTGACATTTACTTCCTCGGGCTGGCCGTTGACCAGGATATACACCACCCGCTGGTTGTCCACCAGGCGCACGGCCCGGTTCGGCACCAGCAGCACATTATTCATCTGTTTGACCGTGATGGTCACTGCGGCGGTCATACCCGGTTTGACGCTTTTGTCCGGGTCCGTTAATACCACGGTAACGGTAAAGTTGACCGCGCCCTGGACGGAATCACCCGCCTGAGCCACTTCCACAACTTTGCCGGTATACGCCTTGCCAGCGATCGCATCAAAAGTCAGCGTCACCGGCTGGCCGACCTGGACACTGTTGATATCCACTTCCGAAACTTGCACATCCACCTTCATCTGCGACAGATCATCAATGCGGAACGCTTTCGTTCCCGGGGACACCTGATCGCCCACCATCCCACTGACTTCGGTGACCGTCCCACCGAACGGGGCGGTTAGCTTGGCCGCATCCAGGTTCGCCTGTGCGGTCTGGACAGCCAGCTTGGCCTGCTCGAGCTTGGAGTAAAGCTGTCCCGGTGGCATCTGCGGGCACAGCCCCGCCGGTCAGTGCCGCCAGGTAGATTTGGGCGTTTTTCAGCGTGGCATTGGCCAGGTCCAGATTTCGCCTGGGCTTCATCCATTTGTCGCTGGGTCGGTTTCTGCGAATAGAGGCTGTAATAATAATGGGCATTGTCGTATGCTTGCTTGGCATTATAGAGCGCCTGGTAGGCATTGGCCTCATTCGCGTTATTAATATATTCCCCTACATTCGCATTATCGTAGGCTGTCTGCGCCTTGTCCAGATTGTCCTTGGCAATCACATAATTGGCATAGTAATTCTGGATCAGGGCATCGTTTTTCCAATACTGCTGATTGTTCACACCATGATTGAGCATTGATTACATCTGTCTGTGCCGTGGTGACAGCCAGTTTGGCATTCGCAATCGCTTCCGGGGAAGTCAACTCGGCCAGGTTCTCCTGGGCGGTGACCAGGTTGGATTCCAGGGTACTCTGGGTCACGGGTGCCAGGATCAGGCTGGCCAGGACATCCCCTGTTTTGATCTGGTCCCCAGGTTTGACATTTACATTGCCGATGGTACCGGTGTTTTGCCAGGTCAGTAATGGCAGTCTGGTTGGAACGGACGGTTCCCGTCGCGCCGATCGTGGCAGTCAAGGTACCTTTCTCAGCTTGAACCGTCTGGTACTGGGTTGTTGCCGTGCTGCTGGTTACGCTTTCTTATGATCAAAATTCCGACCGACCACGATCACGACAATCGCAAGAACAATGAATATCCAGGTTCTTGCCCGGCTATTTTTCGATCCATTAGATTGTTTACTCATATCAACCTTCCTCCATAATAATTTAGATTCCATGGTTCCCCTGAACCAAAATGGGATACACTGTTACGCCCAACCCAGGGTTGAGCTAAATTCCTTGCAGTCTTAGAACACGCTTTAATTCCCTCTGCACGTCCAGCAAAACCCATTTGTTCGTAATGTATAAGTTGGATAAGATCCGATGCTCGAGACAGGGACAAGTCTAAAAAAGACAAGTGTATTTACATATCCTTGGTCATAAAAAAGACTATCCTGTCATGGAATTGATTTGAACAGGTCTGAATCATCCATTATATATACGCATCTGACCAGCTTTTATTCGGAAATCTAAATCTCTAAGCCGAAGATCATAACAAAATATATCAACCAATTGTGAACTGCAGATGAAGACTGGTAAGAAGATTTGTGCAGATAAATGCCCAAAAAGCACATGGCAGACCAGGGTTTTTACATAATCTACATTGTGATAATCGTCGCAAGCAATAATGACATATAACCTGTGTGTACAGCCTAAGATTGAGTATGATGTATATCAAATTAGTGTGAGTTTGTCGGTATTGACCGGAGGCACTTATGCAAACGATTCCGAGCGAATATTTGGAAATTGACCGCAAAGCACGTGTCTACATGCCCTACCAGGACCTGTCGCTGCGTCCACCCACGGAACGCGTCTGCGACTTCGGAGATGTGATCATTCCACTCGATTCTGACCGGGCCATGCTGGAGGCCTCGCGTTGCATCCACTGCCCCGACCCGGCTCCCTGCATGTTGGCCTGCCCCGCCCATAACGACATTCCATCCGCCATGTGGCTGATCGAACAAGGCCATTACGTCGAAGCCGCCGAGCTTTACCGCCAGACCTCCTCCCTGCCGGAAATATGCTCGCGCGTCTGCCCGCATGAACAGCTCTGCCAGGGTTCCTGCGTCCTCAACAAAACCCAGGAACCGGTGCTGTGCGGTCCGCTGGAAACATTCGTGACCTGCTACGAACGCAAGACGGCCGGGGTGGCCATCCCGGTTGGAAAACCGACCGGCAGGAAAGTGGCCATCGTCGGAGCCGGACCGGCGGGTTTGGGCTGCGCCGAACAGCTTTTCCAGCAGGGACACTCTGTCACATTCTTCGACTCCAAGCCCGCTCCTGGCGGTTTGCTGGTCTATGGCATCCCAAATTTCAAACTGGCCAAGGAAGTGTTCTTCTGCCGCTGGGGCGATTTCGAAAAAGCCGGCGCCAAGTTCGTTGGCAACACCTATATTGGCGAAAGACAAAACGATCGACCAGTTATTCGAAGAAGGCTTTGACGCAGTCTTCGTCGGCGTCGGAACAGGCATTGATGCCAAGATGGAGACCCCGGGCGAGGACCTGCCCGGTGTGTACGAAGGCACCGATTTCCTGATGCGCGCCAATACCGAACTGAACCTGCTTCCTGAAGACAAGCGCGAACGCCCGACACTCGGAAAACGTGTGGTGGTCATCGGCGGCGGCGATACGGCCTCCGATTGCCTGCGTTCTGCCTTGCGTCTGGGCGCAGAGGAAGTAACCTGCCTTTATCGTCGCACCGAAAAGGAAATGCCCGGCGGTAAGAAAGACCGCCAGATGGCAAAAGAAGAAGGGGCCAAATACCGCTTCCTGACCCAGCCGGTGAAATTCATCGCCGGCGAGGATGGCCACCTGGCCGCCATCGAGTGCATCGAAATGAGACTGGGAGAACCGGATGCCAAAGGCCGGCGAAAACCGGTCCCGGTGGAAGGCTCCAATTTCTCCATCGCGGTGGACACGGCCATCAAGGCGCTTGGCTACTGGCCGGACCCGGTCATCGGCGAAACCACCCCCGGCCTCGAAACCCACGATTACGGTCTGGTCAGCGTGGTGGACAAGGAGACCGGCGCCACCACCCGGCCGGGCGTCTTTGCCGCCGGGGATGGCGTCACCGGACCGGACCTGGTGGTCACCGCCATGGTCGGCGGGCGGAAAGCCGCCGTAGCCATCGATGAATACTTGAAAACAAAGTAAGCACTATTTCGGGCAGCCGGTTGGCTGCCCGAAATTCTTTTTTGGCAATCCAGGCTAAAAAAAGGACTGCCGGGTTTGGGAGGCTTATAGTCGGGGCGGGCGGAGGTGCGTCAGTCCCTAACTTCCTGTTTCACTTGAGATCACACAAAAATTCGTTTTCTTTCCTCCTACGACGAACCAGCCGCGGCTTATATCTCCACTTGGGCAGGCGGGAGCCAGCACGACCATCTGATTGGTGCCACAGAACCTGGCGCTTCCATACCGGGAAATCCCGGTATGGTCAATATAATTAGTAGTCAAACCGCCCAGATAATGATATCCATCCGGACAGGCAGGGGCAATAAGAACATCTTCATCGGTCAATATCTCAGTTAATTTTACCCAATCCCCTGTATGTAAAGAGCTTCCATCTGATGCCTGTCCATTTCCGGGCAATTTAAAACTTCCCCGTGTAAGTGCTCCATTTGTGGGCGTGGTTTCAAGTCTGGGGTTGGAGTAATATTTTGGTGTAAAGAAATAATCGGGATTTTCATTCGCGCCCCATTTGGTCAATAAATTATAGGAATTATAGGCTACCAATATTCCTTTTTCCCAACGTTCGTAACGAACAAGGCCAAAAACATTTGTGCCATTTTTGGCATAGATATAGTTTTCAGTAAATTGAAGGACTCCGTTATCATCCTGGTTTTCCTGGGATACCTCGAGTGCTTCGAGTGGCGTTGGAAGATTACCGGTATCCGGTTTCCCATCCCATGTGTTGATGGATGAATCCCAATTTGGAAAATATTGGATTTTCACCCGGTACCAATAAGGCATGCTGTCCTGGATGGTCATGCTCATGTTATGGTATTCGGTGGTGTGAACTGCGTGCATCCAGGGGGTGGTCTGTCCGGAGGTGGCGTAACGAGGCGACCAGTAAAAACCTCGATAAGGGAATTGTATGAACGAATTGGGTGTCTGGTAAAAGTTGTGAAACAGTCCATAAGTTCCGGGCGTCCATATATCTATTCCCTGACGGTCATAACCCTCTTCGAAATCGTAGATGCTGTCATTATTGAACCAGAATGCTTCTGGTGTTTCCGGCGCTCCGGGTACGAGCACGCTGATACCGCCCTTGCTTAGATATAACACATTTTCCCCCGGCTTCATCCGGGAGATGGTACGGTTAGCCCATTCATCGGGAGTATAAATTGTCTGTTGTCCATTTTCGAGAACATGAATGGTCTGACCGAGGTATGAGTTGGTATCGGTGAAGCCGTTGTAATTGAATCCCGCATGCATAAAACCCATCACATCTATTTTAGAAGAAGAGGCTTTTAAAGAAGGGATTGTTATTATTGGCAAATAAATATCCGCTCCTGTTTGATCCTGGGCAAGTACCGGGGTGGGATTTGCCAGGAAAGACAGGAGCAGGAGAAAAGACAAGATGGCAATCCTGAAATGGGTTCGGCGTCGGGGAATTCTCCCCCTGATAAGAGCGCTCAAAACAGAGCGTAAGTTGGTGGCATAAATTATTGTCTTCATTTCGTTCTCGGCTGGCCCGGAAATCATGGTCATATTCGACTTTAGATCCGTTGGCTCTGCGTCGCCGGTTTTCACCGTCATTTTTTCTTTCTCAAACCATTATCTGGAGCAAATATTAGGATAATCTTTATCTATATTATCATAATAAAAAACACCCTGCCAATAGGATAAATGGGGCAGGCTGGCATGAGACAAAGGGGGACTGTCAAAAAAGCACCGATCGACAGCCTCGAAATAGAGAAATAGAAAATTTTTTGTGCACGAGGTAAAAAAAAACTGGCGGCTAATGGACCGTCAGTTTTGTTAAATTTTGAGCCATACAGAGCAAAATCGCTTTGGCAAGGAGAACCGCCGACCCTATTGGATCGGCGGTAATAAAGGTCGGGGCGCCCGGATTTGAACCGGGGACCTCTGCGTCCCGAACGCAGCGCTCTAGCCGGACTGAGCCACGCCCCGAACAAGTGGCAAGCATGGGATGCAAGGCGGGATTATAACTGTCCGCTCCCGATTTGACAAGCCGTTTGCGGTATAATCCATCCGCTAACTTCGACTACCCCGTAGGGGCACAGCAGATGCTGTGCCCCTACCCTTGTGAGGAATATCATTATGGTAGAACCCGAAACCACCAACGGCTCAGGCCCGGAACCAGTCAAACAAATCATCGGCACCGTCCAGATGGCAGATATCGACGAGACCATGCGCACGGCCTACCTGGACTATGCCATGTCGGTCATCGTTGCACGCGCCCTGCCGGATGCCCGGGATGGATTAAAACCCGTCCACCGGCGCATCCTGTATGCCATGCAGGACATGGGCATCCGCGCCAATACGGCTTTCAAGAAATCCGCCCGTATCGTCGGTGAAGTGCTGGGTAAATATCACCCGCACGGCGATTCGGCTGTCTACGAGTCAATGGCCCGCATGGCCCAGGATTTCTCCATGCGCTATCTGCTGGTGGATGGCCAGGGCAACTTTGGCTCGGTGGATGGCGATGCCCCGGCGGCCATGCGTTACACCGAAGCCCGCCTGCACAAAATGGCCGAGGAAATGCTGGCCGACCTCGAAAAGAACACGGTCGACTTCACCGACAATTTCGATGGTTCGCTCAAGGAGCCGCTGGTCCTGCCTTCCCGCCTGCCCAACCTGCTGCTCAACGGGTCCTCGGGCATTGCCGTCGGCATGGCGACCAATATCCCGCCGCACAACCTGAAAGAACTGGCCGCGGCCCTGATCTACCTGATCAATAACTACGATACGATGGACGATGTCCCGATCGAGTTCTTGATGAAATTCATCCCCGGACCGGATTTCCCCACCGGCGGTATCATCGTCGGGACGGAGGGCATCGAAGCCGCCTACGGGTCCGGAAAGGGCCGGATCGTCCTGCGCGGCAAAGCCCACATCGAGGAGATGACCGGCAACCGGCACCGCATCGTCATCACCGAGATCCCCTACCAGGTCAACAAGTCCACCCTGATCGAACGCATCGCCGACCTCGTCCGGGATGAAAAAATCGACTCCATCTCGGACCTGCGGGATGAATCTGACCGGCGCGGCATGAGCATCGTCATCGAACTGAAGCGCGGCTCCCAGCCCAAGAAGGTGCTCAACCAGCTCTACAAGTACACCGCCCTCCAGTCCACCTTTGGCGTGCAGATGCTGGCGCTGGTGGACGGCGAACCGCGTCTTCTGCCGCTCAAGCGGGCGCTGCAGATCTTCATCGAACACCGCCAGACCGTGCTCACCCGCCGCACCCAGTATCGAACTGGAAAAAGCGCGCGCCCGCGCCCACATCCTGGAAGGCCTGACCATCGCCCTGAACAACCTGGATGCCGTCATCCAGACCATCCGCGAATCCCCGGATGCCGATGTGGCCAAAGAACGCCTGATGAAGCGTTTCAAATTGTCCGATCTCCAGGCCCAGGCCATCCTGGACATGCAATTGCGCCGCCTGGCCGCCCTCGAACGCCAAAAGATCGAGGACGAATATAAACAGGTCAAACAACAGATCGCCCACTTCGAAGACCTGCTGGCCCACCCCAAGAAAATCCTGGCTCTGATCCAGGACGATTTGCGGGAACTATCCGAGAAATATGGCGACGAGCGCCGCACGCACATCGCCGTCGAGGCCGTGGAGAACCTGAGCGAATCAGACCTGGTGCCGGATGAGGCCGTGCTGATCTCGCTCACCGCCCACGGCTATGTCAAGCGCGTTGCGGCAACCGCCTACCGCTCCCAGGTAAAGGGCGGCAAGGGCGTGACCGGTCACATGACCAAGGAAGAAGATGAGATCCTGACCCTCATCCCGGCCCGCTCGCTGGACACCATGCTGTTCTTCTCCGACAAGGGCAAGGTCTATTCCGAAAAGGTCTACCAGATCCCGGATGCCGACCGGGCTGCCAAAGGCATCCCGCTGGTGAATGTTCTGTCGCTGGAGGCAGGCGAGATCATCACGGCGGCCGTCTCTGTACCGAACTTTGAAACCGTGGAATTCATCACCCTTGCCACGCGCAATGGAAAGATCAAACGCATGGCCCTGTCTGAGCTGGCGG
This sequence comes from uncultured Chloroflexia bacterium, assembly GCA_963830665.1. Classification (GTDB taxonomy): domain Bacteria; phylum Chloroflexota; class Anaerolineae; order Anaerolineales; family Villigracilaceae; genus UBA877. Next base: position 14,324 of record CAWHNM010000023.1, read on the forward strand.
CCGTGCGCCCCTCCGGTATCATCGCCATCGGACTGGAAGACGGCGACGAATTGGGCTGGGCGCGCCTGACCCATGGCGACAACGAAATCATCCTCGTCACCGAGCAGGGACAGGCATTGCGTTTCGCCGAAGACGAAGTCCGCTCGATGGGACGCTCGGCCGGCGGCGTGACCGGCATCCGGCTGGGCGGCAAAAGACAAGGTCACCAGCATGGAAGTCATCGAAAAAGATGGGGACCTGTTGCTGGTAACAACCCAGGGCTACGGCAAACGCACGCCTCTGACGGAATACCCGGTCAAAGGCCGCGCCACCGGCGGCGTTCAGACCATCGCCCGCGATGCAGCCGATAAGATCGGCACCATCACTGCCGCCCGGGTCGTCCAGGAAGCTGATGATCTGACCATCATCACCGCCAATGGCATGGTCCTGCGTACCAAGGTCAAGGATGTGAAACAAGCCGGGCGCGCCACCCGCGGCGTTCACCTGATGGATGTCAAGGAAGGCGACCGGGTGGCATCCATTGCCCGCATCGCCGCCGCCGAGCTTAAGAAAGTGGGCGCCAACACCAACGGTGAAGCGGCCACTGAGCCAGGCAAACAATTTGAATTGCCATTAAATAATCTGGCAAAAAGGTAGTGACGGACTGATAGGTGCAAAAGCAAGTCGCTATACGACATTCAGTCCGTCACTGATGAGATAATTCTCCAGCATAATAAACTCCCGGCCTTTTCAAGGCCGGGAGTTTATTAAGGATCAAAGCGGGAGGACAACCTTCCCGGTGATGACCAGAAAGATCACCCCCAGCAGGCATACCATCACCAGCAGCATCAGCGCCAGCAGGAAACGCTGCTTGTCGGTTGTACCGGTCATCTGGTCAAAAGAGCGGCGCGGTTTGGACGGCTTGGGTTTCTCCGGCTCAATGGGATCCGGAGGTTCTTCTTCTTCCGGTTCAAAAGTGGCCTGGTTACGCAGGTTATCGAGCATGGATCACCTCACACGAAAAAGTATATCACACAACCGGACGCAGGTGCACTTCCCCAAACTGGATCGTAAAAACCTGCCCCTGCGGAGAAAGCAAACGCAGACTCCCATCCTGTTCCAGACCATCCACCTGCCCCGTTCTTGGATGCCTGCCCCTCCACCCGGATCTCCACCTGCTCCCCGCGGAAGGCCAAGCGCTTTCCCAGGCGTGCAGGAAAATGTCGGTCGCAACCAGGCTGCGCCAATACAAGGACCGCCTGGAGGATTTGCTGGAGCAATACCGCCCGGTCGAGCAGCACTGGATTGTCTGCTCGGAAGGCGGGTAGCTCGGCTTCCAGGCAGGTCGCCGGGAAATTGAGCTGTTCGGGCGGAGGAACCGCCTCGGGCTTGACATTCAGCCCAATGCCCAGGACGATACTGTCCACTTGCTCTCCCAGCCAGACCGATTCGGCCAAAATTCCGCACACCTTGCGCCGGTTGAGCAGGACATCATTGGGCCATTTGATTTCCGGATGCAGGCCCGATCGCCGCCAGCACTTCGCAAACTGCCAGTGCTCCCAGGGCCGAAAAGAGCGGCGTGGATCTGCTCCTCGGCCGGACAAGGGCCGCAATACCAGGCTGAAAGCCAGAGCCGCCCCCGCCGGGGTGAACCAGCGGCGGCTGCCCCGCCCGCGCCCGGCGGTCTGCTCTTCGGCATAGACCAGCGCCAGGTCCGGAGCGTCGGCAGCCGCCCAGGCCAGGGCCATATCATTGGTCGAACCGGTCTGCTCAAAATAACGCAACCCACCCAGGGGAATGGAAGTACTGGGAAAGTGCTTTTCGCAAGGGATAATGCTTTCATCCATACATGCTTATGAAATAACCCCGAGTTGCTCTTCGAGAAGTACCGGGGTATTGGCAATCTAGTATTTCTAATGGTGCAGGCAGTAACGTACCACGGGTTGACAAACCCGCCGTTAAAGCGGGTTTCGAAATGTAAATGCGCACCGGTCGAGTTGCCCGTGCTGCCTGCCAGGCCAATCACCTGCCCGGGCTACACACCCTGGCAGGCGGACTACATTGATCTGGCTCAAGTGGCCATACACGGTCATCCAGCCATTGCCGTGGTCGATCATGACCACATTGCCGTAGCCGCCGTTCCAGCCGCCCTGTGCGATGGTCACCACACCGGCATCGGCAGCCCAGACCGGGGCGCCCAGACCGGCGGCAATATCGATCCCAAGATGGCCGGACCAGTAATCATTGCCGGAGAGATAATGGTTGCCCGTCGGCCAGATAAAGGCCGTGCTGCCAACCGGCCCGCGCTGCACAGGCCGACCCGCCAAGATTGGCAGTACCGGAGCGTCCGCGTCGCGACGGTGGGGATGATCCATTGGACAAACTCGCGATGCCCGCCCGGGACCATCACATATTCACCGGGCTTGACCTGCTGGATGGTCAGATCGATATTATTGCCGGGCCAGTTCAGCATATCTTCCACATTGGCAGAAAACTCATCCGCAATCGATTCGAGCGTATCGCCCTTCTTGACCTGGTAATAAACACCATCCACGGGCGGCACTTTGAGCACCTGCCCAACCCGCAGGCTGTCAGGACTATCCTGCAGGATGTCATAGTTGGCCCACAACAAGGTTTCCGGTTTGATATTGAACTGCTTGGCGATGCTGAACAAGGCATCCCCGGGCTGGACGGTATATTCGCTGACCGTGTAAGTGGTTTTCGAAGTGATATCCGTCTTGAGCCAGACCTGCCGGACAATGCGCCTGCACATCCATGCCGGAGCTGGAACTGATCGCGTCTGGAAGAACAGTCGGGCTGTTTTCTGCGGTCGGAGTGGCCTGCAGGAGCAGCGGCAGATACGGATGGCGGGAAAAGACGCCAGAACCCAAAACCCAGCAGCGCAAAGACAATCAGAATCGTCACTCCCCAGGAGATACCGTTAAACAGGCGGGGAGATCTCGGTGATTTACCCATAAGATTTATAAACCTTCTGTCAAGGTCTCCAGGAATTCCTGATTGTTCCTGGTCTTGCTGAGACGCTGCAGGATGGCTTCGGTTGCCACGGACGAATCCATGCCGGCCCCCTGCGGCGGCGGGGAAACCATCTGGATGTACATGCGGCGCATGATCCAGACGCGCTGAAGGATATCCGGGCCGAGCAGCAGGTCTTCGCGGCGGGTGGAGGAACGCTCGATGTCGACGGCCGGGAAGATGCGGCGTTCCTGGAGTTTGCGGGTCAGGATCAATTCCATGTTGCCGGTACCCTTGAACTCTTCATAGACCACATCGTCCAGGCGGGAGCCGGTATCCACCAGGCAGGTGGCGATGATGGTCAGCGAGCCGCCTTCTTCCAGGTTGCGGGCCGCGCCAAAGAAATGCTTGGGCGGGTACAAGCGCCGAGGGATCCATACCACCGGAGAGCGTGCGCCCGGACGGGTTGACGACCAGGTTGTAGGCACGCGCCAGGCGGGTGATGGAATCCATCAGGATGACGACATGCCGGCCAATCTCGATCAGGCGCTTGGCGCGGTCGAGGGCAATTTCGGCCGTGCGGACATGCGAGGTGACCGGTTCGTCGAAGGTGGAAGCGATCACTTCGGCATCCACCGAGCGATCCATATCGGTCACTTCCTCCGGGCGCTCACCGATCAGGGCAACCATCAGGTGCACATCCGGGTATTGCGTGGAAATGGCATTGGCGATCTGCTTCAAAATGGTGGTTTTACCGGCCTTGGGCGGCGAGACGATCAGGCCGCGCTGGCCGCGCCCGATCGGGACGATCAGGTTGATCAGGCGGGTGGAGAGGATATCGCCTTTGGTCTCCAGGTCAAAGCGGCGGTCGGGGAAGATGGGGGTCAGGTCCTCGAAACGGGGCCGGCGGCGGGCTTCTTCCGGGTCGATCCCGTTGACGGATTCCACCTTGATCAGGCCCCAATGGCGTTCCGATTCGCGCGGCGGGCGGACATGCCCGATGACCAGGTCGCCGGAACGCATTTCGTAGCGCCTGCAGTTGCGCCTGCGAGACGTAGACATCGTCTTCGCTGATGCTGTAACGGGCCGAGCGCAGGAAACCGATGCCTTCGCTCATGATCTCGAGGATGCCGCCGCGCATGTCGATGCCCTGCTTGGCGGCCTCCTCCTGGCAAATGGACAGGATGAGGGCTTCTTTCTTCAGGCGGTTGGCATTGACCACGTTGAATTCCTTGGCGATGCCGCGCAATTCGGCCAAGGGTTTATTTTCAAGTTCAAGTATGTTCATATGGCTTTCTCAATGTAGATATTGAAATGAATGATGGGAATAAGGCAAAGGACAAGCCCCCCAGAGCAGGCTTGTTTGCATATTCGATTTTAAGGGGTTGGGTAAGGGTTCAAGAAATTCAACTTGTCATCTTGACGGGGATATGTCAAGCTAAAGGTCGAATGGATTATAGCACGCATGTGGGAGAGGCGCAAGCGGGTTTTGAGGATTTTTGATTGTAGATTTTTGATTGATGATTGGGCGTGGAACCAGGAGGTAGTCGTTCCGCGTAACGACGGAGGAACGACTAGAGGATTTGAAAGGATGGTAATTGATCCGCGGAACAAAGGAGGAACAATTAATTGGTGATGGATGATTTGTGAGCGAGGATCGATCATTTGCAATGAGGAAGCAGAGGGAATTAAAGTCACTTTTTTTAATTTTTTCGCGGAACGAATAGGCGATCTGGACGGGTGGCTGAGGCCATGCGAGTACGGATGAAGGCATGAGCCGGAGGGAAGAGGTTGTATGGAATGAGGCAGAGAATTCAACATGGCGGTTGTTTTTTCGAAAAAGGTGATGCTGAATATTAGCACAAATGTTCTGGATTGAGAAGGGGGAGATTATCCAAGAAGAAAACGAAATAACACCAAGGAAAATAAGAAAACGCACCCAAGGATCGTCTGGTGATAGCCCGGGAAGCCAAGCGTATTCTACAATCAAAGCTCCGATAGCAAACCGTTCCCCATCCTGACCGACCTTCGTTCAACGAGGGTGCTCTCTTCAGTCTCTATTCCAATTACGCCTCGATATTATTTCGACAATGTTACATTTCAATTGAAGCAAAAAGACTCTCACTACAAAGGTCGCAAAGGAGCACGAAGGAAAGGAAAAAGCTTTTTTTCTAAGTTTTTTACCAGCAGGCGTGTCGAAAAAACCTAATCTAACGTTGTCGAGTTATTCAGCAACTCTTTCAGCGCCACTAATTCCTCCCTGGACAGGGTGACCCCCTTGCCCATCTTCTCCCCATCCGGGGACCATTCATAGATGTCATATTTTGGGTCTCTATCGTTCCACCTAACCAGGTTGAGTTGCTTCTCCCAACCCGAGGTGGATTTGGAAAGCACGCCGATCTTCTTGATGATCTCGTATTTGCTTTCGGACATGGTTCGGATCTCCTATTTTCACGCCGAAAGGCAACCTACACGCCTTGTTTTTCTTTGGAAAATTGCCACAAGGCCCGATCGAGTACCCGCATGGATACGCCCGCATTCCGTAGCAAGGTTTCGACTGTACTGGGTATACTCCCACCAGAAATCAAAGTTGTAACGCACCTGCGAAGCATCAACTGCCTAGCGACCATAAAGCCCGGAAATCCAGGATCGGGTAGAGATTATCATACCCAAAATGCAACAACACGGAGGCGGTGGGCCAGCTGACACCGTTGAGCAGGGTGAGCACTTCAATGCGCAGGCGTTCGCTCGGGGTGATGAGTGCGGTATGCGTGACATCCTTGATGAAATCTTCAGGATTGCTGCTGAACAAGCCGCCGACTGCGGGGTGTCTTCCAATGACACAACTCGACAAATTCATCCTCTTGAAATAATGTCGTTTGCGGACTGTGGGGCAATTACCTTTCTCCACACGTTTATCGTAATCGATCGGGGTAAAGCTTTGCCCAGGTGTGGACTTCTGGAAATATTAAAACTAAGCGCGAATATTTGGCTCATTTTAGAATTTCACTAATCTCCTGTTTCGCCCTGTTCCATCGGGTCTGTATATCGAATTGCTCTCGTTTTGATCGGCCATTGTTTGACATGCAGGACTGGTACGACGAGGAATACCGTTATGGTGAAATCGTTCCCCACATACTTCCAGGAATGGGGCTTTACCAGCGGTAACGTACGCTCCTAGGTTCCTGCTTGTCTTTTTTAGGGCTGGCGTTCTTTACAAACAGGGTGATTCGTTCGTTCTTTTCATCCAGAAAGCCCAGGCAGCAAAGGTGGTAAAAGACCTGGCAGGACGTGGGAACAATGACCTTGAAATGTCCTTGGTCGATTGCCCGGCAAATATCCTTATAGCCCTTCTTTGCTTCTGCCTCCGGGATCAAGACTGTACCTTCCCCATGGGTGGAAGGGAGGAATTCATTGCACAAGTTGGTGACATACAAACTATCCATCGACACCTGATGACCCGCCAGGTGGCTGACATAATCAACAACTGCACGTGCCAATTCGTATTTTCTCTTATCTGGTCCATAGGTATGGAGTTACTTCAAACTTATCCAGATAATCCAGAAAAAAAGCATATTCTGCCTCGGCCGGGCATGTTGGAGGCGTGGGTCATGACCGATAACCATGATACTGGCTGTGCTTATATTTCCATAAGGTTTTGCTGCTGTCATTCTATTCTCTCCCTAGCATAACCAATTCAAACAAGTCTGAACCTGATGCACTTGGGATAATCGTGTTGTGACCTTCAGATAAGCTTGCAACTATATCATCCAAATTGTGAATCAGGATACCTTGCTCTCTAAGAAGATCAAGTTCTTGCGGAAATTTCACTAGATGGACAACCAGTTCAAAGCTCCATGGACCATGGAATAGTTTTTTTCGAATTTTTTCTTTTACTTCAAGATAGTACTTCTTATTCACCCATTCCTTGATGCCGTTTCGCAGTTCGTTTTCTGAGCGAGTCTTTGTACTGTTAATACCGCGCCCTGTAATCTTCCGAACTTCCTTGGGTAGTGGACTGAAATAGCTTACGGGATGAACGGAAGCCTGGACTTCAATATGACGAGCTTCAATATTTGGGCCATTCACCCGAAGGGCAAGCAAATCAATTTCATGAACGCCAAGTTTTATTCCCCGAATAGTAAAGTAACCGTTTCTGTTCAGCCATTCCTCGACAAGTTCTTCCGCAAGAAGTGCCATTGTTTTTTTCCTTCTCTTTCCACACAAATGAAGTCAGCGCGGACAATTCCTTATGCGTTTCTTCCTGGTGGATTCGCAGTTGGGACACTTGCGCCTGCAGCCCATCCAGGTACGGCAACCCCCTCCGCCTTCGGCAGGAGGGGGTTACTACTCTCCCTTGAACATCTTATCCAGCTCGTACAGTATCAACGCGGGTAACTTTGCCTCATCAGCAAATGTTTTGATGATCACTTTACCAATTGATGAATTCTTTGAACTAAGGGCAGGCTTTATCCTTTCCACCTTGGCAAGAATATGTTGGTTTCGTTTCACATGCGGCTCTTTGCTAAACCCAACGATCATCAAGGTTGTCCAACGCCCGACTGATAGAGACTTTTCTCGAAAATTAATTTGGTCACCTATCAGAACGGAAAATACGTCTCCCAGTAAAGTCTTGGGCCTGTCATTTGTTTCTTCAATTTCGATAAGAGCAATCACTTTGCTGGAGCCTATGCTCAACAATCGCCAGATCCAATTGGCTCAATTCGGTTTCCCGTTCAGGCTTCTTCCCGTCGCCATACCAGGATACGATTGTCCCCACATTTTTATTCGACGAATCACCATGATCATAAAGCACATCGTAGCCCTTATCCTTTAAAAAATCCTGGAGATGTTGGGCGGTTTCAACAGTCAACTTACCATGCGATTTCCCTTTTGTCGGTTCTGTCGTTTTAGTTTCCATTTCACATCTCTCCCTTGAACGCCTTATCGAGAATACTCGGCATCAGCGCGTCCAATTCCTTCTGCGTTTCTTCCTGGTATGCGCGCAGTTGGGACACTTGCGCCTGCAGCCCATCCAGGTACGCCACCAGCCGCCGCTGTTCTTCCAGCTGGAATTTATCCAGCGTACGTTCCTGACCGGTGATGAAATCATGCTCGACGAACTCTTTGCCGTTGCAGGCATAGGCAAATTTCAGGCCCATCATCTCGGCATATTGCAGGGCCTGCTGCAAGCCCTGGGCAGGATGTTTGTATTCCGCCTTGGCTTCAATCACGGCAATCGGGATATTACGCCGGATGCACAACACGTAATCCGGGCGCAGTCCGGCCTTGCGGGTATGGCTGCCGCCCAATGGGACAATCCGCCCGGGAGTCAAGACAACCTGTTCCAGGATGGCGTCGTCCTCCCAATGGGCATCCTTGAGCTTCGGCAATATATAGGTCCGGCAAGTATCGGCTTCGTTCATAGCCCTGCTTAATCAAACCAGCGAACAGGTAGACCCCCGTACACCCAACTCCCAATAACGGGGACCCCATAAAAGGCGATACCTTATTGTACAACGAAAAGCGAATTGCGGGCCCCGCCAAGACCCCCACCGCCTGTCGGCACCTCCCCCATTTTATAGTACAAAAATGGGGGAGGAAAAATATCGGCGGGCTGTGGCAGGCAGCCTGGCGTGCGGGCCGCTTTCGCTCAGACGATAAGAAATCAAGGCACTTTCGTGTCCACGGCCAGAAATCAGACCATAAACGGACCATTGTAAAAATCAGATAATTATGATATGGTTACTCACCTTTGGTTCCAAAGCAGTTCCTCTACAGGAACGAGAAGGGTTACAGTTTAGCGAATTCTCCTTGAGAGGTTCGCTCAACGGGCGAGACGCCCGGTGGACTGTAATCCCTTGCATAGCCAAAACCCCCTCCAAAGCCGCTGAACTAAAAATATCGAGAGAAGTCTCGCATGTTTGGTAAAAAACCTTACCTGGTACGTTTCTTGATAACCCTGCTGATCGCCGGATTGTTGGCCAGCCTTTTCCTGGTCCCTTCCGCGGCGGCCACTCAAAACCTGACCTTTATCCCGGTTGCGGATTCTTACGTTGATTCAAGCCAACCCGGCGCCAACTTCGGTTCAGCAACCACCTTGCGGGTGGACGGCTCACCCATCGTGAACAGCTACCTGCGCTTTAGCGTGTCGGGAGTGGGCGCACAGACGATCAGCCAGGTTCGCCTGCTGATCCACGCCAACAGCGGGTCTTCCCAGGGACTGGTTGCCAAACCGGTGGCCGACAACACCTGGGGGGAGGCCACACTCAATTACAGCAACGCTCCGGCCACAGGCAGCAGCCTGGCCACATCTGGTTCAGTTACAAGCGGCGCCTGGGTCACGCTGGATGTGACCGGCAGCGTGACCGGGGACGGCAGCTACAGTTTCGGGGTTTCGACACCCGGCGTGACTGCCATCAGCCTTTCCGCGCGTGAATCCGGTGCCAATGCGCCCCAATTGATCGTTACCATCAATAGCCTCGCCACACCCACGGATACCCCTCCAGCCGCGACCAACACCCCCAGCGCGACAAGTCCAGCGGCGACCAGCACCCCTACAGTACCCAGTCCGACGGCGACCAACACACCCACGGCGACAACAAGTCCAACGGCAACCAGCACCCCTACAGTACCCAGTCCGACGGCGACCAACACACCCACGGCGACAACAAGTCCAACGGCAACCAGCACCCCTACATTACCCAGCTCGACGCCGACCAACACACCCACGGCCACAGCAAGTCCAACGGCAACCAGCACCCCTACAGTACCCAGTCCGACGGCGACCAATACTCCCACAGCCACAGCAAGTCCAACGGCAACCAATACCTCTACGGCAACCCTTGCAGCAGCGACAAGCACACCCACAATCAGCCTGGGGCAAAGCCTGACCTTTGTGCCGGTTGCGGATTCTTATGTTGACTCAAGCCAACCCAACGCCAACTTCGGTACAGCAACCACCTTACGGGTAGACGCCTCACCCAGCGTGAACAGCTACCTGCGCTTCAGCGTGGTGGGAGCGGGTGGTCGATCGATCAGCCGGGTCCGTCTGCTTGTGCGTGCCAACAGCACTTCCACCAGAGGACTGGTCCTCCGCTCTGTGGCCAACAACACCTGGGGGGAGACAACCATCAAGTTCAGCAACGCGCCAGCCATGGGGAGCAGCCTGGCTGCTTCTGCGGCCGTGAGGAGCGGGACCTGGATCACGCTGGATGTGACCGGTTATGTGACCGGGAATGGCACGTTCAGCTTTGGGATTACGACTCCCGGTTTCACCGCCATCAGCCTGGCCGGGCGCGAAATCTGGCGCCAATGCACCCCAATTGATCGTCGATTTGGGAGGAGCCTTTACCCCGACACCCACAAGTACCTCAACCAGTACGCCTACGAATACGCCTGCGAATACTCCCACCGATACACCGACGAGCACATCGACCAGTACGCCTACCAATACGCCTGCGAATACTCCCACCAATACACCGACGAGCACATCGACCAGTACGCCTACCGATACGCCTGCGAATACTCCCACCAATACACCGACGAACACATCGACCAATACACCTACCGATACGCCCACAAATACACCCACCGTTACGCCTGCAAATACCGCGATAGCCACGCCGACATCCACACCGGTGAGCACTCCCCCCGGTTCAACCATAAAGCATGTTTTTGTAGTCGTCATGGAAAACCACAGCTACGCTGAGGTTTGGAATACGAGTTCGTCCCCCTACATCACCAGCCTGGGCAACGCCTATGCACGCGCCACCAATTACTTTGCGATCACCCACCCCAGCCTGCCCAATTATTTGGACATGTTTGGCGGCAGCAACTATGGCATTACCATCGATTGCAACCCCTCATCCACCTGCCATGTGACTGCCACCAACCTGGCCGATAACCTGGAAGCTGCAGGCCTGACCTGGAAAGGCTACATGGAATCGATGCCGGCAGCGTGCAGCCTGGTTTCATCCGGCAATTATGCGCCCAAGCATGATCCCTTCATATACTTTGACGATATTCGCACCAACGCAGCCCGCTGCAATGCCGGCGTGGTGCCCTATAGCGCTCTTGCGACTGACCTGGCTTCCATTTCCACCACGCCAAATTACGTCTTCATCACACCGGACATGTGCAGCAACATGCACGATTGCCCGGTCAGCACCGGCGATACCTGGCTGAGTAACAACCTGCCGGCGATCCTGACCTCACCGGCTTGTACGGTTGAAGCCTGCCTGGTGATCCTGACCTGGGATGAAGGCGGCAGCCTGGGCAACCAGGTGTTGACCATCTTCGCCGGCTCCGGAGCCCAGACCGGTGGTGTGGCATCCTCCGCAGCCTATACCCATTTCTCAATGCTGCGCACGGTCGAGGATATCTTTGGACTTCCGACGCAGACAGGCAATGATGCCGCAGCCAGCCCAATGACCGACCTGCTACGCTAATGATTATTTCGATTAAGCGTTGTTGGGCTTTTTTAACAAACTTCCGAAGCTTGAAAACTTCGGAAGCCTGATCCCCTTTTGTTTACCAATTATTGCAAGGCCAGCAGTCCTTCTGCCGGGCTTTTATTCATCCAAAAATTGGATTTCCTCAATCTCCAGCCTGGCTGGATATTATCCGGCAACGCCGGCTTTCAGCAGGTGGGAAAGGTCAGACTCGGCCTGAAAGACCGAAATGGAGAGGGAAAAGCCCCATTCGCCGAGCAGCACATTCTGCACGCGCTTCAAAAGATACTGGTCGCTTTCGTTAAAAGACTTGCCCTGCCGGTAGGCGGTCAGGTCGCGGATGACCCGGCAAAGCGATTCGGCCCGGCCGTCGCTCAGTTGTTGCAGCAGCCGGTTTTTGCGTTCCAGGCGGTTGTCCGGGAGCAGTTCCCGGGCTCCAGCCAGGATGGCGAATAACCGGGCGAAACCGCCCGCGGGTGTCGGGGGACGCAGGCGGCTGTCCAGATTGGCATCGGCGGGGACCCAGACGGTCAGGTCGCGCACCTTGACTTCATAATAAATCATCTTCTGGCCGGAGATATCGCGTTCCTCCAGCCCAACCACCTGGCCGAGGCCAAAGGTCCAGTGCATGACCGGATCACCAACATGAAAGTCCATAACGCCTCCTTGTTCGAACGAGCGGGGGAAAAGAGCAAAAACGCCAGCCCTGCAAAAGGACTGGCGCCCGGAACCTGACCATCTGTGTTGTTGGAATGATTATATCATGCTTACTGGCAGGGACCCCCCACGAGGCGGACAGCCAAGCTTTTTTTCCATGCCCGATACGGTCAGGGATACTCTCCCCTGAAAGATTCCAGATCCCTGTTGAAAGAGGCTGTTGCTAAAATTGAGCAGGAGTGAGGGATGGTCAATCAACCGAATGGCTCGAACTTCTCCAGCAGGTCCTTCAGGGCCAACAGCTCTTCCCTGGAAAGGGTGACCCCCTTGCCCATCTTCTCGCCATCCGGAGACCATTCACGAATGTCATATTTTGGATCACGATCGTTCCAACTGATCAGGTTGAGCTGCTTGGTCCAGCCGGAGGCCGACGTGGATAGCACACCGATCTTTTTAATGATCTCGAATTTTATATCAGACATGCTGTAAACCTCCTTGGAATGTCCCGGCGCTGCTTTTTCCGGATCCCGCCTAGAGAAGAAAATAGAGCAGCAAACAGACCGCGGCAATGACCACGTGCGGAAGGTAGGAAGACTGCTTGAACATGTATCGTAGAGTCTGGTCTTTGACTTTCTTGTATTCCGCCGACCAGGTTGCATAGACTTGCAGCGGGGCTGTCCTCCTTCCATTGTCTCACTTTGAAAGACCAGCTCGATGGCTTTTATTCGTTGAGAGAAGAAATGGGACAGGCCCCGCCAATGCGCTTCCAGATACCAGAACACCAGCGCGGCCAGGACACCGACCAACAAGACCTCCTTGCGATAGACGACGCCGGCGCCGATGGTCGCCAGGGCGACCGTGATCGACCAGCCTTTGATGGTCAGCCCCTTGCTGTCGATATCTTCATAAAAATGCTGCAACATGATGTACTCATCTTTTAACAGGTCTGCGCGTTTGTCTTCGTTCATGATGGGTTTTCCTTTCAGAGCAGGTCGGCTGCCAGGGCCGGATCGTTCAGCCGGTAGGCCGGCAGGAATGTCTTATCGTAATAGAGCGCTTTCAGGGTATCACGGCTCACTTCCGCGAGGGCGGAGGCCTTGATCTTACTTCCACCGCCTTCCTTCCAGGCGCTGGCCCAGATGGCAGCCATGCGCAGACAGCCTTCGGCCATGCAAAAAGCGGTATCGTCCTTAAGAACGCTCCACATATACGGCAGGCGCTCCTTCCCGCTTTGTTGATCGAAGGCTTCAATGATCTTGAGCGGCGGCAATTTTCCGATGGCAGTCTGCATCAACCCCAGCACGGAAACAGCCGCTTTGAAACCGCCTTTGAAATCCGCCCTGGCCGTGCGAGTGTCTATGCTCGCATTGACCCCCGCCAGCAGCTCGGTTGCGAACCGGTCGAGCATATCGGTCTCATAGATGGAATGGACCCGCTCTTCTGCGGGGAATCCGGGCCGGCCATGGTGCAGAAAGGAAACGTGCAGCGGCTCGCAGGCATCGGCGACGTAGTGCGATAAAACGCCGCCCGCGCAAATGAACTCAGCCAGTTTCCCCTCCCGGACAAACTGGACCATATGCTTGTAGATCTGCCAGACCCGGAACGGCAGCGCGCCGCGGTCCTTGGGCGCAACCCCCAGGCTTTCATAGAATTTGTTCCACACTTCCAGGCTGACGTTTTTTGGCTTCTGGCAAACATCCAGGAGGGTTTTCCCGGCGAAATCGCCATTGCCGGCCTGGTCCATATCGGCAAAGTGGTTCGACGAATCCAGCTTGCGGGTGGTGCGCCAGACCAGGTCCGGCACGTCCGCCAGCGGCACGAACTGCTTCGAGTTCGATCTTCTTGAGTTCCCCATCCAGGATGGCCTGGTCATCGAATGCGATCGCATCCAGGTTGTTCATCAGCAAGGTTTTGAGTCTTTTCATCATCGGCTGTGCCGTATCGATCAACTCGCAGGCCGCCGCGGCGATCTTGTAATGGCCGGTTTTCCCCCAATACTCGCTGTGGCCGATGTTCCAATCCGGAAGGATGTCCACATCCAGCTCGCGGCAGATCGTGCTGATGCAGGTGGCCAGCGCGAATCGCAGCGTGCCTTCCCCTGCGCTATCGATCACCGTTTGTCCGCCCCACTGCAAAGCGATCGGGCGAAGACGCTGGCGCTCTTCCGTCTGCTCTCTTTGATGAGGGCTCTCCCGGAATGGGGGCAGGATCAAAGAACCAGAGCGTGCCAGAGTCGCCCGGCTGGGTATTCAGCGGCATGTCAGCACGCGGACCGATCAGGAGGTCGCTGATATATTCGAAACCTCCAATGGATTTGTACCGGTAAAAGAGCGCCTGGATTTCCCCCGATATCTCTCCCGACCCGCCGCCAAAGGCGCGCACCGGGCAGCCGATCAGATCGAGCGAGATGGTATCGGTGTTGAGGTCGACCGGATCGCCCAGTTCACCGATCCCAAACACCTGGGCAGTCCAACAATTCAAATCATCGATGCGGATCAAACCCGCGTCCAGGTTGACAAAGGAACGCGATCCCGGCCAATCCGGGTAGACGTCCTTGAACAAGCGCTTGCCCAACTGGCTCTTTTGTTCCTGGCGGCTCTTGGCCGACATCCCAATTTGGATTTTCTGCCCGCGTAACATGGAATAGATCGGCCGGCCTTCCTCACCGGTCACGTGCCGGTTGGTCAATGCGTAAACGATATCGCCGTCCGACACCAGGCAGCCCAGCGAACCGACGTGCTCTTGTTCCTGTTCATCCGAAAAAATGGGGTAGCCCCCACCGATCAACTGGTCGGGGAAAGTAAGGTTGCGCAAGGGCGGGAGCGCAGGCGTGTATCTTTCGGCCAGGATCACACAGGTGGGTACCACCCGGCCATCCGGCAGGTATAGAAAGCGCGGGACCACCTGATCCGGATTTGTTTTGACAATTTCACCTTGTTGACGCCATTTGTCAACGAAATACCAGAATACAGGGCCAGGATTCGTCATTTACCAGGGTATTTTGCAAGGTTCGGGGAGGGACGTGCTCGTCACGCGGCCTCCATTTTTTGGGTTCGCCGGCATTTGTCGTTTGAGCATCCGGATCAACCTTGCGAATGCGATATCGACCGATTGCCGTCGCGATCACGTTCTCCAGGTTGGCCAGGTAGGCATGGTAGGCTTCACGCGCTTCCAACAGGTCCTTGACTGAAAGCGATCGAAAGTTCCTTTTGGGCGGGAAGAACTGGGTCATACGAGCGCTCCTTTCGTGAAGAGTCGTTCACTCCGGAAGTTGGCGAAAAGGGATTTAATCAATTGGAACGGAATTTTTATCTCAAACAAACCATCTGCATGTCTCATAAAACAAGCATATAACAAAACCCTCTGCGGCACAAGTACAAAGTCGCCAATAATTATTTTTCTCCCAACACCCGGTTCTGCAGATCCCACAAGCGGCGGTAAAGGCCCTGCATTGCCAACAGGCCAGCATGCGTCCCGCGTTCCACGATACGCCCATGCTCGAGCACCAGGATCTCATCCATATTCTCCAGCCCCACCAGGCGGTGGGTGATGAGCAGGAGCGAGCGTCCCTGCGCCAGGGAGAAGAGCGTATCGAGAATGCGGCGCTCGGTCAGCGCGTCGAGATTGGCGGTGGGTTCATCCAGAAGCAGGATGGGCGCATCCTTCAGTAATGCGCGTGCGATCGCCAGGCGCTGGCGTTCCCCGCCGCTCAGGCGATAGCCGCGCTCGCCGATCAAGGTCTCGTAGCCCCGCGGCAATCCAAGGATGAAATCGTGGATGCGGGCGCGCTGGCAGGCCTGCTGGAGCTCGGGATCCGTCGCGGCTGGACGCGCCAGCAGCAGATTCCGGCGGAGGCTGTCGTTCATGAACCAGGCGCGCTGGGAAATGACGCTGAACAGCTGCCGCACCTGCTCCTGGGGATAAGCCTGCAGGTCACGCCCATCCAGCAGGATCTGTCCGTCTGAATAATCCCAGAAACGCAGCAGCAGGTTCACCAGGGTGGATTTTCCGGCTCCGCTCGGCCCAACGATGGCCATGTGTTTGCCCGGAGGAAGCTCGAAAACTGATCTCCTGCAGAGCAGGTTGGGATTCGCCCGGGTAGGTGAAAGAAGAGGGCAGGAGATGGAGAGGGCAGAGGATTAGTGCACTGCTCTCCATTCTCTGTTCTCTATTCACTTCACTACCATCCTCAACCGCCGGCCTGGTATCCACGATCTCGAACAGGCGCCGGGCAGCCTGGCGGCTGGAAGACAGGGTTTGGGCAGCCTGGGGGAGCGGCAGGACCGCTTCGAACCCGGCCAGCGCTGCCAGGGTCAGGACGGCCAGCATGACCCCCGGGACCTGACCCGCCCGGACGAGCGGAATGGTCATGACCAGCACGGCCAGCATGCCCAGGTTCACCAGCAGGACGGTCAGGAGCGCTGGAAAGCCCGGTCAGGGCAGGCCAGGCGCCGCTGCGTTTTACCGAAGAGCCGGCCTTCGTCCAGCAGGCCCTGCGAATATTGCGCGCCTCTGTCCAAAGGCGAGCAGGTCGGCCAGGCCCTGGATGCCATCCACGAGGCGGGCCTGCAGTCCGGCGCGCTGGGAGATGAGCTGCGCGCCCGCCCGGCGGCTGAGGGCAGAAGCCAGGAGCGGGACGCCCAATCCGAGCAGGAGCATGAAGACAAGATAAGTCCAGGCCAGGGCAGGCGCATAGCGGCCAAAGAAGAAGGTCATCCCGGCCGTCACCAGGAGCGCCACCATAACGGGCGAGACCACGCGCACATAGAAATCTTCCAATGCACCCACATCCGAGACGATCCGGCCGAGCAGGTCGCCGGAACGGTACTGCATCAGGCGGGCCGGAGCGAGCGGTTCGAGCGCCCGGTAGAACCAGGTGCGCAGGCGGCCGAGCAGGCGGAAGGTCACATTGTGGGAGCTGAGACGTTCGAGGTAGCGGAAAACGCCCCGGCTGATCCCGAAGAAGCGCACACCCACGATCGCCACTTCCAGCGTTCCAATCTCGGGGTGCAGCGCCGCCGCCGAGATCAGGAAGGCCGAGGTGCCCATCAGGCCGACGTTGCTGCCGACCGTCAGGACGCCCAGCAGAACCGAGAGAGCCACCCAGCCCAGGAACCGCGCAGGAAGGAAAGGAGACGGGGGAGATGGGGAAAGGCGAGAGGAAGGAGGTTTTGGATTGGGCGAGGACTCTGATGTCAAAGGTCAAAGGTCGAAGGTCGGGTTGGACAGGCGACGATTTGACTTTCGATCTTTCTGGAGGGTGATCTTCGAGACTGATATAAGGGTTCACCAGCGCGGCATAGACTCCATTTTTCGCCAGCAGTTCCCGGTGTGTGCCGGATTCGACGATCTGACCAGCTTCCAGGACAAGGATCCGGTCGGCCTGGAAAACCGTGTTGAGGCGGTGGGCAATGGTGATGACAGTCCGGTCCTGCATCAAGGTCGCGCAGGGAAGTTTCGACCAGGGTCTCCTGCTGCGGGTCCAGACTCGAAGTCGGTTCATCCAGGATCAGGATCGGGGCATCCTTAAGGAAAGCCCGTGCCATCGCCAGGCGTTGGGCCTGCCCGGCGCTCAGGCGTGCGCCCTGCTCGCCGATCATGGCTGGCGTATCCGTCCGGCAGAGATTGGACGAATTCGTCCAGGTGCGCCAGGCGCGCCGCCGCCCGTAATTCCTCGTCTGTGGCCTGCGGCCTGGCCAGGCGCAGGTTGGCGGCCAATCGTGTCATGGAAAAGATGCGGATCCTGGGGCACCCAGGCAAACACTCTGCGCCAGGTTTCGAGCGGGATGCCGCTGGATGGCAGCCCGTTGAGAGACAATCCGCCGCGGCCCGGTTCGATAAATCGCAGCAGCAGGGCCGCCAGGGTGGTTTTACCCACCCCGCTGGAGCCGACCACGGCGATATGCTCCCCGGCCCGGATCTCCAGAGCCAGGTCGTGTATGGCAGGTTCGCTTTCACCGGGATAAGTGTAGGAGAGATTGGATAAGGAGAGAGTAGAGAATAGGTGATAAGGGATCAGGTAATCAGGTATTGGCAGTAACTGCTCTGATCCCTGTCTCCCTGTTCCTGGTTCCCTGTCTCTCTGCACATCCAAAATCTCAAAAATCCGCCGGGCGGCGCTCGTGCCGGACATGCCGGCATGGAAGCGCAGACCGAGCATGCGCAGAGGGCAGGTAGAACTCCGGGGCCAGCAGCAGCAGGAACAAGGCCGGTTGGAAAGCCATGCTGCCCGTAGAGCAGCCGCAGCCCCACTTCCACGGCCACCAGGGCCGTGCTGATGGTCGCCACCAGTTCGAGCACCAGTGCCGAGAGGAAGGTGACGCGCAGCACCCCCAGGGTCACATCCCGGAAACGATCACTGGCCTCGGCGATGGAATCGGCCTGTTCCTTGCTGCGGCCGAGTTCCTTGAGCGTCGTCAGCCCCTGCAGGCTGTCGAGGAAATGCGCGCTCAGGCGGCTGAGCGTGTCCCACTGGCGCTTGGTCAGGGCTTCGGCGGTCTTGCCGATCAGGTACATGAAGAGCGGGATGAGCGGCGCGGTGATGAGCAGGATCAGGCCGGAGAGCGGGTCGCGTGGAAAAACGACGACCAGGATACTCAATGGGACCAGCGCGGCGATGACCAGTTGCGGCAGGTACTGGCTGAACCAGGCATCCAGCGCTTCGATCCCTTCGACGGCGGTATTGACCAGTTCGCCGGTGCGTTCGCGGCGCGTATAGGCCGGGCCGAGGCGCAGGATCTTATCAAAAAGGCGCTGGCGCAGGTCGCTCTTGATCCGCACTGCCACCAGGCTTGGCGCTGACCTCACTGCCCCAGGCCAGCACGGCCCGCAGCAGGACGATCAGCAGGATCAGCCTGAGCAGCCCCGCCACATCCGGCAAGGATCTGCCCGCCCAGGAAGACCCGCTCGATCACCCGGCTGAGCGCGGCGGCCTGCCCGATGGTCAGCAGGCCGGCCAGGAATCCGGACAGGATCGTGGCAGCCAGGGCGAAGCGGCTGTCACGGGCGAGGGCCAACAGTCGGCGGGTCATGGAGGCACAGATTTCCACGGGCGTTCTACCTCTACCGGCCAGAAAGCCGGCAGAAAGAGGCGCAGGAGCACATCTGCCAGCAGGCCCAGGATGAACAGGTTCTCAAACAGGCGGTTGTGATGGAAGGCGAAACCCGCAGAACCAGATCGGCCAGCCCGGCCATTCCTTGGGCGGTTCCGCCGGGCGCGGCTTGGCATGCACGGCCACCGCGTAAAACAGGCGTTTGCCGGCCAGGAAAACGATCAACATGACCGGGGTGAAAAAACGCGGCACGAAGATCAGGTAGAGGATGACCAGGTAGATCAATACCAGGACGGCCATATTGAGGTAGCGGGTGGCCTTCTCGCCAATCCGCACCGGCAGCGTACCGACGCCTTTCTTCTTGTCCTGGGCAGACTTGTCGATGTGCTTGCCGATGTTGATGCTGACCACGCTCAAACCAAAAGGCACACCCGCCAGGGCCACCATCCAGGTATTGGCGGTCCAGCCCTGCGCCAGCACGCTGTACACGCCTGCCACCAGGATCGGGCCCCAGATCAGGAAAATGCACAGTTCACCCAGCGCCAGGTATTTGAGCGGCCAGGTATAGAAGAGCAATACCAGCGCCCCGAAGGCGAACAGGCCGATGATCAGCGGGCTGAAAAGTTGGTATAGAAGAGCGCATAGACTCCCGAAAGGAATGCCAGCACTCCGCTGACGAGGAACCAGGTGAGCTGCTGGCGCTTCGTCCAAAAGCCCTGCACCAGCGGATGGACGCCGTACTGCGTGCGGAAATAATTATCCTTATCCACGCCGCGGCTGAAATCGGTGTAGTCGTTCAGGAAATTGTTCGTCCCATGCGCAATGAACAGTCCGAGCGTGACGATGATCCACGGCAGCCAGGCAAAATGACCGTCGCGCCAGGCCAGCAGTCCGCCAATGACGCAGGCGTACAGCGTCACCGTGGTCACGGCAGAACGGGTGGCGATCAGCCATTTGGAGATGACATCCAGCCGGTCCCATTCCTCCTTCTTATCCATTTTTACCAGGCCCCACAGGGCCGTCTTCCACATCTTGAAATTGATATTCATCGGGTCCTCCTTTTTGGCAAAACGATCAATTCCTTTCCGGATTGTCTGGCATCAACCGCCCGGCGGGCAATCGCCTTCAGCAAGCCGGTAAACACCAGGCGGTGAAAAGGCAGTAACAAATACCAATAAAGAAAACCAGGCGCTCCCTTGGGAGCAAAGTATGCAATTTGCGAAAGCCAGGCAGCTCCTTCCGGCATGCGGTTGGATACGCCACTCCATCCAACCCAGACCGGGGGCTTTCAACTCGGCCCTGCAGACGCACCAGGCGGTCCTGCTCAAGCGCCTCGACCCGGTAAAAATCGAGCACATCCCCTTCGACAAGCAGCTCATCCGGCCTGCGCCCACGCAGGCCCGGACCTCCAACCAGCCGGTCAAAGAATCCACGCAGCCTCCACAGTCCGTTCAGATAGAGCCAGCCGTGCCTGCCTCCCAGCCCCGTAACAGCCCGATAAGCCGCTTCAGGCCTGACCTGCAAGCCGGATCTGTTGACCTTCGATGAAAAATCCTTCCTGTTTAATTCTAAACGATGAAGCGCCATTTTCCCAGCCAGATTCAAGGCAACCTGGAGAAAGGCGTTCCAAAGCCAGCGAGACGGAGCTCTCATAACCGATCGGCTGGATCAGAGGGAAATCCCTGCCTGGCCGACTCATCACACACCACGCTGTCGCTGCGCATGCCTCCAAGCAGAGGACCGGCAATCCTGGCCGGGACAGGCGTTAATTTTCCAGCCAATGCTGGCCATCAGATCCACCGGCAATCCACGGCAAGGCGAATAATGCGGCGTTTCAACCCGCGCAAGCGCGCATAAATGCGACATCGTCTCGGCATAGGTAAGCACATCTTTCCCGCCGATCTCATAGATCTTCCCGCGGCAGGCCGGGCTTTCCAGCGCAGCCAGGAGATAATCCAGTACATTCTGAATGGCAATCGGTTGGGTCCGGTTATGCATCCAGCGCGGACCAACCAGAATGGGGAATTGCTCGGTCAGGTAGCGGATCATTTCAAATGAAATGCTGCCTGAGCCGATGATCAGGCTGGCGCGGAACTCTGTCACCGGCACACCGCCCTGCCGCAGGGCATCTCCGGTCTGGATGCGCGAGCGCAGGTGCAGGCCGATATCCTCGGCCGGGTCGGCCAGCCCGCCCAGGTAGATGATATGTTCCACTCCTGCAGCACTCGGCGGCAGAAGCAAAATTGCGGGCCGACTCAATTTCCCTTTCATGATAATTCCGCCCGCTGGACATATTGTGAACCAGATAATAGGCTGCTGAAACTCCCTGCATGGCCTGATCCAGAACCGCCCGGTGAGAGGATATCGCCCTGCCACCAGTTCCACCTGCGCGAGCCAGGGCCGCCCGGACAGACAGTGCCGGATCACGCACCAGCACCCGCACGCGATAGCCCTTTTCCAGCAAGCGCGGCACCAGACAGCCACCCACATAACCGGTCACACCGGTAACCAGGATCAACTTGTCGGGAGTCATACGTATTACCTTTAAGTTCGGGCCAGTTCCCGGGCCCGCTCGGCCACTTTGCGGATCAATCCGCTGAAAATAAAACCGTGGATGGGGTAAAGCAGATACCAGTAGAGGAAACCTGCCAGTCCGCGCGGCGCAAAATAAGCCGTCTGCGTCAGCAGCGTTTTTCCATCCGGCTTGCGGGATGGATTGGAATTCCAGCCAGGCCTTGCCCGGCACTTTCATCTCGGCCCGCAGGCGGATGAGCCGGTCCGGTTCGACCGCCTCGACCCGCCAGAAATCCAGCGCCTCGCCCACGCGGATATCGTCCGGATGGCGGCGGCCGCGCCGCAGGCCCACGCCGCCGACCAGCTTGTCCATCCAGCCGCGCACCTGCCAGGTCCAGTTCAGATACAGCCAGCCGCGCTCTCCGCCCAGACCGGTATAGGCGCAAAAAACCGGGGCAGGCGGCAGGTCCAGGACCAGGCGGCGGCGTTCGAGCATCATCCCTTCGGTGGTGGTCAAGCGTAAATGGGCGCTTATCCCCCTGCGTGACGACCAGGGCATCGCTCCAGGAGGTTTCCACGTCATCATTGGCCACCCGCCCAAGCGCCAGGTGCAGGGCCGTCTGGAAATCCAACGGATTGATCTCCGGGAAGAGCTTGCCGGGCCAGGTCGTCCCGCACCACGCTCTCGGCAGTGCAGGCCTTCGATCAGGGGCAGGATCACCCGCCAATGCACCGGCGTGACCATATGCACCCAGTAGGCCGAAAGGCGCGGTGCATAAAACGGGAAGGGGATCAAAAGACGTTTCAGGCCGCGCTCGTGACTGTAGTCCAGCAGCATCTGGGCATAGGTCAGGCGGGTGGCCCCGCCAATTTCGATCAATTTGCCGCTGCTTTCGGGGATATCCAATGCCGCCGTCAGGTAGTCCAGCACGTTGCGGATGGCGATCGGCTGGGCCAGGGAAAAGAACCATTTCGGGCAAATAAAAACCGGCTGGCGTTCAGCCGTGTAGCGGATCATCTCGAACAGGGCGCTCCCCGAGCCAACCACCATGCCTGCCCGGAATTCCGTCACCGGCACGCTGCCCAGTCGCAGGATGTGTCCGGTTTCGTGGCGCGAGCGCAGGTAGGGGGAAAGGTCATCGGTGGGATCCACCAATTCGCCGAAATAAATGATCCGTTGGATGCCGGCAATTTCAGCTGCCGAGGCAAAATTACTGGCTGCGCTGCAGGTCACGCTCGGCATCCACCCGCCCGCCCTGCATCCCGTGGATCAGATAATAGGCTGCGGTTATCCCCTGCATGGCATTTGACCAGGGAATGCGGCGTCCAGCGCATCCCCCTCGGCAATCTCGACCCGCTCAAACCAGGAATAATCCCGCAACCGCTCGGGGTCGCGCACAAAACAACGCACCCGATAGACCCGCCTCCAGCAAGCGGGGCACCAGCCGGCCGCCGATATAACCGGTTGCACCCGTGACCAGGATGTGTTGGGAGGCTTTTGGTATTCATAAGGTATTGATGTAATTCTACTGTGTCTTGCATGGACAGGCGGAGCAATTTCAGGATTTTCCATAATAAAGAAGGGTGCGTTTCCGCACCCTTCCTGCAAATCGCACCTAATAGGTCAATTTATTCGGGTTCCGAGTCCGACCCGTTTGCGGAAGACCCAGTAGGTCCAGCCCTGGTAAGCCAGCACGACCGGCACAAAGATCAGGGCGACGATCGACATTACCGTCAGCGTATACGGCGAAGAGGAGGCATTGTAGATCGTCAGGCTGAAAGCCGGATCGGTGCTCGAGATCATCACGCGCGGGTACATGATCTGGAAGCAGGAGATCAGCGTCAGGGCCAGGTGGGTTCCCATCATGCCGAATGCCCAGCCATTCTTCTTCCGGTAAATAAAATAGCCTGTCAGCAGCAGCGCTGCAAAAGCGGCGATCGGAACTACTCCCGGATCGACGCCCAGGTGATCCAGGATATCGGTATAGATATAGGTGGTCACCAACAAGGCGAAGATCAGGATGACGGCGGGAATCCATAGCCGGCGGGCTGCCGCATGGGCACGTTCGCCCAATTCCCCGGTCGTCTTCAGGCTCAGAAAGATCGCTCCGATCAGGAGGAAATCCGGCAGTATTGGAAAATCCGCCGATCAGGCCATAGGGATTGAGCAGCGTCCAGAAGGTGCCGGTGTATTGCATTTGGTCATTGATCGGTACGCCCTTGGCCAGGTTGGCAAAGGCTACCCCCAGTAGAAAGGCGGCCAGGAAACTACCAGCGACGACCGCCCAGTCCCAGAAACTGCGCCAGACCGGGTTGGCGATCTTGCTGCGAAACTCAAAGGAAACGCCGCGGACGATCAGAGCGAACAGGAGCAGGAACAGGGCCGGATAGAAACCGCTGAACATGGTGGCGTACCAGTGCGGGAAAGCCGCAAAGGTCGCCCCGCCGGCCGTGATCAGCCAGACTTCGTTCCCGTCCCAGTGCGGACCGATGGTATTGATGATCGTCCGGCGTTCGGTATCGGTCTTGCCCAGGAATGGCAGGAGCATGCCCACCCCGAAATCGAAGCCCTCGAGGAAGAAGAACCCCACGTATAAGAACTGCGATCAGGATAAACCAGAGGATGTTGAGATTCATATTTTCCTCCCGTCCTATTCCTACTCGGATTGTCTTTCCACGGACGATCTCCGGGTTCGGTTTCACGGCAGGCGGACCGGCCTTGGCGAATTTGGCCAGCAGGAAAACATCCGCGCCCATCAGGGCAGCATAGATCAGGGCGAAACCGATCAAACTGAATAACACCATCCCGCTGGTCAGACCCGGGGACATGGCATCTTCGGTCTTGAGCAGGCCATACACAATGAATGGTTGGCGGCCCATCTCGGTCAGGACCCAGCCGCTGGTATTGGCAATGTAAGGCAGGGCCATGGCAAAGACGAACAATACCCAGCCAGCGGATCTGCGGCCCAACCTTGTTGCGCATGACGTGGTAAAGGGCATAACCGGCCAGGGCCAGCATGGCGAACCCGGCCCCGACCATTAAGCGGAAGCCCCAGTAGGTGAAAACAACCAGGGGAATGTAATCTCCCGGCTCCGTATTTCGCCTCGTATTGTGTTTGCAGGTCATTGATCCCGGGCACTTCCCCGCTCAATCGGTTGTAATATAACAGGCTGAGGACGCGCTGGGAATGCGGATATGACCAGACCTCACGCCGGCCGGACAGGTCGCCAATGGTCAGGAGCGAGAACGAGGCCGGATCCTCGGTTTCATACAGGGCTTCGGTGGCAGCCGCTTTCATGGGCTGGTTCTGCAGCAGCCACAAGCCCTGCTCGTGCCCGCCGATGATGACCAGGACAATGGCAATCGTCCCAACGATGGCAGCCAGGTTGAACGAACGCTTGAAGAAGTCGAGATCCTTTTTCCGGACCAGGTGATAGGCGCTGATGCCCAGAACGAAAAAGGCTGCCGTGGTCAAACCGGAGGTAAGGGTATGCTCGAACATGACCCAGGCCTTGGGATTGAAGACCAGCGCCCCAAAATCGACCATCTCCGCCCGGCCGTTATTGATCACATATCCCACCGGATGCTGCATGAAGGCATTGGCGATCAGGATCCACAAAGCCGACAGGGAGCTGCCGATTGCCACCAGCCAGATGACCGTGGCATGCAGTTTTTTGGATAAGTTTGTCCCAGCCGAAGATCCATAGCCCAAGAAAGGTCGACTCGAGGAAGAAGGCCAGCAGGGCTTCGATCGCCAGCGGCGCCCCGAAGATATCGCCCACATAGTTGGCATAACCGGCCCAGTTCATGCCAAACTGGAATTCCATGACGATGCCCGTCACCACCCCCATGGCAAAGTTGATCAGGAAGAGCTTCCCCCAAAATTTCGCCAGCTTTTTATAGGTTTCGTTCCCGCTGCGGACATACATCGTCTCCAGGATGGCCACAAACCAGACCAATCCCAGCGTCAGCGGGACAAAGAAAAAGTGATAGACGGTTGTCAGTGCAAACTGCAGGCGTGATAACAGCACTGGTAACATTCAGCCTCCTCCTCACAAATATAAAGAAAACAAAGTTATCCAAACCCGCCCCGGTCCAGGGCATTTATTTTCTCAAGTATAACGGATAGCCAAAAAATAGCAAAGCAGTGAAGGCGAACCACATCGCTGCAAACCCCGCATTCGTATCTGCAGGCGTCTGAACCGGGACTGCCAGAGCACGGTACGGCAGGCCAGGTTCATCCAGCAGCGGGGCTTGCTGGATATAGACCGGCAGGATCGGATAAGGCATCTGTTCCTGCAGCCGTTTAAGGGTTAGGAAATTCCAGAAATCCATGGAAGCCTGGCCGGGGGCCAGAGTGGGGTCCGGTTGGCCGCCCATACCGGGCGTGGCAGGCAGGCGGATGATCCCGCTGACCGTGACCGGAACCGAAACATCGAACTCCCGCCAGGAAGCCGGCGTGTCATAGCTGAGCGGGATCCAGCCGCGGTCAACCAGGACCGCCGAACCATCCGGAAGGACCAGCGGCGTGACCAGGATGTAACCCGTATCGTTCCCCCAGCTTTGCGCCCAGATCTGGTTGCGTACTGCCACCTGGTGGGCAAAATCGAATGTCCCGCTTGCCTGGACTGAACGGTATTCCATGCTGGTCAAATCGGCAGGCTGATTTCCCCCACCCAGCAGCAAAGGTGCCGCCACCTGCATGGCAGCCAGGTGGTCGCTGGTGGCTTTGTTCTGGCGGTAGCGGTCCACCTGCCAGATCCCCAGGCGGATCGTCAGCCCGATCCCGGCCAGGACCAGCAGCGTGGTGAACCACCAGCGAGGCGAGAACATCAAGCGTAGCATGCGCATGGATTCCAAATCAGCCTGCCTGAGGCAGGTTGGTCAGGGGGAAACCACCGACCAGCTGGTATGAGCAATCATGCTATTGGGAGAGTCCGCGATCGCTTTGACAAAAAAATCCCCGCAGTCGATATCAATAACGTCGCCGGTGTCAACAATTTGCGTGGATGCAGATGGAACGGTCAGTGTGGCGCTCTCGGAGTGCATCAGCAACATCGTGCCGTCTTTATTGTAGACCTCCAGGTGATAGGTCACTTTGGCTGGACCATTGGTTGTCATGGAGATTTTAAAGGATATCGGGTTGGTTGTGTCATTGTCACAAGTGCTGTGGATGACTGCCGGGACGGAAATGCTCACGGCTGTAACCAGGCCGGAGGGAATTGGGACGACCGGCACATGGGAAATGTCGCCGGAACTGGTGACATCCGGACCCGGGACCCAGCACTTCGTTCCGGGAGTCTGTGGGTCTTTGACCTGCCACCAGGATTGATCGCTGATGGTCCCAAGGATTTTGGCTGTCTCTCCCAGCCGCAGTGTTGCGATCGAAGAAAAGCCTGTCCCCGGCCCGAAACGACAATCCGCATCCACCGATTTTGGGGTCAAAGACGGTCCCGTAATGGCGGAAATCGCCTGGCAGGCCGTCAAGGCTATGGATAGAATGGCTGCCGTGCAGACCAGCCGGATCAATGATCTGGAACGGCGCAATATCCGGCTCATTCAATCTTTACCTTGAGGAACTTCCGTCCGGGCCGGGCTGGCCTTCTTCAAAGGCCGCACGATCAGGCTGTAAAGGGCAAACAGCATTCCAAGTGGGATGCCAGCGATTAAAATCCCTTCCAGCCGGGTGGTCAGGGTCAAAGCGTCCTGCACATCCAGGCCCTGGTATTTCGTGGGCTGGAACGTGCAGACGTAGGACAGATTCCCGAGATGATCCAGAGTCAGGCTGGCAGAACTACCGGGGGGAATGAACAATGGCCCCAGCGTATGGGCGACCGAATCCCGGTTATTCACCACCAGGGTATCGCCCAAAACAAAGATCATATTCTCAGGCAACACGCTTGCCCCCTGGGCTACTTTGGCAAATGTGCCGGGTGGGATATCCAATGTAATGGTCCTGGCTGGACGGCTGGTCGTATTGCCCTGGATGAGAAAACCCACTTCGCTCAACGGAATGGCAAGCAGGATCCCGGCCGCGATGCAGATCAGGAAACGGATGAGCAGGGCTTTCCGCACGGTCAATTCTTTCGGATTAGCAGCTTCAGGTCCGCGGCGATCTCATCCGGGTTGCCCGGATACGCATAGGTCAGGCGAAGGTTCCCCTGCGGGTCGATTAAATACGTGTAATTTGAGTGGGTTTCACCTCCATCCAGGACCGTTACGCCATAATCCTTCCAGACCGGCTGGAGCTCGGACAAGCTGCCTCTTGCGCCAACAAAGGTTGGGTCGAATCGGTTCAGGAAATCCAGCCATGGCTTGTTGGGTGTCGCCGGCTGGGTCGGTGGATACAAGCACTACCTGGACCTGCCCGGCTTGTGCGCCCAGCAGGCTGCGCACCTTGGCGAGTACAGCCATGCTTACCGGGCATTCATTGGGACAGTGAGAATATCCAAAATACAGCAAAACATATTTACCGCGATAATCTGACAACCTGACAATACCGCCCGCCTGGTCGAGAAGGGAGAAGTCCGAAGCAGGGCTGGGAGGGTTGATGACCGAGCCATAAAAAGTCTTGCTCGCGTTCTTGAAAATGAGAGCCGCGGCTGCCGCCAGCACGACCAGCACCAGGATTCCGGTCCCAACCCAAAAAAATCTCTTTTCCATAGGCTTACACTTTTTTCTCCAGTAGGCAATCTGGCTGAGCCGCCGCTTGGGACGTTCTTAATGGGGTAGGGTTCCAATCAGATACAAAGCCGGGTAGAAGAAGACCCATACCACATCGATAAAGTGCCAGTAGACCACCGACGCCTCCACCGCCCAATGCTTTTCGGTGGAATAGCGCTTGCGGGCCAGGTTGCGCAGGACGATCGACAGAAAGATGACCCCGGTCAGGACATGGAAGGCATGGAAACCGGTCATGCTGTAAAAAATGGCGCCTTGCACCCCATCCGCAGGACCGAAGGGGGCGATCCGCCACTCCACGCCCAGCACTCCCGCCAGGAAGGCCACGCCCAGGATGATCGTGACGGACAGGCTGAACATGGCTTGCTTGCGATCGCCATGTTCCATCGAGACTTCCGCCCGGTTGGCAAAGAACGAGGAGATCAGCAGCACAGAGGTGACCGCCACGCCCAGGAGCTGGTTGGTATCCGGGCGTATCAGGCCGAGCAGGTTGAATCGCGAGATGAACAGGCCGCCAAAGATAAAAGCGTCCGAGAGCATGAAAAACCACAGACCCAGGCGGTTGGTGGTGAGTTTATAGGAGAAGGACTCCCGGTCTTCATCCTTCTCCGCCTGGAACAGGCGGGAGATATGCATGTAGTAGTACATCACCAATCCGGCCTTCAGGGCTGCCATCAAGCCCAGCAAAGGCCAGACATTCAGGAACACTGCAAAGATGAACTCGGCCGCTGTCAGAACTGCCAGGATAACGAAAACCATCAAACCCAGTTGCAGACCGGAAGGCTCTTTGGATTGGGTAAGTTCGTTTGTTTCGACCATATCAGGCCTCCCCCTCGAATTTCACATAGCGTGAACCCGGCAGACCATAATCATAGGGTTCGCCGACCACCTCGAAGGGTTTCTCGTAATTATGGATTGGCATGGGCGAAGGCACCTGCCATTCCGGTGAACGCGAATTCCAGACGTTTCCGGTTACCCGCTCTCCGCGCTTGTTCGTCAGGAAGACGTTGATGAAGAATACCAGGACGCTCACGGCCGACCAAAAAACCGGCGATGGTCATCACAAGATGGTAGGGTTGGAAACCCAGCGCCGGATCATAGTCAGCCACCCGCCGGCGCATCCCCAACAACCCGATCCGCATCATCCCGATCGTCAGGACCACCATGGCCGGCCCCATCAACCAGAATTGCAGTTTGCCGAGCTTTTCGTTCAATTGGCGGCCGGTCATCTTCGGCCACCAGATAATAGATGGCGGCAAAGAACGGGAGGACATACCCGCCGAAGAGCGTGTCATGGAAATGACCGACGATGTAGTAAGTGTTATTCAATAACAGGTCGGTCGAAACGGTGGCATTGGGAGGTCCGGATAAGACCGCCCAGCAGGAAGACGACGATCCCGCCCAGCACGAACAGCATCGGGGTGGGAAAGGAGATCTTGCCTTTCCAGACGGTCGCCACCCAGGAGAAGAATTTCACCCCGGTCGGCACGGCCACCAGCAGGGTGCTGTACATGAACGGCTCACGCAGGTATTCGGCCATCCCGGAGGCGAACATGTGGTGGCCCCAGACCAGGAAGCCGGTCAGGGCAATCCCCAGGGAGGACATGGCCACCCATTTATACCCGTAGAGCGGCTTGCGGGCGAAGACCGGCAGCAGCTCGCTGATGATCCCCAGGCCGGGCAGGACGAAAACGTAAACGGCCGGATGGGAGTAGAACCAGAATAAATGCTCGAACAGGATCGGGTTCCCGCCTTTGATCGGATCGAAAAAGCCCATTCCGAACAGGCGCTCGAGCATGACCATCTGGAATGCCAGGCCGATCAACTGGGTGGCGGTCAGGCTGATGATCGAGGTGGCTATGGCCGCCCAGACGAAGATCGGCAGGCGGAAGGGCGTCATGCCCTTGGTCCGCAGGCGGATGACCGTGGCAAGGATATTCAGCGCACTCAGGATGGAGGAAAAACTGGAGAGGGAAACGCCCAGGAAGAACATCTGCATCCCAAGCGGCGCCCGCACCGAGAGCGGCGGGTAACCGGTCCAGCCGGTGTCGAACCCGCCCAGGACCATGCTGGAAAGCAGGATGATCCCGGCCGGCACCGCGATCCAGAAGGAAAAGGCATTCAAACGGGGAAAGGCCATATCGCTCGCCCCGATCAGCAGTGGCACCAGGTAATTCATGAAGGCCGAAATGCCGATCAGGATGCCGACGATCATGACGATCCCGTGCAGGGACATCAGCGTGTTGTATTCGATGGGGGTCAGGAATTGCAGGCCGGGTTCCGCCAGTTCCGATCGGAAGATCAGGGCAAAAGAACCCCCGACCGTGAAAAGGATCAGCGCCAGGGTCAGATACT
Source organism: uncultured Chloroflexia bacterium (assembly GCA_963830665.1). Classification (GTDB taxonomy): domain Bacteria; phylum Chloroflexota; class Anaerolineae; order Anaerolineales; family Villigracilaceae; genus UBA877. Next base: position 44,989 of record CAWHNM010000023.1, read on the forward strand.
GGATACCGATGACCTTGTGATCGTGGGAAGGCCCCCAATAACGCCGCCAGCCCAAACTCGGATTCGTCGATGCTCGGGTGTTTCTTCTCCTGCCGCCCATTTCAACCAATCGTCCAGGACCCCCACCCCATACAGGAAGAACAAGGCTCCAAACAGCGCTCCCACCACCACCGCCGGCTCGGTTTTCCAGGCCGGCAGGCGCATCAGAAGCCGGACCACGACCACAAACCCGACCCCGAAAGCGGTCCCGATCACTTCCCAGAACAAACCGCGCACCAGACCCAAGGAAATGATTTTCTTCATGCTACACTCCGCTACTTTAAACTCTCGATGATAGGCCAGGATTGACTGGATTTGCCCGGCATCCAGGCTCTGGCCAAAAGTGGCTGGCATTACGTTTGGTGGATAGCCTGACACGATTTGCAGGTTGGGATCGATGATGGAATTGGACAGGTATTTCTCATCCGCAGTCACTTTCGTCCCATCCGCCAAAGTGACAGTGGATTGGTACAGGTGCTGCCAGGTGGGGCCGTTTTTTTGGATCCATCCGTGGAATGACAGACCGAGCAGCCAAATTGCTGGAGCCAGCTGCTGGCCGATGCAGAACCGGGTTCTGGGAGGCCGTAGCCAGCTGTTTGGTTACCCAGGCCTGAAAATCGGCATTGGGAGACCACGTCAACATTCGCCATCATATACGCATGATTGCTCCCGCACAGTTGGGCGCAGCTTACCTTGTAGTGGCCGATCACAGTCGGCGTGATCCGCAAGTCGACGGTCCGGCCGGGAAGGATATCCTGCTTAAGGCGAAATTCAGGGACAAAGAAGGAATGCGTGACATCCAGGCTGGTCATCTGGAGATCCACCTGGGTCCCCACCGGCAGGTAGAGGTCCTCGAGCCGATTCCGATAATTCAGGGTATTGGAACTGCCAGTTCCACTGTTCGGCGATCACCTTGACGACCATGGCAGAGGGGTCGATCCGGCGAGTCTCACCCAGGCTTTGCGCACCCAGGTAAGCCAGATAAAGGACGGCGATCAATGGCAAAACCGTCCAGGCTATCTCCAATTGGGAGTTCCCTTCCATATGAACTCCATCCCCCGTTTCGCCTTTTTTACGCCGGAAAACCACCAGGCTGTACAACAGGATCACGATGATCAGGGAAAAAAGAAAGGCGATCCCCCAGGTATAGATCCCGAAAAGCTGGTCGATCGATACCCCCTGGGCGCTGGCCAGGGCCGGCAGGAGTCCGATGGAACTCAAACCGGCATGGATGGCAAATGTGCTTGCGATCACCAGTACAGCAATAATAATGAAATGTTTCATGGTTATTACCCTGTCAGGAGAACCGGAGACAGTCAATAATCCCAAACATATTACAAATATTTCTCTATATTATTAATGATATTATAATCAAGTCTTGAAATAATTTGGAAAAATTTGAATAAATATGTTTGAGTAATATTCTAGGGACATGGTCTTCGTCAAGGTTTACTTCTTCGTTATAGTATGCAGGCAACTATCTGACCGGTAGAGGCGAGCCAGTAAGCAGAGGTCAGATCCCAGGCGATGATGCGACCTCCGGGGAATGCCGACATCGTCAATAGCATTGGAATATGAGGAATTTGCATGGGCAAATTAATCATCCAACTCTTGAAAAAGCCTCTGGTTCAAGTCGGTCTGGTATTGGTTGGTCATGCTGTTTCTTGCAGGAATGGTTTGGGGGATCCATCAGACCCAGATACCGCCCGCCCAACCCATCCAATTCCCACATAACATGCACATCAGCCTGGGCATCCAATGCCTGTATTGCCATCCGGGCGCTCTGCGCGGCCCTTCCCCCGGGCTGCCGACCGAAACCAAATGCTGGGGCTGCCACCAGCAGATCACCGTCCGCAATCCGGAAATCGACAAGCTGATCAGCTTACGTCAAGGCAGAACAAACCCATCGCATGGGTGCCGGTTGCCATCCTGCCGGATTTCGTCTATTTCAGCCATCGTCCGCACATCGCCGCCGGGCTGAACTGCGAAAATTGCCACGGCGAGATCAGCCAGATGACGGTTGCCGTGCCGCAAAAGATGAATATGGGCTGGTGTCTGAACTGCCACCGGTCACGCTTCAAGGACGATCCGGTCATGCTGACCAAATTGACCGATTGCGTCACCTGTCATAAATAACCGGGCATTGCAGAGGATAAACAGATGAGCGATCAGAATATCCCGGCGAGATTTTCTCAAGGTGGCGGGCGCAGGCGCGGCCACACTGACCGTCCTGACCGGCTGCGGCCCGGCTTCGCGCTACGTTGCCCGCCAGCCTTACACCAAAATGCCGGAATATACCTACAACGGCCTGAGCACATATTACGCCACCACCTGCCGCGAATGCCCGGCCGGTTGCGGGATGGTCGTCCGGACCATGCAGGGACGCGCCCTGAAAGTCGAAGGCAACCCCAATCATCCCGTCAACCTGGGCAAGACCTGCTCGCGCGGGCAGGCTGCCCTGCAGGGTCTGTACAACCCCGACCGCATCCAGCACCCCTTCAAGCAGGCGCCGCGGCGGCGGCAAACCGTCCGAGATGACCTGGGATGCAGGCGGTGGCACATTGTCAAGGATGCGCTGACCAGGCCCACCAACCCGGCGAAATTGCCTTCCTGCTCGGGCATGACCTCCGACCACCTGGCCGACCTGGTTACCGAGATCACCACCGCCCTGGGCGCGCCGGCCCCCTGGCGCTACGGCGCCTTTGCAATGTTCGAGGGACGCGCCACCCTGGCGAAAGCCGCCGAGCAGGTCTTTGGCTGACTCTGCCATTCCTTTCTTTGACCTGGGCAATTCCGATCTGGTTTTTTCCTTTGGCGCGAATTTCCTCGAGACCTATCTTTCCCCGGTGGCTTACGGCCGCGGCTATGCGGAAATGCGCCAGGGCAACTCGACCGGGAAACGCGGCTACCTGGTCCAGTTCGAGCCGCGCCTCTCGCAAACCGCCGCGGCTGCCGACTGAATGGATTCCGGTTGTGCCCGGCACCGAAGGCTTGGTGGCGCCTGGGCATCGGCCGAGCCGTCGCACGAATTGCGCGGGGGCGACCTGCCGGCCGCCTACCAGAATGTGGATCTTGCGCAGGTCGCCAAGGCTCACCGGCGTCAGCCCGGAAACCTTCAAGCAGACTGGCAGGCCTGTTCACCGACGGCCGCCCATCCGCTGGCCATCCCGGGCGGTTCGGCCCTGGGCGCCAGCAATGGGCTGGAAGCCGGCAAGGCCATCCTGGCCTTGAATGTGCTGGCCAATAACCTGGGCCAGCCCGGCGGCGTATTCTTGACCCCGCCCCTGCCTGTCCACGCGTCCAACTCCGGCCATCCCGAACACCTTCAAGGAGATTGCAGACCTGGTCGACGCGATGAAGTCGGGAGCGGTCAAGGTGCTGTTCATTCATGGAGTCAACCCATTTTCGAATTCCCCGCCAGCCTGGGTTTTGCGGAGCCCTGGCGAAAGTTCCGACGGTCATCTCTTTTGCATCCTTCCCGGATGAAACCGCCCCGCAGGCCGATTACGTCTTCCCCGACCACACCGGCCTGGAATCATGGGGTTACCAGAAGATCGTCACCGGCGGCGACCGGCCGGTCATTTCGGCGCTCAGCCGGTGGTGGTGCCATTCTACAACACCAGGGCCACGGCGGATGTCCTGCTGGCAGCCGTGCAGGCCAGTCGGCGGGAGTCTTGCCGCGGCTGTCCCTTATAAGGATGAGGTCGAATTCCTGCAGAATTCGGTCCAGGATCTGCTCCAACAAGACGGGTTATTTCAATGCCGCCGGATCTGCCAATCCTTCTGGGCGCAGTGGCAGCAGTATGGCGGCTGGTGGAACGCCGTCCGCCGGTCTGGGCACCCCGGCCGCCCCGGGCGTCCTCGACCAGGCCATTCAAGTGGCCAGTCCCCGCAGTTCGACGGAGATGGTGAGTACTACCTGTTCCCCTTCCTGTCTCCCATTCTTGAGCGACGGCTCGGGCGCCAACAAACCCTGGCTGCAGGAAACTCCCGACCCGACCACCACGGTCATGTGGAACACCTGGGTCGAGATCCATCCCGATACGGCCGACAAACTGGGTCTGGAGGATGATGATATCGTCAAGATCACTTCCGCCCTTTGGGGAGCTGGAAGCTTCCGTTTACCGCTATCCCGCCATCCGTCCCGATACGATCGCCATCCCCTTCGGGCAGGGCCACACCGCCTACGGGCGCTATGCCCAGGACCGCGGCGCCAACCTGGCCAGCCTGCTTGGAACCAAGATCAATGCCGCCGGTGACCTGGCTACTTCCGGCCGTGAAGGTCAAAATCACCAAGACCGGCAAACAGCAGCCCCTGGCCCGCTTGGAAAGCCGCCTGGGCGTGTATGGCAATTTGAAGCCTTGAGGAGAATGAAGCATGCCAACATTCATTGGAACAAACCAGCCGAAGAGACGCAGGGCAAATGGGGCATGGTCATCGACCAGGACCTGTGCACGGGCTGCCAGGCCTGTGTGACCGCCTGCGCCATGGAGAACAACGTCCCCTTTGTCGGGGAAGACGACGCCGGCTACGGCCGCGGCATGCACTGGATCCGCATCGAGCGCTTCTGGGACGGGCGAATACCCCGACATCTCCACCGGTTTCCAGCCCATGCTCTGCCAGCAGTGCGGGCACGCCCCCTGCGAACCGGTCTGCCCGGTCTTCGCCTCGGTCCACAGCGAATCCGAGCAGACCAACCTGCAGGTCTACAACCGCTGCGTCGGCACACGCTACTGCGCCAACAACTGTCCCTACCAGGTGCGGGCCTTCAACTGGCGCGATTACCCACGGCCCGAGCCGCTGAACAACCAGTTCAATCCCGATGTGACCGTGCGCCGGCGCGGCGTGATGGAAAAATGCACCTTCTGCATCCAGCGCATCCGCCAGGTGGAGGACCTGGCCCACTCCGAAAACCGCGACGGTGCGCGGATGGCGAGGTCGCAGCCGGCCTGCGCCCAGGCCTGCCCGGCCGACGCCATCATCTTTGGCGGATGGATGACCCCGAAAGCCAGGTCAGCAAGCTGGCCGACAACAGCCGCAGTTATAAAATGCTGGAAGAACTCGGCACCCTGCCGAGGGTGACCTATCTGAAGGGAGGCGCATCCCATGGCGGCAAGCGGCTAAATCCCTATCGCGGCCCGCAGCTCGCGTCCGAAGAGCACGAGGAAGATCCGCAAAGAGCACCTGCTGCTCGACCCGCGCCCGCGCGGCGAGATGAACGACATGGTGATGGAGTCGATGCACACCACCAGTTGGAAGTTCTGGGCGGTGACCATGTTCCTGATCCTGGTGGTGGCTACCTGCCTGTTCGGCGCCTGGGGCTACATGATCGCCGAAGGCCTGGGCGTGGCCGGCGTGACCCGCCCCGAGTATTGGGGCATCTTCCTGGTCAACACCGTCTTCTGGATCGGCATCAGCCACGCCGGCACCTTCGTCTCAGCCCTGCTGCGGGTGGTCAAGGCCGAATTCCGCCGCCCGTTCACCCGGGCCGCCGAGTTGATGACCACCTTTGGCCTGGTCCAGGCCGGCATGAGCATCTTCATGCACCTGGGCCGGGTCTGGCTGGCCTACTGGCTGTTCCCCTACCCCAACGAGCGCGGCCTGTGGCCGAATTTCCATTCCCCGCTGATGTGGGACTTCCTGGCCATCAACACCTACCTGCTGGCCAGCACCATGTACCTGTTCCTGCCGCTCATCCCCGACCTGGCGATGGCGCGCGACCGTTCGACCGGCTGGCGGAAGATCTTCTACCGCATCCTCTCCCTGGGCTTCCGCGGCACCGAGAGCGAATGGACCCACCTGAAGACCGCCATGAACATCTTCGCCTTTGCCATCCTGCCGGTCATGTTCTCGGTGCACACCATCGTGTCCTGGGACTTTGCCATGGCCACCCGCCCCGGCTGGTCTTCGACCATCTTCGGTCCCTATTTCGTCGTCGGGGCGCTGCACTCCGGCCTGGCAGCGGTGACGATGGTGCTGTTCATCATCAGCCGGACGATGAAGAACATGAAATACTTCATCCGGCCGGAACACTTCGACGGGCTGGGCAAGCTGATGCTGATGATCACGATGACCTGGGGCTATTTCTTCTTCAACGATTACCTGGTGGAATGGTACGGCGGCGAAAGCATCTCCCGCACCCTGCAGAAGTTCCTCGAAACCGGCCCGCTGGCCTGGATGTTTTTCACCATGCTGATCTGCAACTTCGTCATCCCCTTGCTGACTCCTGTGGAATAAGAAGACTCCGCCGGACACCCTGGCTCATGTTCATGCCTCGGCTTGGTTATCAACATCGGCATGTGGCTCGAACGCTACATCATCATCCCGGGCGCGCTGACGATCAACCGCATGCCCTTCACCTGGCGGATCTACATCCCCCGCGTCGAGATCTTCCTGACGATCGGGACATTTGCCTTGTTCCTGCTGCTCTACATGCTGGCCTCCCGCCTGATCCCGCTGGTGCCGGTCTGGGAGGTGCAGGAAGGCCAGCTGGCGCATTCGCTGCGGAAATTCGGCAAGACCAAAGTGGCCACCAAAGCCGAGATCGAGTAGGGTTGAAAGGACTGACATATGGCTGAAACAACGCACTCTTCTGGCCCTTTTCCAGGATGTCGACCCGGCTGCAGACGCGATCGAACGACTGCGCAGCATGGGCGTGAAGGATGACCAGATGGAAGTCATCTCAGGCATCCCGGTTCTGGAACGGGTGCTCGGGCGGCCCAAACGGCACACCAATGTGCCCCGCCTGGCCCTGGGCGGCGCGGGCGCTGGGATTTCTGTTCGGCCTGTTCCTGAATTTTGGCACCCCTTACCTGTTCTCCCTGCGCGTGGGCGGGCAGCCGCTCTACCCGATCCCTCCCGGGATCATCCTCGTCTTCGAAATGTCCATGCTTGGGCTGATGGGTATCGGCCTTTATTGGCGTCTTCCTGGAAAGCCGCTTCCCGGCCTATCGACCGGTGGAATACGTCCCGGAGGTGAGCGATGGAAAGATCGCCATCCTCTTCAAGTGTCCCGGCAGACGATCAGGAGAAATTCATCCAGGCCATGAAAGCCCAGGGTGCAGAGAGCGTCGGGCCGGCCGTAGCGAGGCAGTTATGAACTCGGACCTGTTCAAACGCCTTTCCATCCTGATTGGGGTGGCCCTGCTGGTTGTTCGGATTCATCCTGCTTTTCTCCTATGACATGATCAAGATCGACTGGGTCAGCTTCATGGAGATCCAGCCGGCTTTCCAACCCATGTACGATCCACTGCCTGTCCCAGCCGATTCGATCCCGATCGAAGGCCCGGCCTACATCGCTGCCATCGGGGCACCGGCCAATCCGGTGCCAGCCGATGCAGACCTCGATCGCCCGCGGAGATGAACTCTACCACATTAATTGCATCATGTGCCACGGAACGCAGGGTAAAGGCGATGGTCCGATCTCGAGTCTACCTGCAAAACAAACCCGCCGACCTGACCAGCCTGGCGGTGCAGTCCTTGAGCGATGGAGGCATCTTCCTGACCATCTCCAACGGCGTCCAGGGAAAAATGCCGGCTTTGAATGAAAACCTGACCGTGCGGGAACGCTGGGATGTGGTGAATTTCGTTCGGACATTGAAATAAGGATGCGATCATGAAGCGTGATTTTAAAACCTGGGTCATCCTGCTTGCCTTCAGTATTCCGCTTGCCCCGATGCTCTTCCTCACCGTGATCTATTTCAGCAACTGCGGGGCTGCCAACAATTGTGCCCGCGGCAACCTGGCGCCTGTGATCCATACCCCCATCCCAACCCTGTCGGCCGCCACCCTGCCTGCGCCAACCAGGGGAGCTCCAGCCTCGGCCCCTACCGGCGCAGCTTGTACCGCCCCGGCCGCCAGCCTTCTGGCAGCCTGGGTTGGCGCTGGATCACCCCAATCACAGACTTTTAATTTCACAGACACAGGTGGCCAAACCTGCGCCGCCACTTTTTCAGATATCCAACCGCTCTTTGCTGTTTCGAACCTTTGGTATCCGGGCGCGCTGGACTGCACATCCTGCCATAACGCCAGCCCGAATGCCGCCTCCGCCGGATTGGACCTAAGCAGTTATAGCGGTATCATGGCCCGCACAGACATCCTGGGTGGCGGGGATTGGAATGCCTCCAGCCTGAACCAGATGCTTTTCGTTCAAAAACAAATGCCGCCTGGCGCACCTCCCGGCGTACTGGCCGATACCGGCCCGGTCGTCCAGGCCGGTCAACCATCTGTCCAGGCCTCGGATTCATCCACTCCTGCCGGGGTTGAAGAGGTTCCTGAACCCTCCAACCCTGGTCCGCCAGGTGAAGCCGTGAACCTGACCGGCGACCCGGCCTCCGGGTTGGTGCTTTACAAGGCCAACTGCGTAAACTGTCATGGGATCGAGGGCAAAGGCGGGGTGCCTAACCCCGGCTCATCCGACGAGACGGTGCCGCCCTTGAACCCGATCGATCCTCTATTAAAGGATCCGATCTACAAAGTTTTTGCAACCAACCTGGACCTCTTTATCCAGCATGGGTCGGCGCCGGAAGGATCGAGTCCGTTCCGGAACATGCCGGGCTGGGGCGATCATAATGCCCTCACCCAGCAGCAGATCGCGGATTTGATTGCGTACCTGATCAGTTTGAATAAATAACGCCCGGTTTTATTTCCCGCCTGTATTTTTATCCGTGCCGGCTGGCGGACGGGCAGGCATGCTTGTCACCAGCACCTTATCCACGCGTTTGTCATCCATATCCATCACTTCGAAACACAATCCGTTCCATTCGAACTATCCGCGGCTTGCGGGATGCGCCCCAACTGCATCATGACAAAACCGCCCAATGTTTCGTATTCTTCCTCGTCCGGCAGGTGCCGGAGATTGAATATCTCTTTGAATTCGTCATTGGCAAGCATCCCATCCAGCAGCCAGGAGCCATCCTGACGCTGGGTGGCCTGAGGCCCGCCCTCGAACGTGCCTACAATTTCCTCGAGGATATCGGCCAGGGTGATCAAACCCTGCACCACGCCGAATTCATCCACCACCAGCATGAGTTCGCGTTTGCTCTCCCGGAACATTTCAAGGGCGCGTGATCCAAAGGCGGTCTCCGGGATATGGATCGGCGGGCGAACAATCTGCCTGAGGTCGCTGCCTTTTTTCAGGTCGGCCAGGAGCAGATCCTTCGCCTTTACGACGCCCAGGATGCTGTCCAGGCTGTCTTCAGCCACCGGGAAGCGCGAAAAAGGACTTTCCTTGACTTTCCGGCGGATCTCTGCCGCCGAATCGTTCACATCCAGCCAGACGATTTCGTTGCGCGGCGTCATCAAGGCATTCACGCGTTGGTCGGAGAGCGAGAAGACGCCCTCCACCATCTCCTGTTCGGCCTCTTCGAAAACGCCCGCCTGGGTGCCCTCGTTGAGCTGGACAAGCAATTCTTCCTCAGTTACAGGCGGTTCATCGGTATGCTTGACCCTCAGCAGGTGCAGCATCGCGTCGGTGGATTTGCCCAACAGCCAGACAACCGGGTAAAGGACTGTTGCCACGAAGGACATGAAGCCGGCAATAGTTGCTGGCGATCCTTTCGGCATTGTAGAGTGCCAATCGTTTGGGCACCAACTCTCCCAACAACATGGTGATGAAGGTTAGCAGGACTGACGACCACAGCAAGAGCAATCGAATGAGAATACGGGACCAGCGCCGGGATTTTGTCCAGTTGCGCCGCCAGGGCATCTGCGATCGGGGCGCCGCCGATGGCGCCGGAAAGAATACCGACCAGCGTAATGCCAATCGTGACTGTCGGAAGAAAACGGTTGGGTTTTCCTGAAAGATCGAGTGCCCGCTGTGCTCGCAAGTCGCCCTCATTTGCTCGGTGCTGAAGACGCGACTTGCGCGCCGCAAAGATGGCCGCCTCTGACATCGAGAAGAAGCCGCTCATCAAAATTAACAATAAAATGATCAGGATCCTGATACCAATATCCATATGACAATAACCTTTGAGCAGGTCAGGCAACCTCGATCCCTTCGCCTTCAACTGCTTTTCCGATCACCCAGGCCGGTTGTTTCAGTTCTTCAGCCCGCTTAAGCAATCCCGCCAGTTTTCTCCGCGGGACAGCCAGCAGCAGGCCGCCGCTGGTCTGCGGGTCGAAAAGCAGCCTGCGGGTCTCTTCGGAAATATCCTCGGCAAACCGGACGTGCGGCCCAAAGTAACAACTGGTTATCGAACACGCCGCCTGGGAAAGTGCCCATCCCGGCATATTTTCGGGCGCAGGCGACAAAGGGTACATCTTCAATAAAAAACTGCATGCCGACGCCCGAAGCTTGCGCCATCTCGCTGGCATGACCCAGCAGGCTGAAATCCGGTCACATCCGTGCCGCCGTGCAGGCCAAATTCCACTGCCAGTGCGCTGGCAGTTTTATTCAAACGCTTCATCCAGCCACCACTTCGGCCACATCTTCCGGTGAGGCTTTTTGCTGCTTCAAGGCAGTGGTCGTCACACCAAAACCGAGCGGCTTGGTCAGGACCAGCGCATCTCCCGGGCGTACGCCGCCTTTGGTGAGCATCCTTTTCGGGTTGACAAAACCCAGCACCACCAGCCCGTACTTCGGTTCCTTATCCTGGACGGTATGCCCGCCCGCGATGACCACGCCGGCTTCGCGCGCTTTCTCGGCCCCGCCGCGCAGGATTTCACCATTGACCTCCGGCGGCAGATCCGGTATCAAGGCGGCCACGTTCAGCGCCAGGAACGGCTGGCCACCCATCGCGTAAATATCCGAAATACTGTTGGCCGCCGCGATGCTGCCGTAATCATAAGGGTCGTCCACCACCGGGGTGAAGAAGTCGGTCGTCACCACCAGGGCACGCCGTGCATCGATCCTCCAGACGGCGGCATCGTCGGGCTTTTCCAGTCCGACCAGCAGGTCCGGATAGTCTCGCGCGTCAAATATATTTTCAACAGGGCGCAGCACCTGCGCCAGCGTTTCCGCGTTCAGCTTGGACGCTCAACCCGCGCAGTTCGAATAACTGGTCAGGCGGATCTGGCGCCCGGTTGGGTGGACATCTGACATGCGACCTCCACACACTTTCACATCCTCCCGCAGGTTTCATGGCTCACCAGGTTCGGTACCAGAACCTGCGGGACGGTTTGCGTAAGGCGAGTTAAGGAGCCGGGGTAGGTACCGGAGTCGGGACCGTCGGGATTGTCGGGATGGCTGCGTTGGTTGGATTAACGCTCGGCAGCAAAAGTGGCGTGCCGCTCGGCAGGTAGATCACCTGGAGATTGGGGGCGATCTTCTGGATGTATTCATACGTCAGCATCTCGGGATGATCCTTGAGCACTGCCGCCAGCGCCGCCCAGGCTGCTGCCTGTGCGTTGGCCCTGATCTGGATGGACTGCGCTTCGCCTTGCGCCGCGATCACCACCGCGTCCGCTGCGCCTTGCGCCGTCTGGCGGACCTGCTCGGCTTCCTGCTTCTTCTGCTGGACCACGAACTGGGCCTGCAAGGCCTGCTGCTCGGCGATCTGCTTCTGTTCCACCGCCGCGGCATATTCATCGCTGAAACGGATGTTGCGCAGCAGGAAATCATCCATGATCAGGTTATTGGCCGTCAACCCCAGTTTGATTTCTTCACTGATGGTTGTCTCCAATTCAGCTCGCTTGGTGCTGACGATTTCTTCCACGCCAAATTGGGAAACCGCATCCCGGATGGCCGAACGGACCACCGGCCGCACCACGCCTATCTTCATAGCGGCCCTGCCAGGTGATGTGCAAATTGATCAAATGCAGCGGGTCGATGGAATAGATCACCGAGGCATCGATGAAGACCTGCTGGCCATCCTTCGTCCGGCACTGGATCGAGTCGTCGCCCGGTTACCTGCCCTTCACCGGCAGCGGTCGCCATGGTATAGGTCTGCTTCGCAATGGAGTAAGGCTTTACGTTCTCGACAAACGGCACGACCCAATGCAGCCCGGGGGGCAGCGGTTGGGCGCGATAGCCGTTCGGCTGGATGGCCGAGATCACGACACCATACTGGTCAGCCTGTAAAAATACCAGGCCGGCGCTGACCGTGGTCAGCACCACGGCAAAAATGACCGTTCCGATCACCAGGGAAACCGCCCCCTTCAACGGTCGTGCACGGCTGGCGCGTATCACCGCCAGGACAATGATCCCAACAACGACCAGCCAGGAAAAAGTGGCCAGCCCCTGTAACACGCTTGCAATATTCATCGTTCCTCCTCGAGAGAATGAAAAAGCGGATAACTATCCCCCATTATGCCATATAAAACGGCGGGGTGGGGATGGCCTCTCCCTCGAAGCCGGCCTTCATAAATTCGCAGGTACCAATAAAGTGTTTTTTTCGCCTCCTGCGCGCTCTGCGCGTTTACAAAATTCGCAGCATAAAACCTGTCCTCATGGAAAGCGTATATCTTACAGGAAGTTAATACATTCTATTCAACCTTGTTGTATAATCATCTTGGCGATTCCGGAAAGGATTCCCCCATGGACATATTTATTAATCCGAATATTGCCTACCTGCTGCTCATGTTCGGCACCATCTTTTTGATGATGGCCCTTGTGACACCCGGTACGCACCTCATGGAAGGAGCCGCGCTGCTTTTTCTGGCAGCCGCCGGTTATGAGATTTTGCAGCTTGGTTTCAACGTCTGGGCATTGATCGTTCTGGCATTGGCGCTGGTGCCGTTCATCTATGCCATCCGAAAGCCCAGCGCCGTGAATGGGCCCTGGCGTTGAGCATCCTGGGTCTGATGGTTGGTTCGCTCTACCTTTTCCCCGGGACGGGCTGGCTGCCGGCCGTCAATCCGATCCTGGCAGTCGTCATTTCGGTACTGAGCGCCGGCTTCCTGTGGTTTGCTGTCCGCAAAGGCATGCAGGCGCATCACGCCCATCCACTGCAGGACCTGAAGAGCTTGATCGGCCAGATCGGCCTGGCCAAGACCGAGGTATCCAACGCCGGCTCCGTGCAGGTGGCCAGCGAGTTGTGGAGCGCCCGCAGCGCGAAATCCATCCCGGCCGGGAGCCGTGTTCGCGTCGTCAGCCGTGAAGGATTCACTCTGATCGTCGAGCGCGACGACCAGTCCAAGAAGTAGTCAACCACAATCTGTTCTCTAAGGAGGAACAAATGACTAGTGCAACCTATCTATTATGTGCCGTCGCTTTCGTTGTCATCGTGCTGGTTATCTTTCTGGCCAACGCCATCCGCATTGTCAACGAATACCAGCGCCTGGTGGTCTTCCGCCTGGGCCGCTGCATCGGGACCAAGGGCCCCGGCCTGGTGCTGCTCATCCCGGTGGTTGACCGCGCCGTGAAAGTGGACTTGCGCGAGCAGATCCGCGAAGTACCGCACCAGGTCTCGATCACCAAGGATAACGCCCCCATCTCGATCGACTTCCTGTGGTACTACAAGGTTCTCGATCCGACCTTGAGCGTGGTCGGCGTGGGCAACTTCGAACTCTCGGCCGCCGGTATGGCCACCACCACCCTGCGTTCCGTCATCGGTGGCATCCCGCTGGATGAAGTGCTCTCCCAGCGTGAACACATCAACCAGACCCTGCGCACGAAGCTCGATGAAGTGACCGAGCGCTGGGGCGTCAAGGTCACCAACGTCGAAATCCGCGAGATCATCCCGCCCAAGGACGTCCAGGACGCCATGAACAAGCAGATGTCGGCCGAACGTATCCGCCGTGCCGTGGTGACCGAATCGACCGGTACGCGCGAAGCCGCCATCAACGTGGCCGAAGGCGAGAAGCAGGCCGCCATCTTGAAGGCTGAAGGCTGGCAAGCAGGCCGCCATCCTGGAGGCCGAAGGCCAGAAGCAGGCCCAGGTGCTGAAAGCCGAAGGTTTCTCAGTGGCCCTGGAGAAGATCTTCGCCATCTGCCAAGACCATTGACCAGAAGACCATGACCCTGCAGTACTTCGAGACCCTCAAGAGCGTCGGCCAGGGCGCCTCCACCAAGTTCATCTTCCCGATGGAGTTCACCAGCATGCTGGCCGATTTCGTCAAAGGCAGGGAAAAGTAAGAAATAAGTAATAAGTCAAAAGTAATAAGGAACGAGTAAAATAGAAGTCTCCCGTAAATTACGGGAGACTACTTCTTAATTTTTGCTTCCTACTTCTCTCTATTCAATTTTCACTATTCTCTACTCTTCTCACTTCTCTCCTCTCCATGGACATCCTCCCCGCCAACCTGCGTGACCTCGGGCCATTGCGCCGCATAGAACAAGCCTGTTTCCCCAAGGATGCCTGGCCCCTGCTGGACCTGATGGCTGTTCTCACCTGGCCGGAGGTGGTCCGCCTGAAAGCGGTTGTGGATGGCCAGATGGTCGGTTTTATCGCCGGGGACCCGCGCCGCGCGCGAGGGCATGGCCTGGATCGCCACGCTGGGCGTCCTGCCGGAATACCGCCGCCAGGGCATCGCCCGCGCTCCTGTTGCTTGAATGTGAAAAACGTCTGAATACCCCGCGCCTGCGGTTGTGCGTGCGGCTGGATAACGACGGCGCCATCCGGCTGTATGAGCAGGAAGGCTATCTGCGCGTGGGCACCTGGACGAAATACTACAATGACGGCGGTGACGCCCTGGTGATGGAGAAATTACAGGCCGTCACGGGGGATTCTTCCTCCGAAACGCAGGGCAGGAAATAAATATCCCATGCTGGATGAAAGGTTCGTTCGATAAAATAATGAAATCAAAACCCAGGCGATTTTCTCTTCTCGATCTTTATCGGGTTTTTCTTGGTTTTGCCATTCTTGAAGGCGCCCTGGTCTTATGGTTTTTCCTCAGGATCCGCTATTCAACCAAACAATTCTTGATTTTCAATCATTCCTTGCAGCACCTCATCATAGGGGCCGCGATCCTGCTGGCCGTTGGGTTCTTCGTTTTCTTACTGGTTGACTCGCTCAGATCCCAAAAGGTTCTCAAGAATCTTGAGGTCCGGATTGAGACCCTGCTCAGGATTGATATCTTTCACCCCATTCTTAAAACCTCCCTCATCGTAATTGTTTTGATTTGCGGGATCGCCAGCCTCTTTTTTTACCCGCTCCCCTATCTTCAACGATTGGTATTCTTTATTCCCAACCTTGATATCTTTGCCAATCTCGGGGAAAGGGTTGGTTTCCTGGTCATTTGGATTTTTCTGATCTGTATAAAGGTCCTCATCCTTTATTCCTTCTCTGGCAGGCAGGCCGGCAGCGCTTTGGCCATCCCGGTAAAATTGATGGTTATTTCCTGGACTGTGGGGATATTCTTCCTGGGCTTATTCCTTCTTTGGAGCCTGGTTTCAAAAACTTTTTCCCTGCAGGCATTCTTTGAGCCGGGCATGAAGATCCTGATCCTGTCCATCTGGTTTTCAATCTGGGCGCTCCTCAGCCGGAATAAAAAATTTGCGGATCGTGTTTTTCATACCTTTGTCTGCCTCAGTATCGGGTTATTTTACCTGCTCGTGTCCATCCAATTCGCCCAATGGTTCGATAATTGGGGCCCGCGCCATAAAGATCATTTTATCTTGTTGGCTGACGCATTCCTGCACGGAAAATTGTACCTGGACCCCGCCCTTCTTTCAGGTACGCATGATTTGGTTTTTCATAACGGGCATTGGTATCAATCATTTCCTCCTTTCCCAGCCGTACTGATGCTCCCGTTTATTGCGATCTACGGCATTAAGGTTTTCAACTACACGGCGTTTTCCATAGCGGCTGGAGCATGCGCAGTAATGGTCATCTACCTCATCCTCGACCAGTTGATCCGGTTGGGCTGGAGCAAACTATCCCGCTCCGGTGCAGTCTGGCTGACGGCCCTGTTTGCTTTTGGGACAGTTTACTGGTGGCTCTCCGTTCACGTCGCAGATGGATTTCTTTGTCAGGTCGTGACTGTACTGGCTTGCGGCCTGGCCTTTCTTTCCGTGCTGAAAAAGTATCCTCCCTGGTTGGCAGGCGCTTTCCTGACCATGGCCATCCTGTGCCGTCCGAATGTTTTCGTGCTTTGGCCGGCATTACTGGCCATAACCATCCAACTCAATTTGGTTAAAGAAAAAGTTAATTGGAGACAGGCGTTTATATGGAGTGCGATCTCGGCCATCCCTCTCATCCTCGGTGTGGGGTGCCTGCTCTACTATAACTATGTCAGGTTCGGGAATTTCTTTGATTTCGGCTATGCCAGCTTGAATGCTTCGGATTTTATTCTGGAAAATGTGCAGAAATACGGGGTGTGGAATCTCCATTACGCGCCTTTTAATCTGAACTCAATGTTCGTGTTCCTGCCTCAATTAACCGCCCAGTGCAAGTATTACCTTCCCAGGGGTTTTGGGATGAGCATACTTCTGACAACGCCCGCCATCCTTTACGTTGTGCGTAAATTTAAAATCAACTGGTGGATGGGTGGGTGTTGGGCGTCCATTATATTATCCATCGCGCTGCTGGCGATGTATTCCAACAACGGCGCCAACCAGTATGGCTACCGCTACGTAATGGACTTTTTCATTCCGGTCATTCATGCTCATCGCCTGGACCGCTGGTCAGAAAGTATCCTGGCTTTTGAAAACGCTCATCCTTGCCAGTATTCTCATCAATTACTACGGTACCATTTCCTGGTTCTACAGTCCCTGCTAAACTTAATAAAAATCAATTTTCTTCATTTCTTTTTGTTTCTCTTCTTTTATTTTCCTTCGTGTCCTTTGTGTTTACCTCTTGAGAGTTCAGCATGAAATCCAGGACGATCATTTTCATTCACGGCATGTACATGACCCCGCTTTGCTGGGAGCATTGGCTCGAAACCTTCCAATCGAAGGGCTACCAATGTGCAGCCCCGGGCTGGCCCGGCCGGGACAGATCTGTGGAAGAGCTGCGGAAAAGCCATCCCGACCCGCAATTGGGCCAGCTCACACTGAACGCAATCATTGAACATTATGCAGCCCTGATCCGGAGCATGGATGAAAAACCGGTCCTGATCGGCCACTCGATGGGCGCGCTGGTGGTGCAGTTGCTGCTTCAAAAAGAATTGGCCGCTGCCGGGGTCGCAATTGACTCTGCCCCGCCGCAGGGCGTCTTCACCGCAAAGTGGGCCTTTTTCAAGTCCAACTTGCCCCACATCAACCCGTTCGCGGATCAAAATATCCCCATCCCGATGAGCCTGGAACGCTTCCAGTATACTTTTGTCAATGGGCTCCCGCTGGAGCAGCAGCAGGCAGCTTTTGAAAGATACGTCGTTCCCGAAAGCCGGCGGGTGCCCGCCGGGGCGCTCACCCGGGTTGCCGCTGTGGACTTTAGGAAGCCCCATCCTCCGCTCTTGCTGGTCGCCGGATCGAACGACCATCTCATCCCGGCTTCGCTCAACCGCGCCAACTGGAACCTTTACAAACGCTCAGCCTCCATCACCGATTTCAAGGAATTTGCCGGGCGGGTCCATTTCACCATCGGGCAGGAGGGTTGGCAGATGCTGGCGGATTATGTCGCCAGTTGGCTGGTGGAAAAATTGGATTGATCAGGCGTCCCAAATGCTGCCTGGCCACAATAGATCAAAAAAAGGTCTCCCGAATAAGGAGACCTTTCACTTTCCGTGAGCTTTATGGTGGGTGGGACCTATTGAATGGTCCAACCTCCATCGACCATCAGAGTTGCTCCGGTGATCAGTGCGGCTGCCGGAGAGGCCAGGAATACGACTGGACCGGCTACCTCCTGCGGTTTCCCAATTCGGCCGAGCGGTATCCGCTCGCGAACCGACGCACGGAACGCGTTGTCGTCCAACCATTTCCTGGTACCGGGCGTTGCAATGAAAGTGGGCGCTACCGCGTTCACCGTGATATTATAGCGGGCCCATTCCAGTGCCAGGCACTTGGTCAAATGCGCAATGGCCGCCTTGGTCATGCAATAGATCGACTCAGTCGGGAGAGCGACAAATCCCGCCTGGGAACTAATGTTAATGATGCGACCGTGCTTTTGCCGGATCATCACCTTTCCCACAGCCTGGGCGGTGAAGAATGTACCCTTGAGATTGACGGCCAGGGTATCGTCAAAGTCCTGTTCGGTTACCCGTTCGGCCGGATTGGGCGTGCCAATGCCGGCATTGTTCACCAGGATATCGATATGCCGGAAGTGGCTCAAACCGGTTTCTACGGCACTGCTGATCTCATCCATCCTGGTGACATCCATCTGTACCGGCAGGACTTCTCGACCCATTTTTCGTATTTGGTTGGCCAGTGCCCCACCAGAAGCGCCGTGCTTGAGGCCGAGGATAATATCGGCTCCGGCCTCAGCTAAAGCCAGGGCACACGCCTTGCCGATCCCTTTCGCAGAGGCTGTCACGAGTGCGACCTGGCCCGACAACGTGAACATTGGCTGTGCATCTTTCATGGTTCGGTCTCCTATGCTGAGAATCTCTGAAAAGCCTCCAACCGAGCGCCTCTCGTCCCCGCTTTTTGTGGATTCCTGACGGCGGGTTGGTGATCGGTCAGCTCACACGCGCAAAGGTTCGCCCGGAAAATGTTTCAATTGGTGACCCAAAAGCCCAACGGTTCGTTACGCCGGCGCGGAACTGGCTCACGCTAATAGTCGGCATATATTCGTCACTGCTTTTCAGCATATTCCGTAATAAGCCAGTGGTCTTGGACTCTCTGAACAACCACCCTGACAGGTATTTTGGCGGCTGCGCCGCCGTTGACCACTTCAACACTCGTAATTTCGATTACGAAGCCGCTCATCACATACCTGTCGGATTCTGCCTGCTTCAGGCTGGTTATTTCGATATGATCCGGCCAGGGACTGGATACCTTTCGCCCGGGCGCTTTCGAGACATCCTGAGTCCACTCTGCCAATAAAGTGGGAGACACAAATTCGGAATACTGGTCCTTTATCTCTTCAGCGGCATCCGGAGCCAGGAGCGCCACAGCCTGAAGTCGCTTCCCGAAGTTTTCGATCAGATTCCTGACCTCGCCTTCGTCATTCGTATTGGGTGTAGCCGTCACTGTCGAGGTGATCTGCGGCGTTGTACAGGCGAATAGTGAAACTGTTATCAACAAGCATATTGCTAAAATAAATTGCTTCATCCCGGACTCTTTCTGACTGAAATTAGTACTGGCTTTTTCCGCTCTATTCTTTCCCTTCGAAAAGCTGATTGACCAGCGCTTTGACTTGTTCTTTTTTAGTCGCTCCACGGTTTGGCAGACTCTCCCCGGAGGTGATAACAGCACCGGCGGGACAGCCAGGGAACCACAAGCATTATCGCGCCATTTCAAGCCAGGTGCATCCCTTCAGCGGCGAAGTCTCTGCCTGTCCTTGTTGCACTTCCAGGGGTCCGCTCGAGCTGGTGTTGGGCTGTGTTTACGTTTCTTCTTTCCCTAAAATCGTATAAGTAATCTTTTCAAGCAACTGATAATCCCATATCTGTATTTCATAGTTGATTTGTTGTGCCTTATATCTTTTGATGTATTTGTTCTATCATCGAAAATGGGAAGACCTTGTTATGGTCCGGTAAAACAACATGGGTGTTTCCATCGCCTCTGCACGGTATTCCGGATTCAATTGCCCTTTTCCAGTATGCATGTGTGACTGTCATTCAAAGTGAACGTTATGTTCTTTGTATCTTCGATATCCTGTATCTTCACCATCATTATCTGAGGCTCTATTTCAGCATGTCTCATTCTTTGCTTTCCCAATTCCATGGCCTTCTGCTTTGTAATATTGGGATAGAGATAAAAGTATACAGGGATTTTTTCCTTCAAGCTCCCGTATTCTTGAGTGTAGTCCTCATACAATTCTTTCTCGACGAATAGTCTTCTCTTCAAATAATCCTGACGTTCGCTTTTTGCGAATCTTGGCCAATACCACCCTTTTTGAGATGAAATTTTATTGCAAATTACCTCCACCTGGGAAGCTTCTGCCATGGTGATCGTCTTGAAAAGGTATTCTTTATCATTGAAGAAATGAACAAGAAATTGTAGATCATCATCCATGTTTTTCGCGATCCCATATAACACAGCCCCGCGGTATGGCTCAACTGCAGCGGCGGGGCTGGCAAGACTCCTTCCCATCCTCTACCAATAAAACTCACCCTAAAATAAATATACAACAAATCCATCCCGCGGGCAAACACTTAGCCCCAGCTCTCGCCCCCTCCCCCCGCCTCACTTCACCGCGCCCGTAAACCTGCCAAACCAGTACCACAACACGTCTTCAGCCGGTTTGCCGTGCACCGAGGCGGAACCATCCTGCAGCGCCGCCGGCGGGTAATACCCCCGGCTGACGAAGCCGCCCAGCCAGGCGCGTTCGTTGACGGCGATCATCAACGCCTGGTAGACATCCTGCTGGGCCTGCAGGTTCACCTGTGCCTGGGCGGTGCCCGGCTGGAAGAGCGCCTGGTACGGTGAGCGCAATATTCGCCGCCCCGTTCACCGACGGATAGGCCGCCGCCAGGATGACCGGCTTGCCCAGCGCCTTCTGGAATGGCATAGATATCATTATCCAGCAGCTGCCCGGCGGAAACCTTCAGATCGTCCACACTGCTGCCGTTCAAAGGCGCGTTCCAGAGCAGGTAGACCCCGTCCAGGGTTTTGGCAAAAGCCGGCAGGGACTGCAGCCCGCCCGGGTAGGCGGCTGCCCACAGCACCTGCCCGCCGAAGCGTTTGCGCACATCCGCCAGGATGGCCGCCCAGCGTGTTCGCCGCATCCGCCGGCACCCCCGAACTGGCTGCCGTTTATCTGGCCGCCCGGCAGGGCCGGAGCCACCCAGTCGCCGCCCAGGATGAGCGCCTGTGCGCCCGGCTTTCGACGCCAGGTCGGCGTGATAGGCCGCAAAGGCCGCATAACGGTCGAACCAGGCCTCCCACCAGGCCGGGTCGCGCGGCGCCGCTTGCCACCACGCGGCTACATCCGCCAGGCAGATTCACCGTCGGGAACAGCGCAACGTTCAGGGCGGCTGCACGCGCGCGGCTGATGGTTGTCGAGCTGGTCGGCCCATAACGCGTCCGAACCGGGGACGGGCGAAAAGACCAATGGGGCTGTCCGGCTGACGCTCCAGGTGGGCGCGAAGCACCAGCCAGTTGGCGTAACGGCTTTTCACATCCTGGATGGCCAGGGGCATCCAGGCCTGCCAGGTCGGATCATACACCGGCAGGAACTCCACCCCGGCCCAGAAGCCGGCCGGGCGCTGTGTCACCGGCAGGCCCGTCAGCGCAGCCGGCGTCTCGCGGCTGGAACCAGGTCCAGCCGGTGACGGTGTCCTGCAGGTCCTGCGGCGCCAGGCTGGTGGAAACCGGACGGCCCTGCATGGCCGGAGGCGGTCTGCACGTCATCGGCAACGCCGCACTGGTCGTTGCGGCAGTAGCGGTATTCGAAATCGCCCAGCATGTTGAGCGGGCTGTAGAGCTGGTAGACCCACTGGTTGTTGCCGCGCGGCCACATCGGGATGGGTTCGGTCCAGCCATACGGGTTGAATTGGATGGAAATAATGTCGCCAACCGGGGTGTTCGCCGGGACATTCAGCTCGAACAGGATCGGCGAGGAAGGCCCGGCCTGCCAGGTTGAAACGCTATCCTGGACCTGGAGCGGGCTTTGCGCAGCCGGGACGACCAGCTGCCGGAGCACGAATGCCCCGTCGCTGGCATGTTCGGCATTCCAGAAACCATCCCCCAGGGTGTATTTGTAACGGATATCCGCCCCGACCGGCAGGGACATGCGTGATGGTGTAGCGGCCATCCGGCAGCGGGGAAAGCAGCGGCATGCGCGCGGCCACCGTGCTCAGGCCGCCTTGCAGGTCGCCAAAGGTATCGCCCAACTGGATCAGGTTGCCCGCCAGGCGGACGGGCAGGTTCTGAATGCTGCTGCTCGGCACCGATACGGTAAAGACCACGCTGACCATGCTTGCCGGGGTCAGCGAGAGGCTCACCTGTGTGGTTTTTCCGGCCTCGACGCGCGCACCCTGTTGGAAGGTCTGGTAGGCGCCATCCATGGCATAGGCCACCAGGTTGTGGGTCCCAACCGGCAGGGCTTCCAGGTTGAACCTGCCGTCCGAGTCGGTCAGGGTCTGCTGGCCGCCGGCGGCAATCAGGATGCCCGGAATGGGGGCGTTATTGCTCGGAATCGACGATCTGGCCGGTGATCCGCCCATAAGGACTGTTGAACAGGCCGTCCGACCAGGCGGAAACCACATCTTCCACCGCACCCGGGCCGGTGACGTAATACATCCGGTAGCGCACAGCCTTGTCGGCCGAGTTATCTTCCAGGATGGGCAGACTTGCCCTGGCGCAGATAACGGTATTTGACGACACTGTTGAGCGCAAACGGGATGGTGACGGTGTAGTGCAGCGTATCCATGCCCTGCATGGCATAATTGACCGGGTTCAGGCCGAGGCCGGTGACTTCATCCACGACCGACAGATAGAGCACCTCCCCCGCCAGGAGCGGGGCTGGCAAGGTCACCCTGAAGGTGATGGCCGCGGATGGCTGCGGCGTGGAGGTGGGTCCGGCCGGAGGCACCGGCGTGGAGGTCGGCAGGTTAACTCCCGGGATATTGAGCAGCGAGAATGAGCAGCCGTTCAGCAACAGCACAAACAGGCTTGCCAGCGAAAGCAGTGCTGCGGGTTGAAGGATTGAAATGTTGCTTACGCATACCCCTCCATGTGAGCCTGGAAAACTTATCGGCTACTCCGGTTGTTTGTTGTGCAGGAATTGCACCACATCGTTCTCATGGTCAGCCAGGCTGCCCAATACACCGTTGACGAAACGCGGGGCGCTGTCGGAGCCAAAAGCCTTGGCCAGTTCCACTGCTTCGTTGATCGCCACTTTGACCGGCGTGCCCTGCTGCCCGGCGAATTCCCAGGCGGCGATGCGCAGGATGTTGCGGTCGACCGCCGCGATCTGGTCGAGCGGCCATTCGGGTGCATAGCGGGCGAGCACGGCATCCAGGAGCTCCCGCAGCGGGAGCACGCCAAAAAGGATCTGGCGGGTGAATTCCGCCAGTTCTTCGGTCTGCGGCTCATCCACCAGGCGTTCCTGCAATACCTGCGCCGGAGGATGGCCCACCAGATCGATTTCGTAAAGTGCCTGCAGGGCCATGCCGCGCGCCCTGGTGCGTGCTTTCATAAAGAGTCTATGCCTCAGGCTTGTAATCGATATCCTCGATGTGAATATTGACATGCCCAACCTCCAGCCCGGTCATTTCGACGATGGCGCGCGCCACGGCCTGCTGGACGGTGCGGCTGACTTCGCGGATATTGACATCGCTGTCCAGTACCAGGTAAAGGTCCACAAGGACGATATTATCCTCAACCGCCATCCGGACGCCCTCCTGGCCGCCCTTGAACAGGCTGTTCACGCCACCTTTGACAGGAGCCATGCACTTGACGCCTTCGACCTCCAGCGCCGCCATGCGGGCGATGGTCAGGAGCACATCGGGAGTCAGGGTGGTTTTTCCAGTGGAACGATATTCGGCCATTGTGCCTCCATAAATGTGTTTGGAATTATATCACCGGTAATAACACCTTATTTCGCATTTCGGTCGCAGGCCCAGCCCAAGCGCCAGCCCGCCGACCACATCCAGCACGCCCGCAAACAGGAAAGCATCCTCCCAGAAAGGCAGCGGGAACAAGCCGGATGAGCGTATCGGAATACTCGAACAACCAGGAATCGCCGGAAAAGAACAGCTCATGGAAGAGCGTGAAGAACTGCCAGAAGCTGACCCCGGCGAAGATACCGATGCAGCGCCACCAACTCCGACCGTCAGCCAGCCGCCGCGCCGGAGGCCGCTGCACATACTCCGGCCACCATCCGCCGAAGCGTGCCCACAGACCCGATCCCGAGCATAAAGAACCAGACCGCATACCCGATCCACAGGACCGGCTGGACCACTCTCTTGACATCCTGCATGTGGCTCAGTTCGCGCTCGATTGAACAGAGGCGAACCGTCCGGAAAGGTCAGGTTTCCGAGGAAGGAGATATCGGCGTTGTTGAGCAGGTAATCCACGGAAATCTTGGACCAGTGCAGGCGGTCCTGCAGGGTGAAACCATAATCGTCGGCCGGGAAGCCGGGCGTGCGGTATTCCACCTCCAGGAAGGCATGGGTAAGCAGCAGGCGCAGGCCCAGGAAGGTCAGCGCCAGCGGGAGCAGGATGGTGATGAGCCAGGCGAGGATGCGAAAGAAGGTTTTCATGATTCTTCCTTTGGGTTAGCAGTGAGAGTCAAATGATCGACTATTTTACTTTTCACTTATTTACTTCTTCCTTCTTTACTTCAACGTATTCATATCTCCATGCAGGACGAAATTGAGGATCAGGTTATTCGTCATCCACTCGATCGGGGAGAGATCATCCGTAAAGACAATGCGTATGCTGCGGCGCAGGCTGGAGGTTCGTCCAGCGTCAGTGCCATGGAATCGGTCAGAAGCGGGTCCACGCCCGGGTGCGCCATGAAGGCGACCAGGTTGGCCTGCAAATCCTCCGCCGAGGTCGGCTGGAGGGTGGCGTACAGGATCGAGTTGAACGTGTTCGGGATATCCATCACGTAGATCGAGGAAAACATCGTCCCGATGGTGGTCGCCAGCCCATCGATCAGGCGGCGGTCGCCGGGCGCACGGCCCACATTGATGGCCAGCGCGCCATTCGGGTTCAAATGGTCGGCGGCGATCTGGAAGAACTCCCGCGTGGTCAGGTGCGGAGGAATATACGGCGGGCGGTAGGCATCCACGCAGATCAGGTCGTACTTCTGCGGGCTTTTCTCCAGCCCCCAGCGCCCGTCCCCGATGATGACGTTCAGGTTGGGCAGGTTCATGCCGAAATACTCCCGCCCGACCTGCACGATCTTCGGGTCGATCTCGAAGCCATCGATCGTCACGTTCGGGAAGACTGCCGCGGCCTGCCGGGCGGTCGTCCCGGCGGCCAGGCCGACGATGGCGATGCGGCTGATATCCGCCGGCTGGCGGTCTGGATAAAAGAACGGCGCCACCAGGAACTGCTGCCAGGGTCCGCCGTATTCGAGCGTATCCGGGTTGTATTCCGAGTGGACGCCCTGCCCATCGTTCAGGCGCAGGTAACGCGTACCGTTGATCTCCAGCACCTGGATGTAGTTGTAGGCCGATTCGGTCTCGAAGATCTGGCCGGTGGATCTTTTGATGCCGCCGCCGGCCCCGAAAAGCGCCAGCAGGACCAGCACAGCCAGCATGAGCAGCGCCGGCAGGACTGCCCGCCTCCCGGCGCTCAGCCCCAGGCCGACCAGCGCCACGACCAGCAGGGCCAGGCTGAAGACCAGGAAGGTGCGGGTGGTGCCGATGGTGGGGATCAGCAGCAGGGTCGGCAGGAAGGTCCCGATGAAGGAACCGATGGTGGAGATGCCGTAGATCGTCCCGGCGGTGTTCCCGGCATGACCGGCATCGCTCATGGAGAGCCGGATGGCAAACGGGGAGATCATGCCCATCAGCGTGACCGGGATGGTGAACAGGACCAATACACCCACAAATGCTCCGGCGATGATCCCGATCTGCAAGTTATCGACGGCGTTGGCGGCCGCCCGCAGCACCGGGCCGGCCACATACGGTACGACGCCCAGCGTGAAGGCCGCCCAGGCCAGGATGCCGTACATCGTTTTGGGATGCGGCGAGCGGTCTGCCCAGCGCCCGCCCAGGAAGTATCCGACGGTCAGATAAATGAGGATCAGGCCGATGATGGCCGCCCAGACCGGGTTCGAGGTCCCGAAGACGTTGCCAAGCAGGCGCGAAGCCCCAAATTCCGCCGCCAGGCTGGTCATACCGGAGATGAAGACCGTGAAGTAGAGGTACTTGCGCATGGCTGCATTATAACCGCCCCATGTGCCACCAAGTTCAAATGCCAGGCGTGCTTCTCTAATATTTTCAGAGATGCACCAAACTCCGCGGCAGTGGGCAGCGAAGACAGCGCTGGCCAGCTCGGGTTTGTCAGGAACTCGAAACGTGCAAAGGTTGGGGAATGTTTACATTCCCACTCCCAAACAAGCGTAGGCTGGCCGCACGAGGAATGCGGCATAGCGGGCAATCCAGCACGATGACCATTCTGTTCATCACATACCGTACGATCGCCTTGGCGGGTCTGGAAAGCCCAGCGAGCCGCCCATTCCCGGATGGCCGAAAGGCGCCTTCGGCGAGCATGCGCATCACCAGGGCCGTCCGGAACCACTCGGAGCCGGAGATGGGAAAATTATCCAATGTATTCATCCGAAGTGCGGGAATGTTTCCTTCCGGCCCGGGACGCAGGGCAGATTCGTGCGCGCAAACTCCGGCGGCAGTCCAGTCGGCAGCAGGTATGGCGTCGATCGCCGGAGGACTTCCTCAAAAGAGGCATAACGACGCCGGATATTAAAGCGGTCAGCGGTTTTTTTGAAGGCGGGCGGGATCGAGTCACGAATGGCCACAGCTTCGACGTCCGGGTGGTCCATATCGATGGGGACAAATTCGGCCCCAAAGCCAAGCCCGACAACGGCGATGTGAATTTTTGCAGGAATAGGCATGCTATTCGATCAACCTTCGATTTTTTCAGGTAACGTATAGAAAAGCTTCCACCTCCACGGCGGTCGGCAAAGAGCTTTGGGCGCCAAAGCGGGTGGTGGCCAGAGCCCCGACTGCATTGGCATACCTGGCGGCCTGTTCAAGGTTGTCACCACGCGCCAGTGCTACCGCCAACGCGCCGTTAAAGGCATCGCCGGCGCCGGTGGCATCGACCGACTCGACCGGGAAAGAAGGGACATCTATCGGGCTGGGGTTGAATAATCTTGAGATGACTGCACCGGCTTTTCCCATCGTAATAATAACAGTCTTGACTCCATATTTCCGGTTTACCGCGTAGGCCAGATCCCTGGGGCGGGAGACAGGATTCCGGTCAGGGCAGCGGCTTCCGTTTCATTGGGGGTCAGAACATCGACGCATTTTCAGCAGATCATCCGAAAGCCTGGCCATCGGAGCAGGATTAAGACCACCCGGATGTGGTATTTGGAGGCCAGGCGGATGGCAAATTCGACTGTCTGAAGGGGGATTTCAAGCTGCAGCAGGCACGCAATCGGCAGACTGAATGGCTGGCTCAGCTCTCAGGATGTCATCCGTCGAAAGTTTGCCATTTGCCCCGGGAGCCACGCAGATGATGTCTTCGCCTTCGTTATTGATCATGATCATGGCCACACCGGTGGGCGCTTCATCGTCCCAGGCAATATAGCTGGTGTCGATGCCCTCTTTTTCATAGGCATCAAAAGCAGCCTGTCCAAAGGCGTCGCGCCCCAGCCGGGCCACAAAAGAAACCTGCGCCCCCAGGCGGGCGCCGCTGCAACCGCCTGATTGGCGCCCTTACCACCCCTGGATTGGATGAATTGATCGCCCAGGACGGTTTCTCCCGCTTGTGGCAGACGGGCCGTCCGGATGATCATGTCCGTGTTTACGCTGCCAATCACTACAATCTTTGGTTTCATGTTTCCGGGTCTCTTTTCAAATCAGGCTTCAGATCAAAATAATAAGAAATATCACGGTTCCATCCTGCTCCAAGCGAAGTAATGCTTAGGGTTCTAACTTATCTCAACCGTCTCGCAGGACATCGTGCCTTCCTCGATAAAAGGGCGGCGGCCCCGCCTTCCAGTGGGGTTTCGTCGTCCACCAGGTCGAAAAGCAAATCCCCGTCCACCCAACCCTGCAAACGCTGTCCCTGGACTTTCAAGGCGAGGTCATAGGTCAGGTTGAATTGAACGGGAAAATCGATTTCCTTAAGGATATGATTCCCATCCATCGCTTTGACCAGGCGGGCTTTGCCAGTCCCTGCAAAGCAGCAGGGCGTAATAGCGCCGCATCCCCTGGACGCGTACCGCCAGGCCAAACGAGGCCGCCAGGAGGGAAAACATACTGGCCTTGACCTGGTAATCGGTCCACTCACGGGTTCCCTGGGCGATCATGCCCATGCCTTCATTCTGGACGATGCGAAATGATGCGTTTCTCCTGGCATCCCAGTTGTCGACAGCGTCGACCCAGGCGCGCCGCCACAGGCTGTTTTCGATTTTAGGGCGGGTGAGCAGCAGTTTCGGGGCGCCGCTCCAGGTCAGATAATCCAGGTAGAGGCTGCCGCTGGCCCCTCCGGTACCATGGATCTCAATCCCCACGGATTGGATTGGCAAACCGCCCAGATCAGGGATGGTCCAGGCAAGGTGGCGGGCGCTCGCCGGCTTGAAGCTTGATCTTCGGGCCGCCAGCATCTGCAGGCTGTCTTTTTCACGCATAATATTTAATAAAAAGGCCAGCTTCCAGAGCGCCTCGGGATCGGCGGCGTCCAGCTCAACTTCGGCTTCGACGGTCTGGCCCGGGTAGAGCGTGGGGCTCGAGATCAATTCATAAGAGCGCAGGTTCATCTCGGCAGCGGGATGAACGTGAAAGTGGAGGCGCGTCCAGGCCGGCCTGAAGCCAAATTGCGGTAGTGCAGCGCCAGGCTGCGCGACCCGCTCAGGCTGTGACCGGTCACGTTGGATAAGGTGATCGCGCCGCGCGTCTCCGGGCCTCGTCGCATTGGAAGCCCTGGACCGAGCCGGGCAGCTCGAAATGGAAACGGGCCCCCGCTTTTGGCGCAAGCGGCGCCTGGTCGCGCCAGGGCGCGGCCTACATTCGACGATCTCATAGGTTTCCTGTACGGCGTCGCTGATCGCACGCCCGCCGTCGGCGGTGGGCAGATAAGAGGCGGTCGGCCACCGGGTCCGCGCCAGTCCGGGCCGGCATCAATGCCGGCCAGGCCATTCTTGATGCCCATCAGGCAGCCGACATTGCCGGAGTTGCAGTCGGTATCCCAGCCGCTGGTGTTGACGATCATGAGGGTCTTTCTGGAAGTCATCGTCTCCGTAGAGCAGGGCCAGATGGATCAGGGCGTGGTTGGGGACCATGTGGCAGTTGCCGCCGTATAGACCGAGTAGCCGTAGTTTTCGACGATCTTTTCGCGCGTCCTCCGCCAGTCGGGCTCAGACGGCGCGCCAGCTGCGCAGGTCGTTGACCAGGCGGTAGATGACCGAATTTTGGGGATGAAACGCAAGCCGGTGTCGATCAGGAGCATTCAGGTCCGGCTCGACGAAGGCCTGAGCTTCCATGGCCGCCAGCATCTGGGCGCCGTAGATGGCTTCGCCGTCGTGGCTGACGCTGGCGGCTTTGCGGGCCAGGTCGGCGGCCAGTTGCGGGTCGCCGGGAGCGACCATGGCCCAACCGTCGATGAAGATCTGCGCGCCGATCTGTTCGGCGACGACCTTACCGTTGAGGGCGATCGAGCCGCTTTGGGGCGCCGGGATGCCTCTGCTTCAGGCGCAGGTAGGCGGTGTGCTCGGTCGGAGTTGCCCATGCCGCCCCAGGCCAGGACGGTGCGTTTTTCGATCAGGTAGTTCAGCCAGGTCTGGCCGATCTGGGCCGGGTCAGATCACGGCGGTTGCCGTAGTCGGGCAGGGCGCGCAGGAAGGTGAAGGTGCCGGCGATGTCATCGTCGGTGACGATCAGGGGTACTTCGAGCTTCTCATGGACGTAGTAATAGATCTCGCCCAACTCGGCCATGATGCGCTCGTAAGTCCAGCCTTCAAAGGGGCGACCAAGGTAGACGCCGATGATCTTGCCGAGCACGCCGGCGTACACTCTTTCCACGTAATCATTTGGAAGATTTATTTTTTCTCCACTAGAATTTCTTTCTCATAGCAGGATCCCGGTCAGGAGATCCGCCAACGTTGTGATCGATGAAACAACCCGCGCTCAGCCCTTCAGTCCGCCCTGGGTCAATCCAGCGATGAATTGACGCTGCAAAAGCAGGAAGATGATCAACAAGGGGGCGATCATCATGACTGCTCCGGCGCTGGTCAGCCCCCAATTCCGGCTGAAACGGGTGGCAAAACTCTGGTAACTGGTCACAATGGTGAACAGTTGCGGCCTGGTCAGGAACACGGTGGCGATGGTAAATTCATTCCATACACTCAGGGCGGCCACCAGACCGGTGGTCAGGAAG
This sequence comes from uncultured Chloroflexia bacterium, assembly GCA_963830665.1. GTDB lineage: Bacteria > Chloroflexota > Anaerolineae > Anaerolineales > Villigracilaceae > UBA877. Next base: position 74,970 of record CAWHNM010000023.1, read on the forward strand.
GCCGGCCAGGCCAACGGCACCACAATCTGCGTGAGGACCTGCCACTCGCTGGCGCCATCCACCCGGGCGGCATCGTCGAAGTCTTGTGGGATCTGAACGATGTACGAGCGTAAAAGGAAAATACAAAATGGCGCTTCCAGGGCGACATAGATGATGCCAACCCCCACCAGTGTGTTCACCAGGTGCAATTTGTTCCACATGAAGAAGAGCGGTACCAGGAACATCTGCAGGGGTAAACTGCTGACCGTCAGCAAATATAAGGTGAAAAAATTCGAACCGGGCATATTTAATTTTGCCAGGCTGTAGGCGGCCATTCCACCCAGAATCAATACACCGGTAACTGCAAAAATCGCCAGGAACGCACTGTTGCGCATGGTCAGTGCAAAGTTGCCGATCTTCCAGGCCTGGATATAGTTCTGCCAGAGGAATTCGTGCGGCAGGCCGAGCGGATTCTTGCCAATTTCCGAAGCAGACTTGACGGAATTTAAGGCAATCAAGAGCAGAGGCCCGATTGCAGAAGCCGCCAACAGGATCAATACAATGTAATTCGGGGCGAGATTATCGCGCCGTTTGGTTTTGAGGCCCAGAATATTTTTCATATTTCCCAGCCGCGTTTGCGCAAGAACGTTACACAGCACAACAAAAATGCCGGGCAAAGAAGCTCATCGTCAGCCCGATGGCGGCGGCATAACCGCGCGTCGTATTTCTGGAAGGCTTCATTGAAAACCATCACCCCCAGCACATTCGAAGAACCCGCCGGGCCGCCCTTGGTCAGGATATAAACCCAGCTAAAGACCAGGAAGGACCAGATGCAGGTCATCAGCAGCATGAAAACGACCGTCGGCCGGATCCCTGGCAAGGTTACATTAACGAACTCCTGCCAGCGGTTGGCCCCATCCACCCGGGCGGCATCGTACGAGATCCATGGGGACGGATTGGATGGCATTTAGAAAAAGCATCATCAAAAACCCCACCAGGCCCAGTTATTCACAAAGGCCGCAGAAAGAAGGGAAGTGTGGGTGTTCCCCAACCAGGCAAAATCCAGCCCATTGATGCCCATCTTCGCCAATGCAGCCCCCAGTCCAAGCGTGGGACTGAGCAGGTTGCGCCAGACTGCACAAATCACGACCACGGGAATTACATATGGTGTAAACAGCACGGTGCGGATCAACATGGCGCCTTTTTTGATCGGAGCCAGCAGGCTGGCGCGAAGCAAGCCCAGCGCCATCGGTACGGTCAGGAAAAACGCCAGCCAGATCAGGTTGTTCGCAAAGGCGGTCTTGAAATTGGGGTCCACAAACAGGATGCGCCTGAAATTCTCAAACCCGATGAACCTGGCTGCGCCAATTCCGTTCCACGCGGTAAGCGAGTAATAAAATGCGCTAAACGATGGACCAATCACGACGATCCCGTGGATCAACAGGATTGGTGTCACAAACAACCAGGGCAGGATCCTCTTGCGCCATTTCAATCCAAATATCCCCACCCGTGCCGGTCTTTGGGCGGATTCGATTCCCGCCATATCATGAACAGCCATTGCAGCCTCTTTCCGAAAGAGAGTTGTCCGTCAATTTAATGCAAGCGAGATGCTCCGTTGCTTCTTCAAGCCGGCGGAGCACCTCAACTTGTGATTCGTCCTTAACGGGCGGGAATGGGCGGAACGTCACCGGCAGTTGCTTCCTCTGTGAAGAGGGTTTGCAGGCCTGCCAGGTAATCCTGGGTGGTCATCGTGCCGGCCCAGACCTTCTCGATGTTGTCGATGATGTAGGTCTCGCTCTTGGGCGGCCAGAAGGTCCAGGTGGTATAGCCGACATTGTTGGCCTCAGCCGCTGCGTAGAGTTGGTCCAGGATTTCCAGGTAGCGCGGGTCCTGATCCGTCAGGAGGGCTTTATTCACTTTAACCGGGCCAGGGACGCTGCCGCACTTGGCCAGCAATACCGACTGCGTATCCGGTAAATATAAATAGTTCAGGAATTCGGCGGCATTCTCCGGATGAGCCGATTTGACGTTTATGCCATATGAGTTGCCGATGCCGAGATCGAAAATCGTAGCGCCGGAAACGGAGGGCGTGGACACCCGGCCCAATCAGCTTTGATGGCCGAGTTATCGCCAAAATAGTCTCCATAGGATTCGATGGCCCAGGTGCCATCCATATCCATGGCGGCTTTCCCATCCGCAAAGGCTTGGATCCTCTCAGCATCCGTGGCGGTGTAATAGCGGTCCATGCCGCCCATGAACCAGCCTTTTTGCTGCATATTATTGAGAATATCGATGCTGGTGGCAAAGGCCGGGTCGGTCCAGGGGGTCTTGCCGGTCAGGGCATCATAGACTTTCTGCTGGGCCGGCCACATGGTTCATGAATTCGCCCACGAACCATTCATTGACGCCTTTCCATTCGGCATTACTGTGGGCAAACGGGATGATACCGGCTGCCTGGATCTTTTCAGACAATGCAACCAGTTCGTCGATGGTCTTGGGCGGCTGCCAGCCGTGCTGTTCGAAGAGGGTCTTGTTATAAAACAACACCACGGATTCCACTTGATTGGGCAGGCTGTAAAGTTTTCCATTGACAACGCCCAGCTTTAAAGCCCAGGGAGCCAGGGCTGTATCCCATCCGTATTGTTTGGCATAATCGTCCAGGGCAACCAATTTCCCGGCTTTGGCAAGCTGCCCCATCAGCGAAGGCCCCGGCGCTTCCACGAGATCAGGCCCTGCTCCGCCCTGCAAAGCAGTCAGTTGAGCTTCCCAGGGATTGGCCAGTAGAGTCACCTCAACTTCCGTGGTCAGGCTCTGGGCATTGAAAGGCACCACCAGGTTATCCTGATAACAGGTCGTTCCCTTGGTCGGATCGGCATTCAGGGTATCATCCCACATGATGATCTTTGCCTTGGGCTGCGCGGGTGGAACTTCAGTTGCAGCGGGCGGAGGGGCGGGGGCCGGGGCTGGGGCTGCCACAACTATCAGGCTTAGTGAAAACCGTGAGTTTTTATCTGCCTTCTTTTGATAAACCACAATGGCCTTTTCGACATGCATTTCAGTCAGGATGACTTTACGGTTTCAAGAAAAGTTGGGATTCCTTTTGTCAGGGCCAGGTCAATCCGCCGAACGGTGGCAGGAATGGGCAAGCCGGCATCGGCCAGGACGAGCATATCCGTATGCCCGAGGCTGGCGATCACTTCCGAGAGGGCGGGGTTGATCAGGGTGGTTTTCTTCATGGTTCAGCAGGAACCACGCTCGACCAGGGAAACCGGGAGCGAGGCTCTTTGCGGGGGCGATTGCCTGGTCTGGATGCGGCTCAGCAGGTAATTAAAAGCGGTGATGCCCATTTCTTTCTTGGGTTGTTGGATGGTGGTCAGGGGAGGGGTGGTATAGGAGGCCAGTTCGATATCGTCGTAACCCACCACCGCCAGGTCCTGCGGAATACGCCGCCCCAGCTCCATTCCGGCCCGCAAAACACCGATCGCCATCAAATCATTGCAGGCAAATATCGCAGTGGGCGGATCCGGCAGCGCCAGCAGTTTTTTGGCCGCGGCCTGGCCCGATCCGGGATGGAAGTCACCACTGACGATGAGATTCCGATCCACCGCCAGGCCGGCCTGCTTGAGTGACTGGATGTAGCCGGTGACTCGCTGGGCGCTCAGGTTCACCTTGGACGGCCCGGCGATGCAGCCTATGCGCCTGTGGCCCAGCGCGATCAAATGCTGCGTGGCCAGCTCGCCGCCCTGCAGGTTATCGGATATGACCACATCCATTTTCAGGTTTGGGTAATCCCGATCCATGGCAACAACCGGAATATTCAAATCCAACAGCCCTTTATAAGCATCGATGTCTTCGCCGGTCCCGACGAAAATCATGCCATCGATCTGTTTCTTGATCAGCACATCGATATAGATGCACTCTTTATCAACATCATTTTCGGTATTGGAGAGAATAACGCTGTAGCCGGCTTCGAACGCCGCAATCTCGATGCTTCTGCCCACCTCGGCAAAAAACGGGTTGGCGCTGTCCGGCAGGATCAACCCGATGGTATAAGACTCCCCGCTGCGCAAAGAACGCGCCAGGGCATTCGGGCGGTAGCCCATTTCCTCAATCGCCATTTCCACCCGTTCGCGTGTTTCTTCAGAGACGAAGCGTGTCTTATTAATGACATGCGAGACCGTTGTGATGGAAACCCCTGCTTTTTGAGCAACTTCGGAAATGGTTGTCATAATCCTCAGGCCCTTCAAGGTCAGAAAATCGATTGCGCAAACCTTTGCGCAATCGATTTTATTGTATAACGCTTTAAATCAAATGTCAACTACCAATATTAATCAGGAAAGTACGCTGCTTGTCAAATCCCCGCAGGGCGTGTATAATTCCGCCCGCTTCCGGTACAAGACCGGATCGTCCGGTATCTGCCGGAGAGCCCTGCCATTGCAGGGAAGTCCTGCCATTGCAGGAAAAATTCATTCGCAGAGCGAAGGTAATCCCGGATCGTAATAGTAGTAACGACTTTAGTCGTTCGTACGGGGTGAGAGGCGCTCGAGGAAGGTTATGATGGATAATGTAGTTTTGAAGGCAACTGCACGCACGTTGACCGGCCGGCATGTGCGCGCCCTGCGCCGCAAAGGACAGCTGCCGGGAGTCATCTACGGCCACAACGTGGACCCGATCAACATCTCCCTGGACGCCCGCGATGCGGGAAGAGTGCTGGGACGGCTCAGCTCCTCCAGCCTGGTCACGATCGTCGTGGATGGCAAGGAATACCCGAGCCTGGTGCGCGAAAAGCAAATGAACTATATCAAGCGCAACCTGATCCACGTGGATTTCCAGGTCGTTTCACTGACCGAGAAGATCCGCGCCAACGTTGGCATCATCCTGACCGGCAACTTCGATTGCCGTCAAGGATTTCAACGCCATGTTGATCAATGGCTTGACCGAACTCGAAGTGGAAGCATTCCCGCAGGATCTGCCGGAACGCGTGGTGGTGGATATTGGCGCCCTCAACAAGATCGGCGATGCCATCCATGTCAAGGATATCACCCTGTCAGATAAGGTGACCATCCTGAGCGCGCCGGACGAAATGGTCGTGCTGGCAACGGCTCCGACCAAGGAAGAGGTCGAAGAGGTCGTTACACCCGAGGCTGCCGTGGTTGCAGAAGGCACCGAGCCCGAGGTGATCGAGAAGGGCAAGAAGGAAGAAGAAGAGGAAGCAGCAGCCAAGAAGTAATTGCTCCTGTCACGGAAATATTCAGGGCGACCCGCTGGGTCGCCCTGATGCTTTTCAGGCGCACCCTGGATCAGTGTCTCCCCACATGTAGATACCATCTCGAACCATCAATCCAGCCTATAATTCCACAAGTTTGCCAAATCCATCGTCGGGAGAATTTTCATGTTGCATGTGCATGCTTTTTTCAATAATAAAAGATTGGCGGCCGGACTCTTGGTCCTGGCATTGACCACCAGCGGTCTCAGGACCCATGCCGGTTTCCGCGGCTCAAGCGATCCTGCCCGGCGCGCAGTCTGCATCAACCGGCCAGAATTCACCAACCGATTCTGTTCAGTCGCAAAGCGGGCCAGCCGATGTCCCGACCGACCAGATCATCATAAAGTATAAATCCACGACCGGCGCATTTGCCGCCCCGGCCGGAGCCGACCAGATGGCACGCTTGAGCGCTGCCGCGGGCATTTCCCTGAAGTATTTCCGGGCCATGTCCGGGGATGCCAGCGTGTCTGAGACTGCCCGGCCGCCCTTCCACTCGCCCAGGTCCAGGCCATCAGCACAAAATTGATGAGCCCTGCCGGAGGTGGCCTACGCAGAACCCGACCAGAGGCTCTTCCCGGCGCTGGCTCCCGAACGATACCATACTATGCCAACCAATGGGACCTGTTTGAGACCAACGGCATCAATGCGCCGGGCGCCTGGGATATCACCACCGGCTCGAGCAGTATTGTGGTCGCCGACATCGACACCGGCATCACGAACCATGCCGACCTGAGCGGGCGGACCGTGCCAGGCTACGATTTCATCAGTGATATCACCGACTGCCAACGATGGCAACGGGCGGGATGCCGACCCGAGCGACCCGGGCGATTGGATTACCTGGCCGAATGAGTGTCCGGTATTTCGCCGGCTGCCCGGTAGCAACAGCTCCTGGCACGGCACGCATACCGCCGGGACGATCGGGGCAAAGAGCAACAACGGCCTGGGCGTGGCAGGCATCAACTGGAACTCCAGGATCCTGCCGGTGCGTGTGCTGGGCAAGTGCGGCGGCTACCACTTCGGATATCGTCGACGGCCTGCGCTGGTCCGCCGGTCTGGCGGTTCCGGCGTGCCGGCCAATCCCAACCCGGCCAAAGTGGCCAACCTGAGCCTGGGCGGGATCGGAGCCTGCGGCACGACCTGGCAGAATGGCGATCAATGCCGTCACGGCGGCCGGCATGGTGGTGGTCGTGGCAGCCGGCAATAGCAATTCAAATGCCAGCGTTTTCAACCGGCCAGTTGCAATGGCGTCATCACGGTGGCTGCCACCAACCGCAGCGGCTCACGCGCCTTTTACAGCAATTATGGCTCGACGGTGGAGATCAGCGCTCCGGGCGGCGATGAGAGTTCTGCGATGACCCAGAACGGCATCCTCTCCACGCTGAATACCGGAACGACAGTCCCTGTCAGCGGATACCTACGTCTATTACCAGGGCACCAGCATGGCCACCCCGCATGTTACCGGCGTGGTCTCGCTGATGTTCTCGCTCAACCCGGCTCTGACACCCGCCCAGGTGCTGCAAATCCTGCAGAGCGACTGCCAGGCCATTCCCGTCCGGCAGCACCTGCACCACCGCCCTGTGCGGCAGCGGCATGCTGGACGCCGCCGCGGCGGTCAATGCGGTTTCTCCGAAACCTGCGATCACAGGTTTCTTTCCCGGCTGCGGGCTGGTTGGAACGACCACCACCATCAGCGGGTCCAATTTGTCAGATCCGACTGCAGTGCTGTTCAACGGCATCCCTGCCGTCTTTACGGCGCTTTCCTCTTCATCGATCAGCGCCACGGTGCCCGCCGGCGCGACGACCGGCCCGATCAGTGTGACCACTCCGGACGGGACGGCTGCAAGCGCCTCCAATTTCTTTGTTGGCACATGTATCAAGTTCTACCTGAACATGGTCGGCAGGAATTGATCGATCTGCCTGGCCCCGAGCTCGGTTAAATTAACCATGATCCAGATATAATATTCGCACCGGCCGCTTTTCGCTTTTATCGAGGCAACTTCTATGTCCATCACCCGTTACATCTTCAATAAACGAAAACTGGCATTGGGTTACCTTATTCTGGCGTTCACCATCAGCGCCCTGAGTCCCATGCCTGTGCCCATGACCCGGGCGATTCTCCCCGCTGCGCGCCTTGCACCGACCAATTCAGATTCCCCGAAATTTACGCTACCGCTCCAGAGTGGGCAATCTGAGCTCCCGACCGACCGGATCATCATAAAATATAACCCCGCCACCAGCGCCTTTGCCGCCCCGGCCAGGACCGACCAGATGGCGCGTTTGAATGCAGTCGCGGGCGTAACCTTGAACTATTTCCGGGCCATGTCCGGGGACGCCAGTGTCCTGAGCCTGCCCGGACGCCTGCCGCTCGCCCAGGTCCGGGCCATCAGTAACAAATTGATGACCTTGCCGGAGGTGGCCTACGCAGAGCCCGACCAGCTGCTCTTCCCGGCCCTGGTGCCCAACGATCCGCTCTATTCCAACCAATGGGATCTGTTTGGGACCAACGGTATCAATGCCCCGGCCGCCTGGGATATCACCACCGGCGACAGCAGCATTGTCGTCGCCGATATCGACACCGGCATCACCAACCATGCCGACCTGAGCGGGCGGAGCGTGCCCGGCTACGATTTCATCAGTGATTCACGCGTCGGCAACGACGGCAATGCCCGCGATGCCGACCCAAGCGACCCGGGTGATTGGATCACAACGGCAGAAAGCGCCTCGGGTTTTTTCGCCACCTGCCCGGTTGGGAATAGTTCCTGGCACGGCACGCATACCGCCGGGACCATCGGGGCAAAGACCAACAACAGCCTGGGCGTGGCAGGCATCAACTGGAATTCCATGATCCTGCCCGTCCGGGTCCTGGGCAAATGCGGCGGTTTTACTGCGGATATCATCGACGGCCTGCGCTGGTCAGCCGGGCTTACAGTCACCGGCGTGCCTGCCAATCCCAACCCTGCCAAAGTGGCCAACCTGAGCCTGGGCGGGTCGGGGGCCTGCAGCAGCGCATGGCAAAGCGCGATCAATGACGTTATCGCGGCCGGGATGGTGGTTGCCGTGGCGGCCGGCAACAGCAATTCAGATGCCAGTGGCTTTTCCCCCGCCAGTTGCGATGGTGTTATCACAATTGCAGCGACCGATATCAACGGCTCGCGCGCCTATTACAGCAACTATGGCACGAAGGTGGAGATCAGCGCTCCGGGCGGCGCCCAGAGTTTCTCGAATGACCCGAACGGCATTCTTTCCACGCTGAATACCGGGACGACTGTTCCCGCGGCAGATACTTACATTTATTACCAGGGCACCAGCATGGCCACCCCGCACGTTACCGGCGTGGTCTCGCTGATGTTCTCGCTCAACCCGAACCTGACGCCCGCCCAGGTGCTGCAGATCCTGCAGGCGACTGTCAGGCCGTTCCCATCCGGCAGCACTTGCACCACTTCTCTGTGCGGCAGCGGCATGCTGGACGCCGCCGCGGCGGTCAACGCCGTTCCGCCCGCCATCACGGGATTTTTACCCGCCAGCGGGCCAGCCGGGACCAGTGTCAGCATCAGCGGGTACAATTTTTCCCACGCCAGCGCAGTCCGGTTCAATGGCAGCAGTGCCAGCTTCTCCGTGATTTCGGCTACCTCGATCGACGCGACGGTGCCCGCCGGTGCGACGACCGGCCCGATCAGCGTGACCAATCCGGGCGGGACAGCCACAAGCTTAACCAATTTTACGGTATCGACTTCCAGCCTGACGCCGACATCCACCCACACGGCCTCTCCTACTGCCACACAGACCTTTACCCCCACCAGCACCAGTACACCTACGTTTACATTCACGCCCACTTCCACGTTCACGTTTACGCCCACCAGCACCAATACGGCCACCTCGTCGCCGACGAACACTCCTACGTTTACTTTCACACCTACATCCACATCCACTTTTACGCCCACCCACAGCGCTACCCCCACGTTCACGCCATCTTTTACACTCACAAGCACATTTACGGCTACGCCGACGTACACACCGACATCCACGAACACACCCTTGGCGAACTACCGGCTTTTCCTGCCGCTGCTGATCCTGCGCTAAACCGCCTCGCTGTTCCCCCCGGCCAGACCGAAAAGCCAGCTTCCAGGCACTGGCCGCTCTTCACGCAATCGCATCTGTCTTCCAAAATCGAAACAAAAAATGTGATACTTTTTTAATGTATTCCATTCCCTCCGAAGGATATAATCTTCCTCGGTGGGACGATCCCAAGGGAACGGCAATATGCTTTCGGTGAGGAATTATGCGCAACCCTTTTTCTGGTCGAGTTTGGAAAACTATTTTCTTAATCGCCGCAATCGGGGGAATATCGTTTTTTTACCTTTGGGGGAGCAGCCCAAAGGTTGTCAGCGCCCAGGTGAACAAATATTTCACCAGCCGGACCATTACGCTCAGGAATGGGACCAGTCTTAATGAATTGATCATCAGCGGTCCACCCGTCCCGCCGCCCGGCTATGAACTGCAGCGCTCAACCGCCGCACTTCCAAAATCCGAAACAGCCCTCGGCGTTTCCACCCTGACTGTCCCGGCGTTCGCGTGGTCCTTCGGATGCTCGGCGACCTCCGGCGCAATGATCGCAGGGTATTATGACCGCAACGGTTTCGCGAACATGTATACCGGCCCCACCAATGCCGGAGTGATCCCCCTGGATAGCAGTTCATGGCCCAATTGGACCGATACGGTTGGAGACACATATGCCCAGGTTCCCCTGGCCGCCTCCCACCAGGGCCTGGATGGCCGGGCCACGCGCGGTTCCATCGACGATTATTGGTTTTCCTATCTGGGCGGCGTGCAGGATCCCTATATCACCAATGCCTGGACGCAGCATACCTGGGGAGACGCGATCGGCGATTATATGAAGACCAGTCAATCCAGCCATTCCAATGATGATGGCTCGACCAGTTTCTACAATTTCTCCTCTTCATCTGTGTTGACCTGTGCTGCCATGGAAACCTATGGAATTGCCACCGAAGATGGTACCTATGGACGGAAACTCTTCTACCAGGCCAGGGGATATACCGTAACAGATTGTTACAGCCAGAATACGGACAATAATTATGCAGGCGGCTTTTCCTTTGCCCAATACAAGGCAGAGATCGATGCCGGTCGTCCGGTCATGCTCAACCTGGCCGGCCACACCATCGTCGGTGTTGGCTATGATGATTCCACCAACACAGTCTATATCCATGACACCTGGGATTACGCCACTCACACGATGACCTGGGGGTCGAGTTATTCCGGCATGCAGCTCCTGTCGGTGAGTATCGTTAATGTCGTGGCCTTCACGCCGACAAATACGCCCAGCCCTACAGCCTCCCCCACCAAAACGGCCACCTTCACACCCTCTTCGACGAACACGCCAACCTTGACCAAGACCAATACGCCCAGCGCGACTGCCACGAAAACTCAAACCCCAACATTTACACCCACTCCAACCAGGACCAACACTCCTACTTTCACACCAAGCGCCACATTAACTCCTACTCCCACCTCCACGTTCACTTTTACGCCCACCAAAACCAGCACTACCACGCTGACGCCGACCAGCACCCCGACATTTACATCCACGCCCACCCGAACCAGCACCCCCTCGTTCACACCGGGCGCCACATCAACCGCTACTTACACGCCCACGCCCACTTCGACGCGTACCGGCTCGCCAACGGCCACACGGACTTTCACACCAACCAGCACCACTACCTTTACGGCTACGCCAACCCGCTCACCGACTTACACCCAAACCCGCACGAGTACACCCGGGGCGACGGCCACAACCACATCGACCCCTACGAAGACGCCTGTCTGGCAGGGTTACCGGCTCTTCCTGCCGTTTGTGCGACGCTAAACAGACTTCAGCAATCCCACCACTCTTAGAAAGTTTTGTGTCATCCGGGCGGTGGCTCCCCAAAGGACCTCGCCATCGTACGCGTTGTATCTGAGAACCGGAAAAGGACGTGCCACCCCAGCCACCGTAACCGGCTGCTCGCTCCAGTTGGCACGCCCGGCCAGCCATGCCAGCGGTATGGTGAAGATCCGTTCCACCTCCGCCGGTTCCGGGCGCACCTGGTACGGCCACGCCATGACTCCGACAACCGGGGTCACCCGGTAACGGGTGATCGTGATGTAATCATTCATCCGGCCCAGCAGGCGTACATCTTCCGGATTCAGGCCGATCTCCTCCCAGGCCTCCCGCAAGGCGGTCGCCTCCGGGGTGGACTCGCCCAACATCACAACCTCCGCCAGGGAACGAAACCTGGCCTTTGTGGTGTTCCACCGTATCGGTGCGGCGGGTAAAGACGAGATGCCATTCTTCCTGCCACCAGACCAGCGGGATCAATACTGCCGCGCATCTTAAATTTACACCTTCGTACATCCCGGCATTGCCATCGGTGGAAGCCACCACGCCGGGCTGGTATGAAGTCTGTAATTGACGAATAATGAAGTTTTCAGTGAGCGTTGTGGACATTGACTCTAAGCTCTGACAAATCTGCCGGGCACTCGAATTATTAATGGGTGACAGTGTGATATTATACGCCAGGCAAGGATTATCTCAATAAGGGTGATATTAATCATGGAAACCACCTTCATAAAACCCCGCTATGATGCAGGTGGATTTGCATCCCTGCCCCAGGCATATTCTGGAGCATCTATCTGCCAACCGCTATGATGCCGTGGTGCTCTTCCTGATCGACTCGTTCGGCTGGCGTTTCTTCGAAAAATTCCAGGATGCACCTTTCCTCCAGCAGGTCACGCGCACGGGCACGGTCAGGAAGCTGACTTCCCAGTTCCCTTCCACCACCGCCGCACACATCACCACCATCCATACCGGCATGCCGGTCGGCGAACACGGCATCTTCGAGTGGTATTACTACGAGCCTGCCCTGGACAATGTCATTGCCCCGCTGCTCTACTCCTTCTGCCGGGACACCCCAGCGGGACACGCTCAAACCGGCCGGCGTCAAAGCCTCCCAGCTTTACCCAACAACCAACCTTTATCGTCCGCTCAAGAAACAAGGGCATGCACTGCCACAATCTTTCAACACCGCGAATACACCCCCTCCACCTATTCGGACGTGCTTTTTCAGCGGGGCAAAAGCCCTCGGCTACAAGACCCTGCCGGAAGCCCTGGTCAACCTGGCCGGGAAATTGTCCGAAGCCAAGCCTCCGGCTTATTTCTTCTTATATTTCGACAGGATCGACGCGATCGGCCACGAATACGGCCCCGGATCCGCCCAGATGGACGCCGAGATCCAGGTCTTCCTGATGACGATGGAGCACATTTTCCTGAAGGCGCTGGCCGGCAACCGCAAGAAGATCCTGTTCCTGCTGACCGCCGACCACGGCCAGGTCGAGACCGATCCGCAGACAACCATTTATCATCAACCGCGACCCGGCTTTTGCGGGTGTTGAGAAATTCCTGAGGACCAACCGCAGCGGAAAATTGATCGTCCCGGCCGGTTCGGCCACGGGATTTTTTCCTGTACATCCAAGAGGGCATGCTGGATGAAGCCCAGGCATTCCTGACCTCCCGGCTGGAGGGCCGGGCCGAGGTCCGGAAAGTGGCGGAGATTGATGGATGCGGGCTACTTCGGCCCGGTCATTTCCCCGCAGTTCCGCGGGCGCGCCGGGGACCTGGTCATCCTGCCCTACCGCGGCGAATCGGTCTGGTGGTATCGAGAAAGACAGGTTCGAGCAAAGATTCTACGGCCATCATGGCGGATTGACCAAGGAAGAGATGGAAATTCCGCTGATAATGTGGGAAATGTGATGTAAAATTGACTCATATCACACTTGTCACCGCCGCAATGCGGCGGGTACCTATACTCATGAAAGGAGATTCCCCCATGTACCAAACCGTCATCCTTGTCGGCAACCTAGGCCGCGACCCGGAAATGCGCTATACGCCTTCCGGCCAGGCCGTCACATCTTTTTCAGTTGCCACCAACCGACAGTACACCAACAACAACGGCGAGACCGTCAAAGAGAACCATCTGGTTCCGCGTCTCGGCCTGGGGCAAGACAGGCGAGATCTGCAACCAGTATCTCAAGAAAGGCTCCAAGGTGCTGGTGGAAGGCCGCCTGACGGCCGATCCTGCCACCGGCGGCCCGCGCATCTGGACCGGACAGGATGGCTCACCACGTGCCTCCTTCGAAGTCAGCGCCCAGACCGTGCGCTTCCTGAGTTCACGCGGCGATACCGCCGAACCGCGGCATGGGTGGCGCACCCGGCACGGATGAAGGCGATGGCGCCCGCCGGAGACGAAGGCGATATCCCGTTCTAATCCTGAAGAGCGGCATGCCGCCCCTGATGAGGACATGGCCCTCCCACCCCAAAAACCTGCCACGACCATTCCCATCGAGATCCCGCCGGACCTGCAGCCTGCTTATGCCAACCTGGCGCGCATCGCCCACGCCCCGGCGGAATTCGTCATGGACTTTGCACGCCTCCTGCCGGGCGATTCCAAGGCCATTGTGGCAGCCCGCGTGATCATGTCGCCGGTGGCGTTGAAGCTGTTTGCACAGGCAGTCAACGAGAACCTGGCGCGTTACGAGGCCACTTTTGGAACGATAAATATTCCCAGCGGCGGCTCATCCCTGGCCGATACGCTCTTCAAACCGCTCCACCCGCCGGAACCGCCCCAGGATCCGCCAAAAGGACCCCAGTGAATAACCACGCTGGACGCGGATACTTGCAGTCATCAGCAAGTATCCGCGTCCTATTTTATGATGGAAGACATCCATGCAAAAACTCGAAAAGATTGCCGAACAGATCCGCCAGACTTTTGACACCCAGACCGCCGCCCGTGACCAGGCCCTGACACATGCGCGTGCCCTGACACGTGCCTGCGCCCTTTCCATCCGCGCCGTCCATCGTGACGAAACGGATGTGATGCAGGCCCACCTGGACGAAGCCCGCCAGCTTGCCAACGCTTTGCGGACCGACCTGGCTGATTTTCCCGCCTTGTTCTATGCCGGTTACACGCAGGATTCCCTGAAGGAATTCGCCGAAGCCAGCATCACCTGCGCGCTCATCCGCCACGAGCCTCTCCCCACCCCCGAAGAACTCAACCTGCCGCCCCATACCTATTTGAATGGCCTGGCCGAGATCGGTCGGCGAAATGCGCCGCCGCTGCCTGGATATGCTCCGCCAGGATAATTCCGCCGAAGCCGAACGCCTGCTCGGTCACATGGATGACATCTACTCCATCCTGGTGACCATGGATTATCCGGATGCCATCACGAATGGCCTGCGCCGCCAGACCGACATCATCCGCGCCATCATCGAGCGGACGCGCGGCGATGTGACCTTCAGCCTGCGCGGCGAAAAACTGGAACATTCCATCGCCCGTTTGAGCGAACAGTTGCCCGGGTCCGAAACATTGCCGGGGAGCATACCGCTTTCGCTTCCACCGGAACAGGATTAGGAAACCATGCCTCGCAACGGCCGCCGCCATCGTCTTGTGCTCTATACGTATATGCTCAACCGTTGGTGGAAGTACACGCCTCGGGATTGGCATCGTCTTGCTGGCATTGGCGGCCGGATTGGCGATCCTGCCCATACAGTTACCGCAGTATCATTTCCTGTGGACACCGGACTGGATTCTTTGGGTGGTGACGGGGCCGGCGGGTATGCAATCCTGCTGTCCATCTTTCTGATTGCCATTCGCAAATCTGGCCTATGTCCAGCCATTCGATCCACATCTCCGTCTGGTCACTCCTTTCCTGCGAATGAATATTTCCTACCGGCGCATCCTCAAGACTTCCAGCGTTGAAATGCAGCACTTGTTTCCCATTGGCAGGTATAAGGGCTGGCGGCAGAAACTCCTGCGGCCATTGGCCAGTCAAACCGCCATCGTACTGGAAATGAATGGCTGGCCGCTCCCGCGCTGGGTGCTGGACCTGTTCCTTTCCCCATTTTTCTTTCCGGACAGGTCCGCCCGCCTGGCGCTGCTCGTCCCAAAATGGATGGAATTCAGCATGGAAATGGAAAGTTTTCGCAGCACCTGGCTCGATTCCCAGCACGGGCCGGGCAGTTCGCCCCAATCAGACCTGCTGGCAAGTATTTCAAAATCCAGGAAATGAACATTTATTCTGCCTGTTCCATCACTGCTCATCCCCATTACACAGTTTAATCTCTGATTGTGAACTTTATCACGAATTCTGTGTGACTTTCCACCCTGTCCGGTGCCATGACAACTAGACTATGATACGAAATGGAGACGGGTATACGGACACCTCCAATTTGTTCATCTCTGTCTCCTCCTTTGGCGAATGCCTCCGCAGAGTAGCTCCACTCTGCGGAGGCTGCGTTTAACTGATCTCATTTGAATAATATGAAATCGCTGACTGGGGTCTCGCTATTACAGGTCAGCTCAATTGTTGCTTTCTGCTGGTCGAGAGGCAGGACGACTGTGAATGTTGATCCCTGCCCCAGCAGAGATTCGACCCAGATGCGGCCATGATGGCTGTCGACGATGGATTTAACAATTGCCAATCCCAGGCCGGAACCGCCCACACCCTTTGGGACATTGCTGGCACGATAGAACTTCTCGAAAATATGCGGCTGATCAGAAGGTGGGATACCCGGGCCGGTATCGAGTAATGCGCAATATGACCTGCTCGCTTTGCGACTTCCATTTCGATGGTAATATCACCACCCTCGGTGTGTACTTGATCGCATTTCCAATCAGGTTATCCAGCATCTGGCGCAAGCGGATTGGATTTCCTCGCATTGGAGGGATATCCTCCGGCAGGTTGAGATGCAGATTCAGATGTTTATCTGAAATCATGTCCGCCCAGGGTCTCGAGCGAGATAACGCAGAATGCCATCCAGAGGAACCACTTCATTCTGACTATCGAAACCGGCTTCGATCCGGCCAAGCTCAAGCAAATCGTTGACGAGGGATGTGATACTCTCCACACTGGCCTGAACCCGGCGGATAAATTCGCGTTGCTGTTCATTGACCGGCCCGACCCGCTCCAGCAAATCCACATAACCCAGGACTGGCGGTCAAAGGAGAGCGCAAATCGTGCGATACGGTGTTGACAAACTCATTCTTCAGACGATCGATCTGTTTCAAGTAGGTAATATCCTGCATCGTGATCGCTATGCCGATCCCCGGGATGGGGGCAGTATTGCGCGGAAAGCACCCGCCCGTCGTCAAAGTCAATTTCATGGTGAGGTAATGGTGTGATGCCTTGCCTTTCGACTGAAGAAGCGCCTTCAGATCTGGATGAGGCAGCACATCCATGACCGGCTTTCCGCTCACATTATCATCCTGCCAGAGGCCGAACGCCCTGCGCGCGGCCGGCATTGATCAGCAGGATATTGATCTTATCATCCAGAATGATGACCCCATCTTCGATGTGTTCCAGGATCGTATCGAATTTTTGCAATTCGTCCACACGCCGTTGGAGCGAAGCGGTTGTGACCTTTACCTCGCGGCGCGTCCAGTCGCCGATGCTGGTTGGCACGCTTGATGCTGTTTTCCACCGTTTGCTTGATATCATCGATCCGCAGCGGTGCAAAGAGACAATCGCTTACTCCAATGTGCAACGCCTTTTTTACCACATCGATGGAAGCCTGGCCCAAAGAAAAGTAAAACGGGCAGGGTCGGGAAATCGTTCCAACAACGTCGCAGCTATCATCCAATTCGTCCGTTTGGGCGAAATTCTGGCTTATGATCACCAGGGCGGGTGAGGATTCCTGCAATGCTTTATCCAGCGCAATGCGGTCCCGCGCAATCGCCGTGTGATAGGAGCCTGCCGCCAACGCCCGCTCAAATAATTGCAGGATCTGCTCATCATCAATTGCCAGCAAGACCAGTTCAGATTTTGGCATGCGCTCATCCGTTATCGCTTTGCGGGCTGGGCGTCGCTTGAGGCGGCCGGTTGGTGGTGACCAGTTTGCAAAGCTCGTTGCAGGCTCGTTTGCGTGATCTTCAAGGCTTGCTGTTGTTCGGGCGATAACTTTCCCATTTTATCCAGTCAGCAGCAAATCAATCGGGTATATGGCTGATTGCAATAAGGATTGCAATTCCTGCTGCACTTCCTGTAGTTGTTCATCCTTTTTCTTTTCGCCTGCCTGGGCAGATCTCGACGCCCTCCTGGAGCGCATGGAATAAATGTGTGTTGACGATCGAAATCGAGGCATAGTCTGCCACCGCCTCCAGCAGGGACTGCACCGTGCCCTCAAAGGCCCGGTCCGCTTTTCGGACGACCACCAGCAGGCCGATGACTTCCTGCTGGATTTTGACCGGTACTACCAGGGCCGAAAGCCCCAGTGCAGACAGCTTGAACCGCTTTGAGCGGTTCACCATTGATGGCAAGGGTCTCACCGGAAAGCGCCACCAGTGAACTGACCCCATCATCAAGAGGTTGGCCCATTTTCCTGGCCCAGGCATCCGGCAGGTTGCGGTGCGCCGTCAGGACAAAAGTCCGCGTGCGCTCATCCCGAATAAGCAGCCAGCCATAATCTGCCTCGGCCACATACACCATCCCCTCAACGATTTTGTCAAACAGGACCCGCTGGTCGGTGATCGAGATGACTGCTTTTCCAACCGCAAAAATGGTGGTCAGTTCACGCACGCTGCGCTGAAGTTCCTGGTTGGTCTCTTTAAGTTGCAGATCCAGGCGCTGGCGGGCGCGGCTTTCGCGCACCTGTTTGAGGGCACGTTCCACCGCCGATACCACCTCAGCCTCGCGCACCGGCCAAAGCAGATAATCAGTCCCGCCCAAACGGAAAGCCTGGATCACCTTGTTCTCCTGGCCTTTTTCGGCGATCACGATCACCGGAACCTGCAACCCCTGGGAATTGAACGCCACCAGCAGATCCTTTCCGCTCAAACCCGGTCAGGTTTAGATCCACAATCACCAGGTCCGGCGCGGATTGTGCAGCCTGCATGATCGCTGAACTGGCATCTTCCGCGATCTGCACCTGGTACCCCAACGGCTGGAGCGCCTGGTGCGCGATCAAATCACGGATATCAGGGTCACTCTCAACCAGCAGGATGCGTTCAGCAGAAGTATTCATATGTCTTATGATAGCACGAATTGTTGAGAAATAAGTGAAAATCGATGTTAATATTGTAACACTTTTGATATTGAATGAGCCTGCTCTCGTGCTAAAATTTCACTAATCCTTCCTTAACAAAGGTGCACACATGGCTGACTTCCATTGGTGGCGCGATGGCGTCATTTACCAGATCTATCCGCGCAGTTTCGCGGACGGCAACGGCGACGGGCTGGGCGACCTGCCCGGAATCATCTCCCATCTCGATTACCTGGCCGACCTGGGCATTGACGCCATCTGGCTCTCGCCCATCTATCCCGAGCCCCGACAAGGATTTCGGCTACGATGTCAGCGACTATTGCGCGGTTGACCCGCGTTTCGGCACCCTGGCCGACTTCGACCGGCTGGTGGCCGAGGCGCACCGGCGTGGGATCCATGTCATCCTGGATATGGTGATGAACCATACCTCCGACCAGCATGCCTGGTTCAAGGAATCCCGCTCCAGCCGCGACAACCCGAAACGGGATTGGTATATCTGGCAGGGATCAGTCCCCAACAACTGGCAGGCCTCCTTCGGTGGAAAAGCCTGGGAATACGACCCCGCCACCGGCCAGTATTACCTGCACCTGTTCACCAGGGAACAGCCGGATGTCAACTGGCGCAATCCCGAGGTCCGCAAGGCCCAGCTGGACGTTTTTCGCTTCTGGATGGAACGCGGCGTGGATGGTTTCCGCCTGGATGTGTTCAACGCCTATTTCAAACATCCTGACCTGCCCGACAACCCGCCCAAATTCGGACTGCGCGGCTTCGACCGCCAGCATCACATCTACGATATGGACCAGCCGGAAATGATGCCTTTCCTGAACGAACTGCGCCTCCTGCTGGATTCCTACCCGGAGCGCTATGCCGTCGGCGAGACCTACCTGGCCACACCGCAAAAGACCGTCTCCTATTGCGGGCCGGACAAGCTGCATGCCGCCTTCAGTTTCGATTTCACCACTTCCGATTCAGAGCTCGCCGAGGCATTCCAGATCTATCCCTGGAACCCGGCCTGGATCCTGCAGAAGATCCGCGCGCCGGGAAGAGGCCTTTAACGCCGCCGGCATCTGGCCGACCACCGTCATGAGCAACCACGACCTGCCGCGTGCCGCCAGCCGCTACGCCCGCGGAGAAAACGATGCCCAGGCCAGGATTGCCATGGCGCTCCTGCTGACCCTGCGCGGCACGCCTTTCATGTATTACGGCGAAGAGATCGGCATGCGCGATATTCATCTGCGCCGCAGCGAGATCCTGGACCCGCCCGGCAAAAAATACTGGCCCATCTACAAGGGCCGCGATGGCTGCCGCTCCCCCATGCAATGGAACGATGGCTCGTATGCCGGCTTTTCCAGCCGCCAAGCCCTGGCTGCCGGTGCATCCGGATTATACCCACCGCAATGTTGCCGCCCAACAGGCCGACCCGGATCAGCTCTTCAACTTCACCAAAAAACTGCTCAGCCTGCGCAAGGCACATCCCGCCCTTCTGCATGGCGACTTCGTTCCGCTGCAAGCCGGGCCTGGCATACTGTCCTATCTGCGCACCACCCCGGAGCAAACTGTGCTGGTGGCAATCAATTTCAAAGGGCGCGCTCGTGAGATTTCACCCCTCCCGAGGGAAAATGGCAAACACTTTTCTCCAGCCAGGCAGATCCAACTGAAGCAGCCGCAAGCCTTGAACCTTACGAAGTGCGCTTGCTCATTAGAGAGTAGAGATTGATCCATGAAGTATCCATTTACGGAGTTCGTCCAAAAGACTGAAAACATCCTCCAGATCTTTTTCTTTCGGATATACCTTTTCCTTATGAGATCCGCCGCAGAAAAGGGGCAGACTGCAGGTAAGTGTTAACTTTGTGTCCAACAGGTTAACCCGTATATCCGCTTCAGAACCGAAATTGTTTTCGCATATTTTGCCCAAAAACAACGCAAAAGTGCAATTTTATGCCCCGATTCCGGAGGATCAATTCTGTTGGGACAGCCCCGAAGGTCTCGCTGGCCTCAACTCCCTCCCGGCCAATGCACGAAAACCCCCAAAACCCTCGAATCCTGCCGTTAATCACACGCTTACTGATCTCTGCTCTCTCCTCTCCGTTCTCCTCCACGAATTGTTCCTCATTGTTTGGGCCCAACGATCCCTCCCAACCCCAAAATGAAGGGATCTCCTCATTCCTCTTTCCCCCTCACCCCTCTCCCTGATCCTGATCCCTGTCACCTGATCTCTGTTCTCTGATTCTTCTCCTCAACTCTTCTTGCATTTTCCCCGCAAAATTGTATACTAACCATACATGGACAGTTTCGCTTACCTCCCCGGCGATGAACCTGAAAGATCCGCTCCGCTGGCGCGCTACCTGCCTCCCATCCCGGAAGGCGTCGCGACGGCTTTTCTGGCCGGGCATTTCGGGTCCGACTGCACCTGCGCAGGCCGGCTGGATCCTGGACCCGTTCGGAGCCTCGCCTCGCCTGGCCGCCGAAATTGCCGCCAGCGGCTACCGCACCCTGGTTGCTGTCAACAATCCCGGTCACGCGTTTCCTGCTCGAAATGGCCGCCAGATCCGCCCTCCCAGGCGGATTTGCGCGCCGCCCTGGCAGAACTGGCCGCCGCACGCAAGGGCAGCGAACGCCTGGAAACCCATCTCCAATCCCTCTATCTGACCAACTGCACCAGGTGCCAGCGGCAAGTCCCGGCCGACGCATTTATCTGGGAACGCTCCAGCGGCGTCCTGGCAGCCCGCATATACCATTGTCCTTGTGGAGATAGCGGTGAATATCCTGCCACCGAGGCGGATCAGAAACTTGCTGCCGCCATGGCCGCCACCGACGGCTCTGCACCGGGCGCGCGCCCTGGAGCGCGTTGCTGCACCCGATGATCCCGACCGCTCGCACGCCGAGGAAGCCCTGGAATGTTACCTGCCGCGTGCCGTCTATGCGCTCATCACCATCATCAATAAACTCGATAGCCTGTCTTTGAGCCCCGAACGCCGGCGCGCCCTGCTTGCGCTTGTCCTGACCGCCTGTGACGAAGGCTGTGCCCTCTGGGCGCACCCGGCCGAACGCCCGCGCCCGAAACAGTTGACCCTCCCGAGCCGTTTCCTGGAGAAGAATGTCTGGCAGGCCCTGGAGCGCGGCGTGGAGCTCTGGCCGGGCACCGGAAAACCCATCCAGGTGGTTAATCTGGCCCGATCTCCCGGGTGAAGCCGGCGGCCTGTGCCTGTTCGAAGGTCCAATGCGGGATCTGGCGCCGCACTTGAAAGACACTTTCCATCTCCGCTGTTGTGACTGCCCTGCCGCGTCCCAACCAGGCCTTCTGGACCCTTTCAGCCTGTGGGCCGGATGGTTGTGGGGGCAGGATGCCGCCGCGCCCTTCAAGTCTGTCCTGCGACGCCTGCGTTACGACTGGAACTGGCACGCCGCCGCCCTGTATGCCGCACTGAAAAACTTTTCAAACCAGATGCCGCTCAACGCTCCTTTTTTCGCCATCATCCCCGAACTGGAACCGGCTTTCCTGTCTGCTGCCCTGTTGGCCGGAGCCGGCGCCGGGCTTGACCTGAGCAGCCTGGCACTGCGCACCCGCCACGACCCGGCCCAGGTGGTCTGGCACCGGCGCGCCTTTGCCCACGAGGATAAGGAACCGCCGGCATCGACGCACGAGGCAGTCCAGCAGGCCATGCTCCTTTCCCTGCAGGAACGCAGCGAACCGGCTGCCCTACCTTTTCCTGCATCGCCGCCGGTCTGGCTGCCATGGCCGCCGATCATTCTCTGCGCTGGAGACAGGAGGCTCTCTCGCAGATCCACACGCCCATCCAGGCGGCGCTGGCGGATGCGGAATTTATCCATCTGGCCGAGAGTCCGAATCCGGAAAGCGGCCTGTGGGCCTTGGCTGAATGGGACGACCAGCTGGACCCATTGACTGACCGGGTGGAAATAGCCGCCGTACATTTCCTGCAAAAAAACCCCGCCTGCACCCTGCGGGACCTGGAGACCGCCTTGAATACCGAGCTCCCCGGCCTGCTGACCCCTTCGCTGGGCCAGCTCCGCGCAGTCCTGGCTTCCTATGCTGTCGAAACGGATGGACGCTGGAGCCTCCGCCCGGAGGATTCTCCCTCAGCCCGCCGCGATGATCTGGAAACTGCCTCCAGAACCCTGGATGTCCTGGCTTCAGGCTCGGATACACGCTCGAACGGGATGAAAAAAACCCGCGCCTTGTACGCTGGCTGGAAAACGGGCAGCCCATTTACAACTTTACTCTGCTGGCCTCTGCGGTGGTGGGGCGTGTCCTGCGGCAAAAGCCCGCCCCGGCAGGTAAAAACTTTCTCATCCTCCCGGGTGGCCGCGCCGGCCTGCTGGCCTACAAGCTGGAGCGTGACCCAACCCTGAGATCCCTGGCGGAAAACTGGCGCATTGTTAAATTCCGCCACCTGCGCCGGTTGGCCGGCCTGGCCGAACTTACCCGTGAACAGCTTCGAAAAAGAGTTCTCCAGCGATCCGATCGAACCACCTGAACAGATGAAATGACTGTTCTGCATTTGCTTGCTTTTCGGCCTTATAAACCCTATAATTGAAACATCATGCCAAACATCACCCTCAAACAGGTAGGAGCTGCCTCCAAGTACTTGGTGGTTGTGGCAGCCGTGCTGGTCTTTATCGGTTGGTTCCTGAATACTCCACCGGGGTTGCTTGGCAAGGCAGATGCCATCGGTTATGCCGTCTGTCACCGCATCTCGGAGCGCTCGTTCCATATCGGGAATTACCAGTTACCCTTGTGCGCTCGCTGCTCCGGCATGTACCTGGGTGCGGTCACCGGGCTGGTCTTTCAATCCATTCTCGGTTGGAAGCGCGGCAAGGCTCCCCATTGGAGCATTATCGCCGTGCTGGTGGTCTTTGTGGTGGCTTTCGGCATGGATGGAGTCAATTCGTACCTTTACTTGCTCAAACAGATCCGGCCAGGCATCCTGCCGCAGATCCCCAACCTCTACGTTCCCAACAACACCCTGCGCCTGCTCACCGGCAGCGGGATGGGGCTGGGGATCGCCGCCATGCTCTTCCCGGCCTTCAACCAGAGCATCTGGACGCGATTATGACGATACCACGTGCAGCCCTGCCGGGCTGGAAGGCTTTCGGTCTGTTGCTGGGCATTCAAATCGTTCTCGACCTGCTGGTGCTGACCGAGAGCCCGCTCGTGCTCTACCCGCTGGCGATCATCAGCTGCCCTGGGTGTATGGCTCCTGCTGACCATGGTCTATACGATCGTCTGGGTGATGATCACCGGGCAGGATAACAAGTTCACAAAGTTGCGGCAGTTGTGGTTGCCGCTTCTGGCTGGCCTTACGATTACAATTGATCCAGACCGCTGCAATTGACATGCTGCGGTTCTGGTTGACCGGAACGTGGGGCGGTTTTCCTCTGGGCTAGTAGCAGATTGGAGGTCAGTATGGATGCGCTTTTCGGGATCATGTCTGCCTTCGGGTTGTCGGCCAGCGCCGGGCTGAATGCCTATATCCCTCTGCTGGTGGTCGGCGTCATCGCCCATTACACCAATTGGATCAAACTGACCCCGCCCTACGACCTGCTGGCGAACCCGTGGATTTTGATCCTGGTCGGCGTGCTGCTTATCATTGAAATGCTGGCCGACAAGATCCCGGCGGTCAACCACATCAATGACATCATCCAGACCGTCTTCCGTCCCGCCGCGGGCGCGATCGTTTTCGCTGCCAGCGCACATGCCCTGACAGGGGTTCACCCGGTGCTGGCGCTGGCTTGCGGGCTGCTGGTGGCCGGGAGGCATCCATACGGTCAAATCCGCCGCGATCCGCCCGGCCGTCACCGCCACAACCGGCGGGGCAGCCAATGTGCCGGTCAGCATCGCCGAGGATGTGATTGCGACGGTACTCTCCATCCTTTCGATTGTCATCCCGATCCTGGTCGGCGTTTTCCTGGTTATTCTCGTAGCATTGATCATCTGGTGGTTCTGGCGGCGTGCCAGCCGGAAACGCCAGGCCGTTTCATAAGTTCAAATAGGAGGTAAACATGGCTTATCCCACCCCATATCCAAATCCACCGGCTCCGAGCTCCGCAGGAAAATCAAATGGTCCAGCAGTTGAGCCTGCCCATCTACCAGGCACGCGGCTGGTTGAAGTTCCTGGGAGTGATGACCATCATCGGTGGCATCCCATCGGTGTTCGTATTGGTTGGCATTCTTCAGATCTGGATCGGAATTTTGTTATTTCAGGCCGGCTCTTCGCTCAATTCTGCCGGTCAG
The DNA here is from genome assembly GCA_963830665.1 of uncultured Chloroflexia bacterium. GTDB lineage: Bacteria > Chloroflexota > Anaerolineae > Anaerolineales > Villigracilaceae > UBA877. Next base: position 99,555 of record CAWHNM010000023.1, read on the forward strand.
TTTGGCGACAAGTTCGCCTTCCTGCGCTCCATGGGCAATTTGAAGACTTATTTTTTAATTCAGGGCATCCTTACCTTGCTCGGGCTCGTTTTTGCAGCGACAATATTATGCATCACTTTTGTTTTACCGCTGCTCGGGTTGACCTTGATTCCGTGGCAGCAGATCATTAACAATAACCTTCATTATTGATCCAATCGTAATTACTCAATAAGCGCGGCAGGGTGGAGGACGCCTGCACACCCTCCCCCGGATTATTGAGATGAAATATCCATTCTGATCAAAGGAGAAGTAGATGAATCAACAATATCCTCAGCAACCCCCTGTCGCGCCTCCCACGAGCACGATGGCAATCATCAGCCTGATCGGCGGCATCGCCGGATGGACGATCCTGCCCTTCCTCGGCTCGATCGCCGCCATCATCTGCGGCCACATCGCCAAAAGTGAAATCAAGAAAAGCGCTGGCCTGGTCGGAGGAAATGGCATGGCGACCGCCGGCCTGATCTTGGGCTACCTTAGCATTGCACTGGGCGTTTGCCTGATTTGTGTATTCGTCCTGTTGCCTCTCGTCGGCGTCAGCCTTATTTCGATCCCAGCCATCTTCAATACAACTCCTTGATCCATGCTTGAGTCAACCGGCGCTCCCATTCCACCACCCACTGCTCCACAGGAGACCAATCCTTGGATCATTGTTATTGTGGTGATCGTGATGCTGTGTTGTTTCTGCGTCGGCGCGATTGGATTGCTGTTCGCCTTTGGCGGGCCGATCCTGAACGAGTTGGGTCTGCTCCACTCTCTGGTGCCCGCCCTGATAATATAGTCCTGAACAAGACTGAACCCGGTTGCTCTAAAAGAGACCGGGTTCTTTGTTATTCAAAAAATGTTCCTGCAGTTCTATTAACGCCGCCCGCGCCTGGGACCTTGTGCTTTGCATCCAGGTCGAGGGCGTCGAATTCGTCTTCATCCAGGACGGTCTGGCTGCCATCCGGGGCAACCCAAAGATCCAGGGCCAGGTCCACATACGAAATAGTATTTTCAGATTCCATTACCGCAGGTCTGCCAATATTGCAGTACCAGCCCTTCAGCCGGTCGTCCTCCCGGTCGTGGATCTCGAAGACGTTGTACCAGCGCTCGGTAAAATACGTTTCGATAAAGCGGTCTCCGGTCCGGATGATTGTCCCCATGAATGGCAGATCGGGTCGAACTGAAACGCGCCTCCAGAATGATGATCTGCGCATCCTGATGCAGGCGAGTCCCTGAATAATTCCAGGATTTCCTCACCAGCCGCATTACGTTTGATAACAGAAATAGCCTGGGTCATGACAGGCATTGAACCGCCTCCGGGGAGATTTTCAGGCTGATCTTTCCCCGATCCTGGGGGCCTCGGGCAGGTAGAAAAACAGGCCGCTCTCCAGCGTGACCTTGAAACGGTCCTGGTTGAAGATTGCATCTGCAACCACACCGCGCAGATTTCCTTCTGCAGCTCTCTGGACCCCTTGCGGTCGCACCAGGACATCAACTCTATCCTGCATCTTGTGAGGATGCCCGCAAGCCAATCCAAACACACCGGCGGATGTTTCAACCTGTAACGTTCCGGTATCCGACCTGACCACCCCCTCGATGACATTCCCGGCATCCAAAAAACGCGCTGCCCAGGCTGAACCGGGCTCGTTCCAGACTTCCTGCGGCGTTCCCTGCGGACAATTTCGTCCATCATGCAGCAGAAGCACGCGGTCAGCCAGGGTAAAGGCCTCCTCCTGGTCGTGCGTCACGTAGATGGCCGGGACATGGGTAGTCATGCAATATGCGGCGTAATTCTTCCATCAACTGTTCGCGCAGGTTGCGGTCCAGCGCTCCCAGCGGTTCATCGAACATCAGCAAATGCGGATTGGGAGCCAGGGCGCGTGCCAGCGCCACGCGCTGCTGCTCACCGCCGGAGAGATCCGTCACACGGCGGTCCTTGAATTCGGCCAGATTCACTTTTTCCAGGACCCGGTTCACACGTGAATTTATTTCCTGGCGGGACAGGTCCAGCATCTTCAATCCGAATGCAACGTTCTCGACCACATTCAGGTGCGGGAAAAGCGCATAATCCTGGAAGACCAGCCCAAAGCCGCGCCGGTGAGCCGGGACGGAGGCCAGATCCTGCCCATCCCAACAGACGCTGCCTTGTTCGGCGGATTCCAGCCCGGCAATGATGCGCAACAACGTGGATTTTCCGCTGCCGGAGGCACCCAGCAGGCAGACGGTTTCACCCGCTCCGACGGTGAAGGAAATGCCGTCCAGGAGCGGAGCACTTTCATAAGATTTATGAAGATCGATAATTCAAGCATTGGACAATCCTTCTGTACGGACATGTACCACTTTACGTTTCTTGCTATCTCGTTCAGCTTGCAGTTTTTCTCATTAGAACTCTCCTGCTCCGGGCAAACGCAACCGCTCGATGAACAATATGCCAATGCCGCACGCCAGCCATCAAAATTGTCGCCATCGCCATGGCCTGGCCGTAGTTCAGGCCACCGGGCTGGGAAAGGAAACGGGCAATGGCAATCGGCAGGGTTGGGTATTCCGGGCGGACAACCAGCGAGGAGGCTCCAAATTCGCCCAGCGAGATGGTGAAAGCGAATACGGCGGCTGAAAGGGTTGCCCGCCGGACGATCGGCCAATCCACTGCGAACCAGGTCCGGCGCGGCGAGGCCCCCAGGACAGCCGCTGCCTGCCGCAGCCGGTCCGGGATGGAGGCCAGGGCCGGCTGCAAGGTGCGAATGACAAACGGCAGGGCAATGATGGTGTGGGCAATCGGGACAAGCAGCGGAGAAGAAAGCAGCAGGAATTGGGAAGCAAAAAGAGGCTTATTAAAAGTGATGATGAGGCCCAGACCGAGTGTCACCGCCGATGCTCCCAGTGGCAGCATCAGGAATGGGTCGAGCAGGCGCTCAAGCCGCCCGGGACGGGCCAGGGCTGCCGCGGCCGGGAAACCGAGCACCAGGGACAGGATCACGGTCAGCGCAGCATAGCCAAGGGAATTACCAAGCGCATCGAACGGAGGCACGTAAAAGATCGAGTCGCGCCGGTTGACGAAAAGTTCGTTATAGTAATCGCCGGTCAGGCCATAATGGACCTGGCCGCGCTGACCCTGGTCGGCTTCGAGCCGTGTGACGGAACGCAGGGGCAGGGATGAGAGCGGCAAAGCGTAAAAAACAAAAAGCAAAACGCAAAGAGATCGTAACAAACAGACGCTGGAGCAGGGTGTGCGGGCGGATGGAGACATTGGCACGCGGAGTTGACGCTCACGACTGTACGGGCCAGCAGACGGCTGTAAAGGATGGAAAAAGCCAGCGTGCAAAGCAGTTGGATGAGCGAAAGCAGCGCCGCCAGCGGCAGGTTCAAGAAAGACATGGCCTGTTTATAGATCTCCACTTCCAGCGTGGAGAAGCGCGGCCCGCCCAACAGCAGGATAACGCCAAAACTGGTGAAATCGAAAATAAAGACCAGCAATGCCGCCGCCAGGATGGATGGACGCAGCAGTGCGAGCGTGATGCGCCAGGAAGACACGCCGCGGATTCGCACCCAGTGTCCGGGCAGCCTGCTCCAGCCGGGGATCGAGGTGTGAGAGGGCGTTGCCGACGATCCGGATGACGATGGTGGTATTGTAAAAAATATGCGCCACAAGGATGGCCCCCAATGTTCCGGCAAAGATCATCGGAGGGGTTTCCAGCCGGAAAAGACGCATCAAGGCAATATTCACCCAGCCGCGCGGACCGAGCAGGGCGGTAAACCCGGCTGCCACCACCACGGTCGGCAGCATGAACGGGATTGCCGTCAGGGTGCGCAGGAAAGCTTTTCCACGAAAATCGTAACGGGCAAAAAGGAAGGCAACCGGCAGACCGAGAGCGAGGGTGAGCAGGGTGGAGAGAAACGGCCTGGTAAAACGTAAAAAATAAAACGTAGAGACGTGCCACAAGAGACGAGGTGCACGAGATGCTTTGGAAGCGAGGCAGGATTGAGCCCCACCCACAGAATGCGGGCCAGGGGATAAAAAAAGAACACACCCAGGAAGATAAGAACGCCCAGCCAGGGTAAAAGCGAGCTTAACCTCACAGCCCGTTCCGGGCGATTGGGCGCGTGAGGCATTCAACTTCGACTGATCTGGAAGCTCTGGCATCGATATGAACCATCTTTCATCTGCAAGTGCTCCAGCCGTCTTGATTCAATGCAGACACAGTCTGCGTCCAGGCCTGCACCCACTGGTCGCGGTTGGCAGCGATGACCGCCGGGTCGAGAATGGCAGGCTGATCCGGGATCTGGGCATATTTCACAAAGACATCCGGAAGCCTGGCCGCCGGATTGACCGGGTAAACATACATCTGAAGCGGCATATCTTCCTGGAACTGCCGACCAAGCATGAAATCCACAAATTTCTCAGCCAGGGCGAGGTGTTTGGTCCCTTTCAGGATGCCAACAAATTCGATTTGACGGAAGCAGGTGCCGGGCCCCAGGATCGATGCAATCGGTGCATCCGTCAGCGGCGTGGTGGCAAAGACCACTTCCGCGGCCGGGCTGGAGGCATAGGAGACGACCATCGGTTGTGCGCCATGTCCGGACGAGCCGCTGAAATTGGTGTAATAGGCTGTCTCCCAGCCATCCACCACAACCACGCCGTTGGCACGCAGGCTCTTCCAGAAATCCAGGTAGCCGGATGACGCCAAAGTGTTTGATCGTTGCCAGCAGGAAAGCCAGACCGGGCGAAGAGGTGGCAGGGTTTTCAACCACCAGCAGCCCCTTGTACTCAGGTTTCGCCAGGTCTTCGAGTGTCACCGGAACCGGCAGATTGTGAGCCGTAAAATAGGCCTTGTCGTAATTGATACAGACATCGCCGTAATCCACCGGCAGGGCACGCTTCTGAGGGTCAAGTTTGAATTCATCCGGAATTTGCGCCAGAAGCGGCGAGGCATATGGCATGTAGATACCTGCATTCCAGGGCGCGCGATAGGAAGGTATTATCCACGCCGTAGAACACATCTGCCAGGGGCGCATCTGCGGTGAGAATGGCCTTATTGAGCGCCGCCCCGGCATCACCGCTTTTCAGGAAGACAACCTTGACATGATTGGTTTTTTCAAAGGCGGCGACAACCGATTCGCTTGCGGCAAAGGAGTCATGCGTCATTACCGTTAGCGTGACAGGACCTTTGGGGGCGCAGGCAGCCAAGAAAGCAGGCAAAAATCAAAAAGCAAGTAGCACGTTCGTTTCATAAGATTACCTTTCGAAGTTCAGCCACACATGAATACAGGGGCATCGATATTACGATACACGTCGATGAACGATCAGAAGCAAGCCGGATCCAACAATGACAGACGCCGTGTCACCGAGCAGCTCGTTGCTGATGCCACGCGTCTTGTCCGGGAAGAGAGTCTCACTGTGCAGGGGCCAGCGCAAGCCTTCGGTGTAGATGCCGGTCACTTCCGCCACCCCAGGGGATCAGGGAAACAACTGTCAGCGGGTCTTCCCCGGATCTCGCAACGACTGCGGGTGAAGAAGGCTTCTTCCACTCCGTCATCAAGTCGAATATCGCATGTCCGAAAGTCGCGGGTCGCTCAGCAGGGACAGGTTGCCGAGAGTCTGGTCGAGACGGCCTCCCAGGCGCGCCGACGATGAGGATTTCGTCGCTGTCCGGTTTGAATGGCAGTAATCCAATGCCAATTCAAGATCGGTCTTGTCTTTATCGCGGGGATATTGTTGAATTTCGACACCTCCCGCCTCCAGCCGCTGCCGGTCATCCGGCGTCAACGAGTCCAGATCGCCAATGACAACGGAGGGCAGCAGTCCAAGTGCCAGTGCGTGCCGCGTGCCGCCATCCGCAGCGTACAGGCTGTCTCCGGGTTGGATTAATTGGCGGGCAGATTCAAGGTCCGGCAAAATACCGTTAGCAAAGATGATGAGGCGTGCCATGAAAATAAAAAATCCTCCGCCGGGGAGGATGGTTGACCGAAACGAACGATCCCTCCGCCGGTATGATCCGGATCAGGTTCTGCGGGTCGAGGCTCCTGGCCTCCTCTCAGCCCGGCACACGGGCTCCCCGTTCAATTTTCAAAATGAGTATACGGCGGCTAAAGCCGCATGTCAAGACAAAAAACGTTATTCGGCTTTCTCGCGCCGAAAGTCCACAAAGCGGTAACCGACACCGCGCTCGGTCAGGATGTATTTGGGGTTGGCCGGGTCTTTCTCCAGTTTCTGGCGGAGATAGTTGATATACAGCCGGACATAATGCGGTTCATCCCGGTACTCATAACCCCAGACTTTGGCAAGCAACTGGTCGTGCGAGGTCACCCACCCGGCATTCTGCACCAGGTGATATAGCAGACGATATTCGGTGGGGCGCAGTTTAACGATCTTGCCTTCCAGCCAAATCTCGCGCCGGTCGAAATCGATCTTCAAACGGTCGTCGATTTCGATCAAACCGTGCATCCCACCGCTGGGTCCTTCGGTGCGGCGCAGAACAGCTTTGACACGGCTGACCAACTCACGCGGGCTGAAAGGCTTGGTGATGTAATCATCCGCGCCCTTCTCCAGGCCATGGACACGGTCATCTTCCTCGCCTTTGGCGGTCAGCATGATCACCGGGACACTGCTGATCTCGCGGATCATCTCCAGCACTTCAAAGCCATCCAGGTCGGGCATCATTACATCGAGAAGTATCAGGTCGGGTGTGGAATCGCGCAGGCGTTGAAGAGCCTGTTTGCCATTAAAAGCTTCCGCGACAACAAAGCCGTCATGTTCCAGATTCAGACGGATGAAGCGTATCATGCGTTCTTCATCGTCAACGATCAGGATTTTGCGCCGTTTTAATGTGTCTTCAGCCATGTTCGGTCATTCTCTAACAAAGCCGATGATGCGTTCTTCACCTTCACTGGGCAATACCTCGATAAAAGATATTTGAGCAGAGCGACCAGATCACTTTAATAATATCACTCGAAAGATAAGCGACATCCTTCCCATCGCGACGGCGGGGGTTCATAATGGTGATCACCGTATCGTTGGCAGCAGGAAGTTCATCCACTTCGCCTACAATCGGATCCTCATTCGAGATATGAATAATGACAGTATTTGCCATGGAAACGCCCTTTGTTAATCGATCAAGACCTGGATTTTGAGTTTTCCCAGGTAGACAAGATCTCCATGTGCAACTGGCGTCTCTATGTAAGGAGAAAGCCGTACGCCGTTCAAATAGGTGCCATTGGAGGAACCCAAATCCACAACAACAATCCGGTTATTTACCAGCTTGATCGCAGCGTGCAGACGCGAGACGCCATTGGCATAAGCGTTGTAAGCCGTGAGGTCCACATCAGGAACAATAGGCTGTCCTTCTGCTGAACGTCCCAAGGTAAACTCGGTCCGGTCTGCCAACGGCAGGATCTGGCCGCTTTCAATGATATGCAGGGAGATCCAGGATTGCAGCGGTACCTGGGGCGGTTGGAGTCGATCTGTATCCCGTTCCATAGCCTCGCGAGTCTCGGCAGTTTGGATTTTATGCGTGACGAGGTGCTCGTCCATCAACTGGCTCCCACATTTGCTGCAAATAAATCGCACCATCTATCTCTTTGTGTTGACAATTCGGGCAAATGATCATTGTTCTTCTTCAATTCTCCCTGTTCTCAACAGGGCTCTTGTCCCATATTTTATCTCTTTCCCGCCTTGTTGTGAGAACGACTTTTTCTTTTGGATATTTTCGGCTTCCAACAGTGCCGTTTTCGCAAGCTCGCGCTCGCCTTGCGCAAGGAGATGTGTCGCCAGGCGGGACAGGTGTTCGGCAGCCTGTTCGTAATCTCCGGCAGTAGCTTCCAAATGAGCCTGTTCCTGAAGGCGGTAGAGCTTTAGTCGTGAAAGAGCATCCACAATCTCAGTAAGGCGGAGGGTCCGAGATCTGTTTCTCTAAGGACAGGGCGGATAAGATGGATGGGAATCGGCTCATCGGAGGATGGTTCGATCCGCTAAAACGGTTGAAACTGTCCCTTTAATAATTGTAACCGTCGTTTGCTGAACCATTTCTGGTTGAACGACAAATTCCATCAGGACTTTGAGACTGGTATTCCACGCAACCGGTCCCATCATTGTAGGGCTTTCTAGTGAAAGCAATCCGGGCTCGGGCTGCAGGCGAAAAGCGTAACGCAACTCAATGCCTTCCTTGCGTTCAAACTCCAAACGGAGTCTCTTCGGCATAAACGTCTTCCAAGTTGATTGAACTTATCCAATAATGCATGTTGAATATCTTGCGAACCAGGCAGATACATGCTGCTGCCTCCCGTAAGAGAAGCCAGCTTATCCAGGAAATTATCATTCCATTCAGAACCAATACCCAGGCCGCTGATTCCGATGCCCCGTTCGGCCGCTTTTTGGGCAAGGTTGAAACAATTTTCTCTCATCACCATAAGTACGCCCATCGGTGAGCAAAATAATGTGGTTTACCTGGGAACGATTTATATTGCTGGAGGATTTCATTGTATCCCAGTTCAAGGCCGGAGAATATCTCGGTCCCGCCGGATGCCTGTAACATCTGGATTCGGGCTTCCTGTCTGCTCATCTCCGTGCTTTGGATGGCAGGGATAAGAGTTTCCGCACGATCACTAAAGGCAACCACCGAAAAGAAATCCTGTGGTTTTAACTTATGCATGATCTGTATGGCAGTGGCTTTGACCACATCCATATTCTTGCCCTGCATTGAAGTGGAATGGTCAAGCACCAGGCACAAGTTTAATGGAGGTGCAGGATGCCTGATCGCATCAGCCGGGACAGAAAATTCCAATAAGATATATATTATCTGCGGCTCGTCCAGGTGCAATAAAGACTTTGCGGCTGAAAAGAACTTTCTGTTTCAGGAGATGCAACGGTTCTTTTTCAGGCGGAAGGGAAGCGTCATACCTGGCCCGTCTTTTTAGGTTGGAAAGGACTTCATATGCCTCTTGAACATCCAGGAACAACTCCGTTTCACCCGGAGCAAGATTCTTGTCCGGATGCAAACGTCGCGCAGCCATGAAATACGCCTGACGAATTTCTTCAGGCGAAGCGTCGCGCCGTATTCCAAGAAGAGCATAGTAATCCTGCTTGTTTGTCATTTATTATGTTGTCAGTTTAACCACAATAACGCTGATGTTATCCGGCCCGCCCGCTTCGTTCGCGGCAGCTACGAGGCTTTGACAGGCATCTTGAAGATCCTTCGCGGTAGCAACATGGTGAAATAGATTATTATCCGAAAGCACACTCCATAACCCATCACTGCAAAGGAGTAAATAGCCTGTCTGTGGGAATGGAGCAGTAAAAATATCCGGTTCGAGAATCTCACCCTGACCAAGTGCACGGTACAATACATTCCGCTGTGGATGAATGGCAGCTTCTTCAGAAGAGATCTGGCCAAGTTCTTCGCAGTCGTTTGACCAGCGAATGGTCGCGCGTCAGAGCCTCTCCCCCTCCATATGGATGAATTGCATAGGCACGACTATCGCCGACATGACCTATCGTCATTTGTTGGCCGAGGACAAGGGCGGCAGTCAGGGTGGTGCCGCTGCCAGGAGCCGCCTGCGTTACAGCTTTGTTGGGCTTCATTGATGGCAGAGCGCATCAAATCCTGAATTGATTCATCCATGACTTGTAGAAGGATCAACCAGAGTAAGGATGAAAACGTTTCAGTATGTAACCTGCCAATGTCCGTACTGCCGTGGAGCTGGCAACTTCCCCATATTGATGACCACCCATGCCATCGGCAACAATGAACAATCCGAGCGGAGAACTGCTTTTTTCACCACCTACTGGCAATCGATAGGGCGAAAATACAATCTTCATTATGCTCGCGCTGCTTTCCGACTGATTGTCCGCAACCATATATCAACTGTTGCGGTTCTATATGCTGTGCATTCGCCAGTGCTTCGTCAATTTGACGATCTGACAATGGAATCGTATTAGGATTGGCTTGTGTCGATAAAGGCTTGGTTTTTCTTAAAGCTGAACAAGTTTAGTAAATTTTTTTTCACAATAATCTCCTGAGCGGATAAGCCCTTTAGGCAAGCAACGCATAAAGGAAATGATCAACTGAACCAGTATATACTATATCGTCATAAATCAGTGGGGTTCCGGTAATGGGACCTTTCGTGGCGAATTTCCACCGCAGTCGTCCTGTGCGATGCTCGAGGCAGTACAAATTTCCATCCACTGAACCACAATACAGCGCATCTTTATAAATCGCCGGCGAACCGCTCACCTGATGCTCGGTCTTGATAACGCCAGATTTCCTTGGAAGTGTGGACGTCGATGCGCATAGATATGGCCATCCGCAGAACCAACGAAAATCAATCCATCCGCCATACATGGTGAAGAGATCGAGCCTTTTCCCATGCGGAAACGCCAAATGACCCAACCAGCATGTCGCATCCAATGCATACAAGGTACCATCAAGCGAAGTAAAATAAACGACCCCGTCTGCCACCCAGGGCGAAGATGTGACGGCCATTTTTGCCTTAAAGTGCCACTTCACTTCACCGCGAAAATCCACACAGTAAAAATCTCCATCTTCGCAACCAACATAAACCATATCCTGGGTCACAAAGGGAGTGGAACGCACTGGCGCAGCCGTTTCGAATCGCCAGACCGCCCTTCCGCTCAGTCAAATTCACTGCATGAATGTGATGATCATCCGAACCAAAGAAAACATGTCCTTCAGCGATACGCGGTGACGAGCGGACACATCCTTCTGTATAGTATGTCCAAACGATTTTGCCGGTGCGGGTGCTGACCACATACAGGAGTTTATCTTCTGAGCCAATAAATATATTCTCTTCATAAACTGCCGGGCGGGTAACAACGCCGCCATCGGTGGCGAATTTCCATTTTAAGGCGCCATCGGCAGCATTTAGAGAATAAAGATTATGATCATAAGACCCAATATAAACAGCGCCGGCATAATACAGTGGTGCGCCGCGTATTTCATCCTCACATTGGAAAGCCCAAAGCGGTTTGATACCGCTTTGAGATTGATATGGACGCTGTTGTGGCTCCAATTCGATTCAAGATGCCGGTCTTGCGCCCTGCCGCAATCAGGGCTTCCTTCATCGCTTGCAGCACTTTGGAAACGGTCTCCGGGATTATATTGAAGGGCAGTATTAATCACCGCTTCCAACTCTGCTGAAACTGCCGGGTTGATCTTGCGTAACGGACGTTCTCCGAAGGAGAAGGGCGGCTCCAGACGCGGGTCACGGCGGGTAAGTGCATGGTGCAATGTGGCGCCCAGGGCATAGATATCGGCTAATGGTCCGGCTTCGCCCCGATATTGTTCCGGGGGAGAATATCCTTCGGTTCCAATCATCGTCCCTTTTTGTCCGACCTGGAAACGTTTGGCGATACCAAAGTCAACCAGCACAATATGATCCTGCAGATTGACCATCACATTGGATGGTTTCATATCCCGGAATATGATCGGATCAGGCTTATGGTTGTGCAGGAAACTGAGAACGTCACACAGCTCGATCGCCCACCCCAGGACCCGCTCTTCAGTCAAAAAACCAGGAGTTTCATTAATTATCGCTTCAAGATCTTTGCCATTTATGAATTCCAGGGTCAGGTAGGAGCGATTCCCTGCACTAAAATAATCATAAATGCGCGGGATGGAGGGATGGTTGAGTGTAGCCAGAATATTGGCTTCCCGTTCAAAGTTCTGGACGATGGTCTTTCGGACCAATGAATCAGGGAGCCCGGTTGATCATTTCCTTTACCGCGACCAGTTTTACCACATTGGGAAAATGCTGATCGCGGGCAAGGTAAACAGATCCCATCCCCCCTACTCCAATTACATCCTGGATCACATAACGATTGACAAGGATCGTTCCCGAAATTAATTGAGTGATTGTCTTCTTCCGGTTCGTTTCCGACTGGATGCTGTAACCTTATTAGTTTCCAGAGTTGCCTCCTGAATATTTTCGAACTAGACGAATTATAGCCACCCCTGGCAGGAAATGCAACCCGGAGCTTGCATGGATCCAGGACACCCGAATCATTTTCACCAGACTGATGGCCTTCAAAGTATGGCAGCAGGAGATCAAGGCACAATCGGGCTTTATAAAGCCCTGAATTGCAACCTGACTGACCTTGCGTGTAAACGCACTTTGGGGCAAAATACATTTCGGAGAACCTCATTGAAAATACTAGCTGTCAGCGATATGGTGGTTGACCGTCTTTACTCGGCACAGGTTGCTGAACACTTCCGCGACGTCGAGATGATCCTTGGATGTGGCGATTTACCTTACGAGTATCTGGAATTCCTGGTCACAGCCATGAACGTTCCATTGCTTTACGTACCCGGCAACCACGACCCGGCTTATGACGAGAAAATACCGGATGCATACGCGCAGAGGCTGTGATTACATGGACCGGAAGGTGCGTTCGGTCAAGGGGCTGAATATTGCCGGGATTGGCGGCAGTATACGTTATAAACCGGGATGCCCCAACCAGTACACACAATCCCAAATGTATTCCCGCATGTCTTCTTTCATCCCCAAGTTGCTCTGGTATCTTCCAAGACATGGCAATATTCTGGATATTTTTATCGCCCACTCACCACCACGCGGCATCCACGATGACGATGACCAGGCCCATATGGGCTTTTCAGCATTCAGGGATTTTATTCAAACCTTCAAGCCGCGCTACTTTCTTGCACGGACATACCATGGTGTATAAGAGCAATATTGTTTCACCCATAACGAAGGTGGGAACAACCACGGTTATTAACGTTTATCCCTATCGGATTATTGAGATTGATAACTCAATGGCGATTGCCTGCTGAGCCTATTTCAGAAATTCAACATGGATACCTGGCGTTTACTAATCACCCCTCCTGCGCATGGCGCCTGGAATATGGCAGTGGATGAAGCCATCCTCGAAGCCGTGGGACAGATGGAGAGCCTGCCTACCCTGCGGCTGTATGCCTGGGAACCGGCCTGTCTCTCTCTCGGTTATGCCCAGCCCTTCACCGATGTGGACATTCCCCGACTGCAGGCACACGGCTGGGAGGTGGTGCGCCGTCCCACCGGTGGCCGGGCAGTGCTCCATACCGATGAATTGACGTATTCGGTGATTGCGCCGCTTAACGAGCCGCGTGTGGCCGGAACAGTGCTTGAATCCTACCACCGGCTGGCACAGGCGCTGGTGGAGGCTCTGAACTTGCTCAGCATGCGGGTCGAGAGTAAATGAAAACAGCCGCGGCACCACACAGCCAGGGCACCAACCCGGTCTGCTTCGAAGTCCCTTCCACTTATGAAATCACAGTCGGGGGAAAGAAACTGGTCGGCTCAGCACAGGCCCGCCGGAAGGAAGGCGTGCTCCAGCACGGTTCCCTGCCGTTGACCGGCGACCTGACCCGCATCCTGCAGGTTTTGTCTTTTCCCGATGAAGAATCCCGCAGCCCGTGCAGCTGACCGGCTGCTGAAGCGGGCAACGACGGTGGAGACTGCACTGGAACGCCAGGTTTCCTGGGATGAAGCAGCCCGGGCAATCGTCACAGCTTTCGGAGTCGGTGCTCGATCTGGATCTCCAGCCAGGTGAGCCTGACCCCCGACGAAAAAAACCGCACCGAAGAACTGGTGCGGATCAAGTATGGGCATCCATCCTGGACGGAGAAATAACCGGCGATACACGGATTAGCTTCCTATTCTATTTACGGCTGTGGGTGGAACAAAATTAATCTGCTTATACCCAAGCGTTTCAAAGAACCAGCGCAGATAGGTCTGGGCATTCGTGGAGGCATGATCAAGAATGCCATCTCCAATCGCCGCTTTGAGGATTTCCTGCTCGGCCACCTGGCGTGCCTGGGTTTCCAAAGTGGGATCACCCTTCGTGAAGAGCCCGGTCTGGCGATCATAGACATATGATTTATCGTTATCCAGGGTCGCCACCAAGCACTTCCGCCGCCGGCAAGCGGACATTCAGCACAGTACCATCCAGCCATAAGATCTTCCGGCTTGATCTTGCTCATATCAATCCCGGCGATCACATAGCCATGCGCCACAAAGAGCAGACGGTCGCCAAATAGAGGAGCCAGCGCACCCTGGTTGGTTTCGGCGGTGATCACTTTCTCAACCGTGTAACGGATCGTTTCCAGCCGGGCAAGCGCCTGGACTTCGTCTATGATCGTGACCGGGTCCGGGAGGATGGTTGGAGTGGGATGGAGCAACTCGGAAACCTGTGTGCCAAGCTGGCTGTTGGCTGCGCTGCAACGGATTCATAGCATTGGTAATGCTGCGGTTCACCATCGCTGCCAGAACCAGATGACTGCTATGGCGAGCAGGATCAGGAAGACTTTGATGATAGTATTCTTACTCATACAATCATTATACTTAATATATGGATTTATTGCCCTTACAATCCTGTCTGGCACTGTTGAAATAAACATCCGAGCTGGGTCATCGGGCACTGAACCGTTTTATGCTTCAATCTGCCTGGATGTCAAAATTTTAAGCTACTTGCACTTGTCTTATTGAAGAAACAGGGATAATATCAGCTAGTCGATGGGGATGAAAATCCCCGCCAAATATATTATTTCTTGAGAGGAGAGAAAGAATATGAAGAAGATGTATCTGTTCGTATCAATGCTGGTGGTTGCCGTCATGCTGCTGACCGCATGTGGAACAGCCGCCACGCCGACAGCCGCGCCAGTTGCTCCCGCCACGCTGCGCCTGCGGTGCCGGTCCTTCTGCCGACCCTGCCTCCGCCGACCGATGTCCCGCCAACCGCGATCCCGCCGACACCGACAGCCGTCCCGACACCGGTTCCACCCGCCTGTACACCACTGGCCGATGCCCCGACGGCTGCTGCTGGTGCGCTCGGCTCCCCCGATAAACCGATCGTGATCACCTTCGTCCCCTCCGGCGACACTGGCAAGATCACCAAGGCTGGTACTGCCATCGCGGACTGCTTGACCAAGATGACCGGCCTCACCTTCAAGATGGAAGTGGGCACAAGCTTCGCCGCCTCCATCGAAGCCATGGGCGCTGAGAAGGCCCAGGTTGGTTTCCTCAACACCTTCTCTGCTCTGCTGGGCAATGCGAAATACGGCATCTTCCCCGTCCTGATCGCCATCCGCAAGTACGCCACCAACGATGTCGATCCCGATAAGGCGCTGGAAGGACAGCCGGAACCATTCTATAAAGCCCAGTTCATGGCCAGTGCTGCCTCCGGGATCAAGAGCTTCGCCGACCTGAAGGGCAAGACCTTCTGCTTCGTCGATCCGAACTCGACCTCGGGCTACATCGTTCCGAACATTATTCTCAAAGCCAAGGGCATCAATCCGGATACGGATTTCAAAGCCGTGACGATGGCCGGTGGTCATGACAAGGTGGCGATCGCTGTCTACAAGGGCGACTGCGATGCAGGTGTATCCTTCATCAATACCCTGACCGATACCTCCTACAAGCTCTATGACACCTATCCCGACATCGCCACCAAGGTGACGATCTTCGCCGACAGCGGCCGCATCCCGAATGACGGTATGCAATTCATCAAGACGCTGGATCCCAAGCTCCAGGCCGTCATCATCGAAGGCATGCTGGCCATGGCGGCTGATCCGGGCGGGAAAGCCGTCCTCAAGAGCCTGTACAACTACGACTCTCTAACGAAGGTCGATCCCACCTACTATAATGACTTCCTGGCTGTGCTTGAAGAAGGCTGGCGTCGATCCCGCCACTCTCGTCAAGTAAGTGCTTTTCAAGCCTGGCAGGTCGTAATGACCTGCCAGGCTCTTTTTGTATAAGGTCACAATAAATGCGGAATCTGGGGGCGGCTGGAGCGCTATTTCACCTTGGACGCCATCGGTATCCTTGGGAGATAGCCTGGATTTCAAATCCGACCGCACCTTCCCTGTTTCCTCTTATCATGGCTATGATTACAATTCTTCCATCGTCTCAGGTTTCCCAAAACCACTATGTTAAAAATTGAAAATCTCACCAAAGTCTATCCGAATGGCACCCAGGCGCTGAAAAACGTCAGCTTCGAGGTCAAGGATGGCGAGTTTTTGGCGGTCATCGGCTTGAGCGGGTCAGGGAAATCCACCCTGCTGCGCTGCATCAACCGCCTGATCGAGCCGACCTCCGGCAAGATCATCTGGGACGGACAGGATGTCACCGCTGCCACAGGCGCCGAGATCCGCAAGATCCGCCGCCAGATTGGCATGGTCTTCCAGCAGTTCAACCTGGTGAAACGCTCTTCGGTGATGGCGAATGTCATGTCGGGCGTCTGGGATATGTCAATACCCTTTCCAGTTCCCTGCAGATGTTTTCTGCCGAGGATAACCAGCGCGCCATTGCCAGCCTCGAGCAGGTTGGTCTGGCGGACAAAGCCCATGTCCGCGCCGACTCGCTTTCGGGCGGCCAGCAGCAGCGCGTGGGCATCGCCCGCGCTCTGATGCAGGAGCCCAAGCTGATCCTGGCGGATGAGCCGGTTGCCTCGCTGGATCCGGTCCTGGCGCATTCCATCCTGAAATATCTGGAACAGTTGAACAAGGAACGCGGCATCACCGTGATTTGCAGCCTGCACTTCCTGGATCTGGTACATCGCTACGCCACCAGCGCCATTGCCCTCAAGGATGGTGAACTGGTTTTCCAGGGCCTGCCCAAGCAGATCGATGATGCCCAATTCAAGGCCATCTACGGGCAGGAAGCCGAACGGGTCTCGATCATTTGAGACTCCGCTTTGCCTGGCGAATTTTATTCATTTTCCCCTTAACCTAAAACTTTATGGCAAATCCAAAGAGAAATCCAACGATTGTCGATAACGGTCTCCTGCCTGCCATTTGCTCACTCTTCATTCCCGGGTTGGGACAACTGATCCTAAAGAAACGCGGGCGGGGGCTTGTGATATTTGTTATAACTCTCCTGCTCGTTTATATCACCGACTATTTCTTCGTCCATCAAAATGTCGGAAAGATCAGCCTCGGCACGCTGACGACCAGTTGGTTATGGCTGCCATTGATCTTGTTCTGGATCTGGAACATACTGGATGCGCGCCTCCTGGCGATGCAGAAGACACCCAATATCGTGCCTGGAATAATGCTGGCAGCCATCGTCCTGTACGTGATCGCCTGGAATGTCACGGATGTCAAGTTGAACCGGCTGGTCGAGCGCTTCAGTGATGCCCGCACCGTCGCCACCAACCTGCTCAATCCCGACATGATCACCGCTACAATCAATAACCAGGATCAGATTTGCGCCTGGAAATGCATGTGCTACTTATATCAGCGATAAACTGGCCCATCGGACCTGCCGGGCCCATCCGGGTCAGTGACAACCTGCTGGATATTATCGGCCGGGTTAAACTGATGGCTCCGCCAAAATGGGAGGTCGCGCTGGGGCTGGCACAAGCCAAGGTGCGAGACGAAAACATTCGTCGCCGGTTCCCTGATCGAAACCATCGCCATGGGCTTGATGGCAACCATCTTCTCCACCATTCTGGCCATCCCGATCAGCTTTTTGGCTGCCCATAATGTCATGGCACGCTTTCCGGGCGGAGTGGTTATTTATTACATCATGCGCACCATTCTGAATGTCGTACGCGCCATCGACACAATTGTCTGGGGATTGATCGTCATTGTCTGGGTTGGCCTGGGGAGCTTTGCGGGCGTGATCGCCCTGACCATCCATTCGGTTGCAGCCCTGGCCAAATTATTCTCTGAAGAGATCGAACACATCGATCCGGGACCGGTCGAGGCCGTGACTGCCACTGGTGCCAACTTGATCCAGATCATCCGTTATGCCATCATCCCGCAGATCATTCCTTCCTTCCTGGCCTATTCACTGCTGCGCTGGGATATCAATATGCGTTCCGCCACGGTGATCGGCTTTGTTGCCGGCGGAGGTATCGGCTATTTCGTGATCGAGGCCGTCCGCATGGGCGGTTACCAGCAGTATGCCACTGCACTCTGGGCCGTGGCAGTCGTCATTATTATTGTGGATTACATCAGCGAGAAATGGCGCGAAAACATCTTGAAGGACCAGCCGCAAAAGGACAGGAAAAAACGCCGGACTGCTGCAGATCTCTAAAGATCGCCTTCTACGTGATCCTGGGCCTGGCGGCTTTCGTCTACTGCTGGAATGTCGCCGAGATCAGTATCCGGGAGATGTTCGAGCCCGGTAAGAATTTCGGCCGCTTGATCCTGGACTTCGTCAGAATCGACCTTTCTCAGAAGGTGCTCCAGCTCGTTTTCCAGCAGATGCTGGTCACCATTTTCCAGGCACTCCTGGCGACCACCCTGGGAGCCATCCTGGCCCTGCCCTTCAGCTTCCTGGCCGCCAAGAACCTGACCGGCCGCAGCCCGCTTTCGGCCTGGTTGTATTACCTGACCAGGGGCATCTTCAATATCCTGCGTTCGATCGAAGCGCTTCTGTACGTTGTCATTTTCGTTTTCTGGGTCGGGATCGGTCCGTTTGCCGGCATGCTGGCACTGGCAGTGACCTCCTTTGCGCTGATCGGTAAATTATTCTCGGAAGCGATCGAAAACATCGACCCGGGCCCGATCGAAGCAGTCACTGCGACCGGTGCCAATCGTTTCCAAATGATAATTTATGCCGTCCTGCCGCAGATTGCCCCGCCTTTTATCTCTTATTTGATCTACCAATGGGATATCAATATCCGCATGGCAACGATCATTGGGTTTGCCGGCGGTGGTGGCATCGGGCTGACCCTGACCACCTTCTTTGGTTCGCTTCAATACCACAAAGCCGGAACCGTGGTGTTATTCATCGTTGTCGTTGTTGCGGTGATGGATTTTGCCAGTGCGAAGATCCGCCAGGTCTTGATTTGATACTTTAATTATCTGAAGGGATGCACCCGTTTCTAATAACATTTCCCTTGATTATGCAATAATTATAAAGAAACCTGTTCTTTATATCCAAACAGGTTTCTTTATTGGTACTTTCTTTTTCAGCGTGGTACAATCCCGCCTGTGTTCAAGCAACTCCTTAAAATGCTCCTGAAAAGTCTGCTCATCCTGGTCATTCTGGGACTGCTTGTCCTGATCGTGCCACGCCTGGTAACCGGGCTGTATGCGCGCAGGCGCATATACACTGCCGCCGATGTCCCGGTCCGGCGCATTGCGATCGTCTTCGGCGCCGGCTTATGGCGCAATGGCTCCACCACCCCGGTGCTTGACCGACCGGGTCACCACCGCTGCGAACCTGTACTTTGCAGGCAAAGTTGAAAAGCTATTGATGAGCGGCGATAACCGCTTCGTGGATTACAACGAACCCGAAGCCATGCGGCAAAAAGCCCTTTCACTCGGTGTACCCGACGATGCCATTGTCCTGGATTATGCCGGGCGGCGTTCATACGATACCTGCTACCGGGCAAAAGCCATTTTCAAGGTTGACCAGGCCATCCTGGTGACACAGGCCTTTCACATGCCGCGTGTGCTTTATCTTTGCAACCGTCTCGGCGTGGATTCGATTGGGGTCGAATCCGACCTGCGCATTTATCGCAAATCTTCCTTGCTATACTGGAATATACGCGAACTGCTTGCCACGGCCGCCGCATTGTGGGATGTGAATATCAGCCATCCCATTCCCGTTCTTGGCGACCCACTCCCGATTTTCCCGGAGAAACCATGAACCGCGATGAAGCCCTTACCCTTGTCCGTGAATACGTCAAGAACGAAAACCTTGTCAGGCACATGCTTTCGGTCGAAGCCGCCATGCGTTTCTACGCCGGGAAGTTCGGCGAAGATGCAGAAAAGTGGGGCATCACCGGCCTGCTGCACGACTTCGACTGGGAAATCCACCCCACCCTCGCAGAGCATCCGGCTGCCGGCGAGCCCATCCTGCGCGAACGTGGTGTGCCGGAAGATATCATCCGGGCCGTCCTCTCCCATGCCGATCACACCGGCATCCCGCGCCTGACCCGCATGGAAAAAGCGCTGTATGCCTGCGACGAAGTCACCGGTCTGGTGACCGCGGTCGCCCTGGTCCGCCCATCCCGCTCCCTGCTGGACCTGGAGGCCAGTTCGGTTAAAAAGAAGTGGAAGGACAAGACCTTCGCTGCCGGAGCCAACCGGCTCGAGATCGAAAAATCCGCCGCGGAGTTTGGCATCGAACTCTGGGAGCATGTCGGCAATGTCATTCTGGCGATGCGGAATATCGCTCCGGAATTGGGGTTGGTTGGGAATATCAGCACACAATAGATCTTTCCTGTAGGAATAATCGTGTCTACAGGCATGGAGGACGCATGACTCTCCAGGGAAAAGGCTTCTTTACTTTCATCCTCCCAGAATGCGAAGGCGGCGACCCGGCCTCGATCCAGGCCGCAGCCCAGGCCGCCGGTCTGAGCCACGTGCTCGTGAAGATCGCAGATGGAGAGCGCCCTTACGGTTTCGATGCCTCGGAAATTGATATCACAGCTCCCGGTTGTCCAGGCTTTGCACGCGGCCGGGATTGCCGCCTGGGGCTGGCACTCCGTCCACGGCGATGACCCATTGGCAGAGGCGGCCATCGCCATCGCCCGCACGCAAGCCCTTGGTCTGGACGGCTATGTCGTGGAAGCCAAGGACGAATATATTCGTCCCGGCATGGCCGCTGCCGCCCGCCTGTTCATGTCGTCAGTCCGCAGCGCCCTGACCATCCCGATCGCGTTAAGTTCCTACCGCTTCCCCAATTACCACCCCGGACTGCCCTGGTCAACCTTCCTCGAATTCTGCGACCTGCACATGCCCCAGGTTACCTGGGAACAGGCCCATGACGCGGGTGCGCAGTTGCGTGAGTCCAAGCGCCAGTGTGACGCCCTGCCGAACGCCAGGCCTTGCATTCCCACCGGTCCGGCTTACACTACTTCCGGCTGGAGTCCGACGAGCACAGATATCCTTGATTTTTTGAACAC
The DNA here is from genome assembly GCA_963830665.1 of uncultured Chloroflexia bacterium. Taxonomy (GTDB): domain Bacteria; phylum Chloroflexota; class Anaerolineae; order Anaerolineales; family Villigracilaceae; genus UBA877. The sequence continues at coordinate 120,445 of CAWHNM010000023.1, forward strand.
CGCCAGGGCGCTCGGGGTCCCGGCGGTCAATTTCTTCAACTGGGATACCTGCCGCCAGGCTTTGCCGCAATTATGGACGGCGATTTCCGACTTTGCCTGGGCTGCCCCGGCTCCCATCCCTTTACATACAACCCCGGACGATTCCCCACCGGAATCCTTTCTGCCCCGCTTCCTGGCTGCTCTGAATGGGCGCCAGGCCGGACAGATCTGCACCCTCTATGATCCGGCCGCCATCCAGGTGCGGGCTGACAAAATCCTGCCCGGTATCGCCGCCATCCAGGCCGGCTATGCCGCTTTCTTCGAGAGTCTGCCTCGAGACGCCATTTTTTCCATCTCCCGCAGCCTGGTGGAAGCTGATTCAAGCCAATTTTCCTGGAGAGCCGGTTCGCTTGCCGGTGAGACGACACTTGTTCTTAAAGATGAGAAAATCCTCCTGGATTACACTTTTTGGGTTAATTCTGCAAATTGAGCTTTTGATAATCTGACAAATCGATTGTCATGAAGCAGGAGGAATCATGAACCTGTCTTTTGAAGATGCCAGACTCTTTTTCGAACTCATGTGGAGCTTGCAGCGCTTTGGCAACCAGCGATATGGGATTCTCAAAGATATCTCATCACCCGATGAATATGCCAAATTGGCGGCCGAGAAAAAGCTCAAAGTCCGCGAAGCCCTCTGGAAGTCTCCCGACCTGATTGACGATTATGTCAAGGAAAACCCCGAATCACTTTCTACGGAAAATCTGGAAATTGTCCACCGTTGGAAGGGTTTTATCAAAGGAGAATTCTTTATATTTCGCCATCTAAAGAATTACACTATTTTCATTGGTAACAAGGATCAGGTCTACGGTGTACTTGGTTTGTTTGACAGTATTGAGAATATCATCCCAAGGAACATCCTGCCAGTTATGTCGGAGACTGTACTATTACCTTTCAAGGGTCGGATCGTTTACGACGGATTGCTGCGAAGCTACAGTGTCTACTTCGGCGGAGGTATTCAAGAAGAACTGAACCACACATATCTGGTGGCCAAACAAAAAGAGCGGATCATCACAACCTTGGAACCGGAGAGTAGCAATGTTCAATCGGCTGCCATCAAAGTTACCAAGTCGAGACTGCACCAGCTCGAAGAGATCGCATTATCAGTATCCAAACTCAAGGGTGATACCGCACTCCAAAACGCAACCTTCAACCTGTTGCGCGCCAGCATAGAATTGGCAAAATGTGTCGATAACAACCCTGACGATCTGGATGCGCTTTTCTCGAAAGAGCGGAAAATCTACACAGCGACCAGGCGTCTTTCAACCGTTTTAAATATCGAGGCTGAAGATTAATAATAAATACCCCGCCCTGTTGATCTGCTCTCGGCAAGAGCTATAACATCTCTTTACGTTTTCCTTGCTTTCAGGTTTACTTCTTGATTCTTAGCCCTAAGATTACGGAAGCTGGCTAAAGCTATCTCCTGCGGAGGTCAAAATGATAGAAAGCCCTGTACATCCAACTGCCGATGAAATCCATAAGCATCATCCGCGCAGATTGCACGGCGTTCGACTATGGCTGGCACGCGGGTCATACCTGGTTCTATTTTCACTTGTTTTGATCTTCTTTATTGCCGGTTTCCAGGCCTACCTGGACTGGTGGAACCGCGGATTTATTGGCCTGGCGGTCAGGCAGGGTCAGAATGGAAGTTTAATAGCTGCGTTTGTCGATCCTAATGGAGATGCCGGCTCGGCTGGCGTCCGGGTTGGGGATGTTTTATTGGCTGTCAATGGAGTCCGGGTTTCCTCCGTTGCTCAGGCCGACCAGGTGCTGGCAGGCAGGATAGGCGACCCGGTGACAATTACCGTCCAGACCGGCAGTGCTGCTCCACGCCAGTATGCCCTTGTTTATGCCGGCAGGTTCCTGCAATTGCTGGCGAGTTTGCATTTATCAGTCCGATTCTTATTTGTTTACAATACCGTGTTCAGTTGCCTGCTTGCGCTGGGTGTCATACTATCCAGCCCGCTTGTATTTCTCCGTCGTTCCAACGACTGGCTGGTTATCCTGGTGGCTTTTGCCATGATCGCCTTCGCTTCATACCTGCTGTCGCCGGTCGGTTTTGGTACAGCCAGGCTGAAAGTGCTCTTCATGAACTATTTGATCTACATGGTCGGGATGGTATCCATGATCATTGTCTTTTTCATCTATCCCTCAGGCCATTTCGAACCACGCTGGACACGCTGGATATCTCTTCTCCTGGTTGTCCCGGCGTTTATGGATTTTGTGAACCTGCTAACCATTCACAATTCGCTATTGGATTTTTTTCTATGGATCGGCTTTCTTGCTCTGGGCGCATTCGCGCAATTGTATCGTTACCGGCGAGTCTCTTCCCCGGTTGAACGCCAGCAGACCAAATGGGTGGTGTTTGGGGCGGTGGCTTGTTTTTCCATCATTGCCATCCTTGATGTTGCGGCCTTTTTACTATCCTACCTTTTACCGTATACGCAATATCTACTTTATCAACTTTTAATTAATGTCTGGGCAACTCTCTCAATACTCGTGTTGGATCTGAGCTTTATGGTTGCCATTTATCGCTACCGGCTGTGGGATACGGATCTATATATCAACCGCACACTGGTCTACAGTGTGGTGACATTGTTCTTGATGGCAGTTTGGATCTTGACCACCCAGGTGTTGAACTATGCTTCCCAGATCTTTTTTGGAAAACAGATTAACTGGTTGGGGGCGCTGGTGTCCAGTCTGCAGGTGGCTGTCATCTACAAGCCGGTCCGTAAATGGGTCGAGAAGTGGATCAATAATCGTTTCTACAAGGACCGGATTGACTACAGCGAGGCGCTGGTTGAACTGCGTCCGGAGATGTGGACTTACCTGACCCCTTCCGACCTGGGTCATACCCTGGTGACCACCATTCCGGCGTTGCTGCAGAGTACGAGCGGAGCATTATTTATCCGGGAAAGGCAGGGGATGGTATTAACAGAAGTGCACAATATCCACCCCTCGGATGCCTATAAATTCCACTTTAACGAAGAAACTCTAAAAAAATTGGGAAATGCGACCGTTCTCAGCCTGCCGGAGGGGGCGCCGTTTGCTCTCCTGGTGCCGCTGACTGTCTCGCGCCTGAAGGTGTACGATCTGGTGGGCGTCCTGGCAATTGGTCCACGCCCGCAGGGTCGCGGTTACTCGCGTGACCACTTGAATGACCTCTCCGCCCTCGGCCGTAATGCCGGAACGGCGCTTTACATGCTTGGATTGAACGAGAAGAAGCGTACTAACGTAATACCATCCAAGGTGGAAGGCTGACCCTTGGGGAAGGATTATCTGAATGTGCGACGCACTTTGAAAGTGCGTCGCACAATAACAAAGCAAATGATTATTTCTTCTTGGCGGCGACCTTCCTGCTCGTGTCTCTTTTCTTTTTCCTGACTTCTTCCTTCTTCCCCAATACAACGAAGCGTTCCACCGCCCAGGCCTCGGTGATCCCCAACACCGCATCCCCGGCCTTCACTTCCACCACAGCGTCGCCGCGCACCGCCGAGCGCTTGCGCAGCGGCGCAGCGTCCAGGCGGGTCATCTTGGGGGCGGCCTTCGCCAGGTGCAGGGTGACAATGTCATTTTTCTTGCCCGCCGCCAGCCCGGCCAGGCTGACCCGGGCGGCAGTTCCCAGCCGATCACGCCCTTTCCGTAACGTCCCTGGGCCGGAAAGTCTTTCTGCTCGACCCGCTTGGCCTTTCCGTCCGAGGCGATCAGGAAGATCTCGCCTTCCGCCGGCAGGATTTGAATGCCAACCACCGCATCCCCGACGCCCAGTTTGATCGCCGTTGACTCCTGCAGCAGCCAGTCCCATCGGACGGACTTCCTCTTCGCTGAACCGGATCGTCATGCCTTGCGCCGTAGCCAGCAGGATCTCTTTGGCTCCATCCGTCAGAACAGCCCAGCCCAGGCTGTCGCCGTCGTTGACATTGGCGAGTTTGAATGTCTGCGCCGAGGGGCCGGGCAGCTCGCTGACCAGGCTCTTCTTGATCATCCCGCCGCGTGTCACGCGTCAGCACATATGTTTCCGCAGGCAGGTCGGACTTGCGGGCTGGCAAGACAAAGGCCGCCACCGGCGTCTCGTCCGCCTGGAGCGGCGATTGTTTGTTGAACGGATTGCCATCCGTCAGCTTTTCGGCCTCCGGCAGGGTATGCACAGCCACCGCCGCAGCCAGCCCGCGTTCACACACCAGGTAGAGCGTATCCGTTGCGTTTGCCTTCACCAGGAGTCCTGGGCGCCTCGGAACCGGAAAGACGCGGCGGCTTGTCGTCGCGCGTGCGGGCGATCGTCCCATCCGCGGTCATGCCGATCCAGACCACCTGCTCTTTGACCAGTTCTGCTGTCGTCAGCGGGGCTTTCTTGGCCTTGCGGCCTTTCAGGCTGACAATTTGCGTACGCCGGCGGTCGCCGTAGGCGGCTTTGACCTTAAGCAATTCCTCGGAGGCCACGCCGCGCATCTTTTTGGGGGATTTGAGCAAGCCTTCCAGGTCTTTGATCAGTCGCAATCGTTTCCTTGTATTCTGTCTCGATCTTCTTGCGTTCCAATGCAGCCAGGCGGCGCAGCTGCATTTCGAGGATGGCATTGGCCTGCAGTTCCGACAGCTTGTAACGTTTCATCAACCTGGTGCGGGCAGTCTCCACGTCCGGGGAACTGCGGATCAGAGTGATGATCTCGTCCAGGTTCTTCAGGGCGATCAGGTCAACCTTCCAGGATGTGCGCACGGGCCCGCGCCCGTTCCAGGTCGAATTCGGCCCGGCGCTTGATGACCAGCAGCCGGTGGTCGAGATAGACCCGCAGGGCCTGTTTCAGGTTCAACAGGCGCGGCTCGTTGTCCACCAGCGCCAGCAGGTTGATGCTGAAAGTGGACTGCATGGGCGTGCGCTTGTACAGGTCGGCCAGCACCTTTTCAGGCTCGACATTCTTGGTCAGTTCGATGACGATGCGCAGGCCCTGGCGGTCGGACTCATCCCGCAGGTCGGTGATGCCTTCCAGATGCCCATCCCGCACCAGTTCGGCGATCCGCTCGATCAGGCTGGACTTGTTGACCTGGTAAGGCAGTTCGGTGACGATGATGCGGCTCTTGCCGCGCTCCATCTCTTCGAAATGCGCCTTGGCCTGGATGGTGACCTCGCCCGCGGCCTTTGCCGTAGGCGGCCTCGATGCCTTCCTCGCCCTTCTGCTCGATGATGATGCCGCCGGTGGGGAAATCGGGACCTTCGACGAACTCCATCAGATCGTCCACATTGACGTCGTCGAGCTTCTCCCATTTCTCGAGCATATAGACGCAGGCATCCACTATCTCGGACAGGTTGTGCGGCGGGATGTTGGTGGCCATGCCAACGGCGATGCCGGTGGCGCCGTTGACCAGCAGGTTGGGAATGGCCGAGGGCAGCACCACCGGCTCGGTCAGGGTGCCGTCGAAGTTATCGGTGAAATCCACCGTGTTTTTGGCGATATCGGCCAGCAGGTCCAGGGCCGGGGCCGCCAGGCGGGCTTCGGTGTAACGCATGGCTGCCGGGGGATCGCCATCCACCGAGCCGAAGTTGCCCTGCCCATCCACCAGCAAGGTGCGCATGGAGAAATCCTGGGCCATGCGCGCCATCGCTTCATAGACCGACTGGTCGCCGTGCGGGTGGTACTTGCCGAGCACCTCGCCGACGATGCGGGCAGATTTGCGGTAGGGGCTGTCAACCCGGATGCCCATGTCGTACATGGCATACAGGATGCGGCGCTGGACGGGCTTGAGGCCATCCCGTGCATCCGGCAGGGCCCGCGAAACGATGACGGACATGGCATAATCGAGGTAGGCCTCCTGCATCTCGCGGTCGATATCAATTTTACGGACGAGGCCGAGTTCCATATGAGTCTCCCACCCTCACCCCTATCCCCTCCCCCGAAAGGGGCAGAGGCGCAGGAGTGAGGGGAAATTATGTTCTATAATGCTATCTTACGGGGAAAGAGGCAAAGCGTCAAGGAGAATAAGGAAAAACGCAGTCTTTCGACCACCCTCTGGATAAAAAAAATCGGGGCGGTCGCACGACCGCCCCGACGAAACTATCCGGAACTCTAATCCGATGAACCGGTATCCTGGATCTCCGTCCACTGGGAGGAGCCAGCCTGCTTGAGAGCCTGTTCGGTCAGCGTGAACCGGCCGTGGATAAAGCCCGTACCGGCCGGGATCAGCTTGCCGATGATGACGTTCTCCTTCAACCCATACAGCGGGTCGGTGGTTCCACCGATGGCCGCTCCAGCCAGCACCTTGATGGTGTGCTGGAACGAGGAAGCCGAAAGGAACGAGTCGGTGCTCAAGGAGGCTTTGGTCACGCCCAGCAGCAGTTCGTGGAATTTGGCAGGCACCTTTCCTTCAGCCAACAGTTGTTCGTTGACTTTCTGGATCTCCAGCCGCTCCACGGCATCCCCAGGCAGGTACCTGGTTTCGCCCGGGCGGGTGACCTGCACTTTGCTCATCATCTTGCGGATGATGACTTCGAAGTGCTTGTCATGGATATTCTGGCCCTGCGAACGGTAGACCTTCTGGATCTCGTTCAGGAGATACATCTGGCAGGCCTCGCGTCCCTGGACACGCAGGACGCGGTGCGGGTTCAACGAACCTTCGGTCAGCGGCTGACCTTCATCAACATGGTCGCCTTCCTTGACCAGCAGGCGCAGGGTGGTCGGGATTTCGTGTTCAACCTCTTCGCGTTGTTCGTGGGAAACGAACACTTTGCGCTTTTCCACACGGACCTTGCCAGCGTGTTCGGCCGCGATGGTGGCTTCATCCAGCGTGGCGATCACATCGCCGATCTTGACCTCCTGCTCATCCTTGACCTGGATCTTCCATTCCTTGGGCACGTCGAACTCATCGTGGATCATTTCGCTGTGTTCAACACGCACCAGGCGCATATCGGCGTACTTGTCCGACTGGATGATGCGTACCGTGCCTTTGATCTCGGCAACGACCGCTTCACCCTTCGGCATTTTGCGGGATTCGAACAGTTCTTCCACGCGTGGGAGACCGGTGGTGATGTCACCGCCCGCAGCCACACCGCCGGTATGGAAGGTACGCAGGGTCAACTGCGTGCCCGGCTCACCGATGGACTGGGCAGCCACGATCCCGACTGCCGAACCCATTTCAACCATCGTGCCGCGCGCCATGTCAATGCCATAGCATTTCGAGCAGATGCCGTGGGTCAGTTCACAGGTCAACGCTGAACGGACCTTGACTTCCTCAACACCGGCCACCGCGATCTTGCGGGCCAGTTCGTGGTCCAGGGCATCATCCCGTTCAGCCAGCACTTCACCGGTCTTCGGGTCGAGCACACGCTCGGCCACCAGGCGGCCATATAAACGCGACATCATGGATTGACCGGCTACATCATCCTTGCGGCGGATCCAGATGCCCAGGTGTGTGCCGCAGTCGTGTTCGTTGATGATGATATCCTGGGCAATGTCCACCAGGCGGCGGGTCAAATAACCGGCATCGGCAGTACGCAGGGCGGTATCGGCCAGACCTTTGCGGGCGCCGTGGGTCGAGATGAAATATTCCTGGGCCGTCAGGCCTTCACGGAAGTTCGAACGGATCGGCATGGGGATGATACGACCGGACGGGTCAGCCATCAGGCCGCGCATACCCGCCAGCTGCGAGATGGGGCCGAAACCGCCCTTGGTCGCGCCGGAGTTGGCCATGGTGGCCAGGTTGCCATCCGGGTCCAGGTAGCTCTTGACCGCCTTGGCAACATCCGTGGTGGTCTGCTGCCAGGTCTGGATGATGCGCTCGTTCTGTTCCTGTTCCGTGAGCAGGCCGCGCCGGAAATCGCGCTGCACCAATTCCACATCCTTGAGGGCCTGGTCGATGATTTCCGTCTTTTCCGGCGGGATGGTGATATCGCTGACGGCGATGGTGGTGCCGGAGCGCATGGCATATTCGAAGCCAATCCGCTTGATGGCATCGGCCGTCTCGGTGGTCACATCCTGTCCATAGATTTCATAGACTTCGGCGATCAGGTCCTTCACGCCGCCTTTTTCCAACTGGCGGTTAATGAATTGGACCTTCTCAGGCAGGATGCGGTTGAACATGACACGCCCAACGGTGGTTTCAATGATGCGGGTTTCCGCTTCAGGCAAACGGTTATTCTTCTCGTCATACCAGGTGGTCAGGCGGACTTTGATCTTGCTGTGGACATCCACCTGGCCCAACTGGTAAGCACAGATCGACTTCATCGATATCAGAGAAAGCACGCCCATCACCCTTGTGGTCGCGGGCATGCATCATGGTCATGTAGAAAACGCCCAGCACCATATCCTTGGACGGGGCGATGATCGGCTCGCCATCGGCGGGTTTGAGCAGGTTCTTGGAAGCCAGCATCAGGCGGCGGGCTTCCTGGACGGCCTTGTCGGAAAGCGGCACATGCACGGCCATCTGGTCGCCATCGAAGTCGGCGTTGAAGGCGGTACAAACCAGCGGGTGCAGCTGAATGGCCGACCCTTCGATCAAGACCGGCTCGAAGGCCTGGATGCCCAGGCGGTGCAGGGTGGGAGCACGGTTCAACAGGACCGGGCGATCCTTGATGACTTCTTCGAGGGCTTCATAGACCTCGGGCCGGTTGCGTTCGATAAAGCGGCGGGCACCCTTGACGTTGGCAGCATAGTTGTGCGACACCAGCCGGGCAATCACGAACGGGCGGAACAATTCCAGCGCCATGGCCTTGGGCAGGCCGCACTGGTAAAGCTTCAACTGCGGGCCAACCACGATGACCGAGCGGCCGGAATAATCCACACGCTTGCCAAGCAGGTTGCGGCGGAAGCGGCCTTTCTTGCCCTTGAGCATGTCGCTCAGGGAACGCAACTCACGCCGGCCGCGGCGGGAAAGCGCCTTGCCGCGCTGGGAATTATCGATCAGGGAATCGACCGCTTCCTGCAGCATACGCTTCTCATTGCGGACGATCACATCCGGGGCGCCCAGTTCGAGCAGCCGCTTGAGACGGTTGTTGCGGTTGATGACGCGGCGGTACAGGTCGTTCAGGTCCGAAGTGGCAAAACGGCCGCCATCCAACTGCACCATCGGGCGCAGGTCGGGCGGGATGACGGGCAGGACGGTCAGGATCATCCATTCGGGGCGATTCTTGGAACGGCGGAAGGCTTCCGCCACCTTGAGGCGGGAGGTGGCCTTCTTGCGCTTCTGCTTGGATTTGGTGGTCTTGACCTCTTTCCAGAGTTCCTCGGAAAGCTTATCCAGGTCGAGGCGGCGCAGGATATCGTAGAAGGCTTCGGCGCCCATGTCGGCGCGGAAGACCTGGCCCCAGCGCTGCTTCAGTTCGCGGTAGCGGATCTCGCCCAGGAAGGTGAACGGGCGCAGCTCGAGCAGCTCATCGCGCTGGCGGGCGTTGGCATCGTGGCTGGTGGAGGTCTGGTCTTCGAGCTGGGAACGCAAGGCGTTCATCTGCTCGTCGGCTTCGGCCTTGAACCTGGCGGCTTCCATCTTGACATCTTCCAGGGCACGCTGCTTCTCGTCCTTGAGCTCGTTCTCGATCCCATCCAGACGTGCCTGGACAAATTTCTGCACCTTGGTAATATGCGAGGCGCCAACTTTGATGCCGGCATCGGCGATCACCGTTCCGGTGCTGCCAAAGACGACCGGCCTCGTTGAGCACCTTGCCCTTGTTTTCCTGGAAGAAGCTCTCCAGGCGCTGGCCTTCCTGGATGATGGGTTCCAGTTTCGTGGCAGTCTGTTCGTCGAACTGGTGCTCCAGCTCGGATTTCTTCTGCTGGAGTTCAGCCAGTTTCTTATCGCGGCCGGTCTTGATCTCGGCGATCTTGGAGTTGATGACGCTCGCCTGTTCGCGCTCGGAGACGGAGATCTCATCCTCGAGACGCTTGAGGGCCTTCTGGCGGGCATCTTCGTCCACATAGCTGACGATGTACTGGGCAAAATACAGCACCCGGTCCAGGTTGCGGCGGGAGACATCCAGCAGCATGCCCAGGTAGGAGGGGATGCGGCGGGTGTACCAGATGTGGGCCACCGGGGTGGCCAGCATGATATGACCCATGCGCTCGCGGCGTACCGATGAACGGGTCACTTCCACGCCGCACTTATCGCAGGTGATGCCTTTATAGCGGGGATTTTTATACTTGCCGCAGTAACACTGCCAGTCACGGGTCGGGCCAAAGATGGCCTCGCAAAACAGCCCGTCTTTTTCCGGCCGAAGCCTTCGATAATTGATCGTTTCGGGTTTAAGTACTTCGCCATACGACCACGAAAGGATCGTTTCCGGCGAAGCCAGACTGATGCGTAATGAAACAAGTCCCTTGGTTTCCACTAGGCCAGCTCCTCATCTCTAAGATCTAGGACCTGCAACTGATCATCCCGGCTGAATATCCCGCATATGCCAGAGACAAGTAAAAGCAAGCGCCTCGAAGCCATTTGCTTCAAGCGCTCGCTGTTGGTCGCAGATTTTGATTATCTCTCAACGAGTGCGAATTATACTTGTTTGGTCATATTTAGTCAAGAGAAAAGAAAGAACATGCTCCATCTTCTAAAGCGACCGCGCTTTGCAGGTCATAGACCACGAAACCTTCATTTTCATAAACAACCGGAAAGGGCTGTAAATACGGTTTTTCAATCACCAGGTAGCGGACTTTGTACTTATTCGCGATGCGAAGGTAATCCTCCGGCTTGAGTGAATAGTAAGCCTTTCTGGTAAAAGTGAAAGTATCGAAGTAATTCCCATTAAATTGATCGATTGCCCCAGGAGCAAGAGCTTCAAATCTTTCCAGCCAGTAGGGCAGGTAATCAGGGTGCGGAAATTCGAAAATTTCAACCAGGGTAGCCAGCGTTCCTCGTTCCGAGAAGGTACGCCAATCGGGTATGTAGTGCAACAAGATTTCAGGTGGGGTAATGAACATGGCGTCACGGGATGTATTATTACGAGCCCAATCCTGCGTTCGCGTCCAGGCTGTTTTTGGCTCAAACAAGTGGAATCCAGGCGACCATATACCGGAAACAAAACAGGCATACAGGGTAGTGACACCAACAAAGCTGAATACAGCAGCTCCGGCCCACTGCCGCCAGCGGTATTTCGTCAACCAGCGATTAAGCGCCAAAAAAATGAGCGGAAGCAGAGGGGAGGGATAAAACAAGAAACTGACTGTTACCAGGCTACCGGAGAGTCCCTTCAGGCTGCCCGTCTGAAGACGTCGGGCAAGGTAGCCCGCAAAATAGATATAACCGATCACCAGCAGGAAAACACCGATGCGCAGGATCTGCAATTGCAGGATGAAGGTTATAGGGAGCCAGTAGGTCGTAATCAGTTGAATAAACAACACCACCCCGATCGCCAGAGTAAAATTGGTCATGGCGCGGTCATGAGCGGAAAGATTTAACCGTCTTCCGAACATGAAAAATGCCAGCGTGGCGCTGCCATGCAAACTGCTGATCAGGATTTGAGGCGAGGGTAGAAAAATATAATAAACGCCTGCCAACAAGGCAGAAGAAGCCAGTTTAAGAACATCCGGACGAATTGTCAGGTCAACCGGCGCACTGCCTGAACGCCAGGCCAAAACCGGCAACGCGCCGACGATAAAGGCTGCCATTCCTTTCAAAAGATTTTTCCAGCCAGCTTCAGGAAGTCGCAGGAAAAGGTCCAAAAGGATCATCACAATGGCAAAACCAACATAGATGACGTGGATATTGAACATGACCCCTAAAAGCAGAAATGCCGGGCTATAACGGCGGCGCAGGTAGAGAATGATCGCGCCCAAAACAAAGGGCAGTACAAAGGTGCGGTTTAACAGGCTGAATTCAACGATCTGAAACCCTGGCATGCCAAAGTGAGGAGAAACCAGTAATACCACGCTGAATAGACTCGCCAAATTGTTACGGAATAAGGCAGCGGATAATTCCCAAAACATCCAGACCAGGCCGTATGTTGCCAGGATGTGAATCGCAAACATGACCGGCTCAAGGATGCCTGCCCGGTAGGCGGGGATGAACATCAGCCAGAAGAAGGAATAATGTTCACTGCGCAGATTGAGGAAGGCATCCGCCGGATAAAGACCCGGGTCGGCAAACTTTTTAAGAAAAGGGATATGGACAACCTGGTCAAAGGTGCCAAAATGATAACCATTCGCCCAGATGGCTATCATCGCGATTCCAAAGAAGAGCGCATGGCGCAACAAGGTCTTTTTTGCAAGATGGTCTGCAAACGACGTTAGGGAAGAAATCATAGCTCAGCTTTTACCAATGCCATTGCCAGGTTTTCTAAAATGTATGAAATTGTCATCATCCAGGGATTTCTATTCGAATTTCAGCATTTCCAAAATATCTGCCAGGCAGGCATGGAAAATTTCCTGCATGATCTCTTCCTGAACCTGATACCGGCCGCCAAAAGAACCGTCCCCATATACTACCCGGGCTGTTTTGGCATCCATCACATCTGAAGGCACACGCGGCGGAACTTTCTCCCCCTCCGGCAGAGCGCTCACAACCGTGAATGGGAATGCTTCCAGCCAGTTGGCATGCTCAGGCTTGATCGCATGCCGGATGGCGATCTCTTCCACGCTGTGAGCCATCCACCAGGCATACCACTGGACTTTCAGATCACCCAATTGGTTGGCGAGTTCCCCCAGCCGAATTTTGACACCGTTGTTCCCGCCGTGCCCGTTCAAGACCAGGATTCGCCGGAAGCCCTGTCCGTATGCCGAACGGACAACATCCTCCACTGTGTCCATCAGCGTGGAAAGACGCAGGCTGAGGGTCCCGGGATATGCCAGGAAATACGGGCTGGAACCAAAATTGAGCGGCGGAGCCACCAGCACGCCGGTCTGTTGCGAGGCTGTATCAGCCATTGCCAGCGGGATCTTGATATCGCTAAGCAAGCTCAAGTAACCATGCTGTTCGCATGCTCCGATCACCAGGATCAACCGGTTATCGTGTTCGAGATATTTTTCCACATCCATCCAGTTCAGATCTTCGATGCGCATTTTATCTCTCCTGAAGAAGGTTGTGTGCACTCTATTACAATTTGATTTTACATCACCAGGTGATCATTCGTAAAACAGCCTGGATAATTTTCTAATTCCGATCAAATGAATACCAATGGGGTATAATTTGGTATAGATTGTCAAGATTTATAAGGAAGGGATCGAATAATGGCTTCAAATAGGCTTTTCCTCACAGTAATTTTTGGTTTGCTCGTTTCAGCCTCTTGCACTCCTACAGTGGCAAAGACAGATATTCCTCCGAATGCCATCATACCAGCCGCGGACACAGCAAGTCCGACAATATCATCTGCTACTTTACCTCCTCAGCCACAATCAACTCTTGCTCCGCAATTAACGCCAACTCTTACTCCCCAGCCTGAACCTGCTGTTACCTCCCAACCCCAAGCAACTAAATCTCCTCAAAAACAATCAAATTGCACGGATAGTGCCTCATTCGTGGCAGACCTGACCATACCTGACAACACCAAAATCGACCAGGGGAAAACTTTCGTGAAGACATGGCGAATCCGCAACGCAGGCACTTGCGCCTGGAATGAAAAATACAGCCTGGTTTTCGTAAATGGCGATCAAATGAATAGTGTTGCCTCCATCCCATTCAAGGTAACACCTCCCGGCGCGGCGTTGGATATATCGGTGGATCTGGTTGCTCCTTCAGCTGATGGAGCATATACCGGCAACTACGAGCTGCAAAACGATTCGGGTCAATCCATCCTGATCGACAATACCAGGTTGATCTGGGTGAAAATTACAGTGGCATCAAATAATACTCAACCGCCAAACCCAGCCTCTGGAACCCCTCCGGGAAATCAGGCACCCGCTGCCGGAACCTCTGGAGATTGCTCCTTCTTTGAAAACAGCCTGTTGGAGAATGAGCTCATCAGTCTGATCAACTCAGTCCGTATCAACTATGGTTTACAGGCTCTCGTATACAATAGAAAACTTTCTGGCGCAGCCATTGGTCACAGCATTGACATGGCATGCCATAGCAGCATCAGCCATACCGGTTCAAACGGCTCATCCATAACGGATCGGTTCTCCGCGAATGGATACTCTTATACCTTCTGGAATGAAGCCATCTATGCTCAACCGCCTGAATACGGAGGGACTGCGCAGTCTGCCATAGATTGGTGGCTAAACGACCCGCCCCATCGGGTTATCCTGCTGTCGTCGGATGCCAAGGATATCGGCGCAGGATATGTTTATGTTTCTGGCAGCAAATTGGGAGGCTATTTCACTATTGATGTCGGAGCTCATTGAGCGGAAAATCTTCACCGCTTGCCGCTCTTCGATGAGCAAGAAAAAACATCAGGCTGCTTGCCAGGCCGGCTCAGCGCAAAAAGACGCGGCCATTTCCGCTTTCCTTTCGGTCTGAAGCCAGGTCGCGGAAATGCCATTCAGGATCAGGCTGCCAAGGCCTTTGCCTTATAATGGATGCCATGCCACCCAACCCGGCCCCTCCGATCCCGGCTTTATTCCTAGACCGCATGTCGCACCTGCTTGGCGGCGAATATGCGGCTTTTGCGGCTGCGCTGGAAGGGAAACCGGTCAACGGCCTGAGGGTCAACATCCTCAAACTCACCCCATCTCAATTCCAAACGATCACACCCTTTGCACTTGGAGATCCGGTCCCCTGGTGTGATTCCGCCTATACCATTCCAGCTTCGGACTTTTCCTTTGGCAAACATCCTTTCCACCTGGCCGGGCTGTACTACCTGCAAGACCCATCCGCCATGTCAGCCGCGCCGCTGTTGGACCCGCAGCCAGGGGAGCGCGTCCTGGACCTGGCAGCCGCTCCGGGCGGGAAGACCACAGCCCTGGCTGCGCAAATGCAGGGAGGCGGCCTGCTGGTGGCCAACGAGATCAAGGACAAACGCCTCGGCCACCTGGCGGTCAACGTGGAACGCTGGGGCGCGGGGAATGTAGTCATCACCAATGAAACACCGGAAAGGCTGGCGGACCATTTCGGAGCGTTTTTCGACCGCGTCCTGGTGGACGCGCCCTGCTCGGGCGAAGGCATGTTCCGCAAGGATATGGGCGCCCGCCTTGACTGGTCGCCGGATATGGTGGCGGGCTGCGCCATCCGGCAGCATAATATCCTGCGAGTGGCTGCCAAACTGGTGAAACCGGGCGGGTATTTGTTGTATTCGACCTGTACCTTCGCCCCCGAAGAAGACGAAGGCGTGGTCGCTCAACTTATGGAAGATTTCCCGGATTTTGAAGTGGTGGAACTGCCGCTCTTCGAGGGTTTCCTGCACGGCCAGCCAGGTTGGTTGGATGAAAAAGATAAAAGGCAAAATGGCAGTCTGAGTGGCGCGGTGCGCCTGTTCCCGCACCGGGTGGAAGGCGAAGGACATTTCGCCTGCCTGCTGCACAAGGTTGGCGGAAGTGACAGGTTGGGCACGCGCAGCGGGATTGACCACTTGAAAGAGATGAACCATATCCAGGTTGGCCTGTGGCAGGCGTTCGCCGGGGAGGTTCTGAAGGTCGATTTCGCGGCGGACAGGCTGCAAGTGAGAGGGGAACGGCTTTACTTCCTACCTGAGAAAATGACCGATTTCGGGAATTTACGCGTGGTCCATCCAGGCGTCTGGATGGGGACCTTCAAAAAGGAACGCTTCGAGCCGGCTCACCCGCTGGCGCTGTACCTGAAGCGAGGGCAGGCGCAAAATGTGCTGAACTTATCCTCCGGGACAGGAGAGCAGAAACGCGGAAGCCGTACGCCTCTGCAGGCCTATTTGAGCGGCGAGACGATCCCCTCGGGCGGCCCATCCGGCTGGACGCTGGTGACAGTGGATGGCTGGCCGTTGGGCTGGGGCAAAAGGGTGCAGGGCATCCTCAAGAACCATTACCCCAAGGGCTGGCAAATCTATTCATCATAAGTAATGCGCATCCACCAAGCGAAGCCGGGGACGGAGTAAGAGTGGAAATTTATGCAACCGCCTTCGCCAACGTAGTGATCAGCTCTCTTCCAAAGTACCCGTTTGGGGAATGGGCAGACGTTATGGTCGGCCCTATAATTCGATTCGTTCAAAAGGGAACAAGCCATGACGACCATCATCCGCCTTGCCAGCGAAAAAGATGCCGAACAGATCCTGGCCATTTATGGGCCAATTGTCCGCCTGACGGCCACATCCTTTGAAGCTGAACCGCCTTCCGTTGAAGAGATGCGCCGCCGGATTGCCGATACCCTGACCCATTTTCCCTGGCTGGTCTGCGACAGAGACGGGGAAGTATTGGGATATACGTACGCACGGGAGCATCGCAACCGGCCTGCCTACCAATGGTCTGTGGACCTTTCTGTCTACGTGCACGCTGCGCAAAAGCGGTCAGGTATCGGGCGGGCGTTATACTGCTCCCTTTTCAAAATTCTCGTCCTGCAAGGTTACTATAACGCTTATGCCGGCATCACCCTTCCGAACCCGGGCAGTGTCGGCCTGCACGAAGCGCTCGGGTTCCAGCCAGTGGGGGTTGATCGGGAGATCGGTTTTAAATTAGGCGCCTGGCATGACGTTGGCCATTGGCAGCTTGGGCTGCAGCCCAAAATCATCCCTCCGCAACCGCCTCTCGATCTGAAAGCCGTGCAACAGTTGCCGGATTGGAATGCGGCCTTATCCTTCGGGTCAGCCATGTTACGAGTTTAGATCAGCCATGCGGTGAAGCGCTGAAAAACAGTATCAGGGCCGGGATCCAGACAGGAGCCCGGTCGTTTGGTTTTATTGCTTCGTAGCGCCGCCAGCGCGGGCCGAGGCCCAGCCCAGGCTGATGCGGCCGCGCTCGGGCTCGATCTTCAGGATCTCCAGGTCGATGATATCGCCCACCTTGAGCAGCGTCCCGTAGGGGATCTGGGATTTGTGCAGCAGGCCATCCTGCTTGACGCCGATATCCACAAAGGCGCCGAAGTCCACCACGTTGCGGACGGTGCCTTTGAGCTCCATCCCAACCAGCAGGTCTTCCATTTTGAGCACATCCGAGCGCAGGATGGGCGCGGGGGTATCGGCACGCGGGTCACGGCCCGGGACGGACAAGCTGCTCGAGGATATCTTTCAGGGTCGGGAGCGCCGCAGCCCAGTTCGGCAGCCAGTTTCTCGGGCGGCACTTTGGCGGTCAAGCGCCTCAAGGGCGGGTTTCCTTTCGGCTAGCGAGGAGGAAGCTGAAAGCCCGGCACGCTCGAGCACGGCTTCGGCGACCGGATACGATTCGGGATGGATGGCGGAGGCATCCAGCGGGTTGAGCGCCCTCCCGGATGCGCATGAACCCGGCCGCCTGTTCGAAGGCTTTCGGCCCCAGCCCGGAAACACTGCGCAGTTCTTCACGGGACCTGGAAGGCGCCATTGGCATCCCGGTAGGCGACGATGGAGCTGGCCAGTTTCGGGCCGACGCCGGCCACGTGGGTCAGCAGGGCGGGCGAAGCGGTGTTCACATCCACGCCGACGTTGTTGACCACGCTCTCCACCACCCCATCCAGCGAGTGCTCGAGGGCGGTCTGGTCCACATCGTGCTGGTACATGCCAACGCCGATGGATTTGGGATCGATCTTGACCAGTTCGGCCAGCGGGTCCTGGGCGCGCCGGGCGATGGAGACCGCACCGCGGATGGAGACGTCCAGGTCGGGGAATTCCTGGCGGGCCAGGGCCGAGGCGCTGTAGACACTCGCGCCGGCTTCGTTGACGATCAGGTATTTGATCGGATCGGCCGCGTCCGCGTGGTCAACTCGGCGACCAGTTTCTCGGTCTCGCGCGAGGCGGTGCCGTTGCCGATGGTAATCAGCGTGACATGATGGCGGTTGACCATATCTTCGAGCGTGGTCAGCGCGCCGGCCCAGTCGTTCTTCGGTTCGTGCGGGTAGATGGTGCCGGTGTCGAGCAGCTTGCCGGTCGGGTCCACCACGGCCAGCTTGGTGCCGGTGCGGAAGCCGGGGTCGAGACCCAGCACGGTCTGACCGGCCAGCGGCGGCTGGGAGAGCAGGGCGCGCAGGTTGGTGGCGAAAACGTTGATGGCGTGGCCATCGGCCTTTTCGGATAGTTCACGGCGCACATCGCGCTCGATGGCCGGCAGCAGCAGGCGCTCGGCCGCGTCCTCGATGGCCAGGCTCAACTGGTCGGAGAAAGGCGAGAGGATATCTTCCTGGAACTCGGCGGCGATGGCCGCACGCCAGTCGCGCTCGTCGATCTCCACGCGCAGCCTTGAGGACGCCTTCCTTCTCGCCGCGGTTGAGCGCCAGGATCTGGTGCGGCTGGAGGCGGTCGACCCGGCCTTCGAAGGCGTAATACGACTCGTAGACGCGTTTCTCATCGACGGCATCTGCGACCTTTTCAGCGATCACTTTGGCAAACTTGAGCGCCTTTTCCCGGGTGGCGCTGCGGACATTGGCGTTGTCGCTGATGGTCTCGGCGACGATGTCGCGGGCACCCTGCAGGGCTTCTTCGACCGTGGTGACCTGCTCGTTCAGGTACGACTCTTTGACGATATCCTCAAGGCTGCGCTGGGTCAACGGCTGTTTGAGGATATGTTCTGCCAGGCCTTCCAGACCCTTTTCACGGGCAACCATGGCGCGCGTGCGGCGCTTGGGCTTGTAGGGGGCATACAGGTCCTCGAGGGCGGTCATCGTCCCGGCGGCTTCGATGGCAGTCTTGAGTTCGTCGGTCAGCTTGCCCTGTTCCTCGATGGATTTCAGGATGGCAGCCCGGCGCTCGTCGATCAGGCGCAGGCGGATGATCTCATCCGCAACGATGCGCACCTGTTCATCGTCGAGCGTGCCGGTCATTTCCTTGCGGTAGCGGGCGATGAAGGGGACGGTGTTGCCCTCGTCGAGCAGGCGGATGGCGGCATCCACCTGGGAGGCTTTGACGTGCAGTTGGGTGGCGATGGTTTCAGAGTAATTCATAGGTTCCCTTGGAAATTGGATCAGCGGAAAATTTTACCATGCCGGTTGGACAATTACAGCGTTCTGCATAAATACTTGAACCAAAATGACATTTTCTCTTCGCTCCCGGCCATTTCAGGATTGGGAGCTGGCTTATTCAAGAATATCATTCCAGCCTGGACGATCGTTGACCAGTGCGTCCAGCCATTCCCAAACTGTAACGCCATGAACCTGGTTATAAAAATCGGCAATACAGTGTGAATCGCCCTGGATAAAATACCGCTTGAAAGTCCCAGGGTGATTTTGATGAAATCGATCGGTGATGGATCGCAAGAGTTGTTCGTTTTCGGCGCCGCTCATCCCGACCACATTGCTCACTACCGCGTCCTGGTAGGAAGAAAACATTCCAATCTTCAAATTTGAATCGCGGGCAAGCAACCAGTCGAACAGGTATGCCAGTTGGCTCTTGCATTCCGGGCAATCGGCCGGCAGCATTGGAGCCAGGTTCCAGGTTTTGATGAGGGTTGACCAAACGGCAGGTTCCCTTGTTCCAAAAAGCCCCGGGCCGCTGTCATTCAAAACATATAGCCTGGCATCCGGGAAAGCCAGTCGCACAATCGGGGTGGCCCCAAAAGTGCCATAGCCGCCATTGCTGCTCCCGGCAATCAGAATTTTTCGACTGTTTGGAAAAAGCGCTTTCATCAAGGTCACTGCGGCGGAGGTTTGACGCAAGCCATTGTGGAAGTGATCCGGTATCCCGTCATCGTTATAATCAGCGGCGGCGTCACCAAAGTGGAAGCTGCCATCACAGGTTGGAACGTAAATGTAATTCCACTTGGAGATCGGGTTATCCGGGTCAGCAGAAGTTGGGCCAAACGGGCCGCCGTCCGCTCCCGAGGCCAGATACTGCAGGCCTTGTTCATCAGTATAGGTTTTGGAACCTGTGCCACAATTAGGGTGGTCGGGCCAGCATTCCTGTCCGGGCTGGAGCCAGATGACCGTTTTATCCGTTTCAATTCCGGGATGAGCCAGCAAGCCGTAATGGCCACCCAGAACGCACTGGTACTCAGTTGATGTATACAGATAGCCATCCCAGTTACCATAATGTGCAACGCTGTTATAGGAGGCTGGCGGTTGAGATATTTACCAAAGGCCAGTCCTTGAAGTGTTTGCAGATAATCTGATTTTTGACGGCTGCGCGCAAAATGCCGGGCGCCAATGATTCCCATACCTGCCAGCGACAGAACTACCAAGCCTACGAGAAGCGGTTTGCCAATTTTTCTTGTCATCATTTTTGACTTTTCATTAATTCCTGTCGCAGACAAAAACTTGTTTCTTCACTCGGCACGCAGCAATTGGGCCAGGTTCAAATGGCTCAGCCACCAGGCCGGAAGCAGACTGCCGGCCAACATCATCAGACCGATCCAAAAAAGGCCAGGGAGCAGGGACCCGGCGTCCACGCGCGGGACGATCGTATAGCTGGAGATCGTCAGATGGATGCTGATGGTGAAAACCAGGGTGAACAGGCCGCCCAGCAGGATGCCGAAAAGCGTTATGCCGGCCGCCTGCACCAACAGGTAGCCTGCCAGTGAGGAGGTCGGAAAGCCATTCGTGCGCAGTATGGCCATTTCGCCCCGACGCAGCCAGGCGAGCCGCCAGAGAATGTTGGTGAGGGCCAGCGCAGCCGCAACCCCGAGCGCAAGTGAGACAATATGCCACAAATCGAGCATCGGCCGGTACTGGGAAGCCAGTAATTCCAGATCCTGGCCTTTGCGAGTCACCGAGAGGCCGCCCGGCAGGCTATCGCCGTCGTGGAGCGGCCCTCCTTCCGGAATGATATAGACGGATACATCCTGTCCCCAGCCCAACAGGGACTGGGCATCCGCCAGCGAGATCCAGGCCTGGTTATCCATATAGGTGCCGTTCTGGAAAATCCCCACAATGTTGAACTTGCGTCCTCGCAGCGAAATCTCACCGCCGGTCTCCAGGTCCAGCTTTTTGGCCAGGAGCACTCCCAACATGGCCAGGCGGGAGGCGTCACCCGGACGAAGGCTGCGGCCTGAGAGCATGGAGAATGTCTCCAGGCGTTGGTATTGTCCCAGGTCAATGCCGCGTAAAAGGGTGGCATCCGGGATGGAAACACCGGTCACGGTATGGATCTCAGGGATAATCACGCTAATCCCCATGCCAGAGAGTGTTTTTGACACATCGCTGGAAATCCGGCTGCCAGCGATATCGCCCACATTCTGGATATCATGCACCACCAGCAGGTTGGGAGACTGCTCGGTAAACTCTGCCGCAAGGCCGAGACGATAGACTTCCAGGAATGTGAACATTCCGGCGGCAATGGCGATGGCAAGCGACATTATCAGCGCCAGGCGGCGATGGCTGAACAGGTCGAGCAAGCCAAGCCGGAGGGTTACCAGCAAGCAGGCCATTCCTAGTCACTCCCCGCCAATGGGTTGACCAGCGCGAGACGCGCGGAGGTCAGCCAGACACCCATGAAGGCAAAGACGACCGCCAGCCCCAGGCCGATCAGAGTCGAGGCCGGAGTCAATTTCAGGATCATAAAAAGCAAGTCAAAGGAGGTGTGGAGGCGCTGGTAAGTGATGAAACCAAGCGATGCAACCCAGCCGAGGCTGTATGCCGCCAGCGTCAGCACCAGGGCGCGCGCAAAGAGAAAACTGCGGAGTTTCGCCTGGGTGAAGCCGACCACCCGCAGCAGGCCGATCTCCAGGCTGCGCTCGGTCAGACTCAGACTGGTGGCAGTATAGATGCTAAAACTGAGCGCCAGCAAGGAGACCAGCGCCAGGATACTGCTAAGGATCAGCAGGTTGTTGTTGGACTGGTTATATCCTTCGGAATAGGCGGTTTCGAGATAGACAATGCCGTACGCAGAGATGCGCGGGTCGGACTGCAACTTGAGGCGGACACCTTCAGGATCCGCCCAGGGTTGAAGGGACAGATAACCGACCTGGAAACCACGCGCTGTGCCGAAAAGGCGCTGGCCTTCGGCGTAGGTCATCCATAGAGAGCCAAAAGTGTTTTCCCCGGTATGCACCAGGCCGGTCACCTGGAAATCCGTGCCATAAATATTCACAGTCGAACCGATGGTCCAGGAGGCCAACCGGGCGGCTGCCTGACTGACCACGACCTGGCGCGGGCCATCCGGCCAGCGGCCCTGTAAAAGGGTGATATCCATGGCAGTGGACATATCCTGCAAGGGCGCGGCCCGAACCTGCATGAGCTGCCCGTTAATGTTCAAATGACGAAAAAGGGTCGGGAAGGCATGCCGGATCTGGCCAGGGGCGATCTGTTGTGCAGCCTGGAGGACGGCGTCATCAAGGGAGCTGTCCATCGGGTCGATGGTGTTCACTGCGATAATGATCAGGTTGTTGGTGACACGCGACTGGCTGATCAGGATCACAAAAGCCTGGGCCTGCGAAACCAGCAAGAGATAGCCAACCACCAAGACAGCCAGACTCAGGACGGTCAGGAGACTGCGCCAGCGATCGTGAACCAGATCCCTGAATGTGAAATACGCCAATGCAAGCATGGATTACGCGGTGGAGGCGGTATTCAGCAAACCATCTGACAGCTCGAAGGCGCGCGTGGCAACCTTGAGTAAATTCAGGTTATGCGTGGCTACGATGAAGGTAACACCCAGGCGCCGGTTCAGATCGACCATCAGGGAGACAATGCTGTTGGCCGAGGCGCTATCCAGATCGCCAGTCGGCTCATCTGCCAGGATGACGGACGGCTCGACCACCATGGCACGTGCTATGGCAACGCGCTGCTGTTCCCCGCCTGAAAGCTGGGCAGGCGTGTGCCTGGAGCGGTGGCCGAGACCAACCTGCTCCAGCATGGCGGCCCCGCGCAGCCGCGCAGCCTTCCAGCTCAGCCCTTTGGCGAGCAGGGGCAGGATGACGTTATCCAGGGCATTAAGAGAGGGAAGCAGGTTGTAGAACTGGAAAACGAACCCGATGTTGTCGCGGCGGAAACGGGTCAAAGCGGATTCGCTGGCGGCGACCAGGTCCAGACCATTGACCACCAGCTGCCCCTGGGTGGGCCGGTCAACACCCCCCAGCAGGTGCAGGAGAGTCGACTTGCCGCTCCCGCTCGGGCCGATGGTGACAATAAATTCCCCGGGAAAGATGTTCAAGTTAATTCCCTGCAGGGCAACAATATCTTCGCTGCCGCGCTTGTAGACCTTCTTTAATCCGACTGCCTGGATGAGGGCCTGATCCGCAGGTTTCGACGACAAAGCTGCCTCCGCTATATCATTCCGGTACTTTTTCTTCTTCATCCAACCCGAGCGTGCCCTGCTCCTCCAACAAAACGCGGGCACGCACATCTTCGCTCGGCTCGATGCGGCGGGCAAAGATGAGGTAGCCGGTATGCGCGATCATGCGGTCGGTCGGGCGCAGGCGGGTCGGCTCGGCTTTGTAGTAACGCATCAAAAGCTCGCAGACTTCAATGAAGGCAAAACTCTCACGACGCAGGGAATAGAGCAGTTTCTCGACCTGGTTGAAAGTGGGCACCAGGTTGCAGAAGAAACCACCCGGCTTGAGGGCCTGGCGCACCTGGCGGATGTAATCCCACGGGTTGGGCACATCCAGGAAGATGGCATCCACATTCGTCTCGGTGAAGCCATCTGCAATATCGCCAGCTTTGAAATCGACACGCCCATCCAGCCCGAGCCGCTCCAGGTTCTTGCGCGCCAGGGACTGGAACTCGGGGCGGCGTTCGTAGGTGACCACTTTGCCTTGCGGGCCGACGGAGTAAGCCAACGCCACGGTCATGGAGCCGGAACCCGTGCCGGCTTCCAGGACGGTCTGTCCCGGCCCGACCGACATGCTGGTGAGGATGAAACCGATATCCTTGGGATACATGATCTGAGTGCTGCGCTTCAGATCCACCAGCAGATCAGCCAGGGAGGGCTGGAGCATGAAGAACGGGCTGCCTTGATGGCTGAAGACCTGGCTGCCCCAGGGCTTGCCGATCAGTTCATCGTGATACAGGATGCCGCGGTGGGT
Source organism: uncultured Chloroflexia bacterium (assembly GCA_963830665.1). Classification (GTDB taxonomy): domain Bacteria; phylum Chloroflexota; class Anaerolineae; order Anaerolineales; family Villigracilaceae; genus UBA877. The sequence goes on from CAWHNM010000023.1 coordinate 144,372, forward strand.
ATGAAAAGACCCGCCGGGAATGAGAGGAAAGATGAAATGTTTGTGACGCAGGCCGACCAAAAGGGCCAGGTCACCGGGCTGGGAGTGGGTGGTGTTCAAGTTCCAGGGCATGTTAATTCGTTTCCACGTGCGAACGTTTGAAGGTTTACACGTTAGTTGAGTTCACAACAACCTTCCAAAGTGCGAACGATCAGGGTTTCAGGTAGTGTGTAAAGAAATCCGTGATGGCATTGTAGCATGTAACACGGTTGGCGTATTTTAATACATCGTGGCCTTCATCTTCGAAGACAAGCAGTTCGACATTTTTGCCTTCTTTCTGCATGTCGGAAACGAGTTGTTCGGATTCTTCCGCCACAACGCGCGGGTCGTTGCGCCCCTGGATGACGAGCAGCGGACAGGCAAGATGCCCCAGCCAGGTTTTAGGCGAACGCTCCTGAAAGAAGAGACGCCCCTGCGGTGTGGACGGATCTCCGACGGAGAGCCTGAAATATGGCTTCCACGTCTCAGGCAGACGCTCGAAAAAGGTGAAGAGATCGTAGGGGCCGAACATATCACAGGCGGCAGACCAAAGGTCCGGGTGACGACCGGCCTGCATGAGGGTCATGTAGCCTCCATACGAACGTCCGACCACACCGGCACGCTGCAGGTCAAGACGTTTATCCAGGGGCAAGACCTTCGTCATGGCATGCACGTGGTCAAGGCGGTCCTGCCCGCCCCAGTCCCGGTCGACCTGACTGGTATAGCCCAGCCCGTAGCCGGTGGAACCGCGCACGTTCGGCACGAAGACAGCAAAGCCGCGCAAGGCCAGGAACTGGATGAGCGGCATCGAGAACCAGGCAAAATCGGGGCGCTCCTGCGACTGCGGCCCGCCGTGGATGTAATAGACCAGCGGGCGCGGACCCTGGTAACCGAGCGACTCAGCCGGCAGGTACAGGCGGGCCGGGATATGCGTCCCATCGAAGGAGACAAACGAGGCATCTTCACCCTGCGAGAGTTGCTCCTGGGGGATGCCGAGGATCTTCTCTTCGGTGTGCATGACAATGGTCAGGCGATCTTTGTCTTCGACGGTGTAGATCTGGGTTGGGCTGGAAGCCGTGGAGAACGACAGGACATAGCGGTTGGCGGCCTTATCGTAATGGTAATGCTGGAGCACGCCGCCGGTCAGGTCGCCGTCACCGGCAATGACATGCCTGAGCGACAGGCTGTTCTTCTCCTCATTATAAATTCCCTCGTAGAGCCAGGAAGCCCCATCGATATTAAAGTGAACGACGTAGTGCGCGCTCCTGATATGCGAGAAACCCTTCAACTCGCCTGCACCGGTATGCACGAGGCCGTCCAGTTTGACGGGCTGGATCTTGCCAGGATGGGCGAAATCGATCCGCCCCAGGCTGTAGCGGTCATCGAAAATGGAGGTAACCAACAAAGCGCCGGTCCCGCCAGGCGTGAACTCAACTGAGCCCAGGCCGTTGAGCGGAACCGTTTTACCTGGCTTGCGCTGGTCGAGCGGTGTACCGAGCAGCAGACTCTTGCGGCCCTGGTCCAGCAAATACAGGACACCATCACCGGTAGTATAAGCGTCTGTAATGAAGACTTTAGCATGATGCTCGGACAGCCCCGACGGAACGGCGCCCCACTCGGATTCAGCCAGCTTTTCCAGTTCATTCGTGCGCAGATTACCACGGTAGGCGATCTGGACGGGGTTATCACGCGACTCGGCATTGAAATAGACAATATTCCGCTCTATATCGCATTCGCCCAAGTGGAGACGGAATTTCTCAAAGAAGCCTTCGAAGGCCGGTTCCGGGAAGCCGCCATCAATCGGGATCAGCATGGGCTGGTAGTTCTCGTCGCCATCCTGGTCGAGCATGACCAGGATCCGGTCCAGGAGCGGGAAGACGTAGAACGAGCGCCCGCCGACCAGCTCCGGGTTGGGCAGGGCGAGGTGGGGCGGCAGGAGCGGTTCGGGGACAGAACCGCCGTAGTACATGGCGTACAGGCTCAAGCGTCCGGAAAGGTTGCTGATGAAGTAAATGCGATCCGCGACGATTTGCGGGGAGAGGTGCAGGCGGGCGGAGAGGAGCGATTCTGATGCGTGGTGGCATGGGTGAGCCTTTCATTGCAGAAGAAAAAAATTAAACACAACCCTGTACATGCATTCAGGGCAGGCGGGCACAAAGGACGCGATGGAAAAGAATAAGGGATTACATTTGGAGACCCTTGTATCCTCTGTAGGTAATGGTTTTGTTTGCAGACTGTATATTATCATGAGATGTACCAGGTAAGTGTCCGAAAGGCATGCGTTATTCGATAGCGAAAGAAAAAAACGAATGGGATAATGAATATCCCTGATTGAGATTCATCCTTGAGAAACAAATGCGAAAACATGGCGGATTCTCGAGTGATTTTTGAGGGATTTGATATTTGAAAACAAATAGAAGAACAAATAAGGGATGAATAACCAGAAACGAGAAACAAAAAACAAAACAAGAGGGAAAGCGGGATTTTTGTGCACTTTTTATTGTCAATTGAAAAAACGAATAATCTTTGAATCGGGAGAAGGGACGATAAATGAAAAACAAGAAACGAGGGACGAGTGACGAGTAACGAGTTACGAGGTATGAAGCGGCGAGCTCCTTGAAGAACCAGCGGCAGGCGCCCTTGGGAGGACCGGGTACATACGGAATTAAAGTCACCTTTTTTGTTTTTTCCGCGGAACGAATGGAGGGAAGGAAATAGAGGATATGAAACGGAGAAAATGGAGCGGAGAAACGGTGAGGCGGAAATAAGGAGGAATGTCAGCATGGCAGGCGCGGCTCGATTGAAAAGGCGATGGTGAATATTAGCACAAATTTTCTAGTTTAGGGAGAGGGAGATTCACCGGTCGAAATATTCAAAAGGACTTGAATGTGAGGAATTTTTGGCCTATACTGTTAATAGAAACCAGCAGTATTTTTTTAATGGAGATGGAAAAAGCCGATCACACCCCGCCCCTGCAGCCATCCCTGAAAGCGCAAAAAAACTGGCAGCAGGAGAAAATCGGATATTTTTGTAAAATTTTGGCAGTCTGGAGAAGGCCTATAGAATAAATGAGTAAGGTTATCGCAGGAGGGCAGCCATGACCTACACGATACGTCCATCCGAAGATGGCAGCTACATCGAAATGAAGGTGGTGGGGGAGATCACGAGAGAATCATCCTTGAGCCCAAATCTCGAGGCGCACGCGCTGGGCATGAAGCTCGGGATCCACCGGTACCTGGTGGATGCGACGGAAGCCAGGAATGTGGAAACGCCGGTGGCAAATTACCAATTTGCCTATCAGGATATGGCACAAACCCCGGGGCTCGACCCGGATGCAATCGCGGCATTTGTGGTGAGCCCGGAGGACCATTCCCACGATTTCATCGAGACGGTACTGCGGAATTCCGGGCAATCGGCAACGCTTTTTCGGGACCGCGAGCAGGCGATCCGCTTCTTAATGGAAGGGATATCCAAGGATTAGTCTGGCGCGTTGGGGCGAAAGAAAAAAATTTCATTGCCTCCTTTTGTGGCAGCTTGTGTTCCTTGTGTTAGAAAAAGACCCCAGCCTTATTTTGCACCGGTTTTCAAAGGGAAAACCTCGATGAATTTGCCAGTTTTCAAATATCATCCCGACCCGATTGCCACAGGCTCCATTATTGTGAGCGATGTGCAGTGCAGGTGCTGCGGTGAAAGCCGGGGGTATATCTATACTTCCAATGTTTACTGTACCGAAGAACTGGATGGGGAGATCTGTCCCTGGTGCATTGCGGACGGGAGCGCCGCAAAGAAATTCAAGGCCACTTTTGTAGATGATATGCCCTTGCGCCAGGACGGCATGGATGAGGAGATCATTCTTGAAGTAACCACACGAACCCCGGGATATGAGACCTGGCAGCAGGAAGTCTGGCTGACGCACTGCCAGGATGCCTGCGCATTCCTGGGGGAGGCTTCCAGGGAGGAGGTGCTCGCCATTGCCAACGAGGGGTTACAGGTTACAGGCGGAGAATGGATCGATGGGGAGATGATGAAATCCATTGCAAGAAATTACCGGCCAAAAGGCAGCCCGGCATTTTATAAGTTCAGGTGCCGGCACTGTAACATGATCCTGTTCGGTATGGATTTCGATTAATACCAGGCAATGGGCAGAGGGTGTTCTGAAAGTCAACGAAAGCATGTGCATATATAGATTTTCACCGCGGAGTACGCGGAGAGCGCAGAGTTTTACCCGCGGCTGGTGGATGGCAACGTGGCCATCCAGGTTTTTGGGGTGGTAACAAAATTCCTGCTTGGCATGGATAAAATGCAATTCCCCTTTAATATCGACGCGGTAACGCTTTTATCCATGATCGATAAGTGGCCGAGGCCGACCAGGAAGGATCTGTTTCAGCGGGCGATCTACCAATCTCAAAAACTGCAGGAGACCATCCGTAGATCCAATGGGAAAATGCGGCTGATCAAGAGCGTCAAAGACCTGGAGCTCTGCCTGGCTGTACGCCAGGAGCAGCCCGGGACGATCGGCGGATTGCTTGCATTGGAAGGAGCTCACACGCTGAATGGTGAATTGTCCAACATTCAGAAACTATACGAGGCAGCCTTTCGAATGATCGGGATTGCTCATTTTTCTGATAATGAAGCAGGCGGTTCCGCTCACGGAAAAAATAACCAGGGATTATCGCCTTTTGGGCGTGAACTGGTACGAAGGCTGCAGGAATTGCATATGATCATTGATCTTGCACATGCATCCAGGCGCGTCATCGATGAGGTGATCGAGATGGTAAAAACTCCTGTGATCGCCTCCCATAGCGGTGTGACCGGAATATGTAATAATTCGCGAAATCTAAGCGACGATCAGGTCAAGAAAATAGCCAAAGTTGGCGGCGTAATTGGAATAGCCATGTTTAGCAGGGCCGTGTGTGGAAAACGGGTGGAGGATGTAGCCCGGTCTGTCCGGTATGTCGCGGACCTGGCAGGGGTGGAACATGTGGGAATCGGTTCGGATTTTGATGGGGCCATCACCGCTCCGGTGGATGCAGGCGGCCTGGCCTGGTTGACAGAAGCTTTACTGGCCCAGGGATTCAATCAGAGCGAGATCGCCAGGATCATGGGAGGAAATGCCCTGCGCGTGTTCGGGGAGGTTTTGCCAAGGGAATAAGCAATGGGGCTTTTTCCCACTGGCGGGGGGCCGAAGAGCATGGGTCAGGAAATAAACTCCGCGAAAGCGGGCTCTCTTTTTAAAAAATCGTGCGATAATAAGAGGGGTTCAAGAGCACCAAACAGTTGCGAATAACACGGTGCAGTCGTCCGTGAAAAAATAAAAAAAGAACCAGGAGAAAGCATCGTTATGAGTCCAGCCCGCATGGACCGGGTAGAAACAGCGATACGCCTCGTGCTGGCTTTTAATGAGGCCTTCAACCGGCATGATATCCCAGGGATGATGCAGTTAATGAGCGAAGATTGCACATTCGAGAATACCAGCCCGGCCCCGGAGGGGAGAGTGTATACCGGCAAGGAAGCCGTCACCCAGTACTGGGAGGAATTCTTCCAGGCGTCGCCCGAAGCGCATATCAAGATCGAAGAGATCTTCAGCCTGGGCAGCCGCTGCGTGATGCGCTGGAGATATGATTGGGTGGATGCGCAGGGGCAAAGTGGAACTATCCGGGGCGTCGACCTGTTCAAAGTGACGAACGGTTTCATCAGCGAAAAGCTGTCGTATGTTAAGGGATAGGGGGAAGGGGTATAAAGGGGAGAGGCTGGCGGTTCCGCCTGAGGCGCGGAGGCCATACCATTCGGAGGTTTGAGGAGAATAGCCATGTTCATCTTCACGACCTGGACTTTACGTCTTTTCGGGTTATCCGGCATCCTGGGATCGATGCTTTTCATGTGCGGTGACCTTTTCTACAACCATATCCCCGGTTCCAAGGACAGCCCGGCAGTAAAAATGAGCAAACTGCCGGAAGGGCGTTTGCTCAATGCCGGCAGCCTGGGCCTGGTGGGCTGCTGGTTCTATACCCTGGCGGCCATGCACATCTATCTGGCCTTCCGGCCAGCGGGGGAGACCTTTGCGTTTATTATCAGCCTGGCATTTGGCGCGGTGATGATCTGTTATGGAGTGTCACACGTGGGCTACTTCGCCATCGCGGCGGGAGCGCAAGTGGCCGCCAAAACCGGATCTGATATAGAAAAGGGGGGCAAATTGGGAAATGTCTTTTTTCAAAGGCTGGTGACCATCACTTATGTCCCGGTGGCGATTTCCAGCCTGATGATGCTGTATGGGATCGTAACCGGAAGGTCACTGTACCCAAGGTGGATGATCGTTTTCCTGCCTGTCATCCTGCATTTCATCAAGACTCCAGTGATACGAATACTCAGGGGACACCCAGGCGAGCTGGTCAACGACTCCTACGACAATTTCATCCTGTTCATTTTCTTCCTGATCTCCACGGTTGTGCTGTGGAATGGGGTGTTGGTCTAGCGCTGCCAAAAGCAGCAACACCGGAACAGGTTTAGCGAAAGGTGGATGACAAGAGTTGAAAACAGTAGAAAGCGGCCTGAGACATTCATGAACATAAGCAGGAAGCAACTTGCCGCGTTATTCATTTGCAGCCTGGTCCCATGGAGCGTGGGAAACGGGCTAATCCCGCTTCTTCCGGTTTACGCCACGCAACTGGGAGCGAATTCCGCTGTGGCAGGATACTATCTGGCTTTTTCATACCTGGCGATCGCCCTGGGCGCATTATCAGCCGGGTGGATTTCCAGCATCCTGCACCGCCACAAACTTGCGCTGATCATTGCGAGCCTGGCCGGAATTCCAGCCTGCTGGATGATGGGCCAGGTCAAAAATGTCTGGGGGTTAACCGCTCTTACAGCTGTGATGTGGTTTTCAGGCGGCCTGGGAATATCCATCATCGGAATCCTGACCGGCCTTTCTGCCGGTGTGAAAGAACGCGGAAAAATTTTTGGGATCCTGGCGCTGACAAATGGCATTGGCGCATTGGCCGGCGGGCTGGGGACCGGCTGGCTTGTGGAACAAAGGGGTTACACCAGCATGTTCAAGATCCTGGCCGTTTTCATGATCTTATGGCCTTTGAGTGCAGCACTTTTGGAGGACAAAGAAATAAAGCCACCCGGACCGGAAAATACACCACGCCCGGCATCCCAAGGATTGGGGAAGAATTTTTATTTGATGTTCACAATCAGCATATTGTCTTCCATCACGGGTTTTTTTGTGATCCTGATCCGTTCAATCGTGATGAACAACCTGGGCTTTGGGCCGCTTGAAGTAACCAGTATGGGCGCGATTGGAGGACTGATCGGTATGCCGTTCCCATTCCTGATGGGCTGGTTGTCCGATCGAAAAGGCCGGAAGATCATTCTGGCCGCAGGGTACCTGATCGGATTCGCTTCCCTGGCAATGCTGGCTTTCTCGAATGCATTCTGGCATTTCTGGCTGGTTTCCGGGCTGCAAGGGATCTCGACGGCAACCTTCAGCATCGGGAGCGCCTTCATAACCGACCTGGTCCCGCGCGAAGCGTTTGGGAAAAGCCTGGCAATATTCGGGTCAACAGGATGGATCGGGGGGATAATCGGTTTTGGGGCAGCCGGAACCCTGCTGCAAAATCTGGGATTTGGGCCGACTGTCATTATCGGAGGGATTCTGGCATTGGCTGCCGCAGGATTATTGATCCCAATCCGGGCCGGGTCACGTGAAAACAGGCAACCGGACACGGTTCCCACATGACAAGCAGATGAACCTTATGAATGGATCATTACCCTTAGCAGAGAATGCCCGATCAGCTCTTGCCATCGTGGATATGCAAGAGTTTTTCTTTCAAAAGCCTGAACGCCGAAAAAACCTTGAAACCGTAATCAGGAATATCAACCGGTTGATCGGGTATTTTGAAGCTCAAAGCTCACCGGTCGTGCATGTCATCACCTGTTATAAAGCGGATGGCTCGGATTGGGAACTAAAAATGAAAATAACCGGGGAGCCCGAACTGATCGAAGGCAGCCCGGAAACCGCGATCCTGCCACGGATCAGAAGTCTCTCCTGCTCACATGGTTATAAAGAAAACACGCTATAGTGCTTTCTTCAAAACGAACCTGGCTGACTTCCTTGAAGCCAATAATATTCAGCGTTTAATGGTAACAGGAGGGTATACCCATTATTGTGTAAATGCAACCGTGTTCGATGCCTATGGTTATGATCTTGTGCCTGGCATTATCACGGATGCGGTTATTTCACATTTACCAAATGAGACTGCGATGCTGATCCGTAGAATGAGACGAAATGGCTATCATATTTATAAAACGAGTGAGTACATCGAAGGATCGTAGCCGGTATATAGCGCAAGGTAATGCCGGTTTCAATCCGTAGAGAAATTCCACCTGCCAGCGGGTCTTCCACCCCAATTTCTTCGAAAATGGAGAGGGAGAAAAGGAAAAGTAAATGAGCATTCAAAACGAACGAAACAAGGCGATCATAGAGGAGTTTCGGGCCAATGACGGCAAGGTCGGCGGCGCGTTCGCGGGCAGGACTCTGCTGCTTCTGCATACGGTTGGGGCAAAGAGCGGGGAAAGCCGGATTAATCCAGTCGCTTATGTGAACGATGGAGATGAACTCGTGATCATTGCATCAAAGGGCGGAGCCCCGATCAATCCAGATTGGTACCACAATATCGTCGCCAATCCGCTGGTCACGGTGGAGGTCGGGACTGAAACGTTTCAAGCCCGGGCGGAGGTCCCGGTGGAACCGGAACGGACGCGTTTGTATGACAAGATGGTGGCGGTGATGCCCGGTTTTGCTGCATACCGGGAGAGAACAACGCGGGTTATTCCAGTGGTGATCCTGAAGCGTGTGAATTAAGAATACAGAATTGTCCAATTTGGCATTTTCCTGGATTTCTGGTATAAAATTAAAAGGATCAGTTAATATTCTGGCGTCATTCTCATAATTGGCCGGCGCGGAGATGCTGTTGAAAATAACCAAGGATTTTTTAACTCCCCCGATTTTTAAAGAAGATGATAAAACACGCATTGCCGCTCACGTATATCTTCTTTCAAAGATAGCTCTGATCCTGGTAGCTCTGCTTGGCAGCCTCTATCCCATTCTTACAAAACGTTTCTCAATCGACACGATCGTTCTATGGTGTTTATTCCCCATCACCCTTTCTGTGATGCAAATTACGAGAAGAGGGCATGTCCGCCTGGCGGGGAGCATTTATACAATCATATCCTGGCTGTATATAAATTACACAACCCTTAATACCGGCGGGGTGCGAGCAGTGGGGTTTGGGGGCAATCTGATCATCCTGGTGGCGGCCGCCATGTTGATCGGGTTACGCGCTGTGCCAGCCTTTGGGCTGGCATCGATCTTAACCGGTTTTACCCTGGCGTTCCTGCAATCCCATGGAAGACTGCCTGCCCTACCCACGAATGTTTCTCCTTACACATCCTGGATAACGCAAACGGCTTTGATCATCTGGATCATAGGATTAATTTATGTCGCGATGGATGATTTCCGGCACGCCCTGAGGCGTTCAGTAAACGCCGAAAAAGATGTCAGGCAGCTCAACCAGGAACTGGTCCTGGCATATAAAACCACCCTGGAGGGCTGGGCGAAAGCACTTGAACTAAGGGACAAGGAAACTGAAGGCCACAGCCGCAGAGTGACAGAATTGACCGAATTATTGGCGGTCAAACTGGGACTACCCCAGGAAGAATTGGTTGCCATTCATTATGGCTCCTTATTACACGATATCGGAAAAATGGGAATTCCGGATGCCATCCTGCACAAAACCGCTGAATTGAGCCATGAGGAACGCGAGATCGTCGAAATGCACCCTACGATTGCATTCAACCTGCTTAAAAACATTGAATATTTGCAGGGGGCCATGGAGATCCCTTATTCCCACCATGAAAAATGGAATGGGGAAGGATATCCGAACGGTCTGAAGGGAGAAGCAATCCCATTGGCAGCCCGAATCTTCGCGGTTGTGGATGTGTGGGACGCGCTGCGGCATGACCGGCTGTATCGAGAGGCCTGGCCGACTGAAAAAGTGATCGCATACATGCAAGGGCAATCCGGCAAACACTTTGATCCAAGAGTGGCGGAAGTGTTCCTGGCAAATGTAATAACCGAAGGCTGGGATTCGTAATCAAGCCGTAACAGGAAAAAATCCCGGAAATGATCATCATAATCAACGGTTCCGTGGGCGTTGGCAAATCCAGCGTGGCGGAGGAATTGCACCTGAAGTTCGAAAAGTCGATCCATCTCGACGGAGACCATATTGGGAACGTTCATCCATTCGAGATCTACGACGAGAGGCGCGTCGACCACCTGTACCGGACGTTGGAATTGCTGGTCGGCTTCCACCAAAAGAACGGCTATTCGAATTTTGTGATCAATTATGTATTCGAGTCGCCCAATTCCTTGACGGCTTTGCTCGAGCGATTGAACCCACTCGATCCGTCCATCCACACATACTGGCTGACCTGTGAGGAAGAAGAACAAGCCAAACGCATCCGCGGCAGGCACAGCCCAGACCTGGAGTGGGAATTGACCCGATCCGTCGAGCTAGCCCAAATCCAGGCACAAGCGGCGCGACAAGGGTTCATCGGGATCGAGGTGGATACCACCGGTTTGAGCTCGCGAGAGGTGGCCGAAAAAATCTGGAGGAATATTTTCAATAGTGGCGCGGTTGACCAAAGGGCCATTTAATAGCGGCTGCGAATGCCGCCGCCCGGGTACCCAAGACCAGTTCACCTGCAGGCCATGCAGATTGCAATCTGACATGCCACCTGAGACCCTGGAGGCAGTTAATTTCCAATCCAGATGACCAGCACTGGTAGCCTGTCCAAAATTGCAACCTGGTGGTTGCAATTTTTTTATTTAAAATTTCACACACGAGGAGGGATTTCATACATTAAATCTTTTCAAATCTTTCCAAATGTTACCAAGTTCAGTATCCAATAGAATTTATGAGTAGAAGTAATATTTATCCAGCATAGACGCTTAAATGGCGAGGAGGAAATCCGTCGATAAATCTCCCAGGCACCAGGTACGCTTATATCCCCAAACATTATCCAATCTGTTCCATTTTCTTCGAGGAGGAGTACCATGAAAAAGAGGTTTACAACCATTCTGATCATCGTGGTCACATTGGCATTTTCCACCAATGCACTGGCGGCCCAATCGCCGCAAGTACCAGTCACAGGTTCAACCATCCCACAGTTCGCGCAACCCTTAGCGTTACTGGATATTGGCGGCGCGGCGGGCAATGGGATTTTCACAACCCTGGGAAACCGGCCGTTGACCGTACGGATGTGTGAGTTTAGATCCAAAGTACTCCCGGATGGCGCCGTGACCAACTACCAGGGCACCTGGGTATGGGGCTACCTGGTCGACCCGACAGGAAATTCCACCTGCGCCGATTTGATCAACCAGTACAGCCAGGGCAGCGGGGTTTTAAACACGTTTACCGGCCCGGTACTCGTCAATGAGCGCGGCAGCTCGACAGACATCAATTTTGTGAACGACCTTGGCAACACGGCCACCACCAACGTGCTGGCTTACAAGTATTCGACCGACCAAACTCTGCACTGGGCGGACCCGCTGGCCGCCGACCGGGGAATGGCCAATGAGTGCCACATGAAATCCGTTATGATGCAATACACGGACAGCCACGGCAACCCGGTCGGTTATGCACCCCCAGGCGATGCGTGCGCCCAGAACTATGACGGCCCGATCGCAGCCATCCCGCACCTGCATGGCGCCGAAGTGCCTCCCGAGATCGATGGCGGACCGGATGCCTGGTTCACCAGCGACGGCCAGCATTTCGGCAGCCGCTACTACACGGCAGGCGTTCCTGGCAACAGCGTCCTGTTAAAGTATCCAAACACCCAGCCAGCTGCCCCGCTGTGGTTCCATGACCACACCCTGGGGGCCACCCGCCTGAACGTGTATGCCGGCCTGGCTGGCGGATATCTTATCGAGGATCCCGGCATCACCCCGGTGGGAACAAAAACCACGGCCGGCGTCCCCGGGACGTGCACCAAAGGCTGCCTGCCTGCGAACCTGCAGCCTTTGTCATCGGTCATCCCGCTGGTCATACAGGACCGCATGTTCGATGATAACGGGCAGCTCTTTTTCCCGGCTGACAGCGCCGGCGGCAGCCTGTCGGCACTCAACCCCGAACATCCCTACTGGGTGCCCGAGTTCATGGGTGATACCATCGTGGTGAACGGAAAGGCGTGGCCGTATCTGAATGTGGAACCGAAGCGCTACCGTTTCCTCTTCCTGGAAGGCTCAAATGCCCGCCCGTACAACCTGACCATTCCCAAAGGCAATTCCTTGTTGACCATGTGGGTGATCGGCACGGACGGCGGATACCTGAACAAGGCGGTCCCAACCAATAAGCTGCTCATGCTCCCAGGTGAGCGTTATGAGGTGGTGATCGACTTCAGCGGCATCCCGAGTGGGACAAATCTTGTCATGAAAAACGATGCCAATGCTCCCTACCCGTCCGGCGATCCGGTTGATCCGGCTACAACCGGCCAGATCATACAGTTCCGCGTGGGCACCTGCACCAGCAACGCCTGCGGGAGAGCAGACAAAAGCTATAACCCTAATTCACGCCAGACATTGCGCAAAGATGGAAAAAGCATCGTCCGCCTGACCAACCCAACCACTGGCGCCATAATCGGCCGCCCGAATGTGACCCGCGTGCTAACCCTGAATGAGATCGCGATAGAAGAGGAACGCGAAATCGTCGACCCGGTAACCGGCGAGATGACCGACTATCCAGGCGGGCCGGTGGAAATCCTGGTCAATAACACCACCTGGGCGGGTGAAAACACGGATATGGCCAGCCGGTCGGATTTCATTCCCTTCACATCGAACGGCGAGACCCTGAACATCTCTGAAACTCCCCAAGAGGGCAAGACTGAGATGTGGGAGATCGTCAACCTGACCATGGATGCACACCCAATCCATTTGCACCTGACGACTTTCCAACTGATCAACCGCCAGGCCATCAACATGGAGGCCTATGAAGCTGCCTATGCGGCTGCATTTGGCAGCGGCCCGGCGCCGCTCCCGAGCGGCTGCAGCGCAGGAGTTTTTTGCCCTGCCTATGGACCGCCGCTTTCTTATAATGGCAGCAGCCCGCTTTCCGGCGGCAAGCTGGGCGGCAACGTGGATATAGACAAGCTCAACTCCAAACGCAAACCGCTTTACCTGATGGGTAAAATCACCAAACCGAAGAGTTACGAGGCGGGTTGGAAGGATACCATCATCGTCATGCCCGGACAGGTCACCCGCATCGCGGTCCGTTGGGCTCCGACAGATATCCCCAGAGCCTCCTCGGCGGCCAAACTCTTCTATCCCTTCGATCCGAATGCCAACGGCTTGTTCAACTATGTCTGGCACTGCCACATTATCGATCATGAGGATAATGAAATGATGCGGCCGGACGTGATCCTGCTCAACCCGAGCGCTCCCGTTCCAGCCAACCGGCCGCTCGTAAAGGGTAGAGACTACTAGATTTCCTGCATATCCATAGCATGGCAGGATGTCTGGTGAGCAAATACAGGAAGCAGCCTGCCAGCAACCAATGACCCGACCGGCGCTCATTCATCGTCGGCAAATGAGCGCCGGTTCCCGGGTGTTTAGGGACCAACAAATGCGAACAAGCCGTAAAACATGCTGACCCTGTTGAATATAACGATTCCAAAGGAGGTGAACGACAGGCTTTAATGTGATCTTAAGGTCTTGACGGATTTTCCCCCGCCAGATAAAATGTGTGAGTTGGTGGTACGTGTTCGTGCTGGAATTCGCAGGAAGCCGGCCCAAGAGCAATCCACAAGGGCCGGCGTTTTTTTAGAAAGCATTGCCACAGTACCTGGTCCGCACTGAATACAAAACACCGTCGATCCTATTCTTTTTTAGTTCAAAGTAAGGAGATGCAATAACATGGCAGAGCGTGTGACCGGTACGGTCAAATGGTTCAATGCGTCGAAGGGCTTCGGCTTCCTCGCACGCGAAGGCGGCCCGGACGTTTTCGTGCATTACAGCGCGATCGTATCCGAAGGCTTCCGGACCCTCCAGGAAGGCCAGCAGGTCGAGTTCGAGATCGAACAGGGACCCAAGGGCCTGCAGGCAGCGAACGTTAAACCCCTGTAAACCCAACAATTGAACCCAAGAAAATCCTCCCCGAGGCGGGGAGGATTTTTTATTATTCAAACTACTTGCGGGTGATTTCCACCCGCCCCAACCATTCCCCAACAAAAAGGAAGAGGGCGCTGCCGAGGGTGCCCATCCCGGCGTTGATCTGGCCGACGGCGGCAAAACTCCATCCGATCAGACCGCCGACGAAGTGGCCGATCCAAAATCCCAGCAAGGCCAGGATGACGTAGAGGAACAATTTCTTCAGGCTGCCGCCTTTCCAGAAATGAAAGGCTGTGCCATAGGTGGTGGGAAGGACAATACCGAAGAAAATGGCGGGAAGAGTCATAGGCTGCTCACCTTCGATTAAATAATTATATCAGTGATGCTGCGGAGTGGACGGCAAGTTCTGGGATCCAGCCAGGGCTTTAACATCTCGAAGATCGGGGCTGCAAATGCGAAACTCAACCCCCCTGCCCTACGGGCATCCCCCCAATACAGGTCAATACAGACTTTGGGGGGAACGCGGCTGCTCCGGCAGCGTGGGATAGAATTCGGAGGTCGTGCGAAAAGGTAAAAGCCCTCGGGACTCGGATACGGGCTCTCGCCAAACCCCGAGGCGTGGCGCCTTAGCCCCGCATAAATGAGCGGGGCAGGCGGCGGGGAAAAGAGAGGGGCGGGGGTGGTTGACGGCGGGCTTCAGCCACTCACGGATCACGCGTTGAACTGTTCCAACTGCTCCACGGCCTGCAGGGCGTCTTCTTTCGTCGCCGCCGGTATATCGAAAACGACATGGGCGGAGCCGGGGATCTCGTGCAGCAGCTCGAGCGGCCCGGGCGGGTTGGGCGACTGGTCGTAGTGCCACTGGGCGAAGAGGTCGGCAAAGTACGGATACGCTGCGCGGACCATCCCGCCCTGGTTGACGAGGTTGAGCAGGCGCACACCGGGGACCTTTTTGAGGTTCTCCCACTGGTGGCGGGCGTTGGCACAGCAGTGCAGTCCCAGCCCGCCATACCGCCCGGAGAACTGTTCGAGGTGCGGCAGGAAGTATTGCGGGAACATCTTCGGGCTGACCGCCCCGATCTCATCCACAGACAAAGTAACGCCGAACGGCATGTAATATTCCGGGAAGTGGGCGATGAAATCCGTCCCGTAGCGGCGGTACCACTCGTCGAGGAAGGCGAACTGCAGGCCGGCGATCTTCCCGACCAGGCGCTCGACGGCATCGGGATGTTTCACCAGGGCCGGGTAGAAATCCAGCTTATTCCACAGCATGGCAGCCACGTCCAGCGGGCACTGCATATCGACGAGGCGGAAGAGAGCGCCCGGTCCGGCCCGGCGGGAGAGCACATCGGCCATGGCAAAGACGCGCTGCAGGGCGGGGGCATCCAACGAGGGGATGGCCAGCGCATCCGCATCGGCGGCGGTGTGAATGAGCGGGAAAGGCGCCGGGTTACTGTCCGCCGGGTAGAGGACGCGGCAGCCGAACGCTTCGGCGAAGATCTCCGTGCCGGTGAGCATGTCGAGGCAGGGCAGGGTATCGTCGGGCAGCCATTCGAGGCGGCGCAGGTGATATTCGAAGTTCTGCCAGATCCATTCGATCCGTTCCGGCACCCGTTCGGGGGTGGGCAGCGGGCGCGGCGGAAGTCCGGGCGCATAGCGCACCAGGTAGGCCACCCGGCGGGCGCTGGAGAGGTCGTAGAACTCCAGCCAGCGCTGTTTGTGTTTTGCAAGCAGGGATTCGGTCATGGCAACCAGTACAGTACCATTTTTGAGGAGGCTCAAAGAGATGAAGGGAGAAGGAAGAAGTTACGAGGAACAAGTAACGAGGGCAGGAGCAGGGAGTGGGAACAGCGGACGCTGGAGGAGCTGGAGGCGCGGGGATCTCATTGGATGAGACCACCACCCAGGACAACGTCACCGGCGTAGAATACCGCCGCCTGGCCAGCGGTGATATCGCGCTGCGGCGCATCGAAAAGCACATCCACCCGGTCGCCTTCGAGCGGCGTGACGAGTGCCCAGGCCTCCCTGGCAGTGTAACGCGTCTTGACCTGGGCACGAAACGGCTCCGACGGCGCTGCTCCAGCGATCCAATTGACGGCCTGGGCGGTCAGGGAATGTGAACCGAGTTCGGCCTCGACCCCAACCACCAGCGTATTCGTGGCGGTATCCCTGGCAAGCACATAGAGCGGGACAGGCGAGGGGACTCCCAAGCCCTTACGCTGGCCAATGGTGTAATAAGCCAATCCCTGATGTTCGCCGAGAACCTTTCCAGTGCGGTCCTGGATGGGCCCGGGACGGGCGATCTGGGGGGCATTGCGGCGGATGAAGTCGCGGTAATCCTCCCCGGCCAGGAAACACAGATCCTGACTGTCGCTGCGTTCCGCAGCGGGCAGTCCAAAGGCGCGGGCCATGCGGCGGATCTCCGTTTTGGGATATTCCCCAACCGGAAAAAGGGCACGTTCCAGGCGCTCCTGGGTCAGGACGTGTAATACATAGGTCTGATCCTTGGAGTGGTCCAGGGCGCGTAAGAGTTCCTGCCGCCCGTCCGCGTTAGTTCGCTTGCGGGCATAATGACCGGTCGCAAGGCGGTCCGCGCCCAGGGCCAGGGCCTGCTCAAGCAGTACGCCCCATTTAACCAGGCGGTTGCAGCGCACACACGGGTTGGGCGTGACGCCGCGCCCATACTCACCCAGGAAGAACTGGACGATCTGCTGGTAAAACAAATCCCGGATATCGACAACATGCAGGGGAATACCAAGCGTGTCTGCGGTGCGGCGTGCGGCAGTCTCGGAATCAGAAAGAGGCGGATGGGCCGGGTCGGTCCACAGGCGCAGGGTCAGACCAAGCACGTCATATCCCTGCTGTTTTAGCAATGCCGCCGAGACGGAGGAATCGACCCCCCCGGAGAGGGCAACAACAACCTTGGGGTTTGCGCTCATGGGATCAATTCCATCCCTGAATGTCCAACGCGCTGGCAAACATCAAGGTACAGCGCTTTGCGAGCGACCGGCAGTCGTCCGAATTGTTCATCCTGAGGGAGTCGACCGATTGGAAAAATTTCGGGGATAACATCATAAACAATGTGGCCGCGAAGATCTGAGCGAGAATAAAGCGCACGGCCTGGGGATCCTTGTGCGGATACTCCTGGCAGGCGCGCTGGGCTACTTCTTCATATAAACGGTTCATGATCTGCAAACCGAGGGTATCGGTTTTTTTCTCAAAGACCGCATCATAGAGGTGCGCCGCAGTGATCCCCGGAAAGCGAAGATTGCCATCGATCAGGTAAAAAAGGACATCCTCGAATGCCTCCAGAAAAGGCTGCTGTTTATTTCCGATCGACAGGCGCACATCTTCCATCATATGATTAATGGTCATGGAGAGCGCCTCATTCACCAACGCCTCTTTTGTCCGGAAGTAATAGTTGATGGAAGCAATGTTTGTACCGGCTTCTTCGGCGATCTTGCGCGTGGTGAGCTTGTCCAACCCGAATTTTTCAATACAGGTCACCACCGCTGTGAGGATCAATTGCCGTGGAGGAATCTTTTCCATAATTCATCCTTGTTTCCTATTGTACACCGATAAAAATGGAACTCTTTTACCGGCCGGACTCAATCAAGGTATTTCCCGGGATCGATAGCGCACATCTGCTCCGAAAGTTCCCAAAGACGCCGGGCGGCATCCCTATCCATGGCATAGGGATTGGGAGCCTTGGGATGGCTGTCCTTCCAGTAGATCTCGGGGGAGTTTTGGATGGCAGGTTCCGTGGCCAGGTAGGTCACGCCCATGGCAGATTCCTGGGCGTGACTCCGCTGCGACGACGAAGCGCCCAAATCCAGCGCGCCAGAGCGGGATTGCCTTTGAAGCCCATCTCGGTGATGACCAGGCCGGGGTCTGCTGCAAAAGCGCGCAAGGTGGACTGACTCCCCAGCCTGCGATCAAGTTCGGCCGTGAACAGAACGTTGGCAAGCTTGGTCTGTTTATAGGCCAGCAGGCAATTGTAACCCCGCCGGAGCTGAATATCGTTCCATCTCAGCCGGGTGTTGTAATGCGAGCCCGAACTGACTGTCACCACCCGTGCGGCGGGGGCAGCCCGGAGCAAGGGCAGCAACTCATGCGTCAGCAGGAACGGCGCAAGATGGTTGACCGCCCACTGCATCTCGAAACCTTCCGGTGTAAGGGTCATCCAGTAGGTGAAAGTCCCGGCATTATTGATCAGCCCATCCAGGGAATTTTGATGGCGATCCTGCAGCCTGGCGCGAATGTCATCCGCCAGTCGCCGGACCTGCTCCTGCAGGGAAAGGTCCGCGACACAATATTCCACCTGCGCCTGAGGAAAGGCGGAACGAAGTTGAGACTCAACCTTCGAACAGCGTTCTGCCGAACGGCCCACTCCGATCAGGAAAGCCCCGCGCTCCGCCAGGAGGTGCGCGGCAGCCAGCCCGATCCCGGAGGTGGCGCCGGTCAAAACATAAGTCTTTTCTTTCAATAATGGCTCCATTCTTGATCTCCTGTATGAGCGGAATATTAATCCCAAATGCATATTCTGTCAACTGTTTTATACTGTTGATTTAAACATATGTTTGACAATTCGACGATTTTGATGTATAAGTGACAATAACACATCAAAAGGAGTTGACAATGAGAAGCTTGATATTCATCAGCGGCGCCACGGGCGGGCTTGGCAAAGCTTTTGCAGTCGAATGCGCCAGCCGCGGCTGGGATCTTTTCCTGACCGACCTGCATGCCGACAGGCTAGCAAGCCTGACTTCCGGCATCCAGAACACTTATCATGTGGAGGTGCATTCCCGAGAGTGTGATCTGACGGACCTCCCCTCCCGCACGCGCCTGTTTGATGAGCTCAAAACCGCAGGGATGCGTTTCTGGGGACTGATCAACGTGGCAGGTGTGGATTTCGAAGGCCCGTTCAGCGAGCAAACCAGGGAGGCCATCCGTACCATCATCCGTTTGAACATCGAAGCGACCCTGGATGTGACGCATGAAATGTTGGAACGAATGGATCCATCCAGGACTTTCCGTATAATTAATGTGGCCAGCCTGGCAGCTTTCTACCCGATGCCGGTCAAGGCAACCTACGCCGCATCGAAGCGCTTCCTGGTGGACTTTTCATTGGCGCTCCGGGATGAAGTGCGCGGCCGCGGGGCCACGGTTACAGTGCTGTGCCCGGCAGGCATGCCCACCACCCCCGGGTGCATAGAAGGCATCGATGCGCAAGGGCTGATGGGACAATTGACCACCCAGAATATCGGAACCGTTGCAGCAAAAACATTGGATGGCGCCCTGCAGGGACGACCCGTGATCATACCGGGTCTCCTGAACCAAATACTGCAAGCGGCCGGCAGCCTGGTGCCTCCAACCCGCCTGGCGAGTATGCTCGGGAATCGCTGGCGGGCCGCGATCCAAGCACGCGTTCAGGCGGCCGGGACAGGTGTGCGGGCTTGCCCGGTTCCTCTGAGATCCTTACGAGGGTAATAATTCTACAGGGAGAATATTTTTCAGGACGATATCCTTCCAGGATGATATCCTTCCAGGATGATATAATCCCGCCTGCCATGGACCAAGATGTAATCAGCCACCAGACCGGCGGGTACACCGTCACCATCCCCGTTTACGAGGGGCCGCTTGACCTGCTCCTGCAGTTGATCGAGCATGCCGAGTTGGATATCACTGCCGTGGCGCTGGCCCAGGTGACCGACCAGTACCTGGCCTACATCCACCAGATGCAGGTGCCGGCGGACGAGATTTCGGCCTTCCTGGTGGTGGCAGCCAGGTTGCTGCAGATAAAATCCGAGGCCTTGCTGCCCAGGCCGCCGGTCCGCGAGGCGGGCGAAGAGGATCTCGGCGAAGCGCTGGCGCGCCAATTACAGATCTACAAACGCTTCAAGGAACTGGCCAACTGGCTGGATGAGCGCGGAAGCGCGGCATCTGCGGACCTACCTGCGGGTGGCCCCGCCGCTGAAAATCGAAGGCCGCCTCGACCTATCGGATATCACCCTGGCTGACCTGCTGGCGGCGGCCGAAGGCATCTTTGCCGAGGAGGCGGAAAAGCAGGCGCTCGGGACGGTCATCTCTGCGCCGCGTATCACCATCCGTGAGAAAATCACGCTGATCGCCGAACGGCTTGGGCAATGCGACGAACGTGCCCTTCAACAGTCTGTTCGGACAGAAACCCTCCCGCCTGGAAGTGGTGGTCACATTCCTGGCGCTGCTGGAATTGATCAAACGATACCGGGTTGCCGCCCGGCAGAGCGGTCTTTTTTCAGATATCGAGATCGAGAAGATGGAAGACTGGGGCAAGGACGAAGAATTGGAAATTGAATTCGAGTAAATTCTGGAAATATCGGAAATCTATGTTAAACTTGGCACAATTCGAAAAGGAGAATAAATATGAAAATGGAAATGAATGAAATGGTTGCTCAAGACGAAGATAAAGAACCCATCTATTTCGCTCCGAAACGTGTCAGCCTGGTTTCGGATGTCGCAAGTATTTTGTCCTGGGTTGTTCTGGTTGGATTTGTTGGCGATTTCGTTGTTCAGCTCGTAAGCCTGTCAGGCGCAAATGAAAAGCCAAAGCCTGGTTCTCGCGACCTTGATCAAAGAACCCTGCTTCTACAGCTATCTCTTTATCAATATGATTGATCCCGCTTTTGACCGGCCTGGTCTTTTTCATCATCCTTCAGGCGGCCGCAATTGGTTTGAACATGTTGCTCGAAATGGATTACAACGCACACGATGCCAAGAAGTAAGGCAGCCTCCCAGCCCGGGATATAAATCGTACGGCGCTGGAATCCATATCTGAAGAATAAAGATCAACGAATGACGCAGGCTGGTTTGCGTCATTCGTTTTTTAAGCGGCTGCTCTTTCCATGCCGCCAAATATTCGCCACGCCAAGCGCGATCAGCGCGCCAGCTCCGTCAATAACCCAGTACATCCACCCAACTGGGATGCCGGCCCGGCACAAAGGACTGGTGGAATTCATCCGAGGCGGCATAGATCAAGGCCAAGAGCAGCGCCAGCCACCAGAGACGTTTGTCAAAACGCAGACCATACCAATACGCCAGCGCCAGACCAGCCATAACCGAGCATGTGCCCGCCTTTTTTGACGAACAGATCCGATCGGACCGAAATTGGGCATTTCATTGGCCGGGACGGATGAGAAACCAAAGATGGCGGCCATCACAAGCAGTGCGGGAAGCCAGCGAAGAAGCTGTTTTCTTGTCATAATGGCAGAAGTATAATCGAATAAATCCATGCTCCAAAAAGAGGAAACTATGAACAAACTTGATTCAGCCACCGTCGTGCAAATCGGCTTGATCGTCAAAGATGTCGAGAAGACTGCCGGCTCTTTGCCGAGGTGTTCGGCATTCCAAAACCCAAGGTGGTATCAATTGCGGACGACTCATTTGCCAATACCATGTACCGCGGCCAAGCCTCCACAGCCAGAGGAAAGGCGGCCTTCTTTGACCTGGGTCCGGTCCAGATGGAACTGATCGAACCGGTCGGCGCACCCAGCACCTGGGAGGAATTCCTGCGGACGCATGGGGAGGGCGTCCATCACATCGCCTTTAAAACCATGGATATGGACGCGGCTCGAAAGTTCCTGGCCTCGAAAGGGATGGAAACCATTCAGCAGGGAGGCTGGGATGGCGGACAGTACGCGTACGTGGATAGCTCAAAACAGCTTGGGAACGATCCTGGAACTGCTGCACTTCGATAAGTAGCAAAAACTCCGGCATCATCAGGTGCCGGAGTTTTTTATCCCATCAATTCATCAATATAATCAATGGATCTTTAAATATTCAAGAATGGTTCCAATTCTGACTCTGTCAAATGGATGTCCGCCGCGGCAAGGTTCTCGGCCTGGTGCTGTGGATCGAACGACATCGGGATGGTGATCACGCGCGGTTGGTTTACAAGCCATGCCAGCGCAATCTGCTGGGGGGTGACGGCACGCCGCCTGGCAAGTTCCTGCAAGGCTTTATTGCCCTGGATGAACCGGCGCTTCACAGGGGAATAGGCGGTCAGCAGGATGTCATTTGCCTGGCAGTAGGCCAGCACGCCATTCTCCACGCAGGTACGATCCGGCAGGCTGTAAGATACCTGGTTGGTGAGAAGCTTTGTTTCTGATAAGGCCACGGCTTCTTTCAAGCAACTTGAGGTTGAAGTTACTGACTCCCAGGTGCCGGACCTTGCCATCTGCCACCAGCTTGTTGAGGGCGCGAAAGGTTTCTGCCAGATCCATCGCCGCGGTTCGGCCAGTGGATCAAATACAAGTCGAGGTAATCCATGCCAAGCCGGCGCAGGCTATTTTCGCAAGACCGCAGAACATCCGCGTAACCCAGATGCTCCGGACTGACTTTGGAGGTGATGAAGAGAGCCGCGCGTGCCAGACCGGAGGCACGGACGGCCTGGCCAAGCAATTCTTCAGCATGGCCGGCGGCATAGCCTTCGGCAGTATCAAAATGAGTGTAGCCCAGTTCCAATGCCGAGCGCAGCGCCGCCAGGGAACGGGCATCCCGGGCAGGATCAGCGCTGCTCTCGCCGCCGATCGTCCAGGTGCCAAATCCAATTTTGGGGATGCGCAGATCTTGAGCGGTTTCGTATCTCATGATCGGAATTATAGCATTGCGCGGCCTGTAAGAGAATAATAAGAGGTTATTGATGAAAGCTCTCCTAATATTACGCTTGGTGCTATGATAAAGAATTATATAAATGACCAGGAGAAGTTCAATATGATAAACAAACGCCCGGATAGACCTTTCAGGAAACCGATCATGACAGCGAGCCTGGCAATGCTGCTGATTTTATTAATGAGCTGCTCTTTGCCCGGCCTGCTGGCGGCTGCCACACCCACACCACAGCCTTCCCCGACTGCGCTGCCACCGCAGGATACACCCACGCAGATGCCCCCAACCGCAACCTTGCAGCCAAGCCCCACTCCCATGCCGACCGCAACGGCCACACCGGCTCCGGTAAGCATTGTCTTCGCCGCCGGCACAACTGCCGCAGTGGAACAGGGGACAATCAGCCCCAACCAGGTGAGGGCATATACGTTAAGCGCCGGGGCAAACCAGCCGATGATCCTGCTGCTCAGTTCACCGAACAATGATGTTTATATGGGGGTGACTGAACCGAATGGCAATATTCTTCTCGATCCCGCCAAGAAATGGACAGATTGGCAGTGGCTTCTGCCAAAAACAGAGGTGTATACCATCCAGGTATATGGAGGTTCCACCGCCGGAGACTATACATTGACCACCAAGGTGGCGCAGCGAATTAACTTTGCCTCCGGCGCCACTTCGGCGACACTGGATGGATCCACTCCAAAGGGATATGTGTTCACCTACGCGATCGCCTGCAAGGCCAGCCAGGTCATGAGCGTGAGCCTGAACGTGCCGGCCAGCCAGGCCAGTCTGGATATTTTTGGCCTGGCCACCGGAAGCTTGTTAAGCTCCGGCGAGCAAGGTCAATACCTGGACAGGCAGCCTGCCATCCACCCAGGATTACATCATCGAAGTGATCCCGGGCGGCGGGCAGGTGGTCAATTATTCGTTGACGGTGACCGTGCAATTAAAATTCGACACGTAGGATATTCATTTATAAAATACGGGAAGCCATCCGGCTGCCCGTATTTTATTCTTTCAAGAAATCCAGGAGCACCCGGTTGAACTGCTCCGCCTGGTCGATCGATACGGCATGACCTGCCTGCGGGATCAGCTACCTGGCGGGCCCCGGGAATGCCATCCGCCAGGATTCTCTGGCGGGCAGGGGTCACCGTGGTATCCTCTGCGCCGGTGATCACCAGCGTCGGGGCTTTGATCTCATCCAAACGCTTCCTGGAATCATAACAGGCCCAACGAAAGCATGGCTTTACGGTAGGCACGCGGGTCGGCCTGTGAAACGACGGCGAGATACATCTCACGCAAAGCCTGATCCTGCGGATTGGGGAAGAGCCGCCGGGCGACGACCTGCGCCTGGGCTTCCAATCCCAGGGTCAGGACGGCCGCGGCCCGGCGGATGAAGTAAGCCCAACCACTTGAATTCCTCCGGTCGCAGCACACAGAAGGTGCTGACCAGGACCAGTTTTTGCGTCAATTGCGGAAAATCCAGGGCAAACTGCTGGGCGATCACCCCACCCATCGAAAGCCCAACGATATGCGCCGGGCCGGTATCCAATTCCCCCAGCAAATCCGCCATTTGCGCGGCCACCCGCCGGATGTTCCAGCCGCGTCCATCGTACGGGGATCCGCCAAAACCGGGCGCATCGATGGCAATCGGACGAAAGCCGGCCTGGCTCAAGGCGGGCATCTGCAGGGTCCAGGAGGTGCCATCCGCGCCCAGTCCATGCAAAAGCAGGACAGCGGGTCTTCCGGATGGGTTCGGGTCAAGGAAATGCAGAGTCGGTCATGCCCGCATGGTTTTCCAGACTTGCTGGATATGGGCCCGGTCATGACCGGCGATAAAACCGACCAGTTCCTGCAAAGTGGTCGGGCCAAAGATGGCATGCCGGGCCGGGCGGGACCATTCAGTCTGCAGACCATCCAGCAGTGCGAGCGCTTCCTTGCGGGCTGCAGTGAAATCAGCCAGCGCCTGGGGGCCATCCTGGTCTGCACAATGACGTTCCTTCACCCAGACATCGGTGACTTCCCCAACCAGGAAAGGATTCTCTTCGGCCAGCACCTGCGGATGCGCGGCCAGGTTCACTTCACGTTCCACATCGCGCAGGTGGCAGATGATCTCGGTCAGGCACCATTCGTCCGGTGCAGGCGGCTTGTGTCCAGGCTTCCTGAGGCAGGGACGAGATCAGGGTGGCAAGTGCGGCTGGAGAGGAGCGCAGGAGTAGCCAGGAGCGCCGAGGAGCTCTCAAACGAGATTTTGAGCTGCATCCGGATCGGTCTTTTCGAGCCAGGCCCGGAAGGATTCGCAGCGGCCCCTGGGGAACGCCGGCCAGTTCCGCAGAAAATTCACCGGGTTTTCGCACCCAGAAGACGGGCAGCCCGGCGGCCTGGGTGGGTTTGACCTCCCTTTCAATATCATCGCCCACCATCACGGCCGGGTCATCCGGCCAACCCAACTGCGCCAGCATTTCCGGGTAGTAAGCCACCGATCTCCTTGGTAAAGTGCATATTCTCGTAGGAGGTTACCAGCGCAAAGGGATATTTTTCCGGCGGCAGGCCGGCCCAGCGCAAACGGTGCTGGATGGCCTTCAGACGGAAAAAGCGGATTGGTGGCGATGACAACACGATGGCCCTGTTCGAACGCCCAATCCACCAGACGGACAGGCTTCCGGGATGGGCGTGGTCAGGGAACCCAGGCTTCGGAAATACTTCATCGTAAAATCGGTCTATCCGCTCTTGCAGAACGGCGCGATCCATGTTCGAGCCTGGGAAAGAAGTGGGCATCGAAGACTTCCCGCAAGGTCAGCGCCGGATCCATGTTGGCCAGCATGGCTTTTGTGCCCCCCATCAAGGCCGGCAGCATCACCTCCGGGGCAACCATATCCGCCAGCGCGCCGGAGAGCGCCTGGAAATAGGCCGGGATGAAAGCATCCATGTTGGTATTGAGCAGGGTATCGTCGAGGTCGAGCAGCAGGGTGATGGGCATGAAAGGTTCTCCTGCACGGGCAGGGATTTCCCCCACCGGGCAAAGATTATTTTTTTACTTCAAATATGGGTGGAATGGGATGGCATTCCCCACAGCCAATGTGCGGATCGAAGCCGGACCTTTCCGTCTTTTCACAAAAAGCCGTCACCTTGACACGCCGCTGGAAAGCCGCCGCAACGGGGCGGGTCACCTCGCCACGCAGGCGCATGAATTCGCAGGCGTTGGCCCGGTCGATGGCTGGGACCGGGCAGGTGCTGCACAGGCTGCGCCTCCAGGACGACACCGAGCAGGCGGCATTCTTCACGGTTGCGACCACGATAGTAGTCGCCATAGAAATACTTACATTCAGAACCGGCTGGGGTTTTCATATAGTATTAGCAAACGTCCCGCAGTTTGGGCCTGCGGGACGTTCTGCTTCTACACGCGGGTGAGGTAACTGCCGTCGCGGGTGTCGACCCGGATGGTATCGCCTTCCTTGACAAAGTTCGGGCACCTGGACTTCGACACCCGATCTCGAGTCTTGACTTTCTTGGTCACGCCGGTGGCAGTATCGCCGCGCACCGAGACCTCGGCAAAGACAACCTTCAAATCCACGCTGAGGGGCAATTCCACATCCAACGCTTCGCCGTTATAGAAGGTAAGCTTGCACTCCATGCCTTCCTTCAGGAAATCGGCTGAATCCCCCAGGATGCTCTTTCGGGATGCCAGGCTGTTCGAAGGTTTCCTGGTCCATGAAATAATAGTTATCACCGTCATTATAGAGGTACTGGACATTGTGGAAATCCAGGCGGGCATTCCTGCACCTGGCTGCCGGAGATGAAGGTTTTTTCCAGGGTGGAGCCGGTGCGCAGGTTGCGGGCTTTTATTTTGATGGTGGCATTGCCGCGTCCGGGCTTGTGGTGGGCATATTCCAGCACGCGCCACAGGTTGCCGTCGAGTTCAAAGGTGACACCTTTGCGAAGATCATTTACATCAATCATAGGTTCTTCCTTTAAAAGAATTGCAAACGGGCGGGATTATACTTCCAACCCGGCAGGCATGGCAAGGGCAGGCTAGTGATGCCGCTCGGAATCTGCTGGATGCGTCGCGCAGAAGTTCGACCGCATGCGGCAGGACAGGCAGGATCACCTGCAAATTCTCCAGCGCGGCCTTGGGACTGCCCGGCAGGTTGATGATCAAGCACTTTGCCCGCGGATTCCCGCCAACGGCCCGCGAAAGCATGGCATGCGGCGTGACTTTCAGACTCTCGAAGCGCATGGCTTCAGCCAGACCCGGGCGCTTCACGTTCGATCACGAGGCGGGTCGCCTCGGGGGTGACATCCCGGGGAGAAAACCCCGTCCCGCCGGTGGTCAGGATGACATCCAGATCACCAGCATCCGCCCAGGCAGACAGGGTCTCGCGCAGGGCTGCCAGATCGTCCGGCGAGGATGGCCGTCCGTTCCACTTTCCAACCCTGGGCGGTAACGAGTTCCACCAGCGCCGGGCCCGGAGAGGTCCGGGCGCTCGCCGCGTGAGGAACGATCAGAGACGGTCAGAATGCCAAAACGGAGAGACATAAAGGATTAATTGCAAAGGAGACAACGATGAAAGGATCCCATCACAACTCTTTACCGTAGGTATAGATGGTATCCATGCGTTCCCATTTCCGCGCTTCATAAAAACGCATGGCGCTCTCAGTTATCTTCCGCCACCATGAGATAACATTTGAGGCAGCCCTTGGCCTTCAGGCGGCGTTCCACCTCATCCATGAGCAGGCTGCCGATGCCATGCTGGCGAAAGGTTGCATCCACAGCCAGGTGGTAGATGAGGCCGCGCCGGCCGTCAAAACCGCCGATGACGGTGCCGATCAACTTCCCGTCTGCTTCGGCCACCAGGAACAGGTCAGGGTCACGCTGGAGTTTCTTCTGGATCTCTTCGGGTTCATCGGAACGACGCACATGGATACCGGAGCCGGCATTTTCCCAGAGGAAACGGGCAGCCGGATAATCTTCGGGAAATCGGAATTCCCGCAACTGCACCGGTTCTTTGGGTAAACGGAACTCTGTCATAGGATCTGGATGTTACGAACGCAGTATGTCGAATAGATCATTCGGCATGTACGGTTTCAGCAGGAACGCATCCGCTCCGGCAGCCAGGCATTCATCGCACTTGTCAATGCCCGAAACCATGACAATCTTGAATTCGCTTCAAGTCCGGAAGTTGGCGGATCTGCCGGACAATATCCAGGCCGTTTTGGTCGCCGAGGAAAATGTCGATCAACAGTATATCCGGTTTCGCCAGGCGGATATTTTCCAGGATATCGCCGGGCTTATCCATCAGGGTCGCCACCTGATAACCTTCCATGGTGAGAAGGGTTTTCAGGAGCGCCACCATGGTGAAGTCATCATCCGCCAGGAGTATTTTTGACATTCTTCTTTTCTCCCGGTTTTTTCCTGGCCCGAGGGATTTTTTCCAGCGAGGCATCCAATACATCATTCACCGACTCGGCAAAAACAAACGAAAGTGATTTGCGTACTTCCGCCGGGAGATCTTCAAGATCGGGCGCATTGCGCTTGGGCAGGATGATGGTTTTCAATCCAGCGCGGTGGGCCGCGATCATCTTCTCTTTGATCCCGCCCACCGGCAGGACCTGCCCACGCAGGGTGACTTCGCCGGTCATGCCGACGCCTTTTTTGACCGGGCGACCCGACAAGCAGAGATACCAGGGCAGTCGCCATGGTGACGCCCGCCGAGGGCCCATCCTTGGGCTGTGCGCCCGCCGGGATGTGCATATGGATATCGGTCTTGTCAAAGAAATCCTTGTGTAAACCGATTTCTTCGGCATGCGAGCGGACATAGGAGAGCGCCGCCCGGGCGGATTCCTGCATCACATTCCCCACGGACCCGGTGATCTGGAAACCTTTTGCCCCGGGCATTTTCGTCGCCTCGATGAACAGGATGTCGCCGCCGAACGGTGTCCAGGCCAGGCCAGGCACCACCCCGGGGATGGAGGTGCGCGTGTCAATTTCCTCCGTCTCCATGAAGACGGGATGCCCGAGCAATTCCTTGACCACCTTGGGTGTAATCCTGGCGGATTGTTTTTTCCCTTCGGCGATGTGCGTCCCGATTTTGCGGCAGATCGCACCGATGCGGCGCTCCAGATTGCGGACACCGGCTTCACGCGTATACAGGTTGATGATGGTCTTGAGGGCATCTTTGGTGAAGGAGACTTCCCCGGACGCAGGCCGTTTTCGCGCACCTGGCGCGGGATCAGATAGCCTTTGGCAATGGCAACCTTCTCGCCTTCCGTATAGCCGGAAAGCTGGATGATTTCCATCCGGTCGAGCAGCGGGGCCGGGATTGTCTCCAACGTGTTGGCCGTGGTGATGAAGAAAACCTGCGAGAGGTCGTAGGCGACCTCCAGGTAATTGTCGCGGAATTCGATATTCTGTTCCGGATCGAGCACTTCCAGCAAGGCCGAGGCCGGATCGCCATGGAAGTCCATCGTCAGCTTGTCCACTTCATCCAGCATGAAAACCGGGTTGTGGCGATTCGACCCGCCGCAGGGCCTGCAGGATGCGTCCCGGCATGGCACCGATATAGGTGCGGCGATGACCGCGGATCTCGGCCTCATCGCGCACACCTCCCAGGGAGATGCGGACGAACTTGCGTTCCATGGCGCGCGCGATCGACTGCCCCAGGGAGGTCTTGCCAACACCGGGCGGCCCAATAAAGCACAGGATGACGCCTTCGCGTTCACGACGGATCAGGTCTTTCGAAGGCTCCGATTTCTCATCCTTGCGTTCCAGGCGCAGTTTTCGGACGGCCAGGAATTCCAGGATGCGTTCCTTGATATCCTGCAGGCCATAATGGTCCTGATCCAGGATCTTGCGCGCATGCGCAATATCCAGGTTATCCTGCGTGCTCTGGCTCCAGGGCAGGGTGACCAGCCAATCCAGATAGGTGCGGATGACACCATATTCGGCCGCGGCGGTCGGCAGGCGCGACAGGCGGTCCACTTCGCGGCGGGCCTGCTTCTCGGCCTCCTCGGGCATTTTTGCCGCTTCGATCTTCTTGCGGAACTCATCCACATCCACGGTCTGCTCGTCGTTTTCGCCCAGTTCCTTCTGGATGGCTTTCATTTGCTCGCGCAGGAAATAATCGCGCTGGACCTTCTCGATCCCCGAGCGGGCCTGGTTCTGGATCTTGGCGCCCAGGCTCAGCACTTCGGTCTCACGCACCAGCAGGTCCACCAGCTTTTCCAGCTTGGCCTTGGTCGAATCCAGTTCAAGCAGGGTCTGTGCGTCCTGCAAATCGATCCGTTGGAAATTGGCAATCGTATAGGCGGTCTGGAGCGGATCTTCGAGGGAGGTGATGGAGGCCACCAGCTCGCGTGGGATCGAGGGAGTCAGTCCCGAAATCTGTTCGAACTGGTCACGTGCGGAACGCGCCAATGCGACGATCTCCAGCCCGGTCTCGACCGTCTCAGGGATGACCTCGATCTTGGCCTTCAGGTAAGGATCGGTCTGGACAAACTCGCCCAGCCGGAAGCGCGCCAGGCCCTGCACCAGCAGGCGGATGGTATTATCAGGGACGCGAAATAACTGGTGGATGGTCGCAATCGTTCCCACCGTGATACAGGTCCGCCGGTCCGGGTTCTTCGATCTCCGGGTTACGCGCCGCCACCAGGCCGATCAGTTTTCCCGGCGTGACCGAGGCTTCGTCCACCAGCTTGATCGAACGGATCTGGCCGATCGTCAGCGGAACAGCCGTCTGAGGATAGACGACCACGCCGCGCAATGGCAGGATCGGCAGGACTTCCGGATACTTCACCGTTCTCCCCTTCGGAAGGAATGCCTGTCCGGGCTCTTCATCCTGTTCTTCTTTATTCTGGAGACGCGTAAAGATGGATGGCAGGAACAGATCCTTCAAGGACTTGTCCGGATTCTGGAGCCAATCCAGGACTTCCAGTTGACCGGTATTCCAGCGGGATGCAGTCATAAGAAACAATCAACCTTTGATAGTGACATTGGTTGGTTTGAGCTTGGGCAGGATGACATTCAGGAAGCCGTCCTTGTAATCTGCATCGGCCTTGCTCACATCCACACCCGGCGGCAGTTCGACCGCCGTGCTGAATTCGCCAAAACGGATTTCCATCTGGCGATAAGCGCGCCATTCCGGCGACTCGCTGCGAACCCCGCTGATGACGAGGAAATTATCCTCAACGTTGATCGTGAAATCCGACTCGCGCATCCCGGCCACTTCCACCCGCACGACAAAACTGGCTTCCGTCTCGTAGACATCGGTCGGCGGGCTCCAGGCATACGAATGAACGCTGACCTGCCAGCCGATGGCGCGCAGCACCGGAAAACGAACGTTCCGTTTGAATGAGTCTGACTTTCCAGGGCAAAGAAGACATACCTGCCTCCTTACTCAAGAGCCGCCCTGGCAGCATCCAGGACTTCAGCATAATTCGGTTCATCCCCCAAAGCCGGCATATACGCCACGTAGGTGAGTTTCCCGGCCCGGTCCACCACAAAGACCGCCCGGCGCAGGACCCGCGCTTCCTTGACAAGCAGGCCGTACTTTAAGCCGAAATCAGTCGTCCATGTGGTCGGAGAGAACGGTTACCTGGTCCACCCCGCCGCACCGCACCAGCGTTTCTGGGTAAAGGGCAGGTCGGTGCTGATGACCAGGATGGCAATATCCTTGCCCAGGGCAGCCGCTTCCTGGTTGAAGCGGCGGGTCTCGCGGTCACAGACATCGGTTTCCAGCGAAAGGACGGCTGAAATAATGCGGACTTTCCCGGCCGTGTCCGCCAGTCCATGGAATGGCGCCCATTCGAGGTTCTGAACGAGAAACTCCGGGGCAGCTTCACCCGGCTTCAGGTCCGCTCCGAGGACGGTCACATCCTGTCCTCTGAATTTTACGATACCAAAACGTTCGAGAGTCATGCTACCTCCTTTTCCCTTCACCCTGGCCCTCTATCCTGGCGGGCACCTGTCCCGTAGGGAGAGGGTAAGAGTGAGGGTGGCGCCCCTGCCGGGATTCGAACCCACAACCTACTGCTTAGAAGGCAGGTGCTCTGTCCGATTGAGCTACAGGGGCATCGTTTATCAAGCCACGTACGGCCGCAGGCCTTTATACACCCGTGGTCCGGCGATGGTTTTTAATATTGTATCCGCCGGGCGGTTGAGCCGGTTGCCCAGTTCCTCCGCCGACATGGGAGTGTTCCCATTCGCCAGCAGTAAACGGAAAATTGCCTCCACCATGGCGGTGTGTTCATCAAGAAAACCTACCTGCTTGGCACAATGCTGGATAAGTACGTGCTGTAAACCGTCCATCTGGCGGACTTCAGCCGTTTCCGGGTCGACCCAATCGATCATCTGGCCTTCGGACAGGTTGGTAAAGGCTGCCTGGTGTTCGGCACATAACATGCTCATCAAAGCAACATGCCAATTTTCATCGTTGGCCCGCCACCAATCGAAATCGATATGGAAAGGCATCTGGATGGTTGGTTTGACCAGGGAGAATTTTTTTAATTCACTCATCCTCGCCCTCCGTATCTGCCATGCGGAAGTGCATGTCGCCCACGTGTTTGAATTTAGGATCACCCGTCAGGTAGGTCAGCAGAGGCCCGGGCGGGCAGCGGCGAACAATATTCAAGGCCGAGTACAACTCCTGGGCATGGACATGTCCCTGCACGTTCAGTTTCACCAACTCGCGCATCATATCAGCCACCAATTGTTCAAATGGCAGGCGTTGTTTGGCCATCTGGTTGCTGGCTTCGTCAACACCGGCAACATCCGGAACTGCAATCACCATGCGTTCGTTGAAATCGGTGGTGATGTTCTGTTTCAGCATGGCAAAGACGATCCTGCCATCGCTGCCGACCAGCACGGTCCGCACCCAATCGCGCATCGGGCGGCGGGTTTTGGCAGTGACGATCACCTGCCCGTGTTTTTTCCCTTTTGCCACGGAAATCAGGCTGCCGGGTATCAATCCGTACTTCTGATAAAACTTGCTCAGGCCGACAACATAACCGTGCTGGCGAACCACCCAGGCCGGCATCTCTTCGTGCGATTGTCCGTCCACCAGCGTAAAACGGACGCGCTGGGTGTAGTAGGCCGTGGGGAACAACCCGCGCACACGCGCCGAAACCGGGAGCGTCCCGGCCCGCCAGTGCGGATAATTCAGGCTGATCACAACTTCATTCATCTCTCCGGAGGGTGCGTCAGCCTCGGCAAGTTCGTCATCCAATTCAGACTCGAGCGCCAGCATCTCACGGGTCATGCTGGAACGTTCGTAGGGAATGGCCGTATACCGTAAGGGCGCCGGGATTTGCCGGACATCCTCCGGTTCGAGGCGCTTCAGGAACCACAGCACTTCGCCTGCCGGACCGACTTCATCAAAACGTCCATCTTCCTGCAAGGCATAGTTCATCGAAAATTCGATCAGCTTTGGGTTGACATTGCCGGGCAGTTCCACCTGCTCGATCAGCGCATTGGTCGGCAGCGGTTTGCCGCCCGCTTCATCCAGGACCGCCTCGGCCAGGTTTAGATGGCCAACATTTACATCCACCAGCAAGGCCCGCGGGAACCAGCGCCCGGCAACCTGCACCAGCGCCTTATCCGCGGTCAGTGCGGCCGGTCATTTTTTGTTCAAGCTCCGGGCCGTGGGTCTTGAGTACGTTGGCCGGGTTGAGCAGCTGGTCATCGGCGGAAATTTCAACCGGTCGATTTAGCTTGTGATCTTCCAATCCGGCCGCAAACATGCGTGCAGCTCCCATCCTCGAATTCCACTTCGATGACTTCAAATTCACCCAGGGTGGGATTCACGCTCGGACGTACACTGATTACTTTGCCTTTCTTCCAATCCAGCGCCGGAAAAACCAGCTTTTCACCCGATTTGATAACGTTCTGCGGGAAGATATAACCTGCCGCTCGATTTCTGCTGCTTGACCAGGGCCTCACGCTCGTCGCGGATGCGCTCTTCAACCAGGATGGGAACGAGTTCCGCCTCATTGAGAGGAATCTCTTTCTCAAAAAGATGCGTGCTGATGAATTCGAGGTCTTTCTTGCCGAGGGAAAAGGTCTGCCAGTAATCTGGAGACAATGTAAGAGGAACGCCAGCCATAGCCTGCCTTGATTTGAGATTACCCGTGTGGGCTTATTGTCGGAAAATACATCCGAAGAACATAATTATACCCCACCTTGACAGGCGGTCTTGCTTGACTTACTATGGTTCCACAGCTTCACTTAAAACGGTGACCGAGGCTCTGTTGCGCGAGGCCTTTCGAAGGTCAAGAACGCCGCGAGCGTGAACGATTGGTAATTTCCGCGCTGGAAGGCGAGATACGGAGGTTCAGGATGCGTATCGGCATGATGACAGACGTTTACAAGCCGCACGTCAGCGGAATTACCAATTACATCTCACTGAACAAGGAATATCTTGAAAAAGCCGGGCACGAGGTCTTTATCTTCACCTTCGGCGACCTTGACTATCCGGATGACGAAGCACGCGTGGTGCGTTCCCCCGGCCTCCCGCTGACAGATACCGGCTACTACCTGAGCTTTCGCTACAGCCGCCGGGCGAAAGCCCTGCTCCAGACCATGGACCTGGTGCATGTCCATCATCCTTTTCTCAGTGGACGCCTGGCATTGAACTATTGCCGTCCACTGCGCATCCCGATCGTCTTCACCAACCACACCCGCTACGACCTGTATGCGCAGGCTTACCTGCCACTTCTGCCGGAAGAGTTCAGTGATACTTTCCTGCAGACCTATATGCCGCCTTTTGCCAGGCCGTGGATCTGGTGATCTCGCCCTCAGCCGGGATGGGAGAGGTCTTGAAAAAGCTGGGCGTCAGTAGTCCCATCGAAATCATCCCCAATGGTGTGGAGCTCGAGCTCTATCAGACAGCCTGCGAAGACTGCCGGCAGGATTTCGGGTTCAAGGAAGAGGATATCCTGCTTATTTATTCCGGGCGGCTGGGGCCGGAAAAAAACCTGGATTTTCTCATCCAGGCTTTTGCCGGAGCTGCCGAAGCCATCAAAAACGTCCATCTCCTGATCGTCGGCGGCGGACCGGAGGAAGAGGACCTGAAACAGTTGGCAGCCCAGACCAGCGCACCCGGACGGATCCATTTCACCGGCATGCTGCCTTACGATGAACTGCCGCGTTACCTGTCCATGTGTGATATCTTCGTGACCGCCTCCGTGACGGAGGTCCATCCGCTTTCCGTCGTCGAAGCAATGGCCACCGGCCTGCCCGTGCTGGGCATCCATTCGGTCGGAGTGGGCGATACCGTTGAAGATGGCGTTACCGGTTTCCTCTCCAGCCAGGACCAGGCTGCCTTTGCGGCCTTCCTGACCCGCCTTTGCCTGGACGGCGACCTGAGACGCAGGATGGGCGCGGCGGCCCGGAAAGTCTCCGGCAAATATGCCATCGAGCACACCACACAAGTCATGCTCGATCGCTACGATAGACTTCTGTCCGAGTTCGCTCCGCACCGCCGCGGACTGGGTTACCACATCCGCAACCTGGTGGAAAAGCTGCGCACATGACAGGAAAAACACAAGCCACCGGCCAATGGGGCGAAGAGATCGCCGCCCGTTACCTCGAAAGCCAGGGCTATACCATCCTGGCGCGCAATGTCCACACGGCGCACGGCGAGATTGACATCGTTGCCGGAAAAGAGGCTGCGCTCATTTTTGTCGAGGTAAAAACGCGCAGTTCGCATGCCTTTGCTTATCCGGAAGATTCCGTCACGCTGCGGAAACAGGCGCACATGCTCTCTGCGGCTCAAGATTACCTCCAGGCACCATCCGGAAAGCAGTGAAAGCTGGCAGTTTGACGTGATTGCCATCGAAAGAAAACCCGGCGGAAAACCGGAGATCGTCCATTTTGAAAATGTCATCGGGTAAAGTTCCCTCACCCCCAAGCTCTTCCCCGATGGGGCAGGGTAGAAAACCTCCCCTGATCGTGATCGTCGGGCCGACCGCGGTTGGCAAGACCGAGATTTCCATCCAACTGGCCGAACGATTGGACGGCGAGATCGTCTCGGCGGATTCGCGCCTCTTCTACCGCGGCATGGACATCGGCACCGCCAAGCCTACGCCGGAGGAACGCCGAGGTGTCCCGCATCACCTGATCGACGTGGCCGATCCATGCACTACCTGGAGCCTGGCCGCTGTTCCAGCAGGCCGCAGCCGAGGCCATTGCGGCTATCCATGAACGCGGGCATCTGCCCTTCCTGGTTGGCGGGACTGGCCAATATATCCATGCGGTGACGCATGGCTGGACACCCCCGGTTACCAGCCCGGACGCACGCCTGCGGGCAGAGTTGGAGAGCCAGGGCGGAATTGGAAGGGTATCAGGTTTTATATGAAGAACTTCAAAAACTCGATCCCGCCGCCGCCGAAAGGATCGACCCGCGCAACGTGCGGCGCACCGTCCGGGCACTGGAAGTCATCCACCTGACCGGCAGGAAATTCTCCGAGCAGCGCGGCCAGGCCGAGGGCCCTTACCGCCTGCTGACCATCGGGCTGACCCGGCCACGCCCGGAACTATACGCCCGTGTGGATGCCCGCATCGAGGCCATGTTCGCCGCCGGTCTGCTGGACGAAGTGCAACGCCTGCTCGATTCGGGCTGTTCAGCGCCGATCTGCCGACCATGTCTGCCATTGGCTACCGGGAATGTGTGAGTGTACTGGCTGGCCGCATGGACGTGGAAGCAGGCCAAAGTGTCGATGCGCCGCCTGACACGCATTTTTATCCGCAGGCAGGCCAACTGGTTCAAACTGGATGACCCGTCCATCCACTGGTTCGAGGCGGGAAAGGCCGAGCTCGGATGAGATGGAGCAAACCATCCGCGAATTTCTTAGCAGTGCCAGGGTAAGTCCATGCTATACTCAAAAAAATTTAACGTAAAAGGACAGCCCATGGACGTGCAGATCAAAGAAGTCATCCACCCTGAAAGACCTGAAGGCCTTTATCCATTTTCCCTTCACGCTCTACCGCGATAACCCGTATTGGGTTCCGAATCTTGTCTCTGACGATCTGAACACCCTGCGCCGGGACAAAAACCCCGCTTTCGAAACCTGCGAGGCGCGCTACTGGCTGGCTTACCGGGACGGCGCGATCGTTGGCCGGGTGGCGGCCATCCTCAACCATCCGCATATCGAGAAATGGGGACAGCGCTATATGCGCTTCGGCTGGCTGGATTTCATCGACGATCCGCAGGTATCCGCCGCCCTGCTCCAGACCGTGGAAGCCTGGGCGAAAGAAACCGGCATGACCGCCGTCCACGGGCCGCTGGGGTTCACCGACATGGACCGGGAAGGCATGCTCGTGGAAGGCTTCGACGAGCTGGCGACCATGGCAACCTATTACAATTATCCTTATTACCCCGCCCATATGGAAAATCTTGGATACACCAAGGATATCGATTGGGTGGAATATGAGATCAGCATGCCAGCCGAACCGGATGAGAAGATCGCCCGCATGGCCAACTATTGTCATGAAACGGAACAAATTCAAGCTGCTGGAATTACGGAATAAGAAAGAACTCCTGAAGCATGCCAAAGAGCTGTTCCAATTGCTTGAAAATGAATACAAGCACCTGTATGGCACTGTCCCGCTGACACCCAAACAGGTGGATGCCTATATTGCGCAGTATTTTGGTTTTGTCACGCCGGATTTCGTGCCGATGGTCTACAACGAGAAGAATGAGATGGTCGCCTTTGGGATCGCCCTGCCGTCGCTTTCGCGGGCGCTGCAAAAAAGCCACGGGCGGCTTTTCCCGTTCGGTTTTATCCACCTGCTGAATGCCCTCAAGAAGAACGACCGGGCCGACCTGTACCTGGTGGCGGTCAAATCGGAATATCGCGGGTCGGGAGCCAATGCCATCCTGATGAACAGCATGTATGAGGTTTTCCGGAAAATGGGTGTCAGGAAGATCGAGACCAACCCGGAACTGGAGACCAACCACCTTGTCCAGGGACAATGGAAATATTTCGAAACCCGCCAGCACAAACGCCGCCGGGTATTCATCAAGCAACTTGCAATGAAAAAGGAAACCAGTATGGAAAGCCCAATCTCCACAGACAATCTCGACCTTGCCATCCGCCAGCACCGGACCAGCCAACGCCACTGTTACCCTGTCCCAGAACGGAGTGCCGCTTGCCCACCAGGAAATCCTGGTGGAACAGAAGAAGCACCAATTCCTCTTCGGGAGCACCTGGGGGGAAAGCACCATCGCCCTGGCAAATGGTGAATTATCGGGAAAAGAAAAAGAACTGGCCGAGCTGCGCAATGAACGCTTCCTGCAACTCTTCAACCAGGTCACCTTGCCGTTCTACTGGGCGCGTTTTGAGCCTCAACAGGGCCAGCCCCAGACCCAGCGCATCCTCAACACGGCGCGCTGGTACCCGGATCACAATTGCATCGTCAAAGGCCATCCCTTGTGCTGGCATACGCTGACGGCAGACTGGCTGCTCAACATGAGCAACCGGGAAATCCTGCAGGCCCAGGTCAGCGGCGGATCCGAGCGGGATGTGTCCGATTTTGCCGGTGTGATCGATATGTGGGATGTTGTCAACGAGGCGGTCATCATGCCCATTTTCGACCGCTATGACAACGGCATCACGCGCCTGTGCAAGGAACTGGGACGCATCGAGTTGATCCGCAGCGATGTTCGATACCGCCCGCGCTGTCAATCCAAAGGCGGTGTTGTTATTGAACGATTTCGACGTTTCACCGGCTTATGACATTCTGGTCGAGGGCTGCCTGGAGGCCGGCATCCAGATCGATGTCATTGGCATCCAGACGCCACATGCACCAGGGCTACTGGGGCGTCGAGCGGACCCTGAAAGTGCTCGAGCGATTCGAGCGTTTCAACCTGCCGATCCACTTTACCGAGAATACCATTGTCTCAGGCCATCTCATGCCTCCCGAAATCGTTGACCTGAACGATTACCAGGTCAAGGACTGGCCCAGCACACCGGAAGGGGAGGAACGTCAGGCCCGTGAGGTGGTCCTGCACTACAAGACCCTGTTGTCCCGTCCGGCCGTGCAGGCGATCACCTGGTGGGACTTCTCGGATGGAGGCTGGCTGAATGCACCCGCCGGCCTGCTGCGCAAGGATCACAGCTGCAAACCCGCCTACAATGAATTGTTGAAACTGGTGAAAGGGGAATGGTGGCTGGCGCCGACAAGGATGACAACGGATGCCAACGGCCAATTCTCTTTTTCAGGATTCCTGGGAGAATATGAGCTGTCGCTGGGATCCCGGAAAACCAGTTTCTCATTTGAATGAAAAAGGGAAAGCGCAGCTTTCCATCAGCCTCTAAACCCGGGGATCCTTCTGCATGATGGAACGAGCGATCACGTGTCCAAATAATTCAAGAAATGGAAAAAATATGAGCGGCTATGCACGCACCACCAGAGAATGTCCCATAAATCAGGTACACCCCGGGTTGTACCAGATCGTCCGGGAATACTTTCAAAAGCACCAGTTGGGGGACCCGGTTACCGAAACGCGCCTGTGCTGTGAAACTGTCGCTGAGAAGAAGGAACCTGCTGGACTGGGCGTTTTGCTCGATCCCCTGCTGAATGAGGGCAGCGATTCAAACTTCCATCTTGCCATGCTGTTGACGGCGGATTGGCTTATCTGGGCCCGCAGCGGAGATCGATCGGAGCACAATCGTCACCGGGGCCAGGCTGAAATTCATCCAAGTCAAAGCGTTCGTATCCAGGCGGACGAAATACATGGAGTTGGAAGTCACAGGATATATCAATGATACCAAGGAGAGTGTGCGGGGAAACCTGCAGTTAGGGTCGGATCTGGCGGCACAAAAATTCTGTGATGAAGTAGGGCAGGCGGTCAGAAAAGCACATCCGCCAACCAAAAGAAGGTTTTTTGGGCTGCTGGGAGGTTGATCTTTTCTAACCCTCCATGCGAGCCATAATTCGAATCCCACCCTTCCATGCAATCAGCCAACCCTGACAAACCAAAACCAGTGGCAGTCATCGGCGGCGGACCCGCCGGGCTGATGGCCGCCGAAGTGCTGGCCAACGGCGGAGTGCAGGTGCACCTGTACGAGGCCATGCCGTCGGTCGGGCGCAAGTTCCTGGTGGCAGGCAAGGGCGGCCTGAACCTGACCCATGCCGAACCGTTCGAACAATTCCTGTCCCATTATGGCGAACGGCGTGTGCAGATCGAACCGCTGCTGCAAGACTTCGGTCCGGACGAGCTGCGGGCCTGGGCGGCAGGGTTGGGCATCGAAACCTTCGTCGGCACTTCAAACCGGGTCTTCCCGGTCGGGATGAAAACAGCGCCGCTCCTGCACGCCTGGAAAACACGATTGCGGGCAAGCCGGTGTAACATTCCATTTCCGGCATAGATGGCTCGGCTGGAATGCTGATAATTCCCTGCGCTTCGAAACCCCCGCGGGCGAAATCTCCGTCCAGGCGGATGCAGTGATCCTGGCACTCGGCGGGGCGGAGCTGGCCCATCACCGGATCCACCGGCGCGTGGGTCCCGCTGCTGACCGGGCGCGGGGTGGCGGTCGCGCCGCTGAAACCTTCCAACTGCGGCTTCGATGTGGCCTGGACGGAACACTTCCGGACGCCGTTTCGCCGGGCATCCTTTGAAATCCGTGGTTCTTATCCTTCACGGACATGCAAGGGAAGGCTTTTCACCAGACAGGGTGAGTTCGTTATCACCGAAACCGGCGTGGAGGGCAGTCTCATCTATGCCTGTTCGGCGCTCCTGCGGGACGAGATCGAAGCCGGGGGTCGTGCCGTCATCCACCTGGACCTGGCCCCGGGCTGGACGCACGAACGCCTGGTGGAGCGGCTTTCCCGGCCGCGCGGCTCGCAGTCCATGGCAAGCCATCTCGAAAAATCGGTCGGCCTCAAGGGCGTCAAGGCCGGGCTGTTGTGGGAGTTCGTACCGAAGAGCGGATTTCGCCGATCCCGAAAGGCTGGCTCAGGCGATCAAGGATCTGCCGATCCCACTGCTGGCCGCGCGCCCG
The DNA here is from genome assembly GCA_963830665.1 of uncultured Chloroflexia bacterium. Taxonomy (GTDB): domain Bacteria; phylum Chloroflexota; class Anaerolineae; order Anaerolineales; family Villigracilaceae; genus UBA877. Next base: position 185,194 of record CAWHNM010000023.1, read on the forward strand.
CTCGAGGAAGCCATCAGCAGCGCCGGCGGGGTGAAGTTCGAAGCGCTGGATGAGCACCTGATGATCCGCGCCCTGCCGGGCGTCTTCTGCGCCGGGGAGATGCTGGACTGGGAAGCCCCCACCGGCGGGTACCTGCTGACCGCCTGCTTCGCCAGCGGGCGCGTGGCCGGGCTGGGGGCGCTGGAATGGATGAAGAAGAAAGGCCAAGGTCAAAGGTCAAAGGTCGAAAGTCGAAGATCGAAAGGTAAACGACCCACGCGAGAAGAAGGAAAACCATGATCATCGTCAGTGCGTGTCTGGCGGATGTACACTGCCGCTACGATGGAGCCGGAAAACCGTGCGAAGCAGTCATCCGCCTGGTAGCCGAAGGGAAGGCCATCCCGGTCTGCCCGGAACAATTGGGGGGATTGCCCACTCCCAGGGCCCCTGCCGAAATCAATGGAGATAAGGTCATCCGGAAGGATGGCATGGATGTGACCGAAGCATTTCAAAACGGGGCCAGGGAAGCGTTGAAAATTGCCAGGCTGGTCGGGGCGAAAATCGCCATCCTGAAAGCCAGGTCACCCAGCTGCGGCAGCGGGAAGATCTATGATGGCAGTTTTACCGGCAGGCTGGTGGATGGAGATGGTGTTTTTGCAGAGTTGTGTAAAAAGGACGGAATGGAAGTGAGAACAGAAGAGGAAATTTAATCGGTTTTTATACCAATTGGTATTGTGCAAGATTTTGTGTTATCGTGACTTCGGAAGTTTGTATGGCGGGAGTAACGATGGGGTAAGAAACAGTGCGCTCAAACAAAAAAACCGTAACAAACACAAACCAGAACACTGGAACTGGGATACGTGCTTTCATGGATCTGGTTCCATGGTACAAAAAGACAGGAAAAGGTTCAAGTCGAAAATTCCACCAGAATCGAAATAATTATTCGTTCATATCTATTATATGAATCACTTGAAGAACCCTGTTGGGAAGCGTATCCGGAAATATACCTTGTTCAAGATCCCGCAGAGTTTGCTGATCCGGAGCGTCATTGGTCAGGGAAAGTATGAGGGGGGTCGGCTTTTCTCCCCCTTTACCGTTATAGCTTGTCATAATATAAAAACTAATATATTTTCCCTTTTAGTAAATTTTGCAATTCCATCCATTCGTACTCTGAGTTTTCTGACGTTGCGCTAACGACAAACACAAACTTTCCGGAACTCCCCGGAAGCCTCAATAACCAGTTCGTTCAATGGCCCATACGGTGTCGCCTACTGGAGAGTTGCCCGTATGGCACAACTGTCTCCCCATATGCACGGAAGGAATTTAATTTGTGTGCCAAACGCCATGTTTTGTGGCGCTGTCATACGAAACGGTAAGGTCGGTTTATCCGGTAGCACCGATGTATGCAAAATCTCATTCATGATGGCGGCCTTTTGCTCCGCTGTGACCGGCGTAAAATCACTTTGAGTTTTCGGCAATTCGTGGTTATACGGAATGACCGCCGTCGTTGCCGTCGCCTCAGGTGTGGGGCTGGCTTCAGGCGTTGCCGTGTCAGCCGATGTACTTGTTGCCGGGACATTTGTTTCCGTGGGTTTTAAGGTTGGGGTTGCGGTTTCTTCATTGGACGTTGGATTTGCCAACCCGGTGGGCAATTGTCCCTGCCCGGCAGGCGCTGGGACGCAAGCGTATAAGAGAGCCAGAATAGGAATGAGAAGCGCTAATCGTGGCATGCTGTCCTACTGCAGGAATTATACCCCGCCCCCTTATCCTGCGAACATATCCCCTTTCTACTCTGCTAAGAGTGCCTAACTAAACCTCGTTCTAGGCGGCGTGACGCCGCCTAGAACGGCGGCGGGAGCAGTTTTGCTAAGGGTTCTAAGGAAACAGGGTAGGCTTGGATAAATAGAGGGGCCCATCTCTTTGCCTTAGCACTGGACGCCCGACACGCATTTCTCCCCCCATGGCCTGCGGTAATGGTTACTTTTTTGTAAGCAATGCTTCCAAGGGGGAAACCAGGGCGGGCAAGTCGTTCTGAATGGTATCCCATAACAATTGCCCCGAAATCGAAAAATAAACATGCACAAGCCGGTTGCGCATGGCGCGCATTAACTGCCAGGGCACCTGTGGATTTTCCCCTTCCACTTCATCAGGAATTTGATTGGCTGCCTCTCCGATGACAATAAAATCCAGTTCAACCGCCTTGAGCGTTTTTGCATCGTTCGCGAAAGCTTGAAAATCCATTCCATGCGTGAAAACCCGAATTTCGGCAATTGCATCCAGAATATCCTGTACCCGTTCCTTCCAATCCCTAAGCGACACGGATCGCCTCCCGTAAAACACGTGCTTTCAAACGCGGTTTGAGGCTGTCGGGTGTGCCCAAATCCACCGGGCAACCGAATAGATCTTCGAGATGGTTTTGCAGTGCGAACAGGCCAAACAGGCCAACCGGGCGGTTAAACTCGACCAGCAAGTCCACATCACTGGCTGGAGTGGCTTCATTACGAGCAACCGATCCAAAAAGTGTCAGCGTCTGTACCCCAAACTGATTGGAAAGATCGGCACGCTTGTTCGCAAGTATTCGGATCACATCATCGCGTTTCATATCATCTTTCCTTCAGCACTATTTTAACATGAATTTACTACCGTCGATTGCACCTCACCTATTGATTCAACCTGGCCACATCCACTGGTTGACTTTGCCGCCTCTCCGCTATACTCCCCTCATGACCTCACGCCCCTGGCTCTCGCATTACGACACCGGCATACCGCAACTATACTCTCCGCATGACCTCCCGTCCCTGGCTCAACAGCTACGATCCCGGCGTGCCGCCGCACCTGGATTATCCCGCTGTGCCAGTCTTCCATTTCCTGGACGAAGCTGCCCGGCTATGCCCTCGGCGTGCCTGCCTGATCTTCAAGGGTGAAACGCTATCACTACCGGCAGGTGGCAGCCCAGACCGACCAAATCGCCGCAAGTCTGCGCGGCCTCGGCATCCGCAAGGGGGAGCGCGTCGGCATTTTCATGCCCAACTGCCCGGAGTTCGTGCTGGCCTACTTTGCCATCCTGAAAGCCGGGGCGGTCGTGGTGGCGATCAACCCGCTCTACACCCCGCCCGAGATCGTCCACCAGGTCAATGACGCCGGCATCGAAACGGTTTTCTGCGCCGGGAGGCTTTACGAGCGCTCAAAACAGCCCAACCGGAAACCGGTATCCGGCGGGTGATCGTGACCGGAGATGTACGTCCCTCAACCAGGTGATCTGCATTTCAAAGAACTTCTCTCCACGACCCCGCTGAAGAACATCGTGCAAAAGGATGTAGAACAGGCGGGGCAGGCGAACACGAAAATCACGAATAAGAAAGACAACGATAACAACATCGCGTTCAAAGCTGAGGTAGGGCCGGAGGATATCGCCCTGTTCCAGTACACCGGCGGGACGACCGGCATCGCCAAGGCCGCCGTGGCCCGTCACCGCAACCTGGTGGCGAACGCGCTGCAGTTCAAGGCCTGGATGTCCACGCTGGAGGAAGAGAAAGAGACCTTCCTGCTGGCCCTGCCGGTCTACCATATCTACGGCATGGTCTGCGGGATGCTGCTGGGCATGGCCCTGCGCGCCAGCCTGGTCATCCTCCCCAACCCGCGCGACATCCCGGACCTGTTATCTGCCATCCAAACCCATGCTGTCACCTACTTCCCGGCCGCGCCCACGCTCTACAATGCCATCAATAATGCCCCGGAGGTGGCCTGCCGGGAAGGTGGACCTGATCCAGCATCAAGGCCTGCATCTCCGGCTCAGCCCCGCTGATGAAACAGACCAAGGAGAAATTCGAAAGCCTCACCGGCGGGCGGATCGTCGAAGGCTACGGCCTGTCCGAAGCGCCAACCGCCACACACTGCAATCCATTGCAAGGGGAAAACCGCCTCGGCTCGATCGGCCTGCCGCTCCCGGATGTGGATGCCAGGATCGTCAGCCTGGAAGATGGCATCACCGAAATGCCCACCGGCGAAGCGGGCGAGCTGGTCATCCGCAGTCCGCAAGTGATGCTGGGCTATCACAACATGCCCCAAGAGACGGAGATCGCCTTGCGGGATGGCTGGCTCTACACCGGGGACATCGCCCGCATGGACGCACAGGGCTATTTCTACATTGTTGACCGCAAGAAGGAGCTGATCAAACCGGGCGGCATGGAAGTCTGGCCGCGCGAGGTGGAAGCAGGTCATCAGCGCTCATCCGGGCGTGGCGGAAGTCGCCGTGGCCGGCATCCCGGATGCGTACCGCGGGGAGACAGTCAAGGCCTGGGTGGTGCTCAAGCCCGGCGAAACGTTGAGCGGGACCGATATTCAGGCCTGGTGCCGGGAGCGGCTGGCCCCGTTCAAGGTCCCGACCGAAGTGGATTTCCGGACCGAATTACCCAAATCCACGGTGGGGAAAATATTGAAAAGGGAATTGATCGACGAAATAAAACGTAATTCGTAAAACGTAAAAAGAGCCCCCATATGGAGGCTCTTTTTACGTTTTTCGTTTTACGTTTTTATTCTACGCAACCTGCGGCGTGCCGCTTTTCTTGGGGAACGGGGGCGGGAAGATCTTCTCAAATTCCTCACGGCTCAACGACTCCACTTCGAGCAGCTTGGTGGCAACTGCGTCCAATTGCTGGCGGTATTTCTTCAAAATCCCGGTCGCCTGTTCATACGCTTCGTCCACCAGCTTGCGGACTTCACGGTCGATCTGTTCGGCAATCGCCTCGGAGTAATCGCGCTGTTCGGAAATCTCGCGGCCCAGGAAGATGAGTTCTTCCTTCTGACCGTAGGTCATCGAACCCAGTTCGGTGCTCATACCCAGGCGGGTGACCATGGCGCGTGCCATGCGGGTGACCTGTTCCAGGTCATTGGATGCGCCGGAGGTGATGTCATCGAAAACGAGCTTCTCGGCAACACGTCCGCCCAGGGCCCCCGCCAGTTGCGCTACCAGTTTCTTGCGCGAGGTCAGAACACGGTCATCTTCCGGACGGAACCAGGTTACACCACCTGCCTGTCCGCGCCCGACGATGGTGATCTTCTGGACCGGGTCGGCTTCCGGGATGGCAGTCACCACCACGGCATGACCGGCCTCGTGATAGGCAATGATGCGCTTTTCTTCGTCGCTGATCAGGCGGGACTTGCGCTCCGGTCCCATGACGACCCGTTCGATGGCTTCTTCCAATTCCGGCTGGCCGATGGCCTTTAAGTTTCGGCGGGCTGCCAGGATGGCGCCTTCGTTGATCAGGTTTTCCAGGTCCGCACCGACGAAACCGGGCGTGCCGCGGGCAATCGAACCAAGATCCACGCTGGGATCGAAGGGCTTGCCGCGGGCATGCACTTTCAGGATGGCCTCACGACCGCGCATGTCAGGACGATCGAGGGTGATCCGGCGATCGAAACGTCCTGGACGCAGCAGGGCCGGGTCGAGGATATCCGGACGGTTGGTGGCAGCGACAACGATCACATTGGTGTCGGTATCGAAGCCATCCATCTCGACCAGCATCTGGTTGAGGGTCTGTTCGCGCTCATCGTGCGAACCGCCCAGGCCTGCACCGCGCTGGCGTCCGACTGCATCAATTTCATCCACGAAGACAATACACGGGCTGTGACGTTTGGCCTGGTCGAACAGGTCGCGCACACGGCTGGCGCCCACACCGACGAACATCTCAACGAATTCCGATCCAGAGATCGAGAAGAAGGGCACACCCGCCTCGCCGGAGACAGCTTTGGCAAGCAGGGTCTTGCCCGTACCGGGAGGGCCAACCAATAGAACGCCCTTCGGGAATGCGCGCACCCAGTTGGATGAACTTCTGCGGCTCTTTCAAGAACTCAACCACTTCCTTGAGTTCGTCCTTGGACTCGTCAATACCGGCAACATCTTCAAAAGTGACCGTGGGATGTTCCCCGCTGAACATGCGCGCCTTGGACTTGCCGAAGGCCATGGCCGCGTTATTGCTGCCCTGCGCCTGGCGGAAGATGAACCAGAACAGGACGGCAAACAGGATCACCGGCAGGAGGTAGGATGCCAGGGTCAACAGACCCGCCCAGGGACTGGGTGGAGTGACTTCGATGGTGACTTTGGCAAGCTGTGTCCGGGGTCACACCCAGGGCCAATAATTGCGAGACCAGTGTGGTTTCGGGTTCTTTGCGGGCGGTTTGTTCGATCGTGCTGTCACTTGCAGAGATTACGGTCAAACTATTGTCGTTCTTGACAGTAATGCGGGCGACCTTGCCGGCTTCAACCTGCTGAGCAACCTCGCTGATGCGTCAATGGCCCCTGTGCATTTGGCTGCTTTTGAATATTAAAATAGATCATTGCCACGATCGCAATGAACAGCAGCAGATAGATAATATAGGATTGATTGCGTGATTTCACATGGACCTCCAGTCCTTAAATATAGATTATACCAACCTATGGACCTCTATACCAGATTCGGAGAATATTTTATACAAAGTTCTAATATATTCTGTTTCGAAGAGAAAAAGCGTAACAAGGATTGTGACTTGTATCGAAGAAGAGAATGTAGTGCTTGATGGGATCGGCTTTCATCTGATATTTAATGTGGTAAACTTAATTCGTTCAGGTGGTGAACCTTGGTCGAACGAGAAGCAAAAATCATCCTGTGTATCGAAGACGAACCGGAAATGATCGATCTCATCCGTCTGATCCTGAGCCGGCGCGGTTTTGATTGTCCGTGGAGCCACCAGCGGTGAGGAAGGCCTCAAGACTCATCCATGAGGAACATCCCGGACCTGGTGCTTCTCGACCTGATGATGCCTGACATGGACGGATGGGAAGTTTACCAACAAATGAAAGCCGACGAGGCAACAAAGAAATATCCCGGTCATTGTTGTCACCGCCAGGGCCCAGAGTATCGATAAAGTGCTCGGTCTGCACATCGCCAAAGTGGATGATTACATCGCCAAGCCTTTCAGCCCCCAGGAACTTCTAAACAGCGTGGATAATGTGCTCTCCGGCAAGAAAAAAGCTTCAGCCTGATCCAATCCGAACGGGGCGAAACATCGCCCCGTTTCCTTAAATATGTCTATTGTTTATGAAGATCATCCACCTGGAAAACAAGAGCCAGCCGCTGCCTGCACCTTTGCAGGCAGTTTATTGTGACAGTTTCCTGTGCCGCTTGCGCGGACTGATGTTCCGATCCGATCTGCCCCATAATGAAGGCCTTTTACTGGTCGAAGCACGCGACAGCCGCCTTGACACATCCATCCACATGCTGTTTGTCTACATGGACCTGGCGGTGATCTGGATCAATTCCGAATTTACGGTAGTGGATACCGTACTGGCGCGCAGCCTGGCGTCCAGCTTATGCGCCCCACCAACCAGCCAGGTACATCCTGGAGATCCATCCCAGCAGATTGAACGAGTTTAAAATTGGGGATCATGTGGAGTTCCAAAATGCATAAACGAATCGCCGCCTTTATCCTTTCATTATTCCTGATCTTTTCAGCAACGCCTGTCTCCGCCCAAACCAGCACCCCTGCCCCCGGCCCCGTCTACATTGTTCAAGAGGGAGATACGCTCTGGGGAATTGCCAGCCGTTTCAACGTCAGCGTAAGCGACCTCCAGGCAATCAACAACATGGCGAGCCAGGACATTTTCGTCGGCGACAAGCTGGTCATCCCCGGCCTGGAGGGGTTGAGCGGCACACTGATGACCAAGCCGGTGCCTTTTGGCGAGACCCTGGAAAGCCTGAGCCGTCAATATCGGATCGATCCGGCCATCCTGCGCAAACTCAACCACATCGTCAGCCCAACCGAACTGTATGCAGGTTAGCGAACTCGTTGTTTTGCAACAGGACAACCAGCCGGCCTGGACCGACCGGGCCAGCCTGGGACAGGATGAAACCATGTTGGAACTGGCAGTCAAGGGAGGCAGCGACCCCTGGACGATTGCACAGATCAACGGTCTCACCAGCCCATCGGCCAGCTTGCCCGGGGACATCCTTTACCTGCCCTCCGGCTCTTCCACCGCCCCCCCTTCCGGACTGCCTGCTGCGATCGTTTCTGCAGTCAAGTGGATCCTCTGCCACTCAGGCAGGGATCGACCGCACAGATCAAAGTTGTCACTTCACAAGCGGTGACTCTGGGCGGCCTGCTGGTGGACCAGCCTTTGCACTTCTTCAGTACCGATGCCAACACCTGGGTGGCGCTGCAGGGTGTTCATGCCATGCTCGACCCCGGATTGTATCCGCTGCGGATGGATGTCACCAAGGCGGATGGGTCAATCCAGTCGTTCGAGCAAATGGTGCTGGTGAAGTCGGGGAATTTTCCAAACGACCCGGCCCTGGAGGTGGACCCGTCCACGATCGACCCGGCTGTGACCGGTCCGGAAGACCAATGGCTGCTTTCCCTGACATCCGTGGTGACGCCGGAAAAGTATTGGAACGGGGTCTTCCAATTACCGGTCGACAGCGCAGTATTGCATCCGCTCGGGTTACGGCGACCGCCGTTCCTACAATGGCGGGGCACTGCATAGTTTTCACACCGGGATCGATTTCGGAGTCTGTTCGCAGGCCCATCCATTCGATATCTATGCTGCCGCAGATGGGGTGGTGGTGTTCACCGGCCTGAAAACGGTGCGCGGGAATGCAACGATCATCGACCACGGCCAGGGAGTTTTCAGCGCCTACTATCACCAGGCAGAAATCTACGTTGCCACCGGAGATCATGTCAAGGCGGGGCAATTGATCGGGAAAATTGGCGCCACCGGTCGCGTCACCGGTGCGCATCTCCATTTTGAAATCTGGGTGAACGGCATCCAGGTGAACCCGCTCTTCTGGCTGGATAAGACCTTCCCGCATTAGCTGTAGTCGATGTCACATTTATGTGCTGCATGGTTGTTTTCTCGATCCAGGAGGAAATCATGAGCGCTATAACCACTTCCTTGAAACAAGCGGATATATTCTATCAACTCACGCCCACTCAACTGGAGATGGTGGCAGCACTGTGCAAGGAACGCACGTACGGAATGGGAGAAATCATTCTGGAAGAAGGCGCCAGCAGCAAAGAACTTTACATAATCGTCCGGGGAGAAGTGGAGATCCTGGTTAATCCTGCCATCGTCGGAGGGCCTGAGTCTCCGAAAGACACGGTCACGATTGCCACTCTCCGTCGCGGCCAATCCTTTGGCGAAATCGCCCTGGTGGACGAAGGGCTGCGTTCGGCGACCGTCCGGGCGGCCCAGAAGGACACCAGCCTGCTTATCCTGGCGCGCGACAAAGTGATGCCGCTTTGTGAGAACCATCCGCAATTGGGGTACCGGTTGATGTACAACCTGGCCGCAGACCTGGCAATGAAAATCCGTAATACAGACCTACTGATCCGCGAAACCCTGCTCTATGGAAAGATGAACGAACCGAATTAATTCTGAATAAAATCTGGTTTAGAAAGACCATCAAGACCTTGACCAGTGGATGATTCTGTATAATAATCATCGGTTTAATACGCCGTATATCTTTACAAATTCCCCGTATATCAACACAATAGAGCACAAGTGGTTGCTTCAAGAAATATGATGAGCAGCATCGGCTCTCATCATCTGAATAAAGAGATTTACCCTAAAGGAGGTGGTCTCAGACATATACGAATGAAGCCTGGTCGGCTTGCGCAACTGCACAAATTGTTCACCAATATCAACCGACTTAAACCAACCCAACTGGAGGAGAAATTTTATGAAACGCCTATACTTTGTTTTCGCCGCAGTACTGGTCGCCAGCATGGTTCTGGCCGCCTGCGGCACCGCAGCTACCCCAACCGCTGCACCTGCACCAGCCACACAAGCACCGGCTGCACCGGTACTTCTGCCGACTGCAACAGCGGCTCCCGTTGCTGCCGTCCCGGCCGTCTGCGGAACTGATGCCATCGGTTGCGCCGTTTTTAAACCCGGCCAGACCGTCAAGATCGGCATGGGCGCACCCATGACCGGTGACAATGCGGCTTTCGGCCAGGATATTTCCCAGGCCGCCAAGATCGCCGTTTCCGATGCCGGCTCATTCCAGGGCTTCTCGTTCGAATTGGTCGCCCAGGATGACGGTGGTACGGCCGAAGGCGGCGCAGCTGTCGCCAATAAATTGGTTGCCGACCCGCAGGTCGTTGCCATTGCCGGCCATATCTTCTCCGGCGCAACCAAGGCTGCCATGCCCATTTACGAAGCCGCCAGCATCCCGATGATGTCCCCCTCGGCCACCAACCCCGCCCTGACCACGACCGGTTCCAAGGTCTTCAACCGCTGCGTCTTCACGGATGCCGCCCAGGGCAAATTTGCGGCTGCTTACCTGTACAACAAACTTGGCATCAAGAATCTGGCGATCATGCATGATGGCCAGGCTTACGGCCAGGGTCTCGCCCAGGTAGTCAACGATCAATTCACCGGTCTGGGTGGCAAAGTGGTTGCCTTCCAGGCCATCACCCCCGGCGAATCGACTACAGCGCTGTTCTGGCCGATATTGCCTCCAAGAAACCCGAGGCGCTCTTCTACGGTGGTTACACTGCTGAAGCAGTTGTCATCGTCAACCAGATGAAACAGTCCGGTCTCGACGGGCGTCACCTTCTTCGGTGATGACGGCACCTTCGGCCAGGACTTCCTGGATCGCACCGCTGCGAATGGTGAAGGCGCTTACTCCACCTCGCTCATCCCGCCCGCTTCGGCTGCCAAGACCAAATTCGATGCCGCTTACCTGGCTGCCTACGGCCAGCCGGCTGGCAAGCTCTCCCCTTATACCTGGACCGCCTATGACGCCGCGGCCGTTCTGATCAAGAATATCGAGAGTGTAGCCGTCGCTCGGCGGCGATGGCAAGCTGTACGTCCCGCGCGCTGCCCTGGTTGCCGCCGTGCGCGCCACCAAGGATTACCAAGGTCTTTCCGGCACTATCACCTGCGACGCCACCGGTGAGTGCTCAGCTTCCGGCCCGGTCTTCAATATTGACAAGGGCGGCAAATGGGTTGAGGCTCCTAAATAAACCGGTGTCGCTTGTTTTGCGCTCCTGTACTATAATTGAATAAATGGCGGGGCAAGCCTCGCTTGCCCCGCTATTTTGTCATTACCACTCCATCATTGAGGAGAAGGGCCATGCCCAATGCAAAATCACCCGCCCGCCGGGTCACCACGTATAAGATCGTTCAGGGCATTATTGGAATTTTATTCGCCGGATATTTGCTCTGGCGACTTTATGTTGTATTAATCGGCACCCCAACTTACGGGCTGGATACCTGGGCGCGTTTCATCATCGCCGGCCTTATCCTGGGTAGTGTATACGCGTTGATCGCCATTGGCTATACCCTGGTGTATGGCATTTTGCGCATGATCAATTTTGCCCATGGCGATATCATGATGATCGGCGCATTCGGCGGCTATTTTGTCTTCGAAGCCTTCAAAGCCATCCCATCCCCACGGCCTGGCCAATCCCAAAATTAACTTTTCTGGATGCAAACCCAATTCTCTCGGTGTTCCTCGCTTTTATCGTTGGCGCATCCATAGCCGCGCTTGAGCGGCTTTTTTCTTGAAAAGATCGCCTACCGTCCACTGCGCGGTGCTCCCGCCTGGTTCCTCTGATCTCTGCCATCGGTGCATCCATCTTCCTGGAAAATGCCGGCACAATTGCTCTTTGGTGCCCAACGGCGGGATTATGCCAATCCGCTCATCCTGACACGCGGCGAGGGCTGGAATCTCCCCATTGGAGGAACGACGGTCATTCTCCCTTACACAGGTGTTCTGACAGTGGTACTTTCGATCCTTGCTCATGACTGGTCTGTATCTACTGGTCATGCGCACCAGGCTGGGCCGTTCCATGCGGGCAGTGGCAGAAAACAAGCAGGTGGCTGCTCTGATGGGCATCGATGTGGATGGCGTCATCAGCCGCACTTTCATCATCAGTGGAGCACTGGCGGGCGCGGCGGGTGTCATGTGGGGTATCCACCTGGGCCTGGTCTATTATTTCGTCGGATTCATCCCCGGCATCAAAGCCTTTACTGCCGCCGTTCTGGGTGGCATCGGCAGCGTTCCCGGTGCCATGTTGGGCGGCTTGTTCCTGGGATTGGTTGAATCGCCTGGGCCCGGCCATCCTGGGAATCAGTTTCCAGCTCAAAGATGTGATCGCCTTTGGCATCCTGGTGCTGGTGCTGATCTTCCGCCCGACCGGTATTGTGGGTGAGGTTCTCACCGAGGAGAAAGTGTGATGAAAAAACAACTGCGCACTCGCCCTGAATGCCGGAATTATCTTCGGCATCATCACCATTTTCCTGTTCCTGATCGGCTTCACCGGTACGGCTGGCGGATCTTCTGGCAGATCTCTTTCGGCAACAAAGCCGCCAATCCGTTCCTTGGGCTGACACCCCAAATGCTGAACATGCTCATTTTCCTCGGTCTGGTTGGATTGTGGGCAGGCGCCAGTGGTTCCCGCAAGGAAAAGGGCAGCAGTTCGAGATCCCTGGGGCGCAGCTCTTGCTCGGCAGCTTGATCACCGGTCTGGTGCATGGTCTTCTGGTATGTGGATTGGTGCTACTGGTTGGAACCCTGAACCAGCAGGGTGTGCAGATGAGCATGTACCTGGCCGAAGTCCTGCCGGCCGCGGTCAAACAGTTCCTGCTCGGTAAGACGCCCGCTGGCAAGCAGGGCTTTTCTACCTCGTTTTCATGACTGGTAACCGGATTCCTGGGTGGCTTATTGAGCCGGGGGATCAGCCGCGGCAGTTGGCGGAGCCGGAGTGCGGCCACCTGGAACAAGCACCTGGGACAAATTCGGCCAGCATCTCGTTTTTCAAACAGATGCGCAGGCAGCCCCTATACCCGTTACATTATCTACGGCATCCTGCTGGTGCTGGTCTTCCTGGTGCCCCTGACGTGCCGGACAATACTGGAACTATACCATCGGTACGGTCGGTATTTATGTTCTGCTTGGACTGGGCTTGAATATCGTGGTGGGTCTGGCCGGCCTGCTCGACCTGGGGTATGTGGCTTTCTTTGCCATCGGTGCCTACACCATGGCCTTGCTGACCGCCCCACAGCCGCACCATCTCTTGTGGAGCTTCTGGATCGTTCTGCCAATCGGGGTCATTCTGGCCGCAATGACCGGACTGTTGCTGGGAACACCGGTGCTGCGCATGCGCGGCGATTACCTGGCCATCGTGACACTCGGCTTTGGCGAGATCATCCGCATCCTGAGCAAGAGCGATGCTCTGACGCCCTTTACCGGCGGACCGAAAGGAGTACCCGCCGTAGGCGGGCCGACCTTGTTTGGAAAGCCATTCAACAGCGGCATTGATTTTGTTTACCTGATCTTCCTGGCAGTGTTGTTGGTTATTTTCGTCACCAACCGGCTGCAGAACTCACGCGTCGGGCGCGCCTGGGAAGCCATGCGCGAAGATGAAACGGTCTCCCGTGCCATGGGCATCAACACCCTGACCCAGAAACTGCTGGCCTTTGCCATCGGTGCGGCCTTTGCCGGGCTGGGCGGCGCAATTTTTGCCTCCCGCAACCAGTTCACCGGACCGGAGGATTTCAACCTGATGGTTTCCATCAACGTGGTTGCGGTGGTGATCGTCGGCGGGATGGGCAACATCCCGGGCGTCATCGCCGGTGCGCTGGTGCTCAAGGGCCTGCCGGAAGTGCTCCGCCAACTCCAGGATTACCGTGTATTGGTCTTTGGCGCACTGCTGGTCGTGATGATGCTCTGGCGACCTGCAGGTATCATCCCATCCTCACGCCGAAAAATGGAGATTGAAAAAGATGCCGGGGTGACCGAGACCCCCGAAGAAGGGAGGGGAAAATGACCATCGCACTTGAAACCCGTTCCCTGACCAAGCAATTCGGCGGCCTGACCGCGGTCAACTCGGTCGATCTCATCATCCAGGAAAACAGCATCTTCAGCGTCATCGGTCCAAACGGCGCCGGGAAGACCACCTTCTATAATTGCATCACCGGTTTCTACGAACCGGAAGCGGGCGAAATCCTTTTCTACGGGAAAAGCCTGGTCGGCCTGACCCCCGATCAGGTCACCTATCGGGGCATCTCGCGCACTTACCAGAATATCCGTTTGTTCTCCAATATGAGCGCCATCGAGAATATCCTGATCGGCGAGCATTCCCGTCTGCGCGCCAACTGGGTGGATGCAATTCTTCACACGCCACGCGTTATGAAAGAAGAAAAAGCGGCCGTCGAAAAAGCCCGCGAACTGTTGAATTTCGTCGGTCTGGTTGGCCTGGGCGACCAATTGGCCCGTAACCTGCCTTATGGCGCCCAGCGCAGGCTGGAAATTGCCCGCGCCCTTGGCAGCCAACCGCGCTTGCTGCTGCTGGATGAACCGACCGCCGGAATGAACCCGCACGAAACAACCGATATGATGCACTTCATCCGCCGCCTGCGGGATGAACTGGGTATCACCATCCTGCTCATCGAACACGACATGCGTGTGGTGATGGGGATCAGCGAACAGATCGCCGTGCTGGATTACGGCGCAAAGATCGCCGAGGGGACTCCCGCCGAGATCCAGGGCAATCCACGCGTCATCGAAGCTTATCTGGGAAGCGGTGCGGCCTCCGGCCTGAATAATCGCCGCTCCACAGCCCGCCTGAACGCGAGGTACCTATGCCAATGCTTGAAGTTAACGACATTCACACTTATTACGGCAACATCCATGCCCTCAAAGGCATCTCGCTGACTGTGGAAAAAGGCGAAATTGTCACCCTGATCGGTTCCAACGGCGCCGGTAAAACAACCACTCTGCGTTCCATCTGTGGTCTCCAGAAACCCCGCCAGGGAAACATCCTGCTCGAAGGCGAAGATATCAGCCCTTTCAAGGCGCATGAGGTTGTTTCGAAAGGTGTGGCAATGGTTCCAGAAGGACGCGGCATTTTCGCCCGTCTGACCGTGGCCGAGAACCTCGACCTGGGAGCCTACACCCGCAGCGACCGCGCCGGGATCCAGAAGGATTTGGAACGTGTCTATACCATCTTTCCTCGACTGAAGGAACGTCAGCGCCAGGTGGCCGGGACACTCTCCGGCGGTGAGCAGCAGATGCTCGCCACGGGTCGCGCCCTGATGACCCGCCCACGCCTGCTCCTGATGGACGAACCTTCGATGGGCCTGGCGCCTGTATTGGTGGAGGCGATTTTCGATGTGATCAAAGTGATCAACCAGGAAGGCACCACCATTCTGCTGGTGGAGCAGAACGCCCTGATGGCCCTCTCGATTGCCCATCGCGGCTATGTCATCCAGACCGGACAGATCGTCCTGCAGGATACGGCGGCCAATTTGAAAAGCAATGAGATGGTCCAAAAAGCCTATCTCGGAATGGAATAAGCCTGAAAGTTCGGGGCGGCAGAAAAACTGCCGCCCCGACTGTTTTAAGAATATAATCCATCCATGCCAACCGCAGAGATCATCACCATCGGTACCGAACTCCTGCTCGGCGAGACCGCCGACACCAACACCCGCTTCATTGCGCAGACCTTGCGCGGGCTGGGCGTGGACCTGTACCGCACCCAGACAGTCGGGGATAATGCCGGGCGCATCGCCGAGGTCGTCAGCGAAGCCCTGCAGCGTGCCGACATTGTCATCACCACCGGCGGCCTGGGTCCCACCGTGGACGATCCCACCCGCCAGGCGATCGCCGAGGCAGTCGGAACGACGCTCGAATTCCATCCGGAACTCTGGGAACAGATCGTTGATCGCATCGCCCGGTATGGGCGCACACCCACCGAAAACCAGAAACGCCAGGCTTACATCCCCAAAGGCGCCATTGTGATCGAAAATCCGGTTGGCACCGCCCCGGCTTTCATCGTGGAAATCCCCTCATCCCCGACCGCTCTCCCGGTAGGAGAGGAGCAAGCAGAGCTGGCAGAGGTCAGGGTGATCATCACCCTGCCCGGCGTGCCGCGTGAAATGGAAACCCTGCTGGCCGATGCCGTTGTCCCTTACCTGCAAAAACGGTTCAATCCTGCACGAGGTCATCAAAATCCGCACGCTGCACGTCAGCGGGATCGGGGAAGGCGCGCTCGATGACCAGGTCGGCGACCTGGAAACGCTCAACAACCCAACCGTGGGCTTGACCGCCCACTCCGGTATTGTGGATATCCGCATCGCTGCCAAAGCCGGCACGATTGCCGAAGCTGAAAGCATGATCTCTGGAGTGGAACAGGATATCCGCAAGCGGCTGGGAAAGAATCTCTTCGGTGCAGACAGCGATACCCTGGAAGGTGTCACGCTCGAGGCGCTGTCCCGGCGAGGCTGGACCTTGGCAACTGTTGAAAGCGGCCTTGGAGGACGCCCTGTTGACAAGGCTTAATCGCATCGGCCATCCGGCATATCAGGGTGGAAGAAGCCGTGAAGTCGGGATGGACGCACTGGCGACCAGCGCCATAGCCCTCGGCCAGGAATTGAACGCAACTGCTGTCCTGGGAGTAGCTCTTTCCATCTCTGCCGGTCAGCAGGATATTGCGATCGTCAGCATTACCCCGCCTGGCCAGGAGGAACGCCGCCTCACTTATGGCGGGCATCCCCGGAATGCTGCACGCTGGGCCGTCAATACCGCTCTGGACGGGTTGCGCCGCATCGCTCAGGAGGTGGAGTAATCCATGCCGGCTGCCTCCCCCAATAAAAACCTGCGCAGGTTCGTGGTCGGCTTTTGGGTGGTGAATCTGATTGGCATCCTGATGGTGGCAGCGGTCTGGATACGGATGAAAACTTCTGCGGAGGCGGCCTTCACCAGTCCCACTCCAACCCTGAATGGTACCCCCACTCTTACCGCCACTTATTATCACACTTCTTCAAAAACTCCGACGCCTACTAAAACACCAAATCCCACCAAAACTTTCACCCCGACCCAGCTTCCCACTCAAACAAGCACGCTGATACCCTTCAGCGAAGGACCCATAAAAATTGGCAAATCCGTGAAGGGGCTGCCCCTGGAGGTATATCGCTTTGGCACAGGGCCAACTGAACGGCTCATCGTGGCCGGGATGCACGGCGGTAACGAATACAATACCGTCGAACTGGCGGATGAGTTGATGGCGTATCTTGGCAAGCATCCCGAAGTTGTCCCGGCGAACGTGACCCTGTATATCCTGCACGATCTGAACCCGGACGGTGTGGCACGTGCGATCAGCTACCTGGGGCGGGCCAACGCCAACGGCGTGGATCTGAATCGCAACTGGCCGGCGAACTGGCAGCCGGATTGGCCGCGCAGCGGCTGCTGGACAACCACCTACGTCACCGGGGGAAGCGGTCCCGCCTCCGAACCGGAGACAAAGGCGTTGATGACCTTCATTCAAAGCCATCAGTTTCGATGCGCCTGATCAATTATCACAGCGCCGCGCTGGGAATTTTCCCCGGCGGCATTCCCACCAGTGATGCCTCCAAGCGGCTGGCTCAGGCGGTGGCGGATGTTACCACTTACCAGTACCCGCCGGTCGATACCGGCTGCGAATACACTGGCGGCATGGTGGACTGGACTGCCAACCAGGGCATTGCCTCGTTGGATATTGAACTGACCAATCATACCGATACCGATTTCGATATGAACCTGCAGGTTCTGAACGTATTCCTGAAATGGAAGCCATAAATTTCCACGGGTAAGGAAAAGTACTCCCAACAACAATCAACGATAGAATCCCTGGATTAAAGGAGATCAAATGACAAAATCTGCGACTCTTCTGCTCGTCAACGCCCTTGTCCTGACCATGGACGAGGAAATGCACCAGTACGAACCTGGTGCAGTTGCCATCAGTGGGGACAGCATCCTCGCCGTGGGGAGCGAGGCGGAGATCCGTAAAGCGTATACTGCGCGCGCAGACCATCGATTGCGGCGGGAAAGTGCTGATGCCGGGGCTTGTCAATGCCCACACCCATGTCCCGATGACACTGCTGCGCGGCCTGGCTGACGACCTGCGCCTGGATGTCTGGCTGATGGGTTACATGATGCCGGTCGAACGCGAGTTCGTCTCGCCCGACTTCGTCCGGCTGGGAACACAACTGGCCTGCGCCGAACTGATCCGCACCGGCGTCACCTGTTTCGCCGACATGTACTATTTCGAGGAAGATGTGGCCAAAGCCACCGCTGAGGCCGGCTTGCGCGCAGTCTGTTCGCAGACCGTGCTCAAATTCCCCACCCCGGATGCCGCCTCGTATGAGGATTCACTGGCGCTCGCGCGGGATTTCATCCAGCGCTGGAAAGGGCACGCCCTGATCACTCCCTCGGTCGCGCCGCACGCTCCCTACACCTGTACACCCGAAATCCTGCGGGCCACAGCCCAACTGGCCGTCGAGTACGATGTGCCGCTGCATACGCATATCGCTGAGACCGCCCTGGAAGTGGAAAATATGCGGCGTGATAATGGGATGCCGGTTGTCCCGTATGTCAAGAAACAGGGCCTGTTCGACGCCAAAGTCCTGGCAGCCCATTGCGTCCACATCGATGAGGGCGAGATGCGCACCTTGATGCATGCCGGGGCAGGTGTGGCGCATAACCCATCCTCCAACTTGAAACTGGCTTCCGGCTTTGCCCCGGTCCAGAGGATGCTGGAGTTGGGCTTGAACGTCGGGATCGGGACGGATGGCCCGGCCTCGAACAACGACCTGGACATGTTCGAGGAAGTGCGCCTGGCAGCTTTCGTCGCAAAAGCCGTCAGCAACGATCCCACTTCCGTTCCGGCAGCTACAGCCCTGACGCATGGCCACCCGGCTGGGTGCGCGTGCGCTGCATCTCGGAGCCGTCACCGGGTCGCTCGAACCAGGCAAGCGCGCCGACCTGATCCTGGTGGACATCTCTCCGCTGCACAACTCGCCACGCTTCCGCCGGGACCATGAAAACCCTTATGCACAACTGGTTTATGCCGCCAAAGCCACCGATGTCAGCGACGTGATGGTCAACGGAAAATGGCTGATGCAGGATCGAAAATTGCTGACATTCGATGAAGCCGAGCTGGTGGCAGCCGCCAATGAGTATGCCCGAAAGATCGATATCTTCCTGATGGCGCGCGAACAATCTGTCTTCTCGAAACTGGTCGCCTTGGGCGGGTCGGCAGAGGAAGAGTCCTTCGAAGTGCAGGTCAAAGTCAAACTGGCTGACCCGGCCACAGTTCTGGAAGCGCTCAAAAAGCCGGAGATTGAAATCCTGCGCAAGAAACACTACCACCAGCACGATGCTTATTTTACGTTTGCTGATCCGGCGCAAGGCTGGCTGCGCTATCGCGAAGATGAGATCATCGATGACAAGGAACAGATCACCGGCGTGCGCGGCCGGCTGACGCTGATCGGCCCCTCCCGGGAAGGCGATTTCGCCCACAATGTCCTGCTATCCCGCATCCGCTACTTCGCCCCGGCGACCAACAGCCTGCGCTTTTACCGCGAGTATTTCAAGCCCAGCAACGAGACACTGATTGACAAGGATCGTCTGCGCTGGCTGGTGCGGTATAAGGATGAGGAGTTCTTCATCAACCTGGACCGGGTCGATACACCCGACCTGGGCTATTATCTGGAAATCAAGAGCCGCACCTGGAGCCGCCAGGATGCTGAAGAAAAAGCCCAATGGACCACCGAACTGATCACGCATTTGGGCGGAAGCCTGGAGAAGACTGTAACACTGGATTACGTCGAGATAGCTGAAGGCAAGTAAACCTGACCGCAAGACCGTCGTTTCCAACGACGGTCTTGCTTTTTAATGCAACATTTTAGGGCAATTCCCTGTATAAATATATAGAATAAATAAGTATGGATGAACGCGACCTGGCCCAACGCGCCGCACAAGGCGACCGGGATGCCTTCGGCGGATTGGTAAAGTGTCATCAGGCCGGAGTCTATAATGTTGCTCTACCGGATGCTTGGAGAGTGCCGGGAGGCGGAAGACGCCGCACAGGAGACCTTCCTGCGGGCTTACCGGGCCATCCGAACGCTCGACCCGCAACGCCCGCCCGGTCCATGGTTGAAGAAGATCGCAGTCAATGTTTGCCTGAACCTGCTGGAACGAAGGGAGACCTTACATCTGGATGAGGAGGCGACCATCCCCGGCCCTGACCCGGGGCCCGAATCGCAGACCATCACACGGGAGCAAAACCGCCAGATCCGTGCCGCCCTGCTATCTCTTCCGCCGCGTTTCCGGGCTGTCATCGAACTACGCCACTTCCAGGAGTTGAGCTACGTCGAAATGGCCGAAACGCTGAACCAGCCACTCAGCAACATCAAATCCGATCTTTTCCGTGCCAGAAAATTGCTGGCAGAAAAATTGAGACAAGCCTCATGAAGCACCCAACCGAAGCCCAACTAAACGAATATCTCGACAATGTTCTGGAAGCCACCGCGCAGTCCCACATTTCGGTGCACCTGACGATCTGCGCGGATTGCCGGGGCAGGCTGGCCTCCCTTGAAACCGTTTTCCAGGCCCTGGCCGCCCTGCCGGAGGAAAAATTGGGACGTGACTTGACCCCGGCTGTGCTGCATGCTCTCCCAGGCAGCTTCTTCGGGTTGATCGGGCGTCTGGCTCTCACCATCCAGGTCGGGGTGAGTCTCGGGGTGTTGCTCATTTTTGCCCCCAGAGTGACGGGCCACGTCGCCGGGATCGTGCAGAGATTGGCAGATGATGATTACCAGACCGGAAATAAACTGGCCCACACCGGTCGAAGTTTATTCCCACCTGCCCATCATCCGGCTGCCGCATCCGCCTGAGCTGACGCTTCCCATCGCGATCACGCACGCCACTCTGCCCATCTGGTTCATCCTGGGGATCGCGGCCGTTCTGCTGCTCGTGGTAGGGAACTTCAGCCTGATCTTTCACAGCACACCTGAGGCACCGAAGTGAAGCATCCCCTCCAATCTGAAATCTAGCACAAGGAGAATATTATGGAAAACGTGAATTTTGTCTTATTCTTGTTCTTTGGCGGGATCACATCGATCGCACTGCTTGTCCTCCTGAATCTGCTCCTGCCAGCCAGGGTGGAACGTGTCCGGGAGAGGCTTGAAGGCCATTATTTGCGCTCTTTCGTAATCGGATTGATCGGGTTGAGCCTTTCTTTCGCAATCCTATTATTGTTGGCCTATATCATCAACCTGCCGGTATTCAATACAATGGCAAGAGAAAATGTATCCTACATCATGGCACTGCACACGCGTGTGCAGGTGCTTGTTTCGCTGCTGCTGTTTTTGATTACTCTCACTCTCATCAGCCTGAGCGCCATGGGGATGGCTGCCGTGACAAACAGCCTTGGCCGGCGGATCGGGAATAGCCGGCCATTCACCAATCCCAACCTGAGTCGGGGCAACGCTCGTGGTTTTTTCAGGGTTGACCCCCTTTCTGGGCTGGTTCGTTTTCGCCCCGGCGGCTCTTTGCATCGGTTTTGGCGCGACCGTCCAGACCATTTTCCCGCGTAAAGCCGTTCGATAAGGCCTTAGATTAGTTTTTGCTCCCTTCACGTGAAAAAGGAAAATCACCTATGACGACGATTGTTACGATCCTGTACATTCTATCTCGGCGGCCTGGCTTTTATTGCCCTGCTGGGAACCTTGGCCTGGTACTGCCGAAACCCGTTGAACGTGCCCGCCAGAAATTGGAGGCAAGCGCCTGGAGGAGCTTCCTGGTGGGGATCATCAATGTGATATTCTGGTTCGTGGTTTTGGTCATTTGGTTCGTATGGACCCAATATAATGGCGGTCCGGATATAATGGTTTACCTGATCGGCAGCGTATTGGTGGTTCTGTTGCTGATCGGATTGGTCATTCCCGGCTTCCCGGGGCTGGTTGCCCTGGCAGGCCTGACCGGTGCGCGCTGGAACGCCTCCGCATCACCCCTGGGGCAGGATCTGCGCGGCGGGTTTTATTGGTATTGGCATGCCTGACCCCCTACGTCGGCTGGTTCATTTTCACACCCGCCCTGCTTAGCACGGCCATCGGCGCGGGCCTGCTGACCTTTTTCCAACGGAAAGCCAAACCACCTGCCCTGGAAGAAAATCAGTTTAAACTGAGCAGGTCACGCTTGAAGCGTGACCTGCTGTTATCTATTCTTTTTTCACTACTCTCATCATCTCACGGGCATTTATTCTGCTGGTGCTGTTCGAGCGTCTCGGCAAAGTTGTGCAGGCCGGATTTGTCACAACGCGCCTGGAAGTAATAGTAATTACTCTGGGCAGGGAAGGCAACTGCCCGCAAAGCGGCCAGGCCGGGTTCGGAGATCGGTCCAGGCGGCAATCCGGGATGAATATAGGTATTGTAAGGTGAATCAACCTTCAAATCATCCAGACTGAGCGGATTGGTCCACCAGGTGCTGTGAGCGGCATTAAAACCGAGGGCATACTGGACGGTCGGATCGGTTTGCAGAGGCATGTCGATCGCCAGCCGGTTGTAAAAGACGGAAGCGATCATGCGGCATTTCATCGTCCACCATGGCCTCGCGTTGGAGGATGGAGGCCAGGGTGACCGCCTGGTAGACCGTCAGCCCGTGACTGGAAAAACCGCTGCGGAGTTCCGGGGTCAGCCTGGAAGAGAAATTTTGAAGCAGGAGGTAAGACCAATTGTTCGGCAGAGGTGGTACGCGGCAGGATATATTGACCCGGAGGAAGAAATCCTTCGGCAGTCGCACCGGCCGGTAAAAAGTCGGGGGGATTGGCAGGAGCCGAGGCTGCCGCCAGGAATGCCTCCGGGGTAATATCCAGACCCGAGGTTGGGCAGCGATGCGGCAATTTCCTCCAACCGCCAGCCGGGCAGGACGCCGAAGGTTACATCGGTCAACGTTGGTGGATTTCAACGTCTGGGCAATCGCACGGCCGGTCTGGGCCGGGCTGAGCCGGTACGTGCCGGTCTGGATGATGGTATCCAGGCCCGTCCAGAGCAGGTACGTTCGGAACGTTCTGCGCACTGCGGATCAGGCCGGCCTCTTCCAGGCGTTTCGAGATCGAGGGGACGCTTTCGCCTGGCTGGATACACAAAAGTCTGTTCCGATCCGGCCGGGTCACGCGGCTGGGTCAAATCACCGGCGTTCCAAACCAGGTCGAGGGCATAACTGAAACGCTGCCAGGCATTCAGCGAGGGGCCGGGCGGACCAAAAGACTGCCAGGCCAGAGCTGGCACAAAGACAACGCTGGCAACCAGCAGGATACCGACAAGCATAAAGAGCAGGAGAATTCCGGGAAGACAGGAACGGCGACGTTTCATGATGCGGGGATTGGCATCCAGGTAGGATTGCAGAAGGACGGTGGCAGCCAGGTCGTCCAGGTGACCGGAACGGTTCTTTCGTGAAACACCCATCTGGAGACGGGCCTGACGGGCATCCTGGGTGGTGAACGATTCCTCCCACAGGATCACCGGGATGGTTGTTTGGGTTTTCAGGGCTTCGGCAAAACGCAGCGAGCGGCGGCCTTCAAAGGACGGGCTGCCGTCATCGTGCAATGATTGTCCAACAACGATCAGACCGGCCTCATGCGAGTCGGCCAGTTCGGCCACGGCAGCCGCATCCACCAGGCGCGCAACATGCTGGATCACCGTCAGAGGATTGGCGATGGTGCCGGTCGGATCACTGATGGCAAGACCGATCCGTTTGGAACCGGGGTCGACAGCAAGGATTCTCATGGCTGGTTTTGGCGGTCCGCTTGCTGGAATCAATCTCCAGTCGAGACCACGATCCGGAACGGAACAACCGGCAGCCAGGGCCACCAGGCGGGCACCAGTTCAATTACGGGCGAGCCAGCCAGCCGGAATGATGCAGCCAGCCGCCGACTGGCCACTTCAGCGGCTGCGACCCTGGATCAATTGCGTGGCCACCATCGGATCGAGCCGGGCCTGCAGGAGACGCTGAGCCTGTACCTGCCAGTGTGTGATCCCACCGGAGTCGGTAACAGGAGCGCTCGAATTGAGCGTTGAAACCACCAGAGTGACAGGGCCCAAATCCGGCCGGCAGGTTGGCATCCAATGCCAGCCGGCCCAGACTGTTCACGTCTGCCTGGGAGGCATACTGCGCCTGGCATTGCAGGTTCATCGTCAACGAGAGCGTCTGCCCGGTCTGTCCATCCGCCGGAAAATACGTCTCGGAGAGCACCTGTCCGACCGCAAGCGTATCGGGGAAGTACGTATCCCCCTGGCCGATGGATTTCGGAAGAGAGGTTTTGCATTGGTTCAGAATTTCAGAAACCAGCGCAGCACGCAGGCGGATACGATCATCCGCGGTCTGGACGGGGGCAGAGCGATCCGAGCCGCCCGTGGTCGGGCTGGGATTGGTGCCCGACAGGCTGGTGCCCAGGTCTCCTTCGAAAGCGACCAGAGAATCGGCCGGCAGGTTTCCGGAAGAGCCCGCCTCAACCGCCTGGACGGGAACATCCATTGTCTTGCCGACACCGGCTGCCACGACTGCATCCATCGTCGTGGCAAACCGGACCGGCGGAGAGACGGTCGTGCGGACGATTGTCCCGGCCGGGATGCCCACCACCCCGGTGGTCAGGTTGCTGAAACGCACCAGGCCAACTGCAGAGGTATTCGGGATGATCAGAGTACCGGTTACCGAGGCAGTCTTACTGCGTTCGAGCACGGTAAAAGTCAGGCGGGCCGGGATGCTACCCGTCAGATTGACACGTGGCTACTTTGGAGCTGGCGCTGGCGGAGATTGCCAGCTTTTGCATTTGGGTTTCGGGAGCTACCCTGACTGTTGCAGAAGGTAAAAAGAGCAGCACCAAGACAAGCACAGCCAGGACGGCCAGGGAAAAAAAGAGCAGTCGGACCCCCAACAAATTCCGCCAACGCGGTTCATCAGGGAATACTTCACGGCGCATCTGCCGCAGGTCAGGGCGTTGGTGTACGCCGGACTGGCATCTCGATGGAGGGTTTCTCACCCCAGGCTCTCCGCTGGGCAATAGCAGCCGTTTTAAAGATCGGGATGCCCAATTCACGTGCGACCTGACGGACTCCGTCCAGTTGGGCCACGATGGCGAGTTGCGCACCCAGCCCAACTGCGTGACGTTGGAGCAAGCGCAGATCCAGCGTGCGCGCCAGGATGCGGGAACGGCGCGGGTAGACCAGCAGGATGCGTTCTGTTTTGGCCCACGACATCTTATCGCGGACGGAGATCCCATCATCATGCGGATCCAGTTGGATTACCTGTGTCTTCATCGTCCCCCATTATAACGTTTGAACGTTCAAACGGGCCACGTTCGAATGTTGAAACAGAGCACGCGTGTAAGGCTATTCATCGGTTCGAGATTTTGTTGGTGCGCTGTAAAATATGAATTTGACCGCTAATTCATTTTTCCTTCCACCCAGCCTGGCACGCTTGCCAGCGCCTCGGGCAGTTTGGCAGCATCCCTGCCGCCGCCGAAGGCCAGGTGCGGCGCACCGCCACCGCCCGCCCCCAACTGGCGCGAGACATGCCCGACCAGGTCCCCGGCTTTGATGCCCTTCTTGATCAAATCCTGGGTCACAGCTGCCATGACGATGACCTGCTCCCCGGAAACAGTGGCAATCACACAAATACCATTCTCCGGGATACTTTTCACGGAATTTATCGGCCAGCTGGCCGAGGGTTTCCTTATCCGCGCCGGGAAGTTCCATCACGAGCAAATTAATCCGCCAACCGTTTGCACGTTGGAAAGCTGCACGTTGAAGGTCGAAAGAGCCAGTTCGGTCTTCAGCGCAGCCGACCTGCTTGCGGGCCGCAGCCAGTTCATCCTGCACCAGTTCGGCCTTCTGCGGCACTTCATCCACTGCAGACTTTAAGCGCGCGGCAGCCTGCTTGAGCATCTTGAAGCGCCTGGCGACCAGTTCATACGCGCCGCGCCCGGTCACCGCTTCGATGCGGCGCACGCCGGCCGCGGCCGAACTTTCGGAGACGATCAGGAACGCGCCCACATCCGAGGTGCGGTCGAGGTGCGTGCCGCCGCACAGTTCGTAGGAATGGCGATGATCCGGGTCGCCGATGGTGATGGTCCGCACCACATCACCGTACTTCTCGCCAAAGAGCGCCATGGCGCCCTCGGCCACCGCCTGCTCACGGGATTTGCTGACCGGCGTGACCGGATAATCCGCCGCCACGGCTTCGTTGACCAGCTTCTCGACGCGTTCCACCTGCTCGGGCGTCATCGCTTCGGGATGGTTGAAATCGAAGCGGAAATGGTCCGGCGCGACCAGCGAACCGGCCTGGCGGGCATTCTCGCCCAGCACCTGGTGGAGCGCGGCGTGCAAAAGGTGCGTGGCCGTATGGTTGCGGCGGATGTCATGGCGGCGGGCCGCATCCACCGCGGCGACCGCCAGGTCACCGGCCTTGGGATGCCCGAAGACCACCTCGCCCACATGGACGATCGCACCCGCCGAGGGCTTGCGCATCTCGTCCACTTCGATCTCCCAGCCCCCCTCGCTCTCCCGCCATTGTCCCCGAGATGGCGAGATGGCGGAGCGGAACGAATGAAACCTGTATCGGAGACCTGGCCGCCGGATTCGACGTAGAAGCCGGTCTTCGGCAGCAGGATCTTCGACCCGGTCCCCGGCTCCGGCTTCGGTCAAGGACCTGCCCGTCGGCAACCAGCGCCAGCACCGGGCCTTCGACCTGCAGCCATTCATACGGGTTGTATTCCACCCCGTCCTTGCCCAGCTTGCCGGCTTTCTGGAGTTCTTTCACAATCCCGGCATAGAACTCGGCATCCTCGCCGCCCATCTTGCCCATGGCCTTGCCGCCGCCCGAGGCGAGGCGGTGCTCATCCATGGCAGATGCGGAAACCGGCTTCATCCACATCCAGGTCCTGCTCACGGGCGATATCACGGGCGATCTCGAACGGCAGGCCGTAGGTGGCATACAGGTCAAAGGCTTTGCGCCCATCCAGGGTCTTCTGGCCGGATTTCTTGAGTTCATCCAGCATGCCCTGCAAATAAGCCGTGCCGGATTCGACCGTGCGCGCAAAGCGGATCTCCTCACGGGTCAGGTTGTCGAGGATGGCCTCCCGGCTCTTGACCAGTTCCGGGTAGAAATCACCATAGGCAGCGATGATGGCTTCGGCGGCTTTCGCCAGGAAGGGTTCGTGCAGACCAAGTTTCGTCCCAAAGCGGGCCGCCCGGCGGATGATCATGCGGCAGACGTAGTTGCGCCCCACGTTGCCCGGCACGACGCCATCCGCGATCAGGAAAGCCGCGGCACGCGCATGGTCGGCGATGACGCGGTAGGGGGTGAAGTTGGCGTACATTTTTTCGAGCGAGTCGCCGGTCAGGGCACGCACTGCATCCAGCGCTCCCTGGAACAGGTCGATCTTGTAGTTCGAATCGACGCCCTGCAGCACGGAGACGATCCGCTCGAAGCCCATGCCGGTGTCCACATGTTTGGCAGGCAGCGGCTCGAGGGTATCCTTGTCAATGCGGTTGTATTGGATGAAAACATTGTTCCACAGTTCGAGGTAGCGGGTACATTCCCCGTTGACCCCGCACCTGTGCGGCTTGCCGCGCAGGTTATCGAATTCCTCACCCCGGTCGATGTGGATCTCCGAACACGGCCCGCACGGACCGGTCTCGGCCATCTCCCAGAAATTTTCCTTGCGCCCGAAGAACAGGACGTGGTCCGGGTTGCATGCCGGGCTGCTGCTTCCAGATCTCGGCGGCTTCGTCGTCGGTGGGGATATTGCCCTTATCATCCTTGAAACAGGTGGCGTAGAGCCTGTCCTTTGGCAGGCCCCAGACATCCGTCAGCAGTTGCCAGGCCCAGGCGATGGCTTCCTTCTTGTAATAATCGCCAAAGGACCAGTTGCCGAGCATCTCGAAGAAGGTGTGGTGGCTGTCGTCCCGGCCGACCTCGTCCAGGTCATTGTGTTTTCCGGCCACGCGCAGGACCTTCTGCGAGTCAACGGCACGCGTATAGGGACGTTTATCCGTGCCCAGGAAAACATCCTTGAACTGAACCATACCGGCATTGGTGAAAAGCAGGGTGGCATCCCCGCCCGGCACCAGCGAAGCGGACGGGACAAAAGTATGCTTATGCTCGACAAAAAAATCAATAAAGGTCTGGCGGATTTCCGCACCGGTGGGTTTATGAGTCATTCAATCTCCAAAAAGGTAAGGAATGGGTGGATTATACCTAAAAACGTTGGCGGGCATATTCGCAACATTTTCTCCTATTATTTAAATCTGCCAGATCAGGGTATCCCGTAGGATTTGTGTGGGGTGGGTCTGATCCCAAATCTGAGAGGTTTTGCAAGCTTGTGAAAGGTTTTCCGGTTGGAAGTGATATAGTATTGTCCCCATCAGGATCCAACAAGGAGATATTCATGAAAACGATCTTTCAGATAATAAGGGGCTGGCTGCCGCTCGCCATTGCCACTGCCGGCCTGTGCGGACTGGCCTACCTGACCGTTCAGCAATCGCTGCGAATGGGCGCCAACGACCCGCAGATCCAGATGGCTGAGGATGCCGCCAGCGCTCTGAATGGCGGCGCAAGCGTGGATTCGATCATTCCAGCCACCAAGGTGGAACTCGCAACCAGCCTGGCTCCTTTCATGATTGTGTTCGATGATTCCGGCAAGGTGTTGGCATCTTCAGCGACTCTGCATGGCTCGGTTCCGGTCTTACCCATCCGGCGTACTGGACTATACCCGTCAAAAAGGCGAAGACCGCGTCACCTGGCAACCCGAGAACGGCGTTCGAATGGCAACGGTGGTGGTGCAATATGATCAAGGTTTCGTTCTTGCAGGACGGTCCTTGCGGGAAATGGAAGTCCGGATAGACAATATCGAAAAGATCAGCGGATTGGCCATGCTGGTCATCTGGGCGGTGACATTGTTCGTAATCGCCTTGGGAGAACTGGTAGGAGGCAGGAAAGATGCCTGAGGTGTGGAAACGGGCATGACGAATGGCATGGTATTCTTTTCAACTTTCGGGTGGTATACTCGGGTCA
Source organism: uncultured Chloroflexia bacterium (assembly GCA_963830665.1). Taxonomy (GTDB): domain Bacteria; phylum Chloroflexota; class Anaerolineae; order Anaerolineales; family Villigracilaceae; genus UBA877. The sequence continues at coordinate 214,047 of CAWHNM010000023.1, forward strand.
AGAGAAGGATTTTTTGATGCCTGATAATCCTCGTCAGCCCCGTAAGCCCCGCATTGCCGCCATTCTCCCAACATATAATGAAGAACTTAACGTGTCTGGGGTCTTGGATGTTTTGCGCGCCACCAGCATGCTCGATGAGATCATCCTGGTGGATGATGGCTCCACGGACAAGACTGCAGAGATCCTTTACAAGGCTGCCGCGCTGGACCAGCGCATCCAGGTCATCCAACATGACCAAAATCGGGGCAAAGGGCAGGCCATTTTCAGCGGATGGGCAGCCACCACTGCACCAGTTCTTCTGCTGCTGGACGCCGACCTCAAAAATCTGACTCCCGACCACATCCAGGCCTTGTTGGCACCTGTGATCGAACATCGCGCCGATATGACATTAGGCCTGTTCCGGGGCGGTCACTGGGGCACGGATTTCTCACACTGGCTGACCCCCTTCCTGACCGGGCAACGCGGCCTGCGATCCGAATTGCTGAAATGCGTTTCACGCGAAGCGGCTGAGGGATACGGCTTCGAAATCGCATTGACCGTGGCAGCCGGGCAGAATGGTTATCGCAGGCGGGTTGTCGCACTTAAAGGGGTCTGGCACCCCTCCAGCGAATTCCGCACCGAACGCGGCGGTTATTGGAATGGCAAAATCTGGCGGTTCCGCATGTATGGCCAAATTTTCCGGGCCTGGTTCATCGCTACACGTGAGCGCTACCCCAAGGCAAAGGCTTTCTTCTCAGATATCAGTAAATTCTAAATCACCGCCCGAATCCCGGCCATCGCACAAGCCACGCGATGGCCGTTTTTTGCGACAAATGAGAATTCCAGGTACGGAAAACAATGCGTAAATTCATTCTCCTGCTCCTTTTCATTTCCCTGCTGGTCGGATGCAACACGCTATTGCTCAGGCCGACGCCGGTCCCCGTTTCAACCGGCCTCCCTCGACACAATGCGCCTGGAATTGGGCCACGCAAGCCCTGCCGGAACTAAGCGCCAGGGTGGAAGCGGATATGCAAGCCGCCGGGTTGAAGGATATAACTGCCAGAGCTGAGGCCTACGGTGAAAATTGCATCCTCACAACTGGAAAGGTGGACCACTTCGCGACCATGGAAACGGATTTCCGCATCTTGGTACAGGTGCGCAATTTAAAGGATACAGATGAATTGGGCAACCTGCTGGAAAGAATCCTGGTGGTGCTGGATCGATTCCCAACCGGTTCCGTACCGGGGCCGAATCCCGGTTTTGTAGGCGTGTCGTTCCAAAAGGGCAGCGAACAATTGAACCTGTGGTTCCCGGTCACAACAGGGAGTTCTGTGCGTGCACGCGGATACCATGGCGCGGCGCTGTTCGAAGAATTGCAAAAGAAGTGAAAGCGCCTTTATAATATTCCGCATGACCTTCAACGCACTTCACATCTTTGGTATTGCCGGGACCAGCCTGATCGTCCTGGCTGTTTTATGTCCGGCTCTTGTATACCGCGGCAAACGCGGCGAACGCTATCTCCCTGCTCAACCATTACATTTCCGAACTTGGCGAAGTGGGAGTCAGCCGTGCGGCATGGTTCTTTAACGCCGGCCTGCTGCTCGGGGGGTTGGTGTTCCTGCCTTATATCATCGGCCTGGGGTATCATTCGACAGCCTTTTTGGCTGGCTGGGAACTGCAGCAGGGATCATTGCGGTGCTGGGCGTGGCTGCCGTGGGCGTCTTCCCGATGAACAACCTCAAACTCCACACCATCGCCGCCATGACTTATTTCCGCGCCGGTCTGTTGATGGTACTTTTCTTCGGACTGGCCATCCTCTTCCAACCTGCGGGAAAGCAGATCGTGCCACCGGCAGCCAACCTGCTGAGCCTGCTGGCTTTCCTGGCGTATGGAGCCTTCCTGATGCTGCCCAGGCTCAAGAAAACCGAGAAAAAGCCGGCTGACCTTCTCGACCCGGAACAGACTCCCGAACGCCCGCGGATCTGGGCGCTTGCCAGCCCTGGAATGGCTGGTATTCTTCTCCACGATTGCCTGGCTGTTCGGAATGATGTTCTTTATTTGAGTTCTGCCCGGAAAAGAAACTGGCGGTCGAATGGCCGCCAGTTTTTTATATAATCACATTCAAACATTTCTAACCCAATTTTGTCAATTTCTCCAGAAGGATCAGCTCTTCATTTTCCGTTTTCACTTCTTCATCCAGCCAGGCTTCCCGCAAGCGCTATAAAACCTGCTGGTAGCGCGGCCCGGCGGCAGGCCGCGTTTTATCAGATCGTGTCCGTTCGTTTTCGGTTTGACATGCCGCCAGGTTTCCAGGTATTTGTTAAGATTCTGGCGCGCCTTCCCATCCGGGGTGGCCAGAAATACCGCATAGACCGCCGTCAACGGCAAATTCTCAAGCCGCCTAACCCACTGGCTTGGCTTCAATCCGATCAAGGACGGCAAATCGGCAGACAGGGCGGATGCAGCCAATAATGACTCGAATAACTTTGCATGGAAATGCAGACGCCGATTGAGGCTTTCCAGGTCAGTCGAAGCTACCTCCATCAGCCAGAAATGCCAGCCGAGGAAACTTCTGTCCGCAGAAGAATGGGTTGGGCTTGATTGGATATTCCGGCAGGCGAGCGGAACCCGTTCAGAAAACGCTGGCGGATTGTGTCATTCCAGGTCAACACCGGATGGACCGGTTGCAACAAGTCCAATTCGGACAGGCGCTTTAGCATGGCAGCGGCTTTCTGCTTCCTCCAGGATCAGATCCAATTCGTGCCGGATGCGTTCGGCCGAGAGCAAGGCGAATCAACGATCGCGCCTGCGGCATCAAGGGACAACGTCTCCGGGACGATCTGAAAGCCGTAACGCTGTTCGTAACGGACTGCACGAAAAAGACGGGTCGGGTCATCCTGGAAGGATCCGGGATGAAGGACACGCACCAGGCCGCGCTTCAGGTCATCCAGGCCGCCCAGGTCATCGCGCAGTTCACCCCAATGGTCCCCATCCAGGCGCAAGGCCAGGGTATTGATGGTGAAATCACGGCGGGCCAGGTCATCGTTCAGGGCGCCGGGGTTCACGGTTGGCAAGAGCCGCCGGGTGTTTGTAGGTTTCAGAACGGGTGGAGATGAAATCCAAGGTCGAGGTGACCGGCGCGCCAGGACCGGAAACCACTGCGCTGTCCCAAAACGGACAGTGGGCGGTCACCTTCCCACCGTATTGCGCGGCCAGCGCCCTGGCGAAGCGGAATGGCATCCCCCTCAACAACCAGATCGAAGTCGTGGCGGGATGCCCAGCAGCAAATCCCGCACGAAGCCGCCCACCAGGTAGAGCGGCAGCTGGCGCGTAGCAGCCATATCTGCCACCATCCTTAAGAGCGAGACCTGCTGGGGCGACAGCGCTTGATCGAGATCAGATTTCTGATAATTCATTAAATCAGGCATGGCTTGTACTCTGATTATATAGCAAAGCGCGAGGCTGACAACGCCTGGCTTTGCTTGAAAATAAAATGCCAACCTGATTCAATGCCAGAGGGTTCAATCCTTCGCTCAAGCTGTCTCCCAACAGATTTAAATTTTTCAATCTTCCAACAGGAGGCAGTTATGCTATACTTTTACTGCTTCATGCAAAATTCCTTTCCGGAAGCAGGCGAATTGCCTGCAAATCAAGCCGTCAGGTTCAGATTTTTACGCAGTACCCAGTTATCAACATGGAATATAAATTCGCCACCGAACGCGCCAATTATGCAGACCTGGCCAGCGGGAATGTTTTTTACAGCCTGCCGGGGCATCCCGGCCTTCCCGGTTCGCCTGGCAAGCGAGATCTACCAGCGCTGCCTGGCATTGCGCGGGCAAGGGACCACTCCCTGTACGATTTATCGATCCATGCTGCGGGGCGGCCTACCATCTCAGCGTCATCGCTTACCTGCACTGGGATTCGATCTGCCGGGTCATCTGCTCGGACATTGACGAAAAAGCCGTCCAACTGGCCGAACGAAACCTGGGCCTGCTCACGCCGGACGGGATGGAGAGAAGGAGCCGGGAAATTTCGGCCATGGTGCACCTGTACGATAAAGAATCCCATAAAGGTGCACTGGAAAGCCTCACCCGCATGCAGGAACAGGTCACCCGGTTGACCGCAGTACGTCCCATCCAGACGCATGTCTTTCGGGCCAATGCCACCGATGCCGCCAGCCTGCGGGAAGGCCTGCAGGGGACTGCGATCGACATGGTTTTTTCCGACATTCCTTACGGCCAACACTCCCAATGGGAGCAAACCCAGGCGCCCAATCCAATCTGGGCCATGCTGGAGGCGTTGCTCGAATTTCTATCCCCCAAAAGTATTGTGGCAATTGCTTCTGATAAACTCCAAAAAATTATTCATGAAAAGTATAAACGGTTGGAAAAATTCCAGCTTGGCAAACGGCAGGTGGTCATCCTGAGGCCTGCCTGAATAGCATGGTTGCGAATCTACTTCCCGGCCTGACATAATCAGGTATAATCTGCGCCAATGAAACTGAACCCGCTCCCGGCCCCTACGCACGCACAAATCCATCCAGGTCTGGTTAGGTTCAGTTCGTCACGCACACCGGCGGCTCCCAGACTTGGGGAGCCGTTTTTTTATCTACCTCGACATCTACCATGGACATGATGATGCGAGAGTGCATGGAGGATAATATGGATATTCAAGAACTGACCGAACAGCATGCACGCCTTTGTCCGCTCGAAGGGCTGGTACGAGCCGGACAGCAAACGTCCGCAGACGCCGCGCAACCTGGCCATCTCGCTCTCGCTGGAAGCCAACGAAGTGCTGGAACACTTCCAGTGGCAGGATGACCTGAAAGATAAGGATGAACTCGCCAGCGAACTGGCCGATGTGGCTTTATATCTCTTACAATTGGCCTCGGTCTCCGGGATCGACCTGGAGCAGGCGATCTTGAAGAAACTCGAAACCAACGCATCCCGCAGAATGGGACGCAGGATAAGTCAAACGTCAAAAGTCGAAAGTCAGTCGACGTTTGACCTTCGACTCTCTGACCTTGACTCATAGGAATTCATCCATGAATGTAACAGTTTTCGGCGGTTCTCAACCCAAACCCGGCTCCCCAGCTTACGCGGAAGCCTGCGAACTCGGCAAACTGCTCGCCCAGGCCGGTCACACCGTCCTGACCGGCGGCTATATCGGCACGATGGAAGCCGTCTCCAGAGGCGCGAATGAAGCCGGCGGACACGTGGTCGGTGTGACCTGTGCTGAGATCGAAGCACTGGCGCGGGGTCAAAGCCAATGCCTGGGTGCAGGAGGAACGCCATTTCGCCACCCTGCAGGAACGCCTGAACGAACTCGTCCTGGCCTGCGATGCGGCCATTGCCCTGCCCGGCGGTCCCGGCACGCTGACCGAGATCGCCCTGACCTGGAACCTGATGATCGTGGCATTCCATCCCGCCCAAACCGCTGATTTTAATGGGCGCAGGCTGGAGAGTCTGTGATGGAATCGTTTTACAATTCATTCGAAGCCTACATCCCGCAGAACCAGCGCGACCTGCTCCAATTTGCCCCGGATATCCAAACAGCTGTATCGCTGTCAAATCTAACGCTAAGTCGTTACCACTCACTAATCTCTGTTCTCTATTCTCTTCTCTCGAGGTCTCTATGTCAGACGAAAAACTTACCCCCCGCAATGTTGACTTCTCCGAATGGTACAACCAGATCGTCCAGCGCGCCGAGATGGCCGATTATGCCCCCGTGCGCGGCTGCATGGTCGTGCGCCCGTACGGCTGGGCGCTGTGGGAAAATATCCAGCAGGCGCTCGACAAGCGCTTCAAGGAGACCGGCCACGTCAACGCCGCCTTCCCGCTCTTCATCCCGATGTCCTTCCTCGAAAAAGAGAAGGAACACGTGGAAGGCTTCTCACCCGAACTGGCCGTGGTGACCATCGGCGGCGGCGAGAAACTGGAAGAGCCGCTGGTGGTGCGCCCCACCTCCGAGACCATCATCGGCTACATGTACTCCAAGTGGATCAAGTCCTACCGCGACCTGCCGGTGCTGATCAACCAGTGGGGCAACGTGGTGCGCTGGGAACTGCGCACCCGCCTGTTCCTGCGCACGCTGGAGTTCTACTGGCAGGAAGGCCACACCGCCCATGCCACCGAGCAGGAAGCCCGCGAAGAGACCCTGCGCATGCTGGATGTCTACGCCGATTTCGCCATCAACGAAGGCGCCGTGCCGGTCATCCAGGGCGTCAAGTCGCCAGACCGAGAAATTCGCCGGGGCGAACATGTCCACCACCATCGAGGCCATGATGGGCGATACACGCGCCCTGCAATCCGGCACCTCGCACTTCCTCGGCCAGAACTTCGCCAAAGCCTTCAATATCCAGTTCCTGGATGAGAACAACACCCTGCAGTATGCCTGGACGACCTCCTGGGGCTCTCAGCACCCGCTTCATCGGCGCCATCATCATGACCCACGGCGACGACCAGGGCCTGATCCTGCCGCCCCGCCTGGCTCCCATCCAGGCCGTCATCGTCCCGATCTTCAAATCGGAGCCCGAGACTGCCGCCGTCATGGAGACGGTCCAGCGCGTCGAGGCCGAACTCAAGGCCGCCGGCATCCGCGTCAAAGTGGATGACCGCACCGAGGTCACGCCCGGTTTCAAGTTCAACGATTGGGAAATGCGCGGCGTGCCCCTGCGCATCGAGATCGGCCCCAAGGATGTGGAAAAGGGCACGGTCGCCCTGGCCCGCCGCGATAAACCCGGGCGCGAGGGCAAGTCCTTCGTCCCGCAGGCCGGCCTGGCCGCAGCGGTCGCAGACCTGCTGGTCGATATCCAGAAATCCCTGCTGGAACGCGCCACCGCCTTCCGCGACAGCCACATCTTCGACCCGAAGGATTACGCCGAACTGACCGAAGTCGTCCAGAATGGCTGGGCCTACTCCTAGTGGTGCGAGTCCGCCGAGTGCGAGGCCAAGGTCAAGGAAGATACCAAGGCCACCACCCGCTGCATTCCGCTCGACCAGGAAGAAGGTCACGGCAAGTGCATCGTGTGTGGGAAGGATGCCAAACACAAAGTGTATTTCGCCAAGGCATATTAGATCGTCTGTAACGTGTCCAGCGTTCTAATCGTACCAACGTGACTCGTTCAGGAGGATTACCATGAAAATGTCCCAACTCTTCGGCCAAACCCTGCGCGACGCCCCGGCGGAAGCGGATGTCGAAAGCCACAAACTGCTCATGCGCGCCGGATTCATCCGCCCGCTCGGGGCAGGCATCTTCTCCTACCTGCACCTCGCCAAACGCTCGATGCAGAAGATCGAGGCCATCCTGCGCGACGAGATGGACAGGATCGGCGGGCAGGAGATCACCATGCCGGTCGTCCAGCCGGCCGACCTGTGGAAGGAAACCGGGCGCTGGTACCAGATCGGCTCCGAGATGGGCCGCTTCAACGACCGGAACGAGCACGACATGGTGCTGGCCATGACCCACGAGGAAGTGGTCGCCGACCTGGTGCGGCGGGAAGTGCAGTCCTACAAGCACCTGCCGCGCCTGATCTACCACATCCAGACCAAGTTCCGCGACGAGCCGCGCCCGCGCGCCGGGTTGATCCGGGTGCGCGAATTCACCATGAAGGACAGTTACAGCCTGGATACCGATTGGGATGGGCTGGATAAACAATATCGCGCCCACTACCAGGCCTATTTCAACATCTACCACCGCTGCGGCCTGGACGTGATCGCCGTCAAGTCGGATACCGGCATGATGGGCGGCAAACTGGCCCACGAATATATGTACCTCAACCCCATCGGCGAAGATACGCTCATCCTGTGCGACACCTGCGGCTACAGCGCCAACCGCCAGGTGGCGCGCTTCCAGAAGACGCCCGCCGCCCCGGAAGAATTGAAACCCATCGAAAAAGTGCACACCCCGAACTGCAAGTCCATCGAAGACCTGGCGAATTTCCTGGGTGTGCCAAAATCCAAGACCGCCAAGGCCGTCTTCTTCATGGCAACCATTCCCGAGACCCTAAAGGTCTTGAAGAGCCTTTAGGGACTAACCAGGAAAAATTCATCTTCGCCGTCATCCGCGGCGACATGGAGCTGAACGAGACCAAGCTCGCCAATGCTGTCGGCGCACGCGACCTGCGGCCTGCCACGGAAGAGGAAATCAAAGCAATTGGGGCAGTGCCTGGGTTTGCGTCTCCAGTCGGTCTTGGTAGCCAAAGGCAGACAGGCTGCGTCCTTACGGATCGTGGTGGATGACATTCCATCACCTGCCAGCCCCAACCTGGTCGCCGGGGCCAACGAGACCGATTACCACCTGCTCAACACCAACTATCCGCGCGATTACACTGCCGACATCGTCACCGATATCGCCGCGGCGGAGGACGGGCACGCCTGCCCGGAGTGCGGCCATCCGCTGCGGACGGCACGCGGCGTGGAGGTGGGCAACATCTTCAAACTCGGCACACGTTACTCCGATTGCCTCGGCTGCACCTTTCTTGACAAGGATGGACAGCAAAAACCGGTCATCATGGGTTCCTACGGCATCGGCGTCGGCCGCCTGCTGGCCTGCGTGGCCGAGGAACACCACGACGAACACGGCCTGATCTGGCCGGTGACGGTCGCCCCGTACCAGGTGCATCTGGTTCTTTTGCGCGGCAAAAACACACCCCAGGCCGAAGAGACCGCCGATAAACTCTACGCTGACCTGCAGGCTGCCGGGGTCGAAGTGCTTTACGATGACCGCGATGAAAGCCCGGGCGTCAAGTTCAACGATGCCGACCTGATCGGGCTGCCGATCCGGCTGACGGTCAGCGAACGCGCCCTCGCCCAGGGTGGTGTGGAAATGAAACTGCGCAGCCAAACCGGAAAAGACCATCCTTCCGCTTGGATGAAACGGTGACACGCCTGCGCTCCGAGCTTGCCGCGCTGGAGGCCGAGATCGCCGCCAGGGTTATCCCAGTGGAGTACAATGGTTGAAATTGATCCTGGTATTCTGAATCGAACTTCTGATTTCCCCAATCCAGAGATGCCCGCCATTGACCTCGCCCGACTCAAAACCCAGGCCGCCCGGCTCGCCGAGAAATTCGCCGAACCGGAAGCCTTCCTGCGCGATTTGAACGAATTATTGGATTTCTACACCAACCGCACCATCCGCACCACCCAGGTTGTCCAACGCTTGTCTGCACCCACTTACCATACTCCGCGTCCGGTCCTGCGCCAGATCGAAAGTGAACTGGCTCCGCTGGCAGAAAACCAACCCTCGCAAAGCGGTTGACCTGATCAAGGCTCTTTGGAAAGCCGATTCGCTCGAATCCCGCCTGCTGGCCGCCTATCTGCTCGGCAACATCCCATCAGACCAGGCCATCCCCACCCTGACACTCCTGCCTGACTGGCTCAACCAGTCCACCGACAAGGAAATCCGCACAGCTCTGCTGACCAATGCCCTGGCCCGCCTGCGCCGGGAAAAACCGGAGGCATTCTTTATCATGCTGGAGGGCTGGTTGGAAAGCCCACAACCTGCCATGCAAGTCTGGGGGCTGCAGGCGCTTATCCCCTTGCTGCAGGATCCGCATTTCGAAAACCTGCCGGCAGTATTCCGCATCCTGCGCCCGGCCATCCAGCTCGCTGGGTCCCGCAACACAGTTGGACTTCCAGGCCTGCCTGGCCGCCCTGGAACGCATCTCGCTGACTGAGACGGTGGCATTCCTGCGCGAGATCATCCGCGCCAACCCTCAACCGATGATGCTGCGCATTTTCCGCCGCATCCTGCCCGGTCTATCACAGGAACTGCAGGAGGCCCTGCGCGAGATCTTGCGCGAACAAAACAACCCGACCTCCAAACCCTGAAGCATGGATTTCCCAAAGCGCTTTTCGAAAAATATTGAACGCGCTGGTGGCTGTGAACTTCCTTGCCAGTTGTTCGGCACACCTCCTGCCGAACCACCGGCAATGCCATCTGGCGAGGCTACACCAAGCTCCACACCCACCCAGACTCCCTTCCCCACGCCTACACGAACCCCAACACCCACCATTACCCTGACCCCCACAGAAAAACCGCTCACCCTCGTATTTCTATGGCGATAGTGTTCTTAAAGTAGGTGACGTCAGCCGCCAGGGGGAAGTCGGATACTCAATTGTAGATATCCTGCGAGCTGAACTCAATCCTGCGGATCAAATCATCACATCCAACCATGGCGGACGCAAGGCACAATGGGGATACGAAAACCTGGATAAGAATGTTCTGACCTACAACCCGGACATTGTCACGCTCTGGTGGGGTTGAATGATCTGGGCGGCTGTCCGGGTATTTTCGACCGGGAAACCAATAAAATACTACAATATGAACTGGATGCCATGCTGGCCTTACATCTGAATGTACATGAAACTGCAGATCGATGCTTTGCTCGGAAAGAATATTCCGGTCATTGTCCTTACACCCATGCCGGTCCTCGGGACGCTCCCCTGGAGTCATTTTGGCGAGATAATGAACTTGTCTGGGAAAACGATTACCGCTGCGATTTCAACACCGGTCTGGAACAGGTGGTGAAAGCCCAGCGCAAGCTGGTGGGCGATTATGCGGCGGAGCAAAAACCGGTTTACCTGGTGGATGCCTGGCAAATCTACAAGGATCATCCAAATACTGATAATATGTATATGGATATCGTCCACCCCGGCAGCTATGGAGCCAGAACTCATTGCCGAGGGATGGCTGCAGGTTTTTCGATCCTATCAAGAAGTAGGTACCCAAAATGTCTTTGACCCCGCGTGAACGAATGCAAGCCTGTTTGAAAGACGATCCCGCCCTGGACCGCCCGCCCGTCGCCCTCTGGCGGCACTTCCCGATGGACGACCAGGACCCCGGAACACTGGCAGCCGCCACATTGGATTTCCAACGCCACTACGATTTCGACCTGGTAAAAGTCACCCCGGCTTCTTCATTTTCCATCAAGGACTGGGGAGCGGAAGATGTCTGGGAAGGGCATACCGAAGGGACCCGCCGTTACACCAAACGCGTCATCCAGAAACCGCAGGATTGGGAACGTCTGGCAGTTCTCGACCCAGTCAAAGCGCCGCATCTTTCCGCACAAATAAGCTGTCTCCGGCAGATCCGTCCGGCCCTGGGCCCGGATATACCCCTGCTCCAGACAATCTTCAATCCCGCTTTCCCAGGCCAAAAACCTGGCCGGAGGTGAGTGCTGATCGCCCATCTCCGCCAGTATCCCGAAGCGGTGATGAAGGGGTTGCAGACCATCGCCGAGACCACCCGCCGCTTCGTGGAAGCGGCTGTGGAAACCGGCATTGATGGCATCTTCTACGCCGTCCAGCATGCCCAGGCTGGCTTATTGACGCTGGAAGAATACAAGACCTTCGGCCTGCCTCTCGACCTGAGATCACTACAGACCCTGCCACCGGCCTGTGGTGCAACCTGCTCCATCTCCACGGCCTCAATATCTATTTCGACCTGATCGCCAATCCATGTTCCCTGGTTCCCTGTTCCCCATCGTCAACTGGCACGACCGCGAGACACCTCCATCCCTGGAACGAGGCACAGAAACGCTTCCCGGGTGTCGTCTGTGGCGGCGTGAGCCAGAAGACCATTGTCTTTGGAGATCGCTCCCAGGTCCGGCAGGAAGCAGCCGATGCCATCCGGCAGACCGGGGGCCGCCGCTTGCTGCTCGGCACCGGCTGCGTGGTCCCGGTCATCGCCCCGCACGGGAATATCCAGGCATTAAAGAAGTAGTAACGACTAAAGTCGTTACGGTAAGCGTTACCATGGAGGAAAAATGAGCCTGCGCGTCATCTCTGGAAAGGCCAAAGGCCGAAAACTGAAGGATGTCCCCGGCGACACCACCCGCCCGGTCACCGATATGGTCAAGGAAGCCCTGTTCAATATCCTGGCCGGGGATGTGCAGGATTCCACCTGGTGGGACCTGTTCGGCGGGACAGGTGCGATCGGCATCGAAGCCCTGAGCCGGGGAGCTGCCTTCGTGCGTTTCTCTGACCTGAACCGCGCCCCCATCGAAACCATCCAGGCCAACCTGGAGACCACCGGTTTCAGCTCCCAGGCCGAGGTCCGGCGCGGGGATGCCTTTGCCATGTTGGAAGCGGCCCCCACCCGGTTGTTCGATTATGTGTATATTGCCCCGCCGCAATACAAGGAAATGGCGTGGAAAGCGCTCACTGACCCTGGATGCCAATCCCGGCTGGCTGAATGACGAAGGCGCCTGGGTGATCGTGCAGATCCACCCGCGTGAGTATCGCAAACTGGAATTACAAGGCCCTGGAAGAATTCGAACAGCGCAAATACGGCAGCACCCTGCTGGTTTTTCTACGAGAAGAAATAATGCGCATCTGGTCGCTTGCATCCAAAATATCTCGACCGTCAGGGACTGCTGGCTTGCTGGCGCGAAACGCTGCTTGCGCAAAAAGTGTTACGAGGGGAGACAAAGGGCTACCGGCACCACCCGCAACTGGCCCGCTTCCGCTCTTGTTCCGAACCCGCTGTCCGCGATTGCCGCCTACCTGGATGGTTTGGCTGACGAGGCGGAGCGGCGCGGTTACGTTTTCAACCGGGCCAGGATCCTCGGCACCCGCATGGCGGATAAAATCCCGGTCACGCGTGCACAGGTATTGTTCGAATGGGCACATCTAAAAGACAAACTCGTCCGCCGCGACCCGCTCTGGCTGGAACAGATTTCTGCCATTGAAATGCCCGAAGCCCATCCGTTGTTTGAAAGCGTGGATGGAGCCATCGAACCCTGGGAGAAGATCCAATAACCCAGGATTTTTTTCTTACAAAAGAGCAATTAATTTGGAATATCATATTTGCCATTTTCCTGTCATGTTTGAACAATCCAAAGATGATAAATTATCCTGGAGGCGAAAATGAACCTGAAATCTGTCAAGATCGAAAAACCCGAAGCTGTCAATTTCATCCTCGGGCAATCCCATTTCATCAAAACCGTCGAGGATATCCACGAAGCCCTCGTCAATGCCGTGCCGGGGATCAAGTTTGGCCTGGCGTTCTGCTGAGGCCTCCGGCAAATGCCTGATACGCTGGTCAGGGACGGATGAGGCAATGATCGACCTGGCCAGGAAGAACGCCCTGGCCATCGGAGCCGGGCATTCATTCATCATTTTCCTGGCAGATGGGTACTATCCCCTCAATGTGCTGAACACCGTCAAGAACGTGCCCAGAGGTCTGCCACATCTTCTGTGCCACTGCCAACCCGACCGAGGTGCTGGTCGCCGAGACCGAATTGGGCCGCGGCATCCTGGGCGTGGTGGATGGCGCCTCTCCAAAGGGGATTGAAGAAGAGGAAGATATCGCCTGGCGAAAGGGTTTCCTGCGGAAAATCGGCTATAAAATCGGCTAAATCACAGAAGATCTCATCGAGGCATTATGACCACGAGCCGCGCTCCCAGCAAGATCATCCCTCATGCCTTTCCGGGTATCCTGCCCGGCGAAGTGGCTGAGCTCATCAACAACAGCCAAATAAAGAACTATCCCGCCGGGACGATCCTGTGCCACGAAAACGCCATTGAAGACACGTTCTACCTGATCCTGGAAGGGGAAGTTGAAGTCACCAAAGTGATCAACAACATTGAGACGCGCCTGCTCAAGACGCTCTCAACGGGTGATTTCTTCGGCGAAATGGCCCTCATCCACAATGCGCCCCGGGCCGCCACTGTCAAGACATTAACGCCCCTCATCGGTCTGGAAATCCACAAAGAGGCCTTCGACCGCGTCCTGAAAAACAGCAGCAGTGTATCGCTGGCAATGGTGCGTGAGATCAGCCGGCGCTTGCGCGAGAACGACGAGCTGGCGATTGACGATCTGCGCATGCGCGCCAGCGAACTGGCCGAGGCCTACCAGAAACTGGCCGAACAGGAAATGGCCGCCGTGATTTCCTGACCAACGTGTCCCACCAGTTGCGCACGCCTCTCACGGCGGCTGGCGGGTATTTGCAGATGCTGCAAAAAGGCGCCATCCCGCCTGAGAAGACCGGCGAGGCGATGGAAGCGGTCACCCGCAATGTTCAACAGATCGCCAGCCTGGTCAACGATATCCTGTTCGTTCAGGAAATGGACCTGATCCTGGAAAAGTTCGAACCGGTCAACCTGGTTACCCTGACACGCCAGGTGGCCAACCGCTACATAGAAAAAGCGAAATCCAGAAATATCGATCTGCAAATCAAACCGGATCTGTTCCTGCCGCCCGTTCTCGGGGATTCCCACAGCCTGGACCGTGCCTTCACGGCCCTGCTCGATAATGCCATCAAATTCAGCCCGGAGGGAGGCACGGTCGAGATCCATCTGCGCCGCGAAGGCGACCAGGTTGGGGTAGAGATCAGCGACCAGGGCATCGGCATAAGCCCTGAAATCCTTCCCCATATTTTCGAACGTTTCTACCACGTGGATAAAAGCGGTGACCAGTTATTCGAAGGCCTGGGCCTGGGATTGGCCATCACAAAACAGGTGATCGAACAGCATAAAGGCCACCTGGATGTGATCAGCACACCCGGCCAAGGCAGTACGTTTACAATGTGGTTGAATGTGTGGAATGAAAATAAGGTTCCGCATATGGAAAGCGGTACAACCGTTTAACACGAAAAAGTCCCGATGCCGGCTGATATCGGGACTCTTCTTTATTAATTAAATTTCACAGTCAATTTCCCATCCTCGTAAAATGACCGGGCCGAGAAGGGCGGATCGCCGGGCTTCATTTTCTGGATGCGCATCCAGGAAATCCGGCAAATCCTCCACTAGCCGGCAACCGCGACACTTTTGAGAAAGGAACCCACTCCAGCGTTCCTTCACCAGACGGACTGGGCTGCCCATCCGGGCACTCGCCGGTAAAAATATAAATCCCAATGCCGGGGTTTTCACCTGTATCCACCACGACCGTCCCGCACAACCGCAGATCGGCTGTCAGACCGGTTTCTTCCAGCAGTTCGCGCTGCGCCGCCGAGAGGATATCCTCGCCCGGCTCGACATGTCCGCCCACGCCATTATATTTATTGGCCCACAGGCGTTTGGTCGGGTGCGCCTTTGAGCAACAAAACAGAAGTCCCGCGCGTGATAAAGATCAACACACGCGGGATGAGCATGTAACGGTCAAGCGAAACACCCTGGTCAGATGCTGGCATAATTAAATAATGTAGGGGCGAGATCATGTCGTCGCCCCTACGGTATGTATTATTTCACCAGTTTGCGTACTTCTTCGAGGTGTCCGGCGCTGCCCAATTTCTCGTTCTTCTGGGCGATGAATTTGGCATATTCGGCCATGAAGATCTTGCCGGGATCACGCAGGTCGAATTTCTCCGGGAAATCGCGGAAGAATTCGCGGTGGACACGCGTCCAGACCAGGCGGCCATCCGTATCGATATTGATCTTGGTCACGCCCAGTTCGGCGGCACGCTTGAATTCATCCTCATTGACGCCCTTGGCGCCTTTCAGGTTGCCGCCGGCAGCATTGATGCGGGCCACTTCTTCCTGCGGGACGGAACTGGAGCCATGCATCACCAGCGGGAAGCCCGGCAGGCGCTTCTGGATCTCTTCCAGCACTTCGAAGTGCAGGCCCTGCGAACCGGCGAATTTGAAGGCCCCATGGCTGGTGCCGATGGCGCAGGCCAGCGAATCACAGCCGGACCTTTCCACGAATTCCTTGGCCTGGTTCGGATCGGTCAGCTTGGCATTGGCTTCATCCACTTTGACATGTTCCTCCACGCCGCCCAATTGGCCAAGTTCGGCCTCCACAACGATGCCTTTGGCATGGGCTGCATCGACAACACGCTTGGTGGTCGCAATATTCCCATCGAACGACTCACTGCTGGCATCGATCATGACCGAGGAATAAAAACCGCTCTCGATGCAGTCGTAGCAGGTGGCCTCATCGCCATGGTCCAGGTGGACGGCAAAGATGGCATCCGGGAAGACTTCGTCGGCAGCGCGGATCAGGCCTTCGAGCATGGTCTTGTGCGTGAATGAACGCGCGCCTTTGCTGATCTGGATGATGAAAGGCGCCTGGCTGTCCATGTTGCCGCGGAACAAGCCCATGGTCTGTTCCAGGTTATTGATGTTATAGGCCCCGATGGCATACTTGCCATACGCGGCTGCAAACAGTTGCTTGGTGGTGACGATCATTTTTTCTCCTTGATATTGAATTGATGATTTCAGTCCCTGGGGGCACTTCGTCCCATTATACCAAGTCCGCCTGGCACATTACAACTTTCTCCCCCAATAGTCGTATTTCTATTATGAACGAAAATGGTTCTTTGCGAGTTGCCAGGACAAGCGAATAAATGGGGGTGCTGGGCGTGCTTCGCCCGCTCAACACCCCCATTCCCAACCACCCTGTGATTCCCAATGAGCCGGACGGATAATTTACTGCAATTGGCAGTATAATCACAAATGTTGATTATCTGCCGTCATTTCTCCAAGGAGGAACCATGAGTGACCTTTTTGAAACCGTCAAAGGTGGACAGGATATCTTCAAAAAACTCCTGTCCTATATCCCTGGCTTTAGCGGCTACGTGGAACGCACGAACCGCCGCGCGGCCGACAAACTTCTGCGCGACCAGGTGGCGCTGAAATACAGCGAGCTGGTCTGCCCGCACCTCGCGCCTGCAGAAGGATATCGCCGAGGCCGGTCAGCTTGACTTCCTCGACGATGTTGACGCGATCGGTCTGAAACTGCGCACATTCTCCGACCGCATCAAGAACGCCTCCTACGGTTACTCCGGCTTCTTCGATGCCGTCAAGATCAACGAGAAGGAACTGGCCCAGATCTACACCTTCGATGCAGCCTTCTTCGAATTGGCCAACCAGATCTCCAACGGGCTGGACAACGTGGAAGCCGGCATCGGCGGAGACGGCCTGAAGGCCGCCATCCGTGCCGTCAACGATCTGGCCCGCCAGGTTGGCGAAACATACGACCACCGCTACCAGGTCATCACCGGCAGCGCCGAACAGCAATAACATGCCATTCTATTCAAAGTAGCGCAAGATGGCATCTTGCGCTACTTTGTGGTTTAATAACAGCATGTGGAACGAATATTTCATCCCTGCAACCCTTGACGAAACCCTGCACCTCCTGGCCGAAAAACGCGAAAAAGCCCGCCTGGTGGCCGGTGCCACCGACCTGATGCTCGAACTCGAACGTGGCGTCCGCAAAGGCATCGAAACGGTCATCGATATCACACGCCTGCCGGACCTCGACCGGATCACCCTCGATGAAAACGAAACCATCCATCTCGGCCCGCTGGTGACCCACAACGACGTGGCCGCCTCCAAGCTGCTGCGCGAGCACGCCTTTCCGCTCGTCAGTGCGGCCTGGCAGGTGGGCGCACCGCAGATCCGCAACCGGGCCACTGTGGCCGGGAACCTGGTCACAGCCAGCCCTGCCAACGATACCATCACCCCGCTGATGGCGCTGGGAGCCTGGGTGCTGCTTGCTTCAATCACAGGGCACACGCCGTGTGCCCCTGGAGGAATTCTATACCGGCGTTCGCAAAACGGTCATGCAGCCGGATGAAATGCTGGTGGATATTGCTTTCCCGGCCCTGAAGAACAGATCAACGCGGAACGTTCCTGAAATTGGGACTGCGGCGCGCCCAGGCTATTTCATTGGTCAATACGGCGATCATCCTGGATCTTGCACCCGGATGAGCGTCAGATCGGCGGTCATCACGCTGGGGGCAGTCGCACCGACCATCATCCACGCTCCCGAAGCCGAGGCCTACCTGGCCGGCAAAGAATTGACCGACGAGGTCATTGCCCGGGCTGCCGAACTGGCCTCGGCTGCCTCCCGCCCGATCGACGATATCCGCGGCTCGGCTGCCTATCGTAAGGCGATGGTGAATGTGCTGGTGAAGCGCGGGCTGCGTTCCCTGCGGGATGGACAGGAACAGGCCCAGGTTCCGGAAGCTCCGGTGCTGCTGTCAGTCAGATGTCAAAGCTCAGAATCCCGCCGGCATGCTCCCATGTCATGACCAAGTCCATCCACACGACCATCAATGGCAAAGACTACACCTTCACCAGCGGACATGAGAAATCCCTGCTGCGGCTGCTGCGCGAAGAAGCCGGGCTGACCGGTACGAAGGAAGGCTGCGCCGAAGGCGAGTGCGGAGCCTGCACCGTGTTCCTGGATGGCAAGGCAGTCATGGCCTGTCTCGTCCCTGCGCCGCGCGCGGATGGGGCGGAAATTGTCACGGTGGAAGGTCTCGGCTTCTCCGGAGAAAGACAGAGCTGAATTGCACCCTGTCCAACGTACATTTATTGAGGACGGCGCGGTGCAGTGCGGATATTGCACACCGGGTTTTATCATGTCGGCAGCAAAACTGCTCGAAGAACGCCCGCAGCCGGGGCGGGATGAGATCATGCAGGCGATTACCGGCAACCTGTGCCGGTGCACGGGTTATTACAAAATTGTTCAGGCAATTGAAGATGCCTCCAAACTATAAAGGCACATCCAAATCTGCCCGAGAGGTGATGATCATGGGAATGGCTGTATAAATATACACCTGAAAAGGAAAAGAAAGGGATGAATCCCATCTGGCGCGGCATCGGCTGTATCCTGATCGTCGTTCGCCCCGCTGATCGTCCTACCTGGGCTGACCATCTTCGCCGTCCCATCTCCTGGTAGCTACAGGATATGTTCCGCTTGAGCTGCTGGGACATGTCCAGTTTCCTGACTGGGTTTACCAAGGTGCCTGTCCTGAATGCCATGGCCGGCTTCATCGCGAGGAATTAACAACCTGTGGTTTGGGCATAATCGTGTTCATTGTCATCCTGGTGCTGCTGACAGGTATTTTCTCGTTGATTTATCGTGGCGATCCTCCAGGTCATCGGCCCGCCACGTTACAGCGAAATGGATGCGCCTCCTTCAACACATAAAGCGAAAGCATATAAAAGGTAGACGGCAAAAATTCTCCTGCTGGTATTTCTCTTTTACAATTCTGCTCATAAATCCTATGAAAACTTCCATTGGCCAATCCATCCCCCGCATTGACGCCCGCGACAAAGTCACCGGCGCAGCCATGTATTCCGGCGATCTTATCCGCCCGGGTATGCTGCACATGAAGACCCTTTTCGCAGGGCGGCCGCATGCCCGCGTGGTCAGCATTGATACCACCCAGGCACTGGCACTGCCTGGTGTGGTCGCCATCTTCACCGCCGCAGATGTCCCGGTCAACGAGTTTGGGCTGCAGTGGAAAGACCAGCCCGTATTGTGTGGGCCCGTCCCTCACCCCTGCCCATCTCCGCTCGAATGGGAGCGGCGAATGGGGTGAAGGGCGATATCGTCCGCTGTGAAGGCGACCGGGTGGCAGCCATTGTCGCCGAAACGGAAGCGATTGCCGCCAAAGCGCGCGACCTGGTCCGCGTGGAATATGAGGACTTGCCGGCCGTTTATGATGCGGCCGAAGCCATGAAGCCGGATGCGCCGCGCGTCCACCCGGAGAGGGGCGATTCCAATATCTGCGTCTGGGACAAGATCCGCAAGGGCGATGTGGAATCCGCCTTCGCCAGGGCGGATGTCATTGTCGAAGGCGAATACCATACACCTTACCAGGAGCACGCCTATCTCCAACCGGAGGCCGGTCTGGCTTATCTGGACGAGAAGGTCGCATCACGGTGGAGTGCGGCGGTCAATGGACACACACCGACCAGGAGCAGATCGCCCATGCACTTGGCCTGCCCAAGGAGCAGGTTCGTGTCATCTACCCGGCCATCGGCGGCGCTTTCGGCGGGCGGGAAGACATGTCCGTCCAGATCGTGCTGGCACTGGCGGTCATGAAACTCAAACGTCCGGTCAAGATCGTCTGGAGCCGGAAAGAATCCATCATCGGTCATGGCAAGCGCCATCCGATGACGCTCAAGACCAAATGGGCTGCCACCAAAGACGGCAAGCTGCTGGCAGCCGAAACCACCGTCATCGCAGACGCCGGCGCCTACATGTACACCAGCAACAAGGTGCTTGGCAACTGTACCATCACCGCCACCGGTCCGTATTTCATCCCCAATGTCAAGGAAGACGTGATCGGTGTTTACACCAACAACGTACCCACGGCGGCCTTCCGCGGTTTCGGCGCGCCCCAGGCGCTGTGGATGGCCGAACTCCAGATGGACAAACTGGCTGAAAAACTGGGCCTGGACCCGGTGGAATTCCGTCACAGCAACGCCCTGCGGGATGGCGATACGCTCAACGTAGGCACCCCGGCTCCGGGCCGCGTCAGCATCGTGGAGTGCATCGAAGCAGCCCGCGACAAATTCGGCTGGTCCGAAAAACAACCAACCAACAGACGATCCAGCATGGTCAATCGTCCATCGTCCGCGGTCGCGGTTTCGCCTGTGGCTTCAAGAACGTCGGCTTCTCGTTTGGTTACCAGGAAAACTCCTGGGCACGCGTCGAACTGCACGGCAAGACCGAGATCGAGCAGGCCATCGTCTGGCATGCCGGTGCGGAGGTCGGACAGGGCACGCACACCGTCATGGCGCAGATGGCTGCCGAGGCGCTGGACATCCCATTCGAGAAGGTGACAATGGTCACCTCCGACTCGGCCACAATGGGCAATCCCGGCAGCGCATCCGCCTCACGCATGACCTTCATGTCGGGCAATGCCATCAAGGGCGCCGCCGAAGCCGCCCTGGCCAAATGGAAAGCCGAGGAACGCCCGGCAGTGGCCGAGTACACCTACCTGGCCCCCAAAACAACACCCTTCGACAAGGAGACCGGTTATTCGATACCCAACCTGTCGTACGCCTATGTCGCCCAGGCGGTCGAGGTTGAAGTGGACCTGGAAACCGGTTTTATCAAGATCCTGCGCGTGGTCTCGGCCGACGATGTCGGACAGGCCATCAACCCGGCTCTGGTGCAGGGACAGATCGAAGGCGCGGTGGTGCAGGCCGAGGGCTATGCCCTGACCGAGAACTTCATCACCAGGAACGGTCACATCCTGACCGACCAGCTCAGCACCTATCTCATCCCAACCATTCTGGATATTCCGGATGCAGTCGAATCGGTCATCCTGGAAGTAGCCGAGCCGAACGGACCCTTTGGGGCGCGCGGCCTGGGTGAACTGCCCTTCCTGCCGCTGGCTCCGGCCATTGCCGCGGCGGTCCATGATGCCACCGGGGTCTGGTTCAACGAGTTTCCATTGACTCCGGAACGGGTGTTACGCGGATTGGGAAAAATCTAGAATGCTTCAGATACTTTCCCGTCACAAATACAAACTGTTTATTTTCGGACTTCTGGCAGCCGCATCGGTCGTTTCCGTATTGCTGGCAAAGGCCCGCATGGCCTACAGCAACACGAATGATTATTCAACCCTCATCTGGAATCTGGGCCTCGCCTGGATCCCTTTCGTATTTGCTTCCATTGCCTATGTGGTTTCCTGGTCACGCAGACTTCTTTACCTGGTCGTGCCAATCTGTGCCTTCATCTGGCTGATCTTTTTCCCCAATGCTCCCTATATCCTGACGGATTTCCAGCACCTCAGCACAAATGCCAATAACGCACCGCTCTGGTATGACGTTCTCATGTTGATCTGGTTTGCATGGACGGGGCTGCTCCTGGGTGTGGTATCCCTTCATTTCATGCAGGAGATCGTCACACGCGCTTTTGGAAGGATCTCCGGCTGGTTTTTTACCATCCTTGTAACCGTCTTGAGCAGTGTCGGGATCTTCCTGGGACGGTTTTATCGCTGGAACAGTTGGGATATTTTAGGCGACCCGATGCCAATCGCGCATGACATTTGGGGATGGTTGCGCCATCCCTTCGCAGAACCTGCGCGTCTATGGGTTTACACTGCTCTTTACACTGCTATTCCTTTTTGTCTATCTCGCCATCCATGCCTTCGGCAGAGTCATGCAGGAAAAACAGCCCCATCGATAAAGCCGGGTAAAGGTTATCTTTGATGATCCCACTTGATTATCACATGCACACCCGCTTTCTCCGAAGATGGCTGACGATACCCTGGAAGCCATGTGCCAGCGGGCGATCGAACTTGGGATCCCGGAAATCGGTTTTTCCGAACACTGGGATGTTGGCCCATACGAGACCAATCCACGCTATTTCAAGCCCGAACCCTGGTATGCCGAACTGGAGCGCCTGCGCGAGCCTGTTCGCCGGGAAACTGGTTATCCGTGCCGGGATCGAAATTGCCGAACCGCACTGTATCCGCAGGAAACCGCTGAAGTGCTTCAGCGGGCTCCTTTCGATTATGTGATCGGCTCAGTCCATTTTGTTGGCAGGAATTTCATGTTCAATGGAGAATATTTCCAAACCCACACTGCCGACGAAGTCTATGACGATTATTTCGACTGAACTGGACCGGATGGTCCGCACTGCCGACATCGATATTGTCGCCCACTTCGATATACCGGCCCGTACCGGCATCCCCATTTTCGGTTACGAGCCGCTCCGTTACGAAGAAAAAATCCGTTCCGTATTGAAAACCTGTATCGAACGCGGCCTGGCGCTGGATGTCAATGTTTCCGGGCTGCGAAAACCCGCCCGGAACATCATGCCGGATCCACTCATCCTGAAATGGTATACCGAAATGGGCGGGCAGCGCCTCACCCTCGGCTCGGATGCCCATCGCCTCCCGGAAGTCAGCCTGCACCTGGAGAAAGGCACTCGAAGCCATCCGGGCAGCCGGGAATTAACCAGCATCACGCAGTTTCGAGCAACAGGCAGGCGTTATCCCCTGCCTTTGGAGTAACTCTATGCTTGTCCTCATTCGCGGCGGCGGCGACCTGGCCACCGGGGTTGCCCTCCGTCTCATCCGTTCCGGCTTGCGCGTGGTGGTGACCGAGATCGCCCAGCCGTTGGCTGTGCGGCGTACGGTCTCCTTTGCCGAGGCAGTCTACTCCGGGGAAACTACCGTCGAAGGCATCACCGCACACCGCATCCCTGATCCGACCGACAGCTTCCGCATCCTGATGGTGCTCGGTAAACAGCAGGTCCCGGTCCTGGTGGACCCGGATTGTTCTGCAGCCAAAACGCTGCATGCCTCGGTCATTGTGGATGGGCGCATGACCAAACGTGCTCCTGAAGCAATTGGGTACAGCCCCAGCCTGTATATCGGACTGGGCCCCGGGTTCGAGGCAGGTGTGAATTGCCAGGCCGTCATCGAGACCCGCCGCGGTCCCATGCTCGGACGGGTGTACTGGCGCGGCGGTCCGGACCCGGATACCGGTCAGCCGGATGGCGACCCGCAGCGCGTCCTGCGCGCCCCGGCAGATGGAGAATTCATCGCGCATGCCGAAATCGGCAGTCATCTCGAAACGGGACAAGTCATTGCGGAAGTTGCCGGGCAGACGGTCATCTGCACCTTTCCCGGGTATTCTGCGCGGCCTGCTGCATCCCGGGCTGACGGTGACACACGGCTTGAAGATCGGTGATATCGACCCGAGGGATGACCCGCGTGTATGCCAGTTCGTCTCGGACAAAGCCCTTTCGGTGGGTGGCGGAGTGCTGGAAGCCATTTTGAACCGTCCGGAACTGCGGCCACAATTATGGAGTTAGACACAGGAGCAGGGTAAATAATATACCAATCCTTCAGCATCATCTGTGTTCTGACAAAAAATGAATCTCAAACAAGCCATTCGCCTTTCGGATACAGCCTGCCTGGCCATGACCGGTTCGGGTGGAAAAACCACCGCACTTTTCCAACTGGCACGCACTCTGAGCGGTGGATCGGATTCACTCGATCCATGCAACCCGCGGGAAGCCGGTCATCGTGACTGCCACCACGCATCTGCATATCGACCAGGTCGGCCTGGCCGATTCGCACTGGATCGCGCGAAAAGCCCGCAGACCTGGCTGACCTCGAAAAAAACCTGCACGGGGTGATGCTCGTTACCGGCCCGCTGGATGGGGACCGCACCACAGGGCTGAACGACAAAACTATATCATGGCTACGCGCAATTTGCAAGCAGCCATTCCCTGCCAATGTTGATCGAAGCCGACGGTTCCCGGCAACATCCGCTCAAAGCTCCGGCTAGCCACGAACCACCCATCCCGGATTTTGTCGAGACGGTCGGTAGTTGTGGCCGGGCTTTCCGGTCTCGGCAGGCCGCTCACCGAAGAATATGTCCATCGACCAGAGATCTTCGCCCGCTTGAGCGGCCTGGCCCCTGGAGAAACCATCACACCCGAGGCCTTGCTGCGTGTCCTCACCCACCCTGCCGGTGGATTGAAAAACATCCCGCCGCAGGCACGCCGCTTCGTTTTGCTGAACCAGGCTGACACGCCGGAACTGCAATCCATGGTGGAAAGATGGCCCAGGATTTATTGGCAGCATTCGATGCGGTCATCGTGGGAACGCCTGGAAACTTTGCTCATTCAAACGTTCGAACGTACCGCCGGGATCATCCTGGCCGCGGGTGAAGCCAAACGCTTCGGCCAGCTCAAACAGCTTCTGGATTACCACGGCCAGCCTTTTGTGCGAGCAGTGGCAAAAACCGCCCTTACAGCCGGGCTTTCGCCGGTGGTGGTTGTCACCGGAGCACAAGCCGAGGCCGTTGAAGCCGCAGTACAGGATTTACCAGTAACCATCATCCACAATGCAAACTGGCAGACCGGCCAGAGCTTCATCCATTCAAGCAGGTTTGCTCAGGCTGCCTGCTCAGAGCGGCGCGCGTATTTTTCTGTTGGCCGACCAGCCGCAGGTCATGCCGACGGTGATGCAGGCCCTGACTGAGGCACACACCCGCACACTTGCACCCATCCTGGCTCCCATGGTTGCCGGTCAGCGTGCCAATCCGGTGTTATTCGACCGGCTGACTTTTCCCGATTTAATGGCACTTAACGGTGATGTGGGCGGACGGGCTATTTTTGGGAAATACCAGGTCACTTACCTGCCCTGGCATGACGAGGGTCTGTTGCTGGATGTGGACACACCCGAAGATCTGGAGAGATTAAGGGATCAGGAAGGATGATCAGAGGGATCTCCTGCCATTTTACTGGCTGCCGGGCAATCCCGGCGCATGGGCAAACCCAAGCTGATCCTGCCCTGGGGCAATACAACCGTTCTTGGACAGGTGGTGGCAACCTTTGCGACTGCCGGGATTGAAGATATCCTGGTGGTGACGGGCGGAGCACGCAATGAGATCGAGGAGCTGCTGAAACAGTTGGCAAATACGTACCCGGTCCGGGCAGTCCATAACCCGGACCATGAACATGGAGAAATGCTGAGTTCCATCCAGACCGGGCTGGCAGGCCTGGGGCCAGGAGTGCTCGCCGCCCTGATCGGCCTTGGCGACCAGCCTCAGGTGCGGGAAGAGACGATCAGGCGTATTGGCGCGGCTTTCTTCAGAAAGAGAGCTCCTCCCTGGTCATCCCCAGTTTCCAGGGCCGCCGCGGCCATCCCTGGTTGGCAGCCAGGTCGCTATGGCCGGAAATTCTGGCCCTGCCGAGATCCACCACCCCGCGCCACTTCCTCAATGCACACGCCGGGCAGATCGAGTACGTGGCGGCAGACGAGAGCACCCTGAAGGATCTGGACACGCCGGAAGAATACGACCGCCAGCGTCCTTAGACCCTTGCCATTTCAACCATCCTGTGCTATTTTTGATTTCAAGGAACCAAACGATGTCTTCCAGGCAGAAAATCATCTGTTGATCACAACCAGCCAGATCACTGCCATAACCTAAAATTGCCGACCGTGAAAGGTACTTGGCGCATGATGCTGCGCGCATTCATTGCTGTGGAGATCCCCACCGGGATCCAGGACGCCATCACACAAAGCACTGCTTCCTTGAAAAATGCCCTGCCAAAACCACTTGTACGCTGGGTGGCTCCGCAGAATGTCCATCTGACCCTCAAATTCCTGGGGGATGTATCTCCCACCAACCTCGAGCAGCTGGCCGAGGCACTTAAAGTGGAAACCGCTTCGCACGGAATGTTCTCCATATCCGTGGGCGGGCTTGGAGCATTCCCGAGCCCACGCCGGGCACGTGTGATCTGGATCGGTCTGGAAGCCCCACCTGCCTTGGAAGCTCTCCGGCGTGGAGTGGAAGCTGCCGCAGCGCAATTGGGTTACGCCCCGGAAGAACGGCCATTTTCTCCTCACCTGACAATTGGTCGGGTCGGACAGAATGTCATCTGCGGCGGATTTACAGCGCATTCGCACCGCTCTCGAAGCAACCAAAGTTGGGTTGCTTGGCACGTCCAGCAGGTGGAGGCGCTTCACATCTTCAAGAGCGACCTGCAACCCGGCGGGTCGGTTTACACTCATTTATACGCACTGCCTTTAAAATCAATCTAGCACCGGCACAAGCCGACATATCGAATATGAAGAGGTGACGTCTGGATACACTCGAACTTGCACATACCATTGTCAATGCCCTGGAAGATAAAAAAGGTGAAGATATTATCCTGCTGGATATCAAAGAGATTGCTTCCTTCACGGATTACTTTGTGATCTGTACCGCCACCAGCAACCGCATGTTGAATGCTCTGGCCGATGGGGTGATCGAAAAAACGCTCGAAGCAGCACAAACGGAAAGGCAGGATCGAAGGAAAACCCGACGCCGGCTGGCTGGTGGTGGATTATGGTGATATTGTTGTCCATCTTTTCGATGAGGATTTACGACATTACTATAAATTGGAAGAATTATGGAAAGACGGGAAAGGTATTGTTGAGGCTGCAATGAACAGGCTGACCGGAGCAAACATGGATATAGACCTGGCCACACCTGCGAGCCAGATCTCCGTGGCACCAGGCTAAATGTCCATGGAATGCCAGTGGAAGGCACCGATCATCACCGCTGTGCTGTCAAGAACATATCCATCTGCCCGTATTTTTGTGGGGTGGAGTATCTGGATACCCTCTTATGCTGTTACCCGGACGAAAACCCATACCGAAAAACTGAATAATAAAAGTCCCGCAGTTCATTCAGAGCGGGACTTTCTAATTCCAAGGTCACCCACGGCAGGTTAGTATTGGGGGTCATCCCGAAATTACGGATTGCCAGTCAATCCCTTGGCAATATCAACCGCCTTGAGCTGAAAATAAGCGCTCATCACATCCCGCACGGTCGGCGCAACCACCCTGCCGCCTTCACCGGCATTGTACATGAAGGCCAGAACCACAATTTCCGGGTCGTCAAAGGGCGCATATGCAACCGTCCAGCCATGGGCCGGCCAGTTACCACGGGTGCATTGGTTTTTCGCAGCGGCCACATCATCACAGAACTCAGCCGTACCGGTCTTCCCGGCTATTGCAATGGGGTAATTCAGGAAAGAGAAATCATGGTTGAGCGTGCCGTTTGGATCGGTCGCCGCCAGTCGCATACCTGCCTGCACATTCTGGATCGCAGATGCCGAGACGGTCTTCATCGCGCCCGTCGCCGTGCAATCCCCATTCTCGCATTTGAAATCTTTGATCAGGGGATCTGTGGTGATATCCCAGCGCAAGCGTGGGTTAAAAGGCTGGATGATATTCCCTTCACTATCCACAATATCATGAATGATGGTCGGTTGCATCTGGCGACCATTATTGGCAATCGTCGCAGCCGACATTAGCACCTGCAACGGGGTTGAAACTACATACCCCTGTCCGACACCGGCAAGGTAGGTGTCACCGGTGGACCAGTTTTCGCCCTGGTTGATGCGTTTCCAGGTCGGGTCAGGGATAAGCCCGGATGATTCGCCGGGAAGCTCGATGCCGGAAGGCTGGTTGTAGCCCAATGCCTGTGCATATTGTTGAAGGCGCAAGATACCCAGCCCCTGATCGACCTCACCGGGAAAGCCGCCGCCCACTTTATAAAAACATACGTCACTGGAGCGCGCGATACACTCCAGGAAAGGGATCTTTCCAAGGCCGCTCGGTTTCGCCGTAAAAAGTGTAGGTCCAGTCGTAATAAAATTCCGTGGCACCCGGGTCGGTGGGAGAGAACGTGGTCTTCAAACCGATCATGGCAGGAGCATCGATTAGCGTGGTAGGGGTAACAACGCCTTCATTCAACGCCCCAAGGGCTGTGGAGATTTTGAAAGTGGAGCCAGGAGGATATTCGGTCGAAATGGCAAAATTGAGCAGGGGATGAGCCGGGTCTTTTGCCAGTTGGTTGTAGTAGTAGGAGGGAATAATACGCGCCATCCGGTTATTCTCATAGGTCGGATACTGCGCCATCGCCAGGATCTCACCGGTCTTGGGATTCATGGCAATGACAACGCCGCTGGAAATCCGATAATAATGGTTATATACATTGTTCCAGTAATCGATATCCCGTTTCAAAATCGAATGCAGCCGCCTGCTGGAGACGGGTATCGATCGTCAGGACAACATTACTCCCCGGGGTCGGATCGACCGGCGGCTGCAAGTTGCGCAATACCTGTCCGGCCACATCCACTTCAACGGTGCGTTGGCCCGGTTTCCCTATCAGCGTATCATTCAGCGTTAATTCCACACCGGCATATCCAACCTTATCACGGTTGGGTAAGAAATTCTGGGCGCGGTAGAACTGTTCCAGCGCTGCCGGGATTGGGCCTAAAAAGCCGACAACATTCGCAGTCAACGAACCGGTCGGATAATCGCGCACAGGTTGAATATCCACTCCCACGCCCGGCCAATCCACTGCGTGTTCCCGTACGATCATGGCAATTTTTTCATCGACATTGCACTGGATCTTGACCGGGTCATACGGGGCATTTGAAAGACCAAGTTCAACGAACTGGGGATGCCCGGGCCAGGTACACACGGCGCAAGCAATTTGGCATCCTCCACCGTTCCATGGCTGACCGGAACGCCCGTCAAAGCGGATAAGGTCGCGGTAAATCCGCTGGATATCGCCATCATCATCCGGCAGGTAGGCCGGGGTGATGATGATATTGTAAGAAGCGATGTTACGCGCCAGGATGATCCCATTCCGGTCATAGATGATGCCGCGTGACGGGGCAACGCTGATATTTTGAGTTCGGTTGCCGTCCGTTTGGAGGTATGTATTTATTTCCATCCAGGATTTGCAGCTTGAACAAACGGCCGGCAAAGATAACTGCCACCGTACCAAGCAAGGCATATACGACCAGGTAGCGCCAATTCTGAAAATGAACGGGCCGTGTGAGAAGTTGTCATGCCGGCTCCTTCTCCGGATAAAGCCGGTTTGCCAGGTCATGGATAAGCGCATGAACCGGAATGGCAAGCAGCAAGTTCAGCAGAATGGTCGGCAGGAAAATTTGGAAGAATACTTCACTCAAGGCGAGCGGGACTTCAAAAAGTGTCCGGTAAATGAACATGAGCATAAGCAACTCCAATGTACCGATAAGTGTGACGGCAAACATCACCAGAAGCGGGGCCTGCCAGATGCGATGTACCAATAATCGCGCCAATCCCACCACTGATAGATATCCAATCAGATAGATATACCATGGGATACCCGAAACCAGTCCAACCAGACAGGCTGGCACCAACAGCCCAGATCCAGGCGCCTTGGGCACGCTCCTGCAACCCCCAGGCCACCACCACAAGCAATACCAGATCGGCATTGCCGCTGAGCAGCATGATCCGGCTGGCTATGGAGGTCTGGAGGATGACCGTCAATACCAAAACAGGAATTGCAGTCAGGATTGCACGACGCATTTTACGGACCTGGTGTCCCGATCAGGGGTGTAATATCCACCGGCTTGAAGTTGGTAATAACCAGTACAAACTGAAGCTGGTTGTAATCCACATTAGGCTGGATGGCAGCCTGCTGGAATAATTCGGATTGCAGTCTTTCGGACACTGACCACCTGCCCCACCAGTAAATTGGCCGGGTAATTTCCGCCCAAACCGGAGGTCAACACCACATCGCCAACCTGAACGGTTGCATCTTGAGGGATCATGTCCAGGGACAGATCGCCGGTGATCGAACCGACCAGCATTGCCTCGGTGTTGGAGGCCTGTATGCGGACATTGATGGCCGAGGCGGCATCGGTCACCAACTGGACGCGCGCCGCTTCGGCAGATGACGGCATCCACGCGCCCCACCAGACCTTTATCGGTAACCACCGGCATTCCGGGCAAAATACCCTCGTTCGAGCCGACATTGATGATGACATAGCGGAGGAACGGGCTCGGGTCCCGTCCGATGACGGCCGCGGCCTTATAGGAATATTCAGGGTTCGCACGCGCAAAGTCCACCAGGGCAGAAAGGATATTCGTCTCGGTAACCTGTTGTTGGAGCTCGATCACCTGCGTTTGGAGGCGGGCCACATCCGCCTCCAGTTCCGCATTACGCTGGCGCAGGGAAGCCACATCACGCGGCACGGTAAGAAAGTCCACTACTGCCATATAACGGCCGGAAACCCAGGTCTGGGCATTTACCGTTATCCGTGTAAACCAGTTGGTGACCGGGTTAAAATAGCCTCCCAGAGCCAGGGCCACCAGGCCAATAGCCACCAGAACAATCACAACTGTTTGCAGGGAACGAGGAAAACTGGATTTCATAGGCAACAGGCAGAACCGCGCCAGAAAGACGCGGCCACGCGGTTAGGAATGACGCGTACTGCCGCGCTCGAGACCAACCAATAAACGGCTGTAGGTGGAAAAATCATCCAATACAATACCGGTGCCGCGCACCACGCAGGTCAGCGGATCTTCAGCAACCCAGACGCGCAAATTCAATTCATCCGAGAGACGTTCAGCCAGCCCATGCAGCAATGCCCCACCGCCTGCCAGGCAAATACCAATATCCATCAGGTCGGCCACAATTTCAGGCGGTACTTCATCCAGGGCATCTTTGATCGTGTCAACAATCACTGCGATACGATTGCGAAAGCGCCTCACGCACCTCTACGGAAGAAATTTCAATGGATTCAGGCAGGCCTGTGACCAGGTTGCGGCCGCGCACCTCCACCATCTTCTCAACCGGAAGGGGAAAAGCCGAACCAATGTTCCATTTGACCTGTTCGGCAATACGTTCGCCAATAAGAACATTATATTTATTACGAACGTATTGGACAATATCCTGATCCATTTCATCGCCCGCCACACGCAGAGACCTGGAAACGACCACGCCACCCATGGACAGGACCGCCACTTCGGTCGTTCCACCGCCGATATCTACAACCATCGAACCGCGTATTTCGTTTACGGGCAGGCCGGCTCCCAGTGCCGCAGCAGTCGGCTCTTCGATAAGATACGTCTCGCGCGCACCGGCGGACATGGAAGCATCGTAAACAGCCCGCTTCTCAACCTCGGTCACACCGGAGGGAATGCCAATCACCACGCGTGGGCGCGGCAAAGGCACTACGCTTTGCTCGTGGACTTTTCCGATAAAATATTCCAGCATTGCTTCCGTAATTTCAAATTCGGAGATGACACCGTCTCGCACCGGGCGTACGACCAGAATATTGCCGGAAGTACGTCCGACCATTTCCTTGGCATCCAGGCCAATCGCCATCGGTTGGCGGGTACGCTTGTCAATGGCCACCCATGAAGGTTCGTTTATAACGATACCCTTTCCCCGGACATGGACAAGTGTATTTGCGGTACCCAGATCGATACCAATATCCAGGGAAAATAGGCCCAGAAGCCAATTGAGTGGGTTAAAAGCCAAAGTGCGATGCTCCTTCGTGGAATTTCCAGTCTTTTAATTATACCATGAGGCTTAAAATGGCGATTCCAGGTTATTTTTTGGGGTACAAGGAATAGTGATGCCAGCTGGAAGGAACCTCCGGCACTACGCAGTCCGCTTCAATGCCAGCATGGTCAGATCGTCCGCAGCGGGGAGCGGACCCATGAACTGTTTCACCGAAGCCTCAAGTGCGTCCAGCACCCCACGCGCCGGGGATGTTTCTGCCGTTTTCAAAACCTCCTGCAGGCGCTCATCCCCATACATTTCATCTTCAGGTGAAAAGGCTTCCGTCAAGCCATCCGTGTACAACAAAAGAAGATCGTCAAGACCGAGCGAGATGGTACGTTCGTCCATCGATAAATCCTCGATGATGCCCAAAGCTGCACCCGTCCGGCGCAGACTCTCAAGCGTCTCTCCCGCCCTGCTCATCCAGACAGGAGGATTATGCCCGGCATTGGCATAAGTAAACTCTCCACTTTCCAATGAGAGAACGCCATATACTGCCGTCACGAACATATCCTGTCGATTATCCGGGATGATCAAGGCATTGACACGCCGCAAAACCTCGGCCGGAGAGGGCGTATCGTAAACGACGGCCCGCACCAGGGTCCGCGTAAGCGCCATGAAAAGGGCAGCCGGCATACCTTTATCGGAAACGTCGGCAATTAACAAACCCAGTCGTCCACCCGGCAGTTCGATCACATCGTAAAAATCTCCGCCCACTTGCCGGGCGGTCAGCCAGGTGGCAGCCAGTTCCCAGCCAGGGAATTCAGGCAGGTGCTCTGGCAGGAAGGTCTTCTGGATCTGCCGGGCAAGCTCAACCTCATGTTCGAGACGTTCACGCACCACCATTTCGAGTTGAAGGTGCTCGTTCTGGATGCTGAGCACCACCTGTTGTGCAATGCTGTTGACAATCTCCACCCGTTTTGAGCGAAAGCGGCGGGCCTCGGCGTCTTCTTCGACCAGCATGACACCGTAAAAATCGTTCCTGATGACCAGCGGAAAACCGATCAGCAAGTGTTCTCCGGTCTGCAAGGCATAAATGGTTTCCTGCTCAGTGCTGGCCAGTACAGGATCCAACCAGTCCATGAGGGCCGGATTGCGCCAGCAAGCCGACCGTCATCTGTGCACACTCACGCACAACATCCAACAGCGGGAAATCGCCGGGAAGGAAATCCCGGCCTGACAAACTGGCCTGAACTTCCTCCGAAAATCCATAAGCCTGAGCCGGGCGGAAACGTCCTTCTTCCCAAAGGAAGATGGCACATGCCTTCACTCCAACCAGGATGGGCGTAATGCGGACAACACTACCGATCGTTTCATCCAGAGCTGTTCGAATTGGCAACTGCCTGGGCAACCTGCAACAGGGCTGCCGAGGCATAGGCTTGCTCCTGGGCCGCATCATACAGACGGACATTCTCAATGGCTACAGAGGCATAATTCGCAAAGGTGGAGGTTATGGCCTGGGCTTCGTGGCCGTATCGGCCGGGCGCGTGATGGGAGAGGGTCAGTACACCCAGCGGACGATCACCCGCACGTAGCGCTGCAGCAATGGAAGAATAATCGGCAGAGAAACCACGCGCCGCACCGGTCGGGCCAATCGGATCTTCCGGCTTGCGGATGACCGGTTGTTCAGAAGTGAGTGTCGCAGCAAGAAAATCATACGTTTCCGGCCAACGGCGAAGGGCATCCTCCACATCCAGCCTCTCTGCCCCATGAATGTGAGCCAGGTAGAGTTCATCGCCTTCCAACAACCATACGGCCGCCACATCGCACGGCAGATTGTGTTCCAATTCATGCAGCACACTGTCCAGCACGTCATCCAGGCCCACCTCTGCCGAGATGGAACCGGTCACTTCGCGCAGGCTGTCTGCCACCTGCCGCCTCCAGCGTTCGGTCTGGTACAGGTCAGCATTATGGATGGCCGAAGCAACGCTATCGGCCAGGGCTTCGCACAGGAAATGATCCTCATCGGTAAATGCATTGATATGGTCACTCTGCAGGTCAAGCACGCCCACAACCTGATTATCAAAAACCAGCGGGATGGTCAGTTCAGACCGGGTATCTTCAGGGGGAAATGGTGAAGGCTTGTAACGCGGTTCCTTTGTTACATCATTGGCCAGAATGGTCTGCCCTTCGCGTGCCACCCACGAGATGATTCCTTCATCGTTATCCAGAGTCAAGCACATGATCCTTTGAGCGAAGCACTGCGCGCTCCACTACCGGCTTCATAAATTATCTGCCGCCGGTTGGGATGCACGGTAAATAGATGAACATATGGGAAATCCAGCCGCTCCTGGATGAGAACAGCCACTTTACTGAGCAACTCGTCCAGGTCAAGTATGGAGGTTATGTCATTGCTGACCTCAGCCACCATCTCGAGATGTTCGGCACGTGTCTGCAATTCGCCATACAGGCGCACACCATTAATGGCAATTGCAATCGTATCTGCCAAAGCCCGTAAGACCAGCAGATCATTCGGGTGGAATGCCCCCAGACGGTCAGACTGCACATCCAGCACACCCAGGATCTGGCCCTCGATTTTCAATGGCAGGACCGCTTCAGACTGAGTCTCCGGCAGCAGATCGAGAAACCGGAAACGCGGCTCAGTGTGAACATCATTCGTGATGGCCTCCTCACCGGTCTGCGCGACTGATCCTATCAAGCCATCCCCCAAACGGATTTTGAGCGGTTTGCCCCGGCCACGCGCCTGCCCGGCGCTCGAACGGAAATTTAGAAATTCCTGGCCAGTCTCCTGGGTGAAGACGGCCACATAATAGAAATTAAAAGTGCGCTGGATAAGTTTGGTGACCCGCCGGGTCAACACATCCAGATCGAGTACATTGGCTATCTGGGCGCTCACCCGGCGGACAAGGGTCAACTGCTCAACGCGCCACTGGTCCACGGCAAAACGGTGCGCAGCCACCAGCGCCAGCGATACATGCCCGGCCAGCCCTTCCAGGATCTCGATTTCTTTTTTCCGGAACGGCTTGCCAGGCCGCCTCACCTGGAGCGCACCCATGCTGACTATCTCCATTTTTAAGCGGGAAGGCCAGCAAGGTCTTTTGCCCTTTTGGAATATAGGGAAATCCCCGTTTTATATGCCTCGAACATCGGCCCATCCGGCGGTTGTGCAGGGAATAAAGGAGTCTGGTCCAGACCGGGAAGGTGAAACAGGTTTTCATCCAACCACAACTCCACCTCGGCATTCAGGAGACGGGTTGCCGTCTCCAGGATGAGGTCACGTCGGGTGGCAAGAGATCTCCTTCTGCATCAACTCTTCCCCCAACTGGATGATCTGCTCGCCAGGTGGCGTCTTCCGGCTCGGATCGGGATTTACTTTTCCCCTGTTTCAGACGTTTTACCATCGTAAGAACATTGCCTGATTCCCCCAGCGGCTCAAAGAGAACCTCATCCATGAGCTGCTTCATCAGGAAGACGCCCAGGCCACCAACAGCCCGGTCATCAATATTTGCATCCAGGTCCGGTGCGCGGACGGTGGAGGGATCAAAAGGTTTCCCGTGGTCGCGCAGTACGACAGTCAGGCAAGCGTCGTTGGATTCGCAGGTGCATTCAATCTCCCCCCGATTTTCTCCCTGATAGGCATGTTCGATAATATTGGTACAGGCCTCATCAACAGCCAGTTCGACGGCATAGGTTTCGGAATCATCCATACCAGCATCACGGGCTGCCTGGGAAGCAAACCCGCGAATGGTATCCAATTGGTCAAACTTGGCAGGAAAAATCGCCGTACGCATTGGAATAATGAGGCCGCCTCACGGCCTGAAAGTCGAGGCGGCCCAGACATAGGATGAACATTTCGGGAGGTTAGAAACTACCAACCGCCGCGGTAACATCGTCAAAAATTCTAAAAAGCGGCGTAAAGCCGGTTAATTCCAGGGCATCCATGATCTTCTTGGGTACCGCAGCCAGGACAACCTCGCCACGGTTATAGCGTTTACAGTTCCGCTGCCCTATGAGCAATGCCCGGAAACCGGCGCTGGACATATATTCCAGTTCGCCCAGATCAAGGACAATTTTGAACTGGCCATCGTGGTTAAGCATTTCGATGGCCTTGGTCAGGTCGGGGGCAGTGTAACTGTCTACCTTGCCCTTTAGGCTGAGCAAGTCACAATGTTTATAATGTTTCGTGGTAATTTCCATATGGCCTCCGTTCTGGGTTGGTGGTTGGAAATTATATCATGAGAGATTACAGCCCTGCTCCGAATATTTCTCCGCCCAGTTTGTACCCGGCTGCTTCCAGGCGCGGTGTGAAAAGCGGGCGCATGTTGGTTGGACGCAGATGACCAATTATTTTGCCTTCCGGCGTAACACCAGTCTGTTCAAACTTGAAGATATCCGTCAATGTGATCACATCGCCCTCCATCCCGGAAAGTTCGGTGATGTGGGTCATCTTGCGGGTGCCATCCGGAAGGCGCGATAGATGAACGATCAGGTTTATGGCTGCAGCAATCTGTTTGCGGATGGCAAGCAGAGGCATGTCCAGCCCTGCCATCATCGACATCGTTTCGAGGCGTGAAGTACCATCACGGGGCGAGTTGGCGTGCAGGGTGGTCAGTGAACCGGTATGGCCGGTGTTCATGGCCTGGAGCATATCCATCGCCTCGCCGCCGCGCACTTCACCGACCACGATCCGGTCGGGGCGCATGCGCAGGGCATTCCGGACCAGTTCGCGCACACCAACAGCCCCACTCCCATCCACATTGGGAAGTTTCGTCTCCAAGCGTACAACGTGACGCTGTTTTAGCTTCAATTCGACGGCATCCTCGATCGTCACAATTCGCTCTTTTTCAGGGATAAAACCAGAAAGGGCATTCAGGACGGTGGTCTTGCCGGAACTCGTATTGCCGGTCACCAGGATATTCAGGCGCGTCACCACGCAGGCTTCCAGGAATTTCGCCATGTAAGCAGTCAACGCATCCATGGCGACCAGATCATCCATGGTCATCTTGGTCTGCAGGAATTTTCGGATGGTGACGTGCGGACCGTCCACGGCCACGGGCGGGATGACAATATTGACGCGTGAACCGTCCGGCAGGCGGGCATCGGCAGTCGGGTTGTCCGAATCCACCCTGCGTCCGAGCGGGCTTACGATCCGGTCAATAATGCGCAGCAAGTGCTCGTCATCGTCGAATTGGACATCCGTCTCGAGTACTTCCCCATTCCGTTCGACAAAAACATGCTTTGCCCCATTGACCATGATTTCGCTGATCTCAGGATCAGGCAGGAGCAAATCAATTGGACCATAACCGATCAGATCAGCCAGCGCGGCATTTATTATCAGGTCGCGCATGTCCGGCTTGAGCTCCGCCTTGGTACGAGTGTACGCTTCGAGCAGCAGGTTGCGCAGCGAGACCCGGTCCGGTTGTTTCAGAGTGGATTGCTTCTGCATTTCAGGCGCAACTGCACTGACCAGGTAATCCTTTAGCTTCAACAGACGCGGGTCTGAAGTGATCAGCGCATTGGCACGGTAGGTCTCGGACATGGTCTCTTCCTCGATTCTTACGGGTGCTGCCAGATAATGGCGAACCGGTCGCAGGTTTTTCCAGCTGGCATAGGCGGATCTTTCATAAATAGTATAGCATAGAGAGGCAACCATCGCCTCATTCAACTATTCATAAATGTTATTTGAAGATAAAATCGTTTCACCAAATCCGACCGGGAGAAGACCATGAAAAAGAAAATCATCATTTGGGTAGTTCTTGCCATTGTTCTATTGGGGATGCTCATCCAATTGGTCCCACTGCCAGGGCGAGGCAATAACCCACCCGTCACAGCCGAGCCAAAATGGGATAGCCCGCAAACGCGCGCACTGGCAAAGCGCGCCTGCTTCGACTGTCATAGCAATGAGACCGTCTGGCCGTGGTACAGTTACGTGGCACCGGTCTCATGGCTGGTCTATCGTGACACGATGGACGGTCGCCGCAGGTTGAATTTTTCAGAATGGAACAATCCCCAACGTGGAGCAGGTGAAATAGCCGGGATCATTCAGGAAGGCGAAATGCCTCCCATGATCTATTTGCCAATGCACCCATCTGCCCAGCTCACCAGCGCCGAAAAACAGCAGTTGGTCAACGGGCTGATGAATTCCCTTCCGTAAACAAAATTTCCCGTAGCCATCTGCGGGAAAATTTTTTGGGTTGAACGAGGTTGCACCTGGAAAGGAAATAACGTTGACATCCCCGCGCACATCGGGTATCCTCACCGCCGTCCGGGTGGGTCCGGCGCGGCGGAGCCCTGCGAATCCCGTCAGGTCCGAAAGGAAGCAGCGGTAAGAAGGTGTCTCCGGGTGCCGCCGGGTCTCCTGCCCGGACATTTTGTTTTCACCATTTGCTCTCTCCCTATCCCTGCTGAACTACACATTGCTCAACTACCTGCCAACTCTCTGTTCGCTATTCTCTGCTCTCTCTTTCCTTCCCTGATATAATACCCCCATAATTATCCTATTTCAGGAGGAATCCTATGGCCTTCAAGATCACATTCGGTACGGATGGCTGGCGCGGCGTCATCGCCGAGGATTACACCTTCGACAACGTTCGCCGCTGCGCTCAGGGCTTTGCCAATTATCTGCTCGAAAAGGGCCGCAGGGCCAATGGGTGGTGGTGGGACACGATAAACGCTTCGACAGCGAGTTCTTTGCCGCGGCCGTGGCCGAAGTGCTGGCCGGCAACGGACTGAAAGTGTACCTGACGGATGGCGCCACCCCCACCCCGGTCATCGCCTTCTCGGTGGTGGATAAAAAGGCCTGCGGCGCGGTCAACATCACCGCCTCGCACAACCCCGGCACGGATAACGGTTTCAAGGTCCGCAACGAGTTCGGCGGCGCCATCGACCCGGATGGGCTGCTGAAGATCGAGGCGCTCATTCCCGCTTCCGTGGAAGCGGTCAAACGGAAAGCCTACAAAGATGCCCAGGCAGCCGGGGAGATCGTCATGTTCGACCCGGTCACACCCTACGAAGCCCACATCCACAAATTGATCGACCTGCAGCCCATCAAGGACGCCGGCCTGACCGTCATGGTGGATACCATGTGGGGCAATGGCGCCGGCTACTTCCCGCGCCTGCTGGCCGGCGGCAGGACCAAAGTGATCGAGATCCACAACCAGCGCAACCCGATCTTCCCCGAAATGAACCGCCCCGAGCCCATCCCGCCCAACATCAACGTCGGCCTGCAGGCCACCCTGGACAATCATGCCGATGTGCTGCTCATCACCGACGGCGATGCCGACCGGGTGGGCGTCGGCGATGAAAACGGGCAGTTTGTCAACCAGTTGCGTGTCTACGGCCTGCTGGCTTACTACCTGCTCGAGGTGCGCGGGCTGCGCGGCGCCATCGTCAAGACCCTCTCCACCACCGGCATGCTCAACAAGCTCGGGCAGATCTATAACGTCCCGGTTTACGAGACCGGCGTGGGCTTCAAGTACGTGGCGCCCAAGATGCTCGAGACGGATGCGCTGATCGGCGGCGAGGAAAGCGGCGGCTATGCCTTCCGCGGCAATGTGCCCGAACGGGATGGCATCCTGGCCGGCCTGTATATGCTCGACCTGATGGTGCGTCTCGGCAAAAAACCCACCGAACTGCTCAAGCTGCTCTTCGCCAAGGTCGGCGGCGAGTATTTCTACGACCGCGTCGACCGTCCCTTCAGCGGCAGCCACGCCGACCGCAAGAAGATGATCCTGGATGCCAACCCGCAGACCATCGGCGGCCTGAAAGTGGTCGAACTCGTCACCGTGGACGGTTTCCAGTTCAAGCTCGAAGATGGCGGCTGGATGCTCATCCGTTTCTCCGGTACCGAACCGATCATGCGCGTCTATTGCGAGACGATGCACGCCGATAAAGTGCAGGCCATCCTGCAGGACGGATTGAAGATCGCCGGGCTTCAATAGACGTTGCCACGTTGGTGCGTTCTCACGTTGGAACGTCAAGACCTGCCAACTGAGCCAACGTGACAACCTGGTAACGTTGACACGTGCTGACCGACACCCATTGCCATTTGGATCTGGAAAAATTCGACTCCGACCGGGAAGCCGTGCTGGAACGGGCTGCCCGGGCCGGTGTCGACCGCATTTTGATCCCGGGACTGACCATCGCCTCCAGCCGGGCCGTCGTCAAACTGGCAGAGAGCCATCCCATGCTCTACGCGGCGGTCGGCGTCCACCCCACCGAAGCAGGCACCTGGACAAGAACCGGAACCAGCCTGAAACTCAAGAGCCTCAGTCCTCAGATACCTCAGGCACACTCTTCAGATACCTCAGCCGCCTCCAAAATCGTTGCCATTGGCGAAATCGGGCTGGATTATTACTGGGACTCCGCTCCGCATGATCTGCAAAGAGAACGTCTTGCGCCAACAGCTTGCCCTGGCGGCCGAAGCCGGTTTGCCGGTCATCCTGCACATGCGCGAGGCCAGGGACGCACCGGACGGGGACTGCGCCGGGGATTTGCTACAAATCCTGGAGGAATGGTGCTCAGGTCTGCGCTCCGGGAAGAATCCGCTGGCAGAACGACCGGGAGTACTGCATTCCTTCTCCGGGTCGCTGGAAACGGCCCGCGCCGCCCTGAGCCTCGGTTTCTGCATCGGCGTGACCGGTCCCGTCACCTTCGAGAACGCCGCCAGACGGCAGGAAATTGTCGCAGCATTGCCGCTGGATCGCATTCTAATTGAAACGGATGCACCCTTCCTGGCTCCACATCCGCACCGGGGAAAACGCAACGAACCGGCCTATGTGCGCCTGATTGCTGATAAAATTGCCTTACTCCATTCGTGCAGCCTTGAGCAGGATTGCCGCGGTCACCAGCGAGAATGCCCGCAGGCTTTTTGCTTGGAAAGAGACAGCTTGAACACAGCCCCTTTTTTTGCACCCGTACAGGTCGGCCTCCAGGAAGTTGAAACGCTCCTGCATGCCCAGGCCGATGATGCCCATCCGGACCTGCGCACCGCGCTGGAGCATTTGCTTTCCTCGGGCGGGAAACGCATCCGTCCGGCGGTCGGCCTGCTGACCGGCCAGATGCTTGGGGCGCCGCACGATAAACTACTCACCCTGGCGGCCGCGGTCGAGATGCTTCACACCGCCACCCTGGTCCATGATGATTTAATTGATGGGGCGTTGCTTCGCCGGGGTATGCCAACCTTGAACGCACACTGGTCACCGGCCGCCACCATCCTGACCGGGGACTACATGTTTGCACGCGCTGCCAAACTGGCAGCCGAGTCTGATAATTTGCTCTTGATGAAACTCTTTGCCGATACGCTGGCGACCATTGTCAACGGCGAACTGACCCAGTTGTTCGCGGCACGCGGGGTGATCAGCCGCGCGAATTACACCAAACGCATTTACGCCAAGACCGCTTCGCTCTTCGAGATGACCACGCAGGCCGCCGCAATGATCAGCCCGGTCGATGAGAGCGGTGGTGGAAACCATGCGGCAATACGGCTACCATCTGGGGATGGCTTTCCAGATCGTGGATGATATCCTGGATTTCACCGGGGAGCAGGAAACGGTCGGCAAGCCGGTCGGCTCGGACCTGTTACAGGGCCTGGTGACACTCCCGGCCATCTATTATGCGGAAGCCCATCCCTACGACCCGGATGTGCTGTGTCTCACAGGTGGGTGTTACACAGAGCACGAGCGCATGGAACGTTTGGTGCAATCCATCCGGGAAAGCGATGCGACCGCACAATCCATGAAAGAAGCGCAGACTTTCACACAAAAGGCGCTGGAAATCCTGCGGACAGTGCCGGCAGGGGTGGAGCGGCAGGCCCTGGAAGACCTGACGGGCTACATTGTAAACCGGAGTATTTAAAGTAGATGCCGCCCTACTCCCTTCGCCGATTATTGTGGGGTGGCCCGGTCGCGACGATTGCCGCAATTCTGGTAAACCTGTTGTATTATGCTGTGACAAAAGCCCTCGGTGAGCAATACCTCATGCCTCTCGATGGCAGCAGCTCCCATCTCGGCCCAATGCCTATCTTGATGCCGGTGGTAGCCATCCTGATCCCGGGTCTTTTGGCGACCATTTTCTTTGGGCTGCTGATCCGCTTTTCCCGCAGACCGGCAACCGTTTTCCTGTCCGTCTCTGTGGCTGCCCTGATCCTCTCCTTCGGCGGGCCCTTCAACCTGCCGGGTGCGTCCATGCAGACAAAAATTCTTTTGAGCGGAATGCATGTCATTGCCGCAGGGATCATTACTGGGGGAATATTGCTCATGAGCCATAAAGACACATCGCTTGATTCCATCTCAACATAAATAAAAAAAATAGGGTGCGCGACGCTTGCCGACTGACCTCTATTTTTATTCCTATTTGAGGCGTCGATGGGATTTGCGTAGTCCCACGCAGTGGGAAACCCATGATGGCAGGGCTCGCAAACGCATCAGTAAACAAAACGAGTCTTCGCAAACTCGTTTTCTAGAGGCGTCGATGGGATTTGAACCCATGATGAGGGTTTTGCAGACCCTTGCCTTAGCCACTTGGCCACGACGCCATTCTTCATTCTGATTGAAAATTGCGGATTGCTGATTGACAACCCGTGCAATCAATCATCAATCTGCAATCCTCAATCGTCAGAGCGGGCGATGGGATTCGAACCCACGACCTTCTCCTTGGCAAGGAGACGTACTACCACTGTACTACGCCCGCAGGTGGCCTGATTTTCAGGCCGAGTGCCGAGAGCCAGGATCGGACTGGCGACACCGCAATTTTCAGTCGCGTGCTCTACCAACTGAGCTATCTCGGCCTGGAAATGAACTGTTTTTGAAGCGGAAGGATTTTACACGTAGAGAGGGAGATTGTCAAGCAAAGGTCAAAAAATGTTTTACAGGGATTTTACATCCGGTTCATACCCCGGTTACTTGAAGAACCTAAAATGCAGGTATACAAACCGAAATCAAAAAGGAGATGACACAATGTTCAAAATGACCGCTACTGTTCAAGAAAATCGCCCTGGCTGTCCTGGTATCTGGCAATCGGATTGGCCGCCTTCCCCATCACCGGCGCATCGGCTGCCGGCCTGAATGACCAGACCAACCGCCCAGCCGGATAATTCCCGGCTGGAGAAAGTCTGGGCGCGTGAGCAGGCGATCTACCAGCGCGAAGGCAACCGGCTGGCAAACGCCAGCAATTTCATCGCCAGAGTGCAAACCCTGATCGACAAGGCCAACCAGAAAGGCTGGGATACCTCCTCCGTCCAGGCTGCGCTGAATGCCCTCAGCGCCGTCATCCCGGCCGTCCAGGCTGCCCATGATCCGGGAGCTGCGATCATCGCCAGCCACGCCGGTTTCGATGCGAATGGCAAAGTCACCGACCGCACCACCGCCATTGCCACTGCAAAATCCCTTGCCCAGGTTCTCAAAGACACCCGCATTGCCATGAACGGCACCGGCAAGGCCTTACGCGCAGCCATCAGGGCCTTCCGGGATGCCCATCCCCGCCCAACTCCACACCCACCTCCTAGACAGGTTCCCACTCCCACCGAGAGACACGGCCTCTCGCCGTGTCTCTCTTTTGCAGTACAATCAAGAAATCCTTCCCAGACCAGCAAGTGAGAGTCTGGATGCTCAAATCCGCTCGTGCCTTATGTCAATTTTAAGCAAAACCGGAAAAAATCAAAACGTGAGGCAAGCATGGATAAAAAAGTCATCACAAGCGAAAAAGCTCCCAAAGCCATCGGACCGTATTCCGTCGCCATCCGGACCGGTGAACTTGGTCTTCACCTCCGGGCAGCTTGGCCTGGATCCGCAGAGCGGGAACCTGGTCCCGGGCGGGATCGAAGCCGAGACCCGCCAGGCGCTGACCAACATCCGCAATGTTCTGGCAGATTCCGGGTCCGGCATGCAGGCGGTCGTCAAGACCACCGTCTTCCTGAAAGACATGGCCGACTTCCCCAAAATGAATGCCGTTTATGCCGAATTCTTTCCGGAAAACCCACCCGCCCGCAGCACCGTCCAGGCGGCAGCCCTGCCCAAAGGCGGCAGTGTTGAGATAGAAGCAGTTGCCATCGTGAAATGAGTTCCGAACTCATCCTGCTCGTTGACGACGAACCCTCCATCGTTCAGCTCGCCCGCATGTACCTGGAACGCGAGAATTTCCGGGTGGAAGCCGCCGGGGATGGAGAAGCTGCGCTGGAGGCTGTAAAGCGCCTGAACCCGCACCTGGTTGTGCTGGATGTGATGCTCCCCAAACTGGACGGATTCGAAGTCTGCCGGCGCCTGCGGGCGGAAAATAACCCGGTGGCCATCATCATGCTGACCGCCCGCGACGAGGATATC
Source organism: uncultured Chloroflexia bacterium (assembly GCA_963830665.1). Lineage (GTDB taxonomy): Bacteria > Chloroflexota > Anaerolineae > Anaerolineales > Villigracilaceae > UBA877. The sequence continues at coordinate 257,857 of CAWHNM010000023.1, forward strand.
GATAAGATCCTCGGCCTCGAACTTGGCGCGGACGATTACCTGACCAAACCTTTCAACCCGCGCGAACTGGTGGCGCGCGTCAAGGCGATCTTGCGGCGGGCCGAACGCGCTCGCCCAGCCGGATGCCACCCCCATCCACCTGGCCGACCTGACCGTTGATCCCATCCGCCGCGAGGCGCGCATCGCCGGTCAGGCGCTCGACCTGCGCACCCAGGAATTCGAACTGCTGTTCACCCTCGCCAGCCAGCCCGGACGTGTCTTCACACGTGAGCAATTGCTCCAGCAGGCCTGGGGCTTCGATTTCTACGGCCAGACCCGCACCGTGGATGTCCATATCGCCCACCTGCGCAAGAAACTATCCGGAAGTTCTGTAACCATCGAAACTGTCACCGGGATCGGGTATAAACTGGTGGCATAATGTCTTCCTCCTTGCGTTCCCGCCTGTGGTGGAGTTATCTCCTGGTCACACTGGCCGCGCTTGGCATCGTGGCAGTCGTGCTTTTCATCTACATCATCCAGAACCCATCCACCTACCGGCAGGCCAGCGCCCGAATGACGGTTGTCGCGGCGCTCCTGCGCAAGAATGAAGCCAACCTGGCCAGTTTGAACGCACCGGAACTCCAGGCACGGATCGAACAGGTCGGTCAAACCTCCAATGTCCGGATTGTCATCTTCAACAGAAAACGGCAGGTGGTGGCTGATTCGCAATCCACGCAACCCGGTTCCCTGCACATGCCGCTTTTTCCCCGCTTGCGGTTCTCTTCCGTCCTGCGCGACCAGAACGGCCAATATTGGCTTTATATCATCCAGCACCTGAACGATGGAGAACTGGCTGCTGGTGGCGGTTCCCGTCCCGTTGTTCCCTTATTGACCGTCCTGAGCGATGAATTAATGCTTCCGATCCTGGGCGCTGCCGTTGCGGCTTTGATCATTTCCCTGTTCGTGGCATTCTGGCTGGCGCGCTGGATCGGTAATCCACTTCAGCAGGTGGTGGTCGCCTCCCGGCAGATGCCATCGCCGGAGGCTGCGCCGATAGAGCCACACGGCCCGCAGGAGGTCCAGGAGCTGGCACTGGCGTTCAATGACATGAACACGGCGTGTACTGACTACACAGAAGTCCCAGCGCGAGTTCGTTGCCAATGTCTCCCACGAACTCAAGACCCCGCTCACCTCCGTCCAGGGATTTTCCCAGGCCATCCTGGATGGCACGGCCAACACCCCCGAAGCGCAAAAACAGGCAGCCCAGGTGATTTACGACGAAGCCGGGCAGATGCACCGCATGGTGCTCGACCTGCTGGACCTGGCCCGCCTGGATGCCGGTACGCTCGACTTCAGACGCGCTCCCGTGGACCTGCCTGCTCTGCTCAGAAATATTGCCGAGAAGTTTAGCCCCACAAGCCCACGCCGCAGGCGTATCGATAAATGTGGACTGCCCTGCCCTGCCAGCCGGTCACAGGTGACGGCGACCGGCTGGCACAGGTCTTCACCAATCTGGTGGATAACGCCCTGAAGCACACCCCTGCCGGGGGCAGTATCACCCTGCGAGCCAGGTTGACCGGTCCCTCGACCGGCATCCGAGACAGGCACCGAGATCCAGGTGGATGTGGCGGATACCGGCGATGGCATCCCCCCGGAAGCCCTGCCGCACATTTTCGAGCGGTTCTACCAGGCTGACCCGTCACGACCGGGAGGCGAGAAACACGGCACCGGGCTGGGTCTGGCAATCGTAAAAGAAATTGTGGCGGCGCACGGTGGTAAAATAAGCGTTCGCAGCACCCTGAATGCCGGCAGTACGTTTACTGTCAGCCTGCCGCTGACAACACCGGATGCTATCTCCATGACCAAACGGCGCAATAAATAGGTCATCATGCCTTCTGTTTCCATAATTATTCCCTGTTACAACGAACAAGACACCATCCGTAAACTGCTCGAGGCCATCTACGCGCAGACTTTTCCGCGCCCCGACCTGGAAGTGGTTATCGCGGATGGCATGTCCACGGATGGGACACGCGCGCAGATCGCAGCCTTTTCCGATTCCCACCCGGACCTGCATATTGCCGTGGTGGATAACCTGACGCGCAGCATCCCCGCCGCGTTGAACTGCGCCCTGAAAGAAGCACAGGGCGAGATCATCGTTCGCCTGGATGCACACTCGATGCCTTATCCTGACTACATCGAGCGCTGCGTGGCAGACCTGGAGGCGGGTCTCGGCGAAAACGTGGGCGGCATATGGGAGATCCACCCCGGTGCCCAGACCTGGGTGGCGCAATCCATCGCCGTGGCTGCATCCCATCCACTGGGTGTGGGCGACGCACTTTACCGCCACACCGACAAAGCCGCTCAGGTGGATACTGTCCCTTTTGGAGCCTTTAAGCGCGAACTGCTGGCATTGGTCGGCTTCTTTGACGAGTCGTTGCTTACCAACGAGGATTACGAGTTCAACGCCCGCATCCGCAAATCAGGCGGCAAGATCTGGCTCGACCCGTCCATCCGTTCGGTCTATTTTGCCCGACCCACCCTGGCGATACTGGCAAAACAATATGCCCGTTATGGCTTCTGGAAATGGCGCATGCTGCGCCGTTATCCTGAGACGTTACGCTGGCGGCAGGGACTCCCGCCGCTGTTCGTGTCTGAGTCTGATCGTCGGGGCTGCCCTGGCAATTTTTCTGCCCATTTTCCGGGTCCTGCTGGCTGCGGAAATCATCCATTTACCTGATCGCCCTGGCTGCTGCCGGAGTCCAGGCTGCTGTGCGCCAGAAAAAAGCCCACCTTGTGATCGGTTTACCCCTCGCCATCGCAACCATGCACATTGCCTGGGGTGCGGGCTTTTTATGGAGTATGATTAAGGGGATTTTCACCAACCGGAACCCGGAGAAGAAGTAATGCAACCATCTGCACGATCCAAGCCAATCGGCTGGCGCGTCCGTCCACGCGAGCAACGCACCATCCTGCTGATAGGCGACGCGTTCGCCTCGATATTGGCACTCTTTGGCGGCCTGTATTTCTGGGGGCAGAAGGATGCCTGGCTGAAGTTCTCGCTGAATTTCCTCCAGCAGCGTGTTGAATTCTGGTTCTACCTCCTTCCGCTGATCTGGATGGTATTCCTGGTTGAATTATATGACCCGCATCGCGCCAGGGACTTGCGCCAGACCGTGGCAGGGATTTCCCTCGCTGCGCTGGCCGGGCTCTTTTTCTATGCCCTGATCTACCTCATTTCGCCCAAAGGTTCTCTGCCGCGCCTGGGCATTGGCGTTTTCCTGATTTTCGCATCCGTCCTGACCTTGATCTGGCGGCTTGTGTATATCCAGATTTTCACCGCCCAGGCATTCCTGCGCCGGGTGCTTGGTCATCGGGGCAGGCAAAGCCGGTGAGACGCTTGCGCAGGTTTACAATAAACTGCGTCCACAGCCTTTTTTCCTGGTTGGCTTCATGGATGATGATCCAGAAAAGATTGGCAAGAACCTGGAAGGATTTCCCATTCTGGCCGGGAATGACCGTTTGCTTGAAATCATCGAGGCGAAGGCAATTACGGAGATCGTCATTGCCATCACCGGCGAGGTGCAGGGCAGTACCTTCCAGGCACTCCTGGATGCCCAGGAGAGCGGCGTGGATATCATCCCAATGCCCACCCTGTACGAGGAGTTGCTGGGACGCGTTCCCATCCATCACCTGGAATCCGAGTGGCTGATCCGTTCCTTCGTGAACGATGCCCGCGTCGGCGGGTTTTACGAGTTGGCGAAGCGCCTGCTTGACATCCTGGTTGCGTTGGCTGGTTTGAGTATTTGTATCCTCCTTGCCCCTCTTACTGCCATCATCATCCTGTTGGATAGCGGTTTCCCCATCCTTTACAGGCAGATTCGCTCTGGCAAAGGCGGCAAGCTGTATTCCATTCTACAAGTTCCGCACAATGGTCCAGGATGCTGAAAAGGATGGCAAGGTGCAGGTCACTCACGAAAATGATGACCGCATCACCCGTGTGGGTGGCTTCCTGCGCCGTACCCATATTGATGAATTGCCCCAGTTCTGGAACGTCTTGCGCGGCGAAATGAGCATCGTCGGCCCACGCGCCGAACGCCCCGAACTGATCCTCGAATATCAGAAGGAAATCCCCTTATACCGGGCGCGCTTGCTGGTCAAGCCGGGCATCACCGGTTGGGCGCAGGTCAATTATGGCTATTCTGCCACGATCGCCCAAACCATCGTTAAACTGGAATACGACCTGTATTACATCAAGCATCGCAATTTATTCATGGATATTCTCATCATTCTGCGCACCATGACCCAGGTCATTGGGTTTCGAGGCAGGTAGCCGTATGCGTACCCTGGTCACCGGCGGAGCCGGATTCATCGGTTCGCATATCGTGGAAGAACTCCTGCGGGAGGGCGCTTCCGTCCGCGTTCTGGATAACTTTTCCTCCGGGAAACGCGAAAACCTGGAAGCTTTCCAGGGCGATCTGGAAATCCTGGAAGGTGACCTGCGGGATCGCACAGGCGATCAAAGCCGCCGCACGCGACGTGGATCTGGTCTTCCACCTGGCAGCCTTTGTCTCTGTCCCGCAGTCCATGCTGGATCCGGAGACCTGTTTTGCGATCAATGTGGCCGGGACGGTTACGTTGCTTGAAGCAGCCCGCCAGGCCGGTGTTCGCAAAGTGGTGCTGTCTTCCAGTACGGCAGTTTATGGCAATACCAGATAAATTCCCAACCGACGAGGAAACACCGCTTCAGCCATTATCCCCGTATGCTTTGTCCAAACAGGTGAACGAACTATATGCCCGTCTTTACACGCAGACCTTCAACCTGCCGGTGATCGCCCTGCGCTATTTCAATGTCTATGGACCACGCCAGCGTCCCGATTCTGACTATGCGGCTGCCATTTCCATTTTTACCCGGCGGCTGGTGAATGGGGAACCGATTACGATCTACGGCGATGGCAAACAAAGCCGTGATTTCATCTTCGTCAAGGATGTGGTCCGCGCCAACCTGCTGGCCGCCGAATCGGATGCGGCCGGCGAGGTCTTCAATATCTGTACCGGGCGCGAGACAACCCTGCTCGATCTGCTGGAAGAGTTGAGCGAGGTTCCCCCACCAGCCGAGGTGCGCTTTGATAGCGCCGCGTCCAGGTGATATTTATCGTTCGGTAGGCAATCCTGAAAAGGCTGCTGCGATCCTGGGCTTTCGCGCCGAGACATCCCTGGCGGATGGCCTGGCACAAACCATGGAATGGATGAAAAGCAAATGAAAGAAAAAATGCGTTCCCGCTTCCCCAATGCTTTGGTATTGTTGGCGGATATTCTAATCACCGTGATCGCCATCGTAGCTGCTTTTGCACTGCGGTTGGAAGGTGATCGGGTTACTGACTACATTCGGTTCCCTTTACTGGATGATCCTGATCGGCGTTCTGATCAAGCCCGTCATTTATTACTTCTTCGGTCTTTACCGGCGCCTGTGGGCTTATGCCAGCATAAATGAATTAACGCTTATCAGTACCGCAGTGACTGTGGCCTCGGCTGTTTTCTCAGCCGTTATGCTGACCCTTTACATTACCCGGTTCAACGGCGCCCGGATACTGAATTTTCCACGCGCCATCCTCCCGATCGACTGGTTGCTTTCCCTGGTTGGCATCGGCGGCTTGCGTTTTTCCATCCGGCTGCTGGCGGAAGGCCGCGCTGCCAGTAAAAAGCCCATGCCAAGGAAAGCCAGAAATGTTTTGATCATCGGTGCAGGCGATGCCGGTGCGCTGGTGGTTCGGGAAATGCAGAAAAATCCACAACTCGGCCTGCACCCGGTCGGTTATCTGGATGATGACCCGACCAAGCAAAGACATCAAATCCATGGGATATCGGTGATCGGCAAACTGACCGATCTGCGCCGCGTTCTGGATCACCGCCGTGTGGATGAGGTCATCATTGCCATCCCCAGCGCAGGCGGGCAAGTCGTCCGCCTGGTGACGGATATCTGCCGCTTGAAAGGCATTCCTTTCCGCACCATGCCAGGTCTGTTCGAACTTATCGGCGGCAAAGTCAGTGTCAACCGGCTGCGCGAAGTGGATATTACCGACCTTTTGCGGCGTGAACCGGCGCAGATCCAGGATGAACTGGTCGGCGCCGCCCTGACCGGAAAGCGGGTGCTTGTCACCGGCGCAGGCGGTTCCATCGGCCGCGAAATCTGCCGCCAGATTGCCCGCTGGGGTCCTCAAATGCTTATCCTGCTTGGTCATGGCGAGAACAGCATTTTCGAGGCCATGCTCGAATTGCGGGAGGATTTTCCTGCCCTGCCGCTCCAGCTGGTCATCGCGGATATCCGGGATAAGCCCAGGATTCAAAGTGTTTTTGCCGATTTCCGCCCGCAGGTGGTCTTCCATGCTGCAGCCCACAAACATGTCCCGTTGATGGAAAGTAATGTTGAGGATGCCATTACCAATAACATCATTGGGACAAAAAACGTTGTCCAGGCAGCCAGTGCGGTCTGCCACGGAACGGCTGGTGCTGATCTCCACCGATAAAGCTGTCCGCCCGGCAAACGTGATGGGAGCCACCAAGCGCATCGCCGAAATGATCGTGCTGGATGCCGCTCACCGCACCGGGCATGCCTTCTCGGTTGTCCGTTTTGGGAATGTATTGGGCAGCCGCGGCAGCGTGGTTCCGCTCTTTAAACGGCAGATCGCCCATGGAGGCCCGGTGACAGTTACCCACCCGGATATGAAACGCTACTTCATGACCATCCCGGAAGCTGTCCACCTGGTGCTGCAGGCCGCCGCGATGGGCCAGGGTGGCGAGGTCTTCATGCTGAATATGGGCCAGCAGGTGCGCATCCTGGACCTGGCTGAGGACCTGATCCGTCTTTCCGGCCTGGAACCTGGCAAGGATATTGAAATCGTTTTCACCGGCATCCGTCCGGGCGAAAAACTAAGTGAAGACCTGTGGGGGGATGGCATGGAATACAAGAAAACCACCCATCCCGAAATCTTCCGCGCCGAAGCCGAGGAGGCCATCCTTCCGGCTGACCTTGACAAGCTCGTCGAAGAATTGCATCATCTGGCACGCGAAGGCGAAGCTTCCGCAATCCTTCATCTGTTGGACGAAACCATCCCCGATGGGAAAATCCAGGCCACCCCACCGATGGACCTGACTTCCCTGATCTAGATCAACCGCATGCCTGAAATCAGCTGCTCCGATTGGAATGAGTTTCTCACAGACCATCCTGATGCCCATATTCTGCAATCGGGAGAATGGGGCGAACTCAAATCCGCCTTTGGTTGGGATGCCGTGCGCGTGGTGGAAGACGGTCTCGGCGCACAAATCCTTTTCCGGCGGCTGCCACTCGGACTGACCTTCGCCTACATCCCAAAAGGGCCGGTGGGTACTCCGTCAAAAGCGACCGATAAACGATTTTGGGCGGAAGTGGATCGCGCTCTGCCAGAAAAAACATGCCGTCTTTCTGAAAATGGAACGGGATGGGTGGGAAGGCGATCCAGCCTCCATTGTTCAGCCTGCGAACTTCCTCCCCAGCCCACAGCACATCCAGCCGCGCAACACGCTGGTGGTTGACCTGCAGGGCAGCGAAGAGGATGTTTTCAATTGCATGAAACCCAAAACACGCTACAACATCCGCCTGGCCGGACGCAAGGAAGTGGTTGTCCAGCCCTCGAATGATATCGAGAACTTCTACCGCGTGATGGGTGTAACCAGCCAGCGGGAAGCATTCCATGTCCATTCGCTGGAATATTACCGCCGCGCCTATGAACTTTTTTATCCCAAAGGCATGTGCGAACTCTTTGTGGCCAATTTCCAGGGCCAGACCCTCGCCGCCGTGATGGTCTTCGCATTTGGCAAAAGCGCTTACTATTTTTATGGCGCCTCGGCGGACGTGGAACGCAACCGCAAACCGACTTATCCACTGCAATGGGAAGCCATCCGCTGGGCCCATGGCAAAGGCTGTACCGAATACGATATGTGGGGCATTCCCGACGAAGCCATGGATGTGGACGATGACGAGGCCGAGGCACGCGAAGATGGACTTTGGGGAGTTTACCGTTTCAAGCGCGGCTTTGGCGGCTCGATCAAAAGGGCTCAGCAGACCCTGGACCGGGTCTACAATCCCCTGCTCTACAAACTCTACCTGTGGCGTTTCTCCGGTTCCGGTTCGGACTGACAGCATGATCCCGTTTACCGGCACACCCCAATCCTGGAACGAACTGATCGCCTCTCTGCCCATCGCCCATCTCCTGCAAACCTGGGAATGGTCGCAGGTCAAGGCCAAGTACGGCTGGCAGCCCATGCCGTTTGTCTGGCAGGACATGCCCAGGCAGCAGGCCACGTCGCAGCCGCAATGGTGCTCAAACGCAGCCTTCCGGTCGGCGGGTTTGCCAAAAAAATGTGCGTGTTATACGTTCCGAAGGGTCCGCTCATGGACTGGAACGACACCGGCCTGCGCCAGCGCGTCCTGGCTGACTTGCAGGCGTTCGCCAAGCACCAGGGGGCGATCTTCGTCAAAGTGGACCCGGATGTGGCATTGGGCACCGGCATTCCCGGAACGCCGCAGGCCGTCGAGTTAAACGGCGGACAAGACGGTCAAGTCCGAACTGGTGCAGCGGGGATGGAAATTTTCACAGGACCAGATCCAATTCCGCAATACCGTCTTGATCGACCTGTCCCCTTCCGAAGACGAGTTGCTGCCACGCATGAAGCAGAAGACACGTTACAACGTCCGCCTGGCGCAGAAGAAGGGTGTCACGGTGCGGGTTGGGACGACGGATGATCTGCCTGGCCTTTACCGCATGTACGCGGAAACATCGGTCCGGGATGATTTTTTGATCCGGGAAGAGGGCTATTACCAGACCGTCTGGCGAATCTTCGACAAGCCATCCATCGTGCCACGTTCTTCCTCAACTCCCTTCCACGAAGCCCTTGATTGCCGAAGTGGATGGGCAGCCAGTGGCAGCCGTCTCGCTGTTCTATTTTGCAGGACAGGCGATTTATCTCTTTGGGATGTCGCGCGACGAACACCGCGAGAAAATGCCGAACCACCTGCTCCAGTGGGAAGCCATGCGGCGGGCGAAAGCGTTGGGCTGCAGGATTTACAATCTGTGGGGCGCACCGAACGAGTTCGATGAGAGCGACGATCTGTGGGGCGTTTTCCGTTTCAAGGAAGGCCTGGGCGGATATGTCTTTCGCACCCTCGGGGCATGGGATTTCACTCCCAATCCACTGCTGTACAAGTTGTACACCCAAGTGCTGCCGCACCTCATGGATGTCATGCGCAGTCGCGGCAAATCCAAAACCCGTCAGAGTCTGGGAGCATAAAAGAATCCACGAAGAACACTAACAAACACGAATTTTTAGGGAGGCCGTATGGAATTGATTTTTAAGGATGAGGTGTACACAATAATGGGCGCAGCCATGGACGTTCATCGCGAACTAGGCTCAGGTTTTCTGGAATCAGTTTATCAGGAAGCGATGGAAATGGAGCTGGTTCGCCGTCAAATACCTTTTGAATCACAAAAGCCTATCACCATCATTTATAAAGGGGAAGCACTTAAAAAAGAATTTATTGCCGACCTGATTTGTTTTGGAAAGATCATCGTTGAATTGAAAGCACAGGATAGTCTCTCAGGGAAAGAAGAAGCCCAGGTTCTAAATTACCTGAAGGCAACCGGCATGAAATTGGGATTGGTTATAAATTTTGGCAGCCATCCCAAATTGGAGTGGAAACGCCTTGTTCTCTAATTTTTCGTGACTTTCGTGTTCTTCGTGGAGAAAATATGATTCCTCGCATTCGCTTCGCCCATCTCCCCACCCCCATCGAGGACCTCCCCCGCCTGTCCGAAGCCCTGGATGGTCCACGCCTGCTGGTCAAGCGCGACGACCAGACCGGTCTGGCCTTTGGCGGGAACAAAACCCGCAAACTGGAGTTCCTGGTTGCAGAGGCGCAGGCCCAGGGTGCAGATACGCTTGTCACTGCCGGCGCGCTTGCAGTCGAACCACTGCCGCCAGACGGCTGCAGCGGCGGCGAAATACGGCTTTGACTGCCTGCTCGTGTTGGTCGGGCAGTCCCCGCTCCGGCCCAGCGCCAACCTGGTGCTCGATGAACTTTTCGGCGCACAGATTATCTGGACAGACCTGGCTCGCCGGGATGCGACCCTGCAGGCTGCCTTTGATTCTGCAGCGCAGCAGGGCAAAAGACCCTACCTCGTCCCCTATGGCGGGTCGAATTCCACCGGCGCACTGGGATATGCGTTTGCAATGGAAGAGTTTATCGGTCAGAATCGTAAAGCCGACTGGATCGTATTCGCTTCATCCTCCGGAGGAACCCAGGCCGGGTTGGTGCTGGGAGCCCGTCTCTTCGGCTTTTCCGGCAAAGTCTTCGGCATCAGCGTGGATGAACCCGAGCGCAAACTGCAAGAGCATGTGGCCAAATTGGCCTCCGAAACCTCCGGGCGGCTGGGGGCGCACATCGAATTCTTGCCAGAGACCGTGCTGGTCAACGCTGATTTCGCCGCACCCGGCTATGGGGTATTGACCGGAGCCGAGCGCGCAGCCATCCGGCTTTTCGCAAAATACGAAGGCCTGCTGCTTGACCCGGTCTACACCGGACGGGCCGCCGCCGGGCTGATCGACTTGATCCGCAAGGGTTTCTTCAAGAAAGACGAAACCGTTCTGTTCTGGCATACCGGCGGCCAACCGGCCTTGTTTGCCGAAAAATACCAGAACGATCTTGGATGAGGCATTGAGTGCCCGGCGCCTTATGGAGCCGGGCACTCATAGTATTTCCGGGCCAACCGCCTCAATCCTCTTGAGCGAACGAAGGCGCCATCCCACAAGCGGGGAAAAGCATTTCTGCCAGCTCGATTCGTTGCCCAAACAGTTGAGCATAAACGCTCTCACGATCCAATGCCTTCAATATTTTAATGCGCTCACTCTCCAGCCGGGCGAACAGTCGTGCATCCAGGCAAAGCGACCCCTCAAATACATTCATCAGCCTGTGCGGGTCATCATCGGCAGCAATGCGGTTGATCGACAGGGCCTTGCATTCTTCGCATGCATGGATCAACATTAGTTCGCCTCGATTTGGGCCGTATTTCTTGCAGGCAGCCTTGATTGTCAGCCCGACCGGCCGCATTGGCGCTTTGCAGGCCGAAAGCCGGTCCCCCGCCTCGTGCAGGTCCAGGTGACGCGAACACAGACAATACGGACAATGGTTGCGGTTCTGGACCCCCGAGAGTCCGGGCTCGCTGCTGACAAAACCGTGACAATGAGCGCAAATGAAACTATTGGCAGCCAGGATTTTTTCAGGCTTTCCATATCGATCTCTCGATTTCTCTTTCCTTTCGTACAGAAATATCAATGTGTCTTTCATACGGATCAAACTTCCTCTTTCAAACGCAAATAACTCTGGTAGCGCAGCGGGCTGATCTTGCCGGCCATGACCGCCTGGCGGATGGCGCAGCCGGGTTCCTCGTCATGGCTGCAGTCCAGTCCGAATTTGCACTGTCCCAACCAACGGGCGCATTTCCGGGAAGAACAAGGCCAGGTCGTCGCCGTCCATATCGTGCAGGCCAAATTCGCGCATGCCGGGCGTATCGACGATATCCGCGCCAAACGCCGTCGTAAACCATTTCGGCGGCCGAGGTGGTATGTTTGCCTTTGCCGATCGGGCCGCTGCCAACCGCGCCAACGCGCAAGCCCAGCCCCGGCTCGAGCGCATTCAACAAGGCGGTCTTGCCAACCCCGGATTTGCCGACAAAAGCCGAGAGGCGTCCCTTTCAGTGTTTGCCGCAGTTCTTCCAGACCTTCGCCGGTGACCGAACTGGTCAGAAGGATCGGGTACCCGATCCGGCGATATTCATCCAGGTCAGCCTGGCAGATCTCATCCTCCAGATGCCCCATCGGCATCCCGCACCAGGTCCAGCTTGGTGATCACCACCAACGCTGCCAGATCCAGCGATTCTGCCGAGGCTAAGATACCGGTCGAGCAGGCCCCATTTGGGGGTCGGATTGGCCGCGGCAAAGACCGGGATGATATAATCCACATTCGCAACGATGATCTGCTCGAATTTGTGCTTGCCCGGATACGGGTCCCGGCGGGCCAGCCGGTTTCGCCGCGGCAGCACTTCGGTGATCAAACCGCTGCCGTCTTGGGCATCCACAAACCGGACCAGGTCGCCCACCGCCAGCGGGTCCACATTGTCAAGTGTTTTCACCTTGCTGACGGTATGGCTGCAGGGCGTTCGGGTTGCTGGCCGTATAGATCAATTGCTTGTGCAGCGCGGCTTGAAGTGCACAGGCAAGTATGCGGCTGTCGGTACGAACGTGGTAGCTGCCGATATTCTTCTTAACCACGACACCCTGGTCGTAGGAATTGATGTTTCGGGTATTCATCGAAAAGTTCCTTGCTTAGTTAAATAAAAACCGGCCACAGGATGGAATCCCGTGGCCGGTGTATAGCGTTATCTAATGGTTGCCTGAGGCGCCTGAGGGCGCGCATATCCAGACCGTTGACCAATTAAATAGAAAAGCCACGGGGAAATGTGCGCCCGTGGCCGAGGTTAATCCAAAAAGAACCTGACTAAACTCGCTTCACAGGCGCACACACAGGACAACCGCCGATGCCATACTTAACATAAAACTGTGTGCGCTCCTTTCCTTCAGAATTTTACAACGGCCAACTTTATCACGAAGTCCGAACAACTGTCAAGGCATTGATCAATCATCAAGGATCCATCCGCAGCAACGCAGTCCGCCAGAAAGATCTTAAAACCCTTCGCGTTCTTCGCGCCTTCGCGTTAAGTCTTTTTTTACCGATGGATTAAAAACGCACACTGTGATTGGAAAATAATCCAATTGAAGTCACCCCTCGGCATAGTATAATTCACCCCAATGGAACCCCGCCCTAACTCTTCCTTTCTTCCTTACCTCACCTCGGCCATCAGCCTGTTCGTCCTCGGCTTTGGTGCAGCCGCCATCGCGATTTTCGCTCTGACACCCACCGTCTGGGCGCGCTGGCTGCTCTTCTTCGGCGGCACACTCGGGCTCACCGGCCTGGCGTTGCCGGTCACCTGGTTCCTCAACCTGCGCTTCCCATCCGAACCGCCTGCAGGGCCGTATGTGGTCCTCCGGCAGGCCATCTGGGTGGGCGTGTACGGGGTCGTGCTGGCCTGGCTGCAGCAGGTACGCCTGGTTACGATCTGGACCGGCTCTCGGGCTGGCCCTGGGGCTGGTCGCCATCGAGTACCTGGTGCGCATGCGCGAGAAAGCCCGCTGGCAGCCAAAACCCCTGCCCGTTGAAAAACCACCGGTGGAAGATAAGCCATCCTCCGAAGCATGAACCTGCACGGACTCCCTTCTGTCGAACAACTTCTCCAGACCCAACTGGCGGCTGAACTCATCGCGAGCTACGGCCGCCCGTTGACTCTCCAGGCCATCCGCAGCGTATTGGAGGAGGTGCGCGCACGCGCCTCTCAGCGAGCGAAAGCTCACCCTGCCCGACCGGGAAAACCTGCTCACCGCCGCGGCTGCCCTGCTGGAAACCTGGACCTCCCCGCCTCTGCTGCCGGTCATCAATGCCAGCGGGGTGATCCTGCACACCAACCTGGGCCGCGCGCCGCTCTCCGCCGCCGCCCTGCAGGCCATGGAAGCGGTTGCGCACGGCTACTCGAACCTGGAATTTGACCTGGAAACCGGCAAGCGCGGCTCGCGCCTGGTCCATGCCGAAACCCTGCTGCAGCGTCTGACCGGCGCCGAAGCTGCCATGGTGGTGAATAACAATGCCGCCGCGGTGCTGCTGGTTCTGGCTGCGCTGGCAAACCGCAAGCGGGTCGTCATCTCCCGTCACCAACTGGTCGAGATCGGCGGCGGCTTCCGCCTCCCGGATGTGATGAAACAGTCCGGGGCGAAACTGGTCGAAGTGGGCACCACCAACAAGGTCCGGCTGGCCGATTATGAGGAAGCGCTGGAGGAACCGGCCGCCCTCGTCTTGCATGCCCACCGCTCGAATTTCAAGATGATCGGCTTCACCGAGGAGCCGGAGTTGAAAGACATCGTCAACCTGGCGCACAGCCACGGGGTTCCCTGCGTGGACGACCTCGGCTCCGGCGCGCTGCTCGACACTGCCCGCTACGGCCTGGCCCACGAACCGACCGTCCAGGAAAGCCTGGCTGCCGGTATGGACCTGGTTTGCTTCTCCGGTGATAAACTGTTCGGCGGTCCGCAGGCCGGGATGATCGTCGGCAAGGCTGAGCTGATCGCCAGGATCAAGAAACATCCGCTGGCACGTGCCCTGCGCGCCGACAAGCTCTGCCTGGCCGCGCTGACCGCCACGTTGCTGCATTATCTCAAGGACGAGGCCGAACAAACCATCCCCATCTGGCGGATGATCGCCCTGATGCCCGCCCAGCTTCGCCAGACTGCCGAAGGCTGGAGGCAGAAACTGGGCCAGGGCGAGGTGATTGCCGGCAAGTCGACCATCGGGGGCGGCAGTCTGCCCGGAGAGGATCTGCCCACCTTCCTGCTGGCGCTGGATGTGAAAAACCCGGATAAATTCCTGGAAAAACTGCGCCAGCAGCACCCTCCCATCATCGCCCGCACCGAAAACGACCGCATCCTGCTCGACCCGCGCACTGTCCTGCCCGAGGAAGACGGAGCACTGTTGGTCGGCCTGATGAATGCTCTGCGGGACAAAAAGACAACCGCCTAGGGTAAACGGGGTTATCACTGTGATCCTCTTTATCCGCCATTCTTGAACCTATGACACATCACTCAGACATTCTACGCGTGCTCAAGGAAACCAGCCGGACTTTTTTCATCCCGATCGTCCGCCTGCCCGTCCGCTTGCAGGAGACGATTGGGGCCGCCTATCTGTGCATGCGCGCCATCGACGAGATCGAAGACCATCCCAACCTGGATAACCAGGCCAAAGCCTCCATCCTGCACGGGCTCAGTTGGGCTTTGCAGGCCCAACTCGCCTCTGATGACCCGGCCAACGCCTCCCTGCTCGAAGCCGTCTTCCTGCCCTACCGCAAGCTCCTGCCCGAAGTGACCCTGCGCATCAGTGACTGGCTGGCGCATGTGCCGGCCGGCATCTGCCCCGCGCGTCTGGGATGCCACCATCGCCATGGCCGACCGCATGGCCTACTGGGTGGAGAACAACTGGCTGATCCGCACCGAAGCCGACCTCAACAGCTACACCTTCAGCGTCGCCGGCGCAGTCGGGCCTGCTCATCTGCGACATCTGGACCTGGTTCGACGGTTCCCAGGTCGACCGCTTGGCTGCCATCCACTTCGGGCGCGGCTTGCAGTCCGTCAATATCCTGCGCAACCGGGCCGAGGACACCCGCCGCGGTGTGGACTTCTTCCCCTCCGGCTGGGTGAACAGCAGATGTTCGTCTACGCCCGCAAAAATATCGACCAGGCCAAGGCCGGCATTGCCCAGATCTCCCAACAGTCCTTCCGCGGCCATGGTGGATATCCCCCTGGCGCTCGCCGAAGCCACCCTGCAGGCCCTCGAAAATGGCCAGTCCAAGCTTACGCGCAGCCAGGTGATGCAGATCGTTGGACAGAGTATTAAGGAGAAATTCTAGTATGAAATCCGACCTCGATACCCTCATGCAATCCAAAAACCTCGACGCCTTCCTCGTCGTCGGCAATGCCGACCACAACCCTCCCATGTACTACCTGACCGGCGGAGGCCACTTCGGCGGGGCTGCGCTCATCAAGAAGCGCGGCGAAAAAGGCCGTGCTGTTCTGCAACGACATGGAGCGCGACGAAGCCGCCAGCAGCGGGCTGGATATTGTCCCCTACAGCACTTACAACTATGAGGAGCTATTGAAAGAGGCCAATGGCGATCATGCCCTGGCATCTGCCATCCGGTTCAAACGCATGCTGACCGGGCAGGGCGTTCACGGACGGCTTGGCATCTATGGCAACACCGATCTTGGTTCGGCCTTCGCCATTCTCACGCAGCTGCAGAAATCTCATGCCGGAGCTCGAACTGGTCGGTGAGATGAACAATGACTCGCTCTTCATGAAGGCCATGGAGACCAAGGACGCCGCCGAGGTGGAACGCATCCGTAAGATGGGCGCAGTCACTACTGAGGTGGTCCGCCGGACCGCCGAATATCTGACCAGCCGGGTCGTCCGGACGGACGAAGTCCTGCTGAAAGAGGATGGCACACCCCTGACCATCCGCGACGTCAAGGCCAGCATCAACTTGTGGATCGCCGAACTGGGCGGCGAAAACCCCGAGGGCACCATCTTCGCCATCGGTCGGGACGCCGGAGTGCCGCATTCTGCCGGGAACCCGCAAGACCTGCTGCGCCTGGGCCAGACCATCGTTTTCGACATCTACCCTTGCGAGGCCGGTGGAGGCTATTTCTACGACTTCACGCGTACCTGGAGCCTGGGCTACGCCACCCCCGAAGCGCAGGCACTCTACGACCAGGTTAAGGCGGTTTACGACCGGCTGGAGGGCGAATTCGACCTGAACGCCCGCTTCAAGGATTACCAGCGCTGACCTGTGAACTGTTCGAGAAAGATGGACACCAGACCCCGCTCCACACCTCCGCGCCGGTGGAAGGCTACGTCCACTCGCTCGGCCATGGCGTCGGTCTGAACATCCACGAGCGGCCCTGGTCGGGTCTCACCGCCACCGATGACAATATCCTCAAACCGGGTGTGGTCTTCACCTCCGAGCCCGGGCTGTATTACCCCGAAAAAGGCCTGGGCGTGCGCATCGAGGACACCTGTTGGGTCAACCCGGATGGGAAGATCGAGATCCTGGCCGATTACCCGTATGATTTTGTGCTGAAGATGAAGAAGTGGACTCGTTAACAAAAAACCTGCCACCTAATTTCTTGCAGAAAGATAAGTCATACCCTTTCTATTTCTTGTATAATAATAGCTTATGAGCTATAATTTCTGATGACCAAATACACGAAAATCCTGAAACGCGTCATGAGCGGTTGGTCAGACACAGATATTGCTTTTGATGACTTGTGTTCATTGCTCAAGCGGTTGGATTTTCAAATGCGCGTTCACGGTGATCACCACATTTTTACGAGAAATGGCATTGAAGAAATCATTAATCTTCAACCGGTCAATTCGAAAGCCAAATCTTACCAGGTCAAACAAGTCAGGAATCTGCTCCGAGCGCATCGATTGGATGAGAACATCAAATGAGCCTAAATAAATATCAGATGGTTATTTATTGGAGCGACGAGGATCGTGCCTACATTGTCGAAATCCCCGAACTTCCCGGCTGCATGGCGGATGGCAAGACTCGGCTAGAAGCCATCGCGAATGCTGAAACCATCATGCGGGAATGGGTGGAAACCGCTCACGAGATCGGCCGCACTGTGCCGACTCCACAGGGACGTCTGCTTACCATCTCCGAGGCCGCTAAACGGCTCGGGTTGAGCATTGCCATGGTGCGCCGTTATTGTGCAGAGAATAAGCTCCCCGCTAGAAAAATCGGGCGCGATTGGGCTATTCTGCAACGTGACGTTGAACAATTCGCTGCCACGCCTCGCCAGATTGGAAGGCCATCCTTGCATTATGGCTCTCATCTGAAAAGCGCTCATCAAGTGGCTGAAAAATAAAATAGGTGGATAAACTCTAATGGCTTCACTTTCCCCTGCCCGTATCCTCGCCATCGAAACCTCCTGCGATGAGACCGCCGCGGCCGTGCTCGAAAATGGGCGCATCCTGCTGTCTTCCACCGTCGCTTCGCAGATGGACATCCACGCCCGTTATGGCGGTGTCTTTCCGGAAGTGGCCTCGCGCCAGCACGTCCTGTCCATCCTGCCGGTCATCGAAGAGACCCTCGCCAAGGCCCATCTTACCCTGGAAAACATCGACGCGGTCGCCGCCACGCGCGGTCCCGGCCTGGCCGGATCGCTGGTGGTCGGGCTGAACGCCGCCAAGGGCATCGCCCTGGGTGCCGGCCTGCCGCTGGTGGGTGTGAACCATCTGGAGGGACATATCTACTCGGCCTGGGTGTACGACGCCGGGGATGTGCCTGCTCCCGAGCCGCAGTTCCCGCTGATGGCATTGCTGGTCTCCGGAGGGCATACTGAATTGAATTTAATGGAAGACCACCTGAATTACAGGCGTCTGGGTGCGACCCTGGATGATGCGGCCGGCGAGGCCTTTGACAAGGTCGCCCGGCTGCTGGGATTACCCTATCCCGGCGGGCCGTCCATCCAGCAGGCCGCCGAACAGGGTGACCCGACGGCTTTCAAATTTCCACGCGCCTGGCTGGAAGGAACGTGGAACTTCTCGTTCAGCGGACTTAAAAACTGCTGTTTTGAAAGAAGTCAAAAGGTTGGAAGGTCTGCCCCTGCCGGTGGCTGACCTGGCTGCCAGTTTTCAGGCGGCAGTCGTGGATGTGCTCTTCCAGAAGACCATGCTGGCAGCGCGTGAATTTGGTGTCAAAGAGATCATCGTTGGCGGCGGCGTCTCGGCCAACCAACCCTTACGCGAGGCCTTCCTGGCGCAGACGGAATTTCCGGTCAATATCCCACGCCTGTCGCTCTGCACCGACAATGCCGCCATGATCGGCAGCGGCCGGCTATTATCGTTTCGCCCTCGGTCATCAGGATGGATTGGAAATCGACATTATGCCAACCTGGCCCTATCCTGACCCACTCGTAAAATGATCGAAAGAATTCGTACAAATTAAACACGAAACCCCGTTGGGGGACTGGCCCAAGTCCCGGCGGGGTTCGTGTTACGAGGAGAATGCAATTTCCATTATATGCAGCGAGTTAAGAGAAAGATGACGGAATACTGAAAAACAGATTAGAAATAATTTCATTCAAAAGTTGGTCTTCCCGCCCTTAAAATCGCAAACCCCGTAGAGGACTGGCCCAAGTCCAGCGGGGTTTGTGTTGAGGAGGAGAATGCAATGTCCATTATATGCATCAAGATGAAAGGGACATGACGGAAAATTAAATGCAGTATTAGAGATCCGAACCCCAAACAGCCCGGATTTCATCCTCCGAAACAGGCCCAGCACGTAAAATCCGCGGCTCCGCCTCAACACAATCCACCACGGTGGACGGCACTCCGCCCGGTGTTTTGCCGCCATCGATGATCAATGCAATCCGCCCGCCAAGTTGAGCAAAGACTTCCTGGGCCGTGGACGGGCTTGGCTGGCCGGAAAGGTTGGCCGAAGTGACCGCCATCGGACCGGCCGCGCGTAACAGAGCGCGTGCCACCGGGTGGTCTGGTACACGCACTCCAACAGTCAGCGTGGCCGAGACAGCTCTCGGGCAGATCCGGGTGTTTTAGCACCACCAGGGTCAAGGGTCCGGGCCAAAAGTGGGCGGCCAGCCTGACAGCCGGCTCCGATACCTGCCTGGAGCACTTTTTCCAGGTCGGCCGGGTCGGCGATCAACACCGGAATGGCTTTTTCCACCGGTCGATCCTTGGCAGCGTAAATGCTATTCACCGCCGCAGCATTGAAGGCCAGCGCACCAACACCATAGACCGTATCGGTCGGGAAAGCCACCAATCCCCCACTGCGCAAAACCGCCAGCGCCCGCGATCTGGGTCTCCGGGTCGTGTGCCGGCAGGATATCGGTCTTCATACCTGTATTTCCAATATCCTGTCACGACCGGCCAGATCCTTGTGCAGGTGGATCTCGGCATCGGCAAAGATATCGCACGCCAGGGAAAGCGCCGCCGGCCCTTCGGAGGCTTCGATCTCCATCAAGCAGCAACCCTCCGGGGACAAGCCGGTCGGGTGCGGCAGTCAGTAAGCGGCGGATCAGGTCCAGCCCATCCGTCCCGCCGTCCAGCGCCAGGGTCGGTTCGCGCCCAAAGATGGGCAGCTTGTGCAGGGTCTTGGTTGGAATGTAAGGCAGGTTGGCAACGATCAGGTCAAATTCGGCTTCCGGGGGGAAAAGGTCACAGCACAGGAATTCCATGCGCGGCTCCACCCCATTATTCATGGCGTTGCGCCGGGCCATTTTCAGCGCCTCAGCGGATATATCGCTTGCCATCACCTGCAAATCCGGGACATTGGCCGCCAGGGCAATGCCAATACAACCGGAACCGGTGCCAACATCGGCGGCATGGCGCTGGTCAGGATGCGCCTGCAGCCAGGCAATGGCACGTTCCACCAGCAATTCCGTTTCCGGACGCGGGATGAGCACATCCGGTGTGACCTCGAACTCCAGACCAAAAAATTCCCATCGACCCAGGACATACGGGAGTGGATCGCCGTTTTCCAGGCGCGCAACCAGGGCTTCCAGCTCGGCAGCCCGCCTGGAGGTCAGGGAGGCTTCCGGATGGGCCATCACCCAGGAGCGCGGCCGGTCCATGCACATGCGCCAACAACACCTGGGCATCCAGTGCCGGGTGTATCGCTATTCTTCTCCAAACGGGAGATCAATCCATCAAGCACCATCCCGACAGTTTTCCCCCTGCTTTTATTCGTCATCATCATCCACTCCGCTGGCAGACAACCGGTCAGATTCATCACGGGTGGAGAGTTCCTCGATAAAACCGTCAATGCCACCCTGCATGACTGCCGGCAGGTTGAAAATGGACACATTGATGCGGTGGTCGGTGACGCGGTTCTGTGGATAATTGTAGGTGCGGATCTTTTCGGAGCGTTCTCCGGTTCCCACCTGCGAACGGCGGTCGGCTTGTTCGGCGGAGCGGCGCCTCTCCTGCTCGATCTCATACAAACGAGCCCGCAGGATGGACATGGCGCGCAGCTTGTTCTGCAATTGCGAGCGCTCATCCTGGACGGCCACCACCATGCCGGTTGGCAGGTGCGTGATCCGGATGGCGGTGGCATTCTTCTGGACATTCTGCCCGCCCGCCCCGGAGGAGCGGAAGACATCGATCTTCATATCCGATTCGGGGATCTCGACATCCACATCCTCAACCTCAGCCATCACCGCCACCGTGGCAGTGGAGGTGTGAATGCGGCCGGACGACTCGGTGGCCGGAACACGCTGGACACGATGCACCCCGGATTCATATTTAAGTTTCGAGTATGCGCCTTTCCCCTTGACCTGGAAGACGACTTCCTTGAACCCGCCGACGCCGATGGCATTCGAATCCATCATTTCAACTTTCCAGTTTTGACGCTCGGCATAGCGCGTATACATGCGGTACAGGTCGGCGGCAAAGATGGCGGCTTCCTCCCCGCCTGTCCCGGCGCGGATTTCGACAAAAACGTTTTTATCATCGCGCGGGTCTTTGGGGACAAGCATCAGCTTGAGTTCCTTCTCGAGGATGGCAACACGCGGTTCCAGGTCGGTGATCTCGGACTCGGCCAGTTGACGCATTTCCGGGTCCTGCTCAGAATTCGATGACTGCGTGCGCTTCATCCAGGCGCGCCATATCACGGCGATATTCCTTCGATTTTTCAACGATGGCTTCCAGATCGATGCGCTCTTTGTTCAGTTCAGCGGCGCGCTGGTAATCATTACCGACCTCCAGCAGGAGGCGGTTGATCTCTTCGTACCGGTTTTCTATTCCGGCAAGCTTATCGAGCATAGGTTCCTTAACTCCGGATCCCGTCAAACTCTCATTCAATGCCATTTCAGAAATATAGCGCGGCCGGTCGCCGCGCCCGCTGATTATATCATCCGCTTCGGGGATGCCATCCATGCAGCGAGACATCCCTGCAGGAGATGTTCTGCCATACTACTTGGCGACCAACGACAGGACCATCGTCAATAGAATAATGACCGATATGACGATAAAAATAATCCGATACGTGCGCGCCTGCCGTTGTGCGCTGGATCAATCTCTGTTTTTCCTTTTGCCATACTCTTTCTTCCTTTTCGTCTGATCCTATTTTACCATGCGCTCCGAGGGCTTTCTGGATTGCTTTATCCAGTTCATCCAGCGCGACCGGCTTCGTCACATACGCATCCGCACCGATGCTCATGGCTTTATCCACCATCACATCGGCTGCTTCGGTGGAGAGCATCACGACCGGCAGATCCTTCAAATCATTGCGGCGGCGCAGGAATTCCAGGAAATCCAAACCGCTCACTTCGGGCATATTGATGTCAAGAATGCATAGATCGGGGCGCTCGCCGTCCAGCAACGCCTGTGCAGCCGGACGCGCCGAAAAGAAATGCCGTTCTTCGCAATCCAGCAATTTGACCATCAGCCGTATCGCGCCGACCATATCCTGGTCGTCGTCTATGATCCAGACTTTTTTCATTCCAAATGTGCCTTGACGCTTTCTGCCAGCGCCGGGTTGATTCCCGGCACGGCGGTCAATTCTACCACCGTCGCCTTTCTAATCATATCCACAGAACCGAAATGTTTCAAGAGGGCTTTGCGCTTGACCGGGCCAATGCCGGGGATGGAATCCAGCGCGGAGGCCATGCCCTGCTTCGAACGGCGGGCGCGGTGGGCTGTTATGGCAAAGCGGTGCGCCTCGTCACGGATACGCTGGACGAGATAAAGTCCCTGCGAGTGACGCGGCAGGAGCAGGCTATCGGGCTTATCCGGGAAGAATATCTCCTCTTCCTGCTTCGCCAGTCCCACCACCGGGACTTTGTCGAATAACTCAAATTCCTTGAGGACATCCGATCGCACGCGATAACTGTCCCTTGCCGCCGTCCACGATCAGCAGGTCGGGAAGGAATGCGAACGATTCGTCCGGCTTGGACCCGGGAGCGATGATCCTTCTCCTGGGCTGCCTGCCAGCGCTTGAAGCGCCGCGTCAATACCTCCTCCATGCTGGCAAAATCATCCGGAGCACCGGCCGAACCTTCAATGTTGAAGCGCCGGTACAGTTTCTTATCCGGCACACCGCGGCTGAAGACAACCATGCTGCCGACCGTTGCCACTCCCTGGGTATGGGAAATATCATAGCACTCAACGCGGTTCGGAGGTGCCGGGAGCTGCAAAGCCGACTGGAGTTCCGCCAGGGCCTGCTCCTGCTTGTGCGTATCCGCCTGCCACTGCGTCCGCAGGGCCTGCAGAGTCTCGGTGGCATTTTCGGCAGCCATCTGGACCAGTTCATGCGGCTGGCCGGTACGCGGCACGGAAATTTCCACTTTCCCGCCGCCGCGGCGCGAACGCAGCCATTGACCGATGATCTGGGCTTCCTCGATCGCCTGCGGGAGCATCACCTGCTGCGGGATACTGGCCGCCTCGGTATAGAATTGCTTGACGAACTCGGCCATCACTTCCTTATCGGAGGTGTCTTCGGTCCCTTCCAGGACAAAGTACTCGCGCCCGATCAGTTTGCCGCCGCGGATGAAGAAGATCTGGACACAGGCTTCGTTATCGGCGCGCGCCATGGCAATGACATCCGAATCCTTGTAATCCGCCGCAAAGACCACCTTCTGGCGTTCAACGATGGACTGCATGGCCTTCAAGCGGTCGCGCAGGGCGGCGGCACGCTCAAACTTGAGTTCCTCGGAAGCCTTTTCCATCTCCTCCTGGACACGCACCATGATCGGCTCGGAATGGCCGTTCAGGAATTCCTGCAGATCGGAGATCATCTGGCGGTACTGGGCCTGGTTGACCGCGCCGATGCAGGGCGCCAGGCAGAGCTTGATATCGTAATAGAGACAGGCGCGCTTGTCCTGGCCGGTGATTACCCGGTCGCAGGTCAGGTACGGAAAGACCCGCCGCAGCACGTCCAGGGTCTGGAAGACGGCCCAGGCGGAGGTGTACGGGCCGAAATAGCGGGCGCCATCCTCCTGCATCAGGCGTGTCACGGTGACTTTGGGAAATGGCTCGTTCCAGT
Organism: uncultured Chloroflexia bacterium; assembly: GCA_963830665.1. Lineage (GTDB taxonomy): Bacteria > Chloroflexota > Anaerolineae > Anaerolineales > Villigracilaceae > UBA877. The sequence continues at coordinate 281,586 of CAWHNM010000023.1, forward strand.
GGATCTTGATGTAGGGGTAACGTTTGTCGTCCTTCAGCCGGATGTTGTACTTGGGACGGTGCTTCTTGATCAGGTTCATCTCGAGGATGAGCGCCTCGAGTTCGGACCCGACCAGGATCCATTCGATATGGGCGATCTCGCGCACCAGGCGGCGGGTCTTCTGGTCGTGGCTGGTATCCGCGTGGAAATACGAGCGGACGCGGTTCTTCAAGCTGATGGCTTTGCCGACGTAGATGATCGTCCCCTCGGCATTTTTCATCAGGTAACAACCGGGTTTGGCAGGCAGGGTGTCCAGGATGCCCTGGAGATGTTCGGAGATTTCCACTGGAACTATTTTACTGCTTCTTGAACAAATTGGAAGATTGGCCGGTTCACGTAATAGGAAAAAAGGCCGATAGAATTTTGATCCGCATAAATATGATATATTTTGATAAATTATATCCGAATATATTATGCCTAAAGGAGAATTTATGTCTGAACAGCTTCCCCCCGTTCCTGCACCTGCTCCAGCGCCCATGCCCGCACCTGCTCCTGCGGGTGTTCCAGTATCCGCCCCGGCAAGTGACAAAAGAGGCCTAGCGATCGCATCCCTGGTGCTGGGCATTCTTTCATTGTGCGGCTCAGGCTTCCTGGTATGCGGAGGCCTGCTCAGTGTGATCGGGATCGTGCTGGGCGCTCTCGGCATCAACTCCAGGGGCAAGAACATGGCGATCGCCGGGATCGTTCTTTCAGCGGTTGGCCTGCTTCTGACGATCATCTTCCGGGTCGTCTTCCGGGGGATCCTGTTCAATGATTACTGGCAGCAACTGCTGCGTAATTTCGGTATGTGATCCAGGACCTGCCCTGTCAGCAAACTCCCGCAGAACAGCCTTGCGGGAGTCTGTGTTCTTGGGAGTGGCCAGGCAGGTGGGCGATCTGAGCGATAAAAACCCAGAAGAAGCCGACAAGATCAGTATTAGCGCGCAATGTTGATCATTTTATCGCTTTGTCAGTCGCGGTTCTGCGATTTTCTCCTCATCCCCGGCCCTTCCCCCGCAGGGGAAGGGAGTCCCCTCTTCCTTCTGGAGCGGGTTAGGGTGAGGGAATGCCCAGCAAGACGGGATGTCCAACTTTGAGCTGGAATATCAGCCACTGCCTGTTTTTCTGCCATGCTATAATTCCGAAGAATTGGAGCGGAACATGGAAGAAAAATCTGAATTCAGCGTTGGCAAGATTCCTGCGCCAACGCGGGCTTAAACTGGCTGTGGCAGAATCCTGCACAGGCGGCCTGCTGGCTGACCATATCACCGATGTACCCGGCTCGTCTGATTACTTCATCGGCGGGGTGGTGGCGTACGCCTATGAGGCCAAGGTGGCCCTGCTGCACGTTTCCTGGGATACCCTGCGCCTGCATGGCGCAGTCAGCCGCGAGACCGTCATCGAGATGGCACGTGGCGTCCGCACATCGCTGGGGGCCGATATTGGGGTCAGCGTGAGCGGCATCGCCGGGCCGGCGGGCGGGCTGCCGGATAAACCGGTCGGCACAACCTGGATCGGTCTCTCTGCACGCGACGGAGATTGGGCGCGTAAGTTCGTTTGGGAGGGCGACCGGCGGGCCAATAAAGAGTCCTCGGCGCAGGCTGCGCTGCAGTTCGTGCTGGATTATTTGAACGGCAAGCCCACCAATGGCTGAACTGCGCGTGGTTGTCCTCATCTCGGCCAATGCGGAATGGCAGGCGGTCAAGGAGATCCTGGCTCCATGCCAAAATCACATTCCACACCAATGGGCGAGACCTTCGATTCGACACTTGGCACTGGCCATTTGACACGTATTTCCACGGCGGCTGGGGCAAGATCTCGGCGGCTGCCACGACGCAATATGTCATCGACCATTTCCAGCCCGACCTGCTGGTCAACCTGGGGACCTGCGGCGGATTCGAAGGCCGGATCGCGCGCGGCACCATCATCCTGGTCACCAAAACGATCGTCTACGATATCATCGAGCAGATGTCTGAACCGGAGGAGGCAATTGCCCATTATTCCACCGAACTGGATCTGTCCTGGCTGCGCTGAGCCGTACCCGCATCCCGTCCAGCCGTGGCCTGCTGGTCTCGGCAGACCGCGACATCGTAGCGAGCGACATCCCCGGCCTGGTCGAAAAGTACGCAGCGGTGGCGGCAGACTGGGAATCGGGGGCAATTGCCTGGGTGGCGAAAAAGAACGGGGTGCGCTGCCTGATCCTGCGCGGCGTCACAGACCTGGTGAGCGAGTCGGGCGGCGAGGCGTATGGCAAGATCGAGATCTTCCACGAAAACACCCGGACGGTGATGAAAGGACTGATCGAGCAACTGCCGGATTGGTTGAACAAGATCGAGCCGGAACCATCCACACACAGCCCCCTTTTCAGCAAAGTGGACTGCGTCGAGCTGTACGTAGCCGGACCTGGAAAGCGGGCTGTCCTTTTACCGGGAGCGGTTGGGACACGCATTGATCTGGCGCACCGAACAGGCTGCCGGTCTGCGCATGCCCGGCACGGAGGCAGAGATCGTGCATCCAGACCGAGCGGAAACGACAGGAAGTGGATATTACGGTCGACTCGGCAGATGAGGCGGCCCAGCGTTTTGCGGAGGCCGGAGGCACACTGGTGGTGCCGCCGTTCGATATCCAGATCGGACGCTGCAGCGTCGTGCGAGACCCGTGGGGGAACCGACTGGTGCTCCTGGATACGAGCAAGGGATTGCTTGCCACGGATAAGGATGGAAATGTCATCGGGAATTTGAAGCCGTAAGGTTCTTGCAAAGGCTGATAACAATCCATTCCGGAGCAGGACAAGCAGGTCGAATTGCAGTTTGACAATGACCCATTTTAATTGGAGCAAAAAGTACTCTCACCACTAAGGCCACAAAGGAACACCAAGGAAAGAAAAAAGCATTCTCTGTGTGTCAGTGCGTGCGTTTGGAGGTGAAAAAAGCTTAATCTGACATTATCGAGGCAGTCAGTTGGCCGCAATGGTTTGTAGACGACCGCCGGGCAGGGCAGGCATATTCGTTTTTGGAAAAAAAACGAACCGAAAACGAATATTTTGCCCCCCAGATGGGGTAAATTGCAAAAAGGCTGCAAAAGAGCCCCTGCGTGTCTTGTTGGTGAGGAAGGTGTATACTAGAGCCGAGAACTGACCGGTAGGAGCAAAGCGCATGGACAAACTACCTCGGCATCGACCGTATCGTCACTTTGAAAATCAGCAGCGACTGCTGATCGATTGCGAACTGAATGTTTGTCCACATTGCGGGGCAGAATTGAAGCCACGCCACTCGCGGCACATGCGTAAAAATGTCCAGACGCTGAAAGGTCCAGTATGGGTGACGGGGAAAAGTAAGAAGTGTGTGAATCCGAAATGTTCGCACACGGGCGAGTACTATTATGCCAGTGGGGTCTGCCTGATCAGTTTACCGTTCAGCACCTACGGGCTGGATGTGCTGGCATATATTGGCTGGCGACATGAGCATGAGCATAAGCAGATGGGGGAGATCCAAAGCGAACTGAACGAGCGTGGGGTTCTGGTAAATAATCGGAACGTGGGGAAAGCTCTACCGGCAGTTTTTGGCGTTATTGGGGGCGCTGCAAGAGCCGACGAAGCGGAAACTGGAAGAGACGGTCAGGCAGCACGGGGGAGTGATCTGGGCGATGGATGCTCTGCAACCGGAAGGCTGTGGGAGCTTGCTATATGTGCTGTACGAAGTGTTGAGCAGCACGCCGGTGGCGGCTATCCAGGTGGAACATGTGACTTCGGTTGAGTTGGCAGCCTGGCTGAAGCCATACCAGGATCTGGCCTATCCGGTGTTGGCGACGCTATCGGACGGGGAAGAAACGATTGCGGCGGCCTTCAAGAGTTGCTGGCCGGATGCGCCTCACCAGCGTTGCCAGATGCATTTTCTGGGCAATCTGGCTGAAGAAGTGTTGAAAGAGGACGATCAACTGCGCAAAACCTGCGGAATGACCTGGGTGGCCTACCCAGCGTGCCCAAACAGGCCGGAGCGAGAAAGACCAGGACGCCCCTTTTTTAGCGAACTGGCCAGGGATGCCGAACTCCAGCAACTCGAACAGGAATGCCGCCAGGCCATTCGAGATGCGGTCAATCGCGACAGCCGCAAGCCCTTTTACTGGGGTGGGCTGGTGGGCTATCAACAACTGCGAAGCCATTCAGCAGGCTCTTGTCGACGCTGTCAGAATCTCTGGATGAAAGCGGTTATTTCCAGCGTCTGCAATTCCAGGTCAAACGTGCCCTGGAGAAAAACCGACAGGAGGCGCTCACAACCTGGCCGAAGCTCATCAGTGGCTACGCCAGATCGCCGCTTGCCTGCATTACCCTCCGGACAGCCCTATCAGGCGCATCTGTCCTTCAGTAGCGCTCAGATCGCCAAAAACATGGAAATGCTGATCCAATCGCTTCATCCCAATCCCAAGGCACAACGACCCCAATGTTTGTTACTGTCTGCCTTGCGAAAACGTTGGCGACTGCACCAGCAAGAATTGCTGCCTTGTTATGATATCCCCGGTCTGCCACAGGACAATCTGCAGATTGGAAAGCCTGTTTGAGCGACTTACGCCGCCGACAGCGGCGCATCAGTGGACGCAAATCCACCCAGGAACTCCGAGACTTTGCACAAGCGCAGGTTCTCTTTCAGGCGCAAAGCGAAGCCGTTCTGTTGGAACAGATCCGCCAGGTGCCACTGGACAGTATCGGATCTGCCGAACCCGCCTCCGTCATGCTGAGCACCCTCGCCAGTTCATCCAAGGCTTTGCATCACGATCCTTTGGCAACCATGACCCGCCTGGTCAATCAGTACATCTCCCGCTGTGCAACATTATCAACCAACCACTCCTGTTCTATTCCTCCCCAATAAGACAAGCAGGGGGGAAAAGACCAGAACATATGGGGGGGAAAAGAGGAAATTCGTTTTTTAAAAACGAATAAAACGAATACCCTACGGGTACGATGTGGGGATAGGAGGGGACTTGTCGATTGTTGATTGGGGATTGGGATTTGTTTCCAAGAAACAAATAGAGGAACAAATAGCCGCATCCAACCCCCTCCGGCCTTCGGTCACCTCCCCCAAATGCGACTGGGGGCGTCGCATTTGGGGGAGGAAGGGAGGCGGTAGTTGTTCGGCGGGAACGAAAGGGAAAGAGTGAGGTGCTCAACCCCCTCCGGTCTAAGGGCACCTGTCCCAAATGCGACTGGGGTGCGTTCATTTGGGGGAGGAAGGAAGGCGGTATTCGTTCGGCGGAACGAAGAGGGAACGAGAAAGAGGCGCTTAACCCCTCCGGTCTAAGGGCACCTATCGCTCCGCCACTCCGTGGTGCCTTGAAAATACGTCCTGACAAAACCCGTTAGGGCAGGCATGTGAAAATCGGAAATCGATGGAGGGTATTTCAACTGGTAAGGTGCGATGGAATAAGCGGGAAGTATGCGCAGGTGGCGCTTTTGCCGTGGAGGAAATGTCACCCCTGAACTCACACCCCCGCAGGAAGTGGGAGTGAGGGCGTGCCGAAAAGGTTTTGGATAGCGTCGAAGGATGAAACGCCATTCAAAGCAGCCGTGGCGATGACCGAGCAAGCGCAGCATAAGCCCGTGCGCCCCAGCCGGAGCGGAAGCAGCCAATGATCTTGCGGTGCACGACTGACGGACGCAAGTAACGTTCACTGAGGTTATTGGTTGGATTGACATCGGTTCGGTGCAAGAAGACGAAGAGGCAGTTCCCGGTACTTATGGTACCGCTTCAAAAGTCTTTTGGCTTCGGGCTGTTCCAACGAGCGTTTGAGCAGCCAGTCGCAGATATGTTCAATCCGCTCAACTTGCCTTTGGAATACTGGCGGAGACAAATGGTCTCTCTGGTTGTGCAAATGAACCGCCGAACGGAACAAGGCTTGCATGGCCTTTGGCCAAAAAGAAGCCGGATAGCAGCAGTCAACCACGGCTTGCAGGTTGCGCAGTTGGTGTGCCATGCAGAGTTGCCGTTGCCTAGCCAGAGCTTTCACTTGAGCAGAGTAGCAATCACTGACCCAGATATTACGATATGTCCCGCCATAACATCTTTGATGACATCCATACTACGATCAAAGCGGATCACATGGTATACGGCACTGGCAGAACAGAAAACCCACTGCCACCAGTTCTGCCCATCCACTCGGGCTCTGGTTTCGTCACTATGCACCACCGGCTTTGCTGGATTTCGGCTTGAATGGGCGCAGCTTGCTCAATGGCACTCTTCCCACTCCGCTGCATGATCCGATCGATCCCGCCCTGGCTGATCTCAACGCCATGCAAGTCTCGCAGAGCAGATTTCGTGCGCATATAGCTCATGTGCTGCTCCTGGCGGTAGTACACCACCGTTCCTTCCAGCGTGCTCCAAATGTACGCCCCATTTCCAAGCCAGCCGCAGGTTGATCAATCTGCTCATGCCCACAACATGGACACTCTACCGCATACTGCCGCACTTCGATCACTTCCGCTTTCGCTTCGGGCAATTCCGTGATCTGGTTCACGTCCACTAATTCGCCGCTTTCTTTTGAAAGTATCGCTTTGACAATGCTCACAAACCTGCGGTTTCACTTCCACTGTGTGCTTTGGATCGGCGACCAGCTTGCGCTCGTATTTCACGTGAAAGTCCGGCGGCCCATGCCGATGGCGCTTGCGTTTATCTTTCGATTGATTCGGCTTCTGATCCCGCGAGGGCGGCTGCGAAGAATTGACTGGAGTTCGTGGACGGCTTCTTCTTGCCTTTTTCCAGTTTCATCTTCAACGCCTCGATCTCAGCGTTCTGTTCAAGCGCCAGATTAATCAGTTCTTCCCGGCTCATTCGGGCAAAATCGTCTCGGGTTATTGCGACCCGATGTTACCAAACCTTTCGCAAAT
>CAWHNM010000024.1:0-98128 GCA_963830665.1 uncultured Chloroflexia bacterium
TTTGGATGTCAAAGAAAGGGAAACAATCGGGACGTCCATCAATAGATGCCTTTTGCAGGCAGAGACACCTTATCGTGCATTATGGATGTGGATGATGTTCGTGTTAGTGATTTGTTCTTACGTCAATGGGAGACTTTGGAGAGCAATCCGGGCATTGATTTTACGTACGGCGATTTTGTTGTTGTTCCATCTCAGGGTGAGACGCATGGGACACTTGTTTCACCTATTAATTTTGATCGTTCGGAGTTCACGCGTGTCATGCCAGCCCAACGCAGTTCATCCGAACCGTTCTACTTCGTAAAATTGGCGGATTTGATGAACAATTGAAATCAGGGGGTGATTTCGATTCTGAAGTCAGAGCGGCATTGAATTGTGAATTCAAAAAACGCCTGGCCTATTTAAACGTATTATACAAAATATCCCGGTAGTGGCAGCGCCAGCAGCAACACAACACAACCTATTGAGCGAACGGTGATAGAACTGCGCTATGGAATATTTGACAAAATTGATTATCGATACATTAAACATACTGACAATTACAGAGTAAATCAAGTATTGTTCAATGGCGAATGGCATCCTTTATGTAACTATGTACCAAATTATTCGAAGTTCATTAAGGAGAGAGAATATCTAAGAGCTGTAGGAATGAGAAACTTTAGGATTGCAAAGATAACTCGTTTCCCCACACTAGTAAAGCAGACTATCAAAAGTTCTCTGAGACGGTTAATAGTAAAACTAGGTTTATATGATCGCCTTATCCCAATCTGGCGGCAAAAGTGGTTGTAGAAATGATCGAATTATTAAGAATAGAATTGGCCTGTTTGTCATAATTTTATTTCTTCTTATTTACTTGCGTAAATCTCCCTGGTATTTTTTGCTGTGTTACTAATTTTAGCGATGGGAGAAGGTGTTTTTCTCCGAGTGTGAATCTTAATCTCTCTGAGTGGTTCGATCAGTGATATGGAGTGATATAACAGTTGGCGCACTGATGGTATTGTGGCTATTCTTGTTAATAAAACGACCAATCATTACGCCAATAAAAAAGGTTGGGATCTATTTGTGATTTGGGCGATATTGATCCTTATTATTCTTCAAATCCCACTGGCATGGCTGGCGGATTTAACTATTTAACCGGGTGTTATCCTGGCGGTCAGGTATTTTCTTTTCTTCCCCCTTACTCTGTTGATCTGGTTGAATATCCTGCGCCGTGTAATGCGTCAGGAAATAGAAGCTCTTTTACGGGCCCTGAGTATTGTTATGATTCCATTGGCAACTTTATATGTATTATCCATGAGCGGGCTTTTTGACATTTACCCTGCCGGCGCTTATTCTAATGGAATTTATCAGGGTACCGCGATTATAAAAAATTCCCTCGCTTTTCCGCTCTTTACCCATTTGTCGCTCGCCTATCCCGACCCGCCCCAACAAAATATATGGAATTGGCTGGCGATTGGAAAGGGTCCCTTTTCACGAGTATATTTTTTTCCTATACCCGCTCACTGATCATCCCAGCCATGATGCTGGTTACGATCATGCTGGTTTATACTGCCTTCCGGGGCGAAATTTTGAAAGGCTTGAAACGATTATTTCTAGTGATCGGAATTGGATTGTCTGCCTCGACTTTCATACTTTTTTATTTTCCCTCCAACTTGGAATACGTGGTTTATCGCCTTCAAGGACTCAGCAGAGACTCCGATTTTTAAAAGTCGGCAATGTGCAAGCCCGTTCCAATCAAATCACCGTCATTATGAGATATCCAAAATGTTGATCCAATTTTTGGAGTGGGTTTTTCTACAAAACCGAAAAGGTACTTTGCCTTTGACAATCGTTCAAGGCTTCTTTTATGGAGATACGCTCTGGGGTTCAATATTATGGACTTTAGGCTGGAGCGGAGTTTTTGTGTTTGCACTTTTATTGCTAACCCTGTTATTAAATCTCTCTACGGTTTTTATGGAGGGTAATTTATCAAAATGGCAGGCATTTATATATTGTATTATTCATGGTAATGATATGGAGCGTCTTTCGCACATTTGCGAGCAATGATTTTAATAACCAGATAATAGATTATTCATTCCTTTTTGCGCTCGTGATGGCAGCAGACCGCAATTTTTGGCTTGTAGATCCTGTAACTCGGCCCATTCGGGAGTTTTTCTCCGGGGTTAATCTGAATTGGTTTCAGCAAGACGATAAATTTAAGTGGGTGCGTAGGTTAGCTTTGGCAACGATAGTTGGTAGCGTGTCCATAATAGCGGGGTTGTTGATTTCCAGATGATAAATATTATTTCTACTCAAGCCGAAAAAAAATTCATTCGGGACCATATAAAGTGTTTGCCAATTTAGTGAAGGGGTTGGAAAAGATTGGTTATCCTTATGTGGTCAATCGTGATATTAATTCGACAGTACGGCTATGGATTTATGATGATGTAGAAGCGTTGCGATGTTTGCCATATACAAATGCCAATGTTGTTGTTGGTCCCAATTTGTTTGTGCTGCCATCTAACATCCCAAAATATATCTTTTTTTCTAAGAAACAACTATATATTCAACCAAGTCAATGGCCGGTCGAACTTTTCAAGCAAATGGGATTTCATTGACTTATTTGCTAGCATGGCCAGTGGAAATAGATACCAGCTAATCAAGCCATCCACCATTCCTATAAAAAACCGCAAAATTCTCGTTTACCATAAAAATCGTAGCTCATCCGAGCTTGATCTGATTTGAAATTGATTATTTCAAAAAGGGATTCCTCATAATCTTTTGATCTATGGTGAATATCAGGATCAAGAATATAAGGACCTATTGGCTGAGACATCCTTTGTGATTTGGCATGGCCGCCATGAAAGTCAGGGGATCGCTTTGGAATAGGTTTCTAAGCAATGTCCCTGCTTTGGTTTGGGATGCTGTGAATCTTAGTCAGCAGAAGGATAACAACTATCAGTTTCCAAACTCAGTCATGGATATTTTAGTTACAAGTGTTCCTTATTTTAGCAATCAGTGTGGGTTGGTTTTTACCCGCTATGACCAATTCGCCCTTAAGTTAGATGAAATGCTTTCCACCTGGCAAAAATATTCCCCAAGGGAATTCATACTTCAGAATTTATCATTAGAAGGTCAGGCGAGAAAATTTGTGTCTCTCTGGGATTATTGGGGGAAAAGTGACCATCCGCCTGTCAATACTGTTAGAAATAAAAGGCCATTCAAAATTCCACTTAGAGCTAAGATGAATAAAGTATTTTACAGGTTAATAGAATGATTATCTTACTGTTCCAAGGTGCGTTTGCTAAAATTCTGAAACATTTTTTATCGCACTACTGGTATCACAGCAAAATTAGGTAAACAGTTGACTAAAAAGATAAAACTTCATCTTGGCTGTGGCGAACTGTATTCAACAAAAGCTACCACAATATCGATTTTCCCCCTACTGAGCACACTGTTCAAAACACTTCATGTGTGGAATGAATATGGAAAATATCACCGCAACACTGCGTCTTACGACAGCTGGTCGAATAGAAGGCGAACCGACTTCACCATGTTTTCGAAGATTTTGTGGCCCGGTAGCGTGTGCTCTACTTGCTTCTTGGTGGTCGTGGCTTGAGCCAGGAAGGGATTCATCACATATCGAAGTCCCGGATTTTCATCGCACAGCCTGGGCAGTGCTCAATGATTTTAACTGATAAAGCTCGCTACGCAGCATTGCGCCATATTTTTGGTATCAGGAAGCTGAAAGTGTCGGGCAATCCACCTACAAGGTGGTCCATTAAAAGATTGAAACAACTATTAATCAGGATGGGTTTTGGTTATATTGTGATTGCGAAAGTTGTCTGCCGGTACATATAACTTTGAAATTATGGCATTGAAAGTGAGGATAACCTCTCGATCCAGACTTTGAGAAACAGGTTGAGATTTTCCGGCCAGCAACAACCGCGTGGACAACTCCACCGAGAAATGCTTCAAACTGGATGACAATTTATCGCAGGCAAATTGAAAAACATGGGCTGCTTCGTAAGTGTCATCATTCCCACTATAACGCTGCTACTTGTTGACGGTAATTTGAATAGTGCACTCTGCCAGACGGTTCAGACACTGAGATCATTGTGGCGGATGATGGTCAACGGATGATACGGCAGTTGTTGCCACACTGTGGGCGTGTAAATTTTTGTACATAGTCAATGCCGGTTGACCTGCTGTTGTACGCTGTACAACGTGGTATAAAATTGGCTGAAGGTCAGTATATTGCCTTTTTGGATGCTGACGATGCCTGGTTGCCTGAAAAACTAGAAAAACAACTTGCAGCCATGCACCAGAGCAATTGTCTTGCCGGCAGTACAAATGCCTGGCGCGTTCGTGAGGGAGAAAACGATAGCCTATATTTTTTACGGCCGATACACGAACAGCTGACTTTCCATGATTTATTGGTGACCAACCTGGTTATTTGCAGTTCCGTTGTTGTCCATAGTTCTATTCTCCGTACAACGGGCGATTTCCCCGAAACTCCGACTCTGAAAGCTGGGAAGATTACGCTTTTTGCTTTAGGTTGCCACACAAACCAACTGCGTTATCTCCCCGTCACTTACCCGTTACACCGACATGCCCGCCTGGAGCATTCGCCGCCACAACGTCTCCATATACGCAAAACCGGCGATGTTGGCTACTCTGGCAAAAAGCATGGGTGAGAATGCTCACATCGCTAAATTCGTTCCATCGGCAAGTACAAAGACGCCTATTAGCGAATACCATCGCTGAAATCAGCCAAAATGTGAGAAGACTTTATCCTAACAAGAGACCATGAAAATCCTTCACACTGTTCAGTTTTACTTTCCCAGCGTAGGTGGAGTGCAGGAAGTTGTTCCGGTAGATCGCAGTAGTTCTCTCTGGCCAGCGTGTAAGTTTAGCACACCGTCACAGTAGCTACCGCTCTCCACCACAGCAAATGGCGAGTTTTTGATCTGAACAAAGTACGCATTCAGCAATTCAAAATCAGTGGGAATGCCGTGCATGGATATCACGGTGAAGTGGATAAATATCGGGATTTTCTCCGCCATGGTAATTTTGATTTGATGATGAATTATGCTGCCCAGCAATGGGCAACTGACCTGGTATTCCCGGAACTCTCTAAGCTTCCATATAAAAGAGTTTCGATCTTGTGGCTTTTCCGGGATCTCACGGCACTGCTGATGTCACCCTATTTCACGGAAATGGCCGGTTTACTGCGAGGGTTACGATCACCTACTTTCATGCTGACCACTACCGCAGGACCGATTTCGCCCGCCAGAATGGATTTACCTGCGGCACAATCCCCAATGGCGCAATGCAGGCTTAATTCAGGATCCAGATCGTAATTTCGCCAAAGTCATCATATCCCGGCGGATGTGCCTATTCTGCTCACCGTTGGCATATATACCCGGCTTTCGCAAAGGCCATTGCCTCGCCCAGAAAGCCTTCCGGCTGTTGGTATAACGGGCTGTGCTCGTGATCATTGGCAACATGTCTGCACCTGCAGACCTGTGGCGGCATGCCCTTCGCCCGATAGCCGGAGCTGCTTTACGACGTGATGGGCGTCGCGCTCGTGAAATCATCACCCGGACGTTGCATGTTGGCTTCGGCCCTGGCTGCCTCCCGGATTGCCAAATGCGTGCTGCTGAAATCAATCGTGATCTGGCCCCAGGTAAATGCGTGGTCGTGCTCGATTTGCCTCGGGTGGAAGTGGTCTCTGCTTATCATGCAGCTGATTTGTTCATTTTCGGATCCAACATCGAATATTCACCGCTTGTACTTTTCGAAGCGCTTGCATCCAAAACACCCTTTCTTTCCCTTGACTGCGGTAATGCTACTGAGATCGTTGCATGGACCGGCGGCGGCTGCATCGCCAACACGCTTCATCAAACGAACGGATTTGTCGATGCTGACCCTGCCACTTTTGCGCATGAAATCGACGATCTACTCAGTAATCCGGAGAATGTGTGTGTCTTGCGTCGCAGGGATATGCTGCCTGGAGCGAACGCTTCACCTGGGAAAGCTTGCTCTTGATTATGAACGCTTGTATCAGAAACTGCATAGTCATCCGGCCCATAAAAGGGTTCCCCAAATTTATGAACATCCAATCCGTAAAAAAACTATTGCGAAAAGTGGCAAGTAGAACGCCATTTACATCACCAGTGTTGAACCCCGATTGCGCCGAATTCGAAGTCAACAACTGGCTGCTCTCTGAGTTTCTTCTTGATAAAATCATTCCGGTGGTTGGCGTTTGCCCCTACCCGCTTAATGAGCTTTTACTCATGACCAGCGTGATGTGCCGTCTTGCGCCGGACCATCTTTTTGAGTGGGGCACACATCGTGGCGTTTCAGCACGCATATTTTACGACACAGGCAAGGCTTTCAATCTAAGGACCATTATCCACACTATTGATCTGCCACCCGATGCGCAGCATGTGGAACATCCCGGGAAGGAACATGCTCATTTCATCAGACACCTGCCGGAAGTCAATATTTATCGGGGTGATGGCTTGGAAACAGGACTTAAGCTTGCGGCTGAAAGGTCCAATTCACGGATGATGTTCTTTATAGATGGCGACCATAGTTATACAAACGTTCGCAGGGAGCTTTCCGGCATTATCGAGCGTTTCCCGCGCGCCAATATCCTTCTCCACGACACATTCTACCAATCAGAAACCAGCGGTTACAATATCGGCCCTTACCGCGCCATTCAGGATATATTGTCAGAAACGGACGTGCCATTTTCAATCATGGCATCCCAAGGCGGCCTTCCTGGAATGACCCTTCTGTATCATTGATCATATGTCTGACTCCTTTCTCACTTCCGCCTTGATTTTTAGTAAAGATCGTCCCATGCAGTTGGATGCCACCCTGCGCTCCTTCTTCATGCATTGTCTCGATTCCCAATTTGCGCAAGTGCACGTGCTTTACAAGGCTTCCAGCGAACCATTTACCTCACAGTACAACTTGCTCAAGCGTGAATATCCTCAGGTACTGTTTCATGCCCAAAAAGACTTTCGTGACGATACCTTATCCATTCTCAATCCTTTCAAGAAATATAGCATCCTGTTTCATGCCCTTAACATCACCGGCGCCATTGGTTTCCGCATTGGTAGCCGGCTTGACTTTATCGATGCGTCGCCTAATCGATGCACCGCTAGTCGCTGGTTGGTACGCCATGTGTTCCCACGAATAGATCCCAACGCCGCCATCCTATTCCTGGTAGATGACAATATCTTTGTCCGTGATTTTTCCCTCGCTCCAGCCCTAGTGGCTCTTCGTTTGGATTTTTTGCATTGGGCTTTTCACTCCGCCTTGGGCTGAATGCCACCTATTGCTATACCGCCAATCATCCACAATCCCTGACCAAATATGTTCAACTCGATAATGACTTCATAAAATTTAAATGGATCAGCCAGGAAGGCGATTTCGGCTATCCCCTGGAAATTTCCAGTTCCATATATCTGATTTCCACGCTTTTACCTTTTCTCGCTACCATTCATTTCCGAAACCCCAACGAGCTGGAAGGGGGCTTGGCCTCACGCAAGGCCATTTTCTCCAAGACGCGCCCTGAACTTTTCTCATTCGTCCAATCGGTCACGTTCTGTAACCCGGTCAATATCGTTCAATCCTTTTACCCAAATCTGTTCCGGGGAACAATTCCACTACAGTGTGGATGAATTGTTTGAACGCTTTAAGCGTGGCGAACGAGTGGATGTGGCTGTCTATGACGGCTTCATCCCAACGGGTGCCACCAGGAAATACCATTCCACTTCAAAAAGCTATGATATCTTCTGTTAGCATAGTCATGTCTGTTTACAATGCAGAACCATATCTCAAAGATGCCATCAATAGCATCCTCGGGCAGACTTACCAGGACTTCGAATTCATCATTATTGATGATGGTCCACGGATCGAAGTGCGGAAGTCATCAGATCATTCAGCGATGCGAGGATTGTTTTTTTGCAGCACTCGAAAAGGGGGCTTGTATATAGCCTTAATCGTGGCAATTCACGAGAGTCAAGGGGAATATATTGCTCGAATGGATGCGGACGATATTTCTGCCCCAACGAGACTGGAAAAACAGATCGAATTTCTAAACCAGCATCCCGAATTTATTTTGGTGGGTTGTAATGGGAACCAAATTGATGAACAGGGATGTTATTTGTCGAAACTATATAAATCAAATTCGCGAACGCAAATAAGCAAAGAACTATCATTAGGAATTTCGCCATTTATTCATGGGTCAGTAATTTTTAGGAGAGAACCTGCGCTTGGTTTTGGATTGTATGATGAAAAAATGATTACCTTCGAAGATTGGGAACTGTGGCGAAAGATGTTTTCAATAGGTAATATGACAAACCTGGATGAAGTCCTTTATTATTATCGACTAACGCCTGGATCAATTACCACTTTGCCGCCAAAAAGTAGCAAGCGCAGAAGAACCATTATTATGAAGGCCGTAAATAATGGGGTTATCACTGGTGATGATGTATCTGAATTACGATCTTTGAAATCTGGGCTAAGACCTTCGGACTTAATTTCAGCCTATAATTTAAGATTAGGAAAAATTCTGATAGAAGTCGATTGGAAGCCACAGATTGCTCGAAGTTATTTTTATAAGGCAATAAGAACATCTCCATACAATTTTATCGCCTGGGTAAATTTGTTTTTAACTTGTTTTACCCAAGTCAATGGTTCGTAAATGGAAAAATTCTCGACTGAGACTTAGCGGTAATACCACCCAATATTAACAAATTTGTATCCCAAATGCGGAAAGAGATTGGCTGTTTGTCCGATTATTCTTTAAGTATTCTTCCATAATTCGAAAAATAAGACATGGAAAAAAATTACATAATGTGAGAAAGTTATGAATAAATCTGTGAATAACTCAAAGCCGCGTGTGGTTTTAGTATTATGGTCCGGAAATTATGGTGGCGTAGAACGTTCAGTTCAATGGTTTGCACAAAAGGCCGATCGGACGAAATTTGACTATTATTTCTTATTTTTGCATCAAGGAGGAGCCATACGGGATGAAATTTCATACATGGGATACCCTACTTTTATTTTAGGTTGGAAAAATGGTTTCAGCCTTATTGGAAGGCTTCGTTTGGTAAGAATTTTATCGAAAATTAAAACCTAATCTCATTCACTCTCAGGAACAAGTTCCATTTGTCCGTGTCTTTATGAAAATGGGTTCTATTGCACCAATTATAAGTTCTCAACATGGTTTTTTCCCAAATATTAAGCGGGAGAAAAATGCCCTGTTTTATAGACTAGATGATCGCCTAACAGATCTTGTCATCGCTAATTCGAATTTCACTGCCTCAAAAGCATTCGGAATTTTTCAATCGTCCGTTAACGAAGATGAAAACAATATCACTCGGAATTAACCCAGATATATATCGCAATAACGATAAAAAGTTCTTGTCAAAGCCAAATGTCAAAGAAAAATTAAAGATTGTTTTTATTGGAAAATTAGTAGAATATAAAGGCGCCCTAAATATTCCACTTCTTGCTCGGGCATTAAAAGATAGAGGAGATGTTTTACTCTATCTGTAGTTGGAGATGGTCCTTTACTTGAGGCGTGTAAAAATCTTGCATCTGAGTTAGGTGTTGTAGACAATATTAGATTTTTAGGCTGGCAATCAAATATTGCAGAAATTTTACTCAAATCAGAAATTTTGGTGTCATTATCCTTGTGTGATGAATCTTTTCCGGTTTGTCCCGCTTGAAGCCTTGGCAGCAGGTTTACCAGTATTCGCGTACGCAAGTGGGGCGATTGTTGAAACTCTAGAAAAAGCCCCTTATAGTTGGGTAGTGCCCAAAGGTGATTACGTGCAGATGGCTACGCTAATAATGGAAACTATTAAACAAACTAATAATTGGGATATATTCGCTGGCTATGAATATGTTAATGAGAATTTTAACATCAATCGGGCGGTAGTTGAAATAGAAAAGATTTACAAAGATTATTCCATGAAAATTTGACAATCGATTTCTATTTCATCAACTTACCCCTTTTTATGGAGATAAATATGGGCGCTAAAAGGTTGGGCCATTATGATCTTTCAGAAATCACTTTTAACCGATTATCTTTTGCATTGAAGACACGCGTCAAAGAAATTCCCCATACATTGGCATGGAACTTTTCTGCTTTTTCGAGAGAAAATCAAGAGCATCTTAGAAAATTTCAGGAAATAAACAAAGGGGAAAAGATGTTTTATTGTTGCGAATGGTCCAAGCATTAAGATAACGGATTTGGATTTGTTAGTAAATGAACTGACCTTTGGTTTAAATCGTATTTATCTGCATTTTACGGGTTCCTCTTTTCGACCATCTTATTATGTCGCTTCTAATGAATTGGTTCTGGAGCAGTTTTCTAGTGAAATATCACATTTGGAAATGCCAGATTTTTAAATTGGAACCGTCGTTCACATTTCGATATTCATGACCCGAATAATTACTTTCTAAAACATAGAATGGTAATTAGAGATTCCTTTCAAGGTGATATAACCAAGCCTTTATTTAGTGGTGGTACTGTCACTTTTGTTGCGATTTGAAATTGCTTATTACATGGGATTTACAAAAGTAATCCTGGTTGGGCTTGATCACAAATATGCTGAAAAAGGCACTCCAAATAAAACAGAATTACGCACTTACAATCAAGATGAGAGCCATTTTCATCCTAATTACTTTCCGAAAGGAATTAAATGGCAGCTCCCCGATTTGTCAAGATCAGAAAACGCTTATATGATAGCTCGTCGAACATTTGAAATTGGAGGACGTGAAATTGTTGACGCTACTATAGGTGGGGCCTGTCCTGTTTTCAAGAAAGTAGATTATTTGTCCTTATTCAAATGAAATATAAATGACAAAATAGGGGGTACCGAATTTGCAGAACTTCTACCTTGTTGGCGGAAAAATTAACCATATTCATCATGTACGGATCCTGACTTAAGTTGGGGAGTGGATCCCAAACCCTAAAGGTTGTGAGAAGAGGAGTGTTCTGAGGAAAAAATGAAGATTCAAAAAGTAAATATACTTGGTATAGGAGTAAGCGCTATCAATATAATTACAGCATTGAAGGTGATGGATGAGTGGATTCAAACTAGAGAAAAGCGATATGTGACTGTTACAGGCATTCATGGAATTATCGAAAGCCAGCGGAAATGTGAGTTGCGCACTATACATGATCGCGCAGGATTGGTAACTCCGGATGGTATGCCATTGGTGTGGCTTAGTCATTTTCATGGTTTTTTGCATGTGCGTCAAGTATGTGGCTCAGAGTTGATGTTATCCTTTTGTGAATATTCTTTAACAAAAGGCTACAAGCACTTTTTCTACGGGGGTGCAGAGGGCGTACCCGATTTATTGAACAAAAGACTCACTGCAAGATATCCAGGGTTGGAAGTAGTCGGCACTTATTCACCTCCTTTTCGCCCACTAACACCAGAAGAAGATCAGCAAATTGTGGATCTAATAAATGCGACTAAACCAGATATTGTCTGGGTGGGTTTAAGTACGCCTAAACAGGAACAGTGGATGTCAGACCATTTGGGGAAAATTGAGGCCACGGTCATGATCGGTGTAGGGGCAGCTTTTGATTTCCATGCAGGGCTTAAGAAGCGGGCACCACGTTGGATGCAACGAAGTGGCCTGGAATGGTTTTTCCGTTTATTGGCAGAACCGTGTCGCTTATGGAAACGTTATCTGGTCAATAACTTTCTGTTCATCATTCTATTATTGGGCCAGGAATTAGGGATTAAACGTTATTCTCTTGCAGATTTATGATTCTAATTTCTGAATTTGGACTTAAAATTTTTTCTTATAACCATCGGATGAATTGGGCTCATTGAAAATCGCTGGTCTATAAGAGAAGATACGAGTAAGTAACGTTTTTATCCAAAGGTAGTAAAGCTTTGCAAATTATTAAAGGGTTTAAGCTATGATAAAAAATGCGACTCTACCAAAAGCATATACCCAGTTGTTGACGAAGGCCGGCTCTTACGCCCGCCAATCGATGACCGGCGCGTTGATGCTGACCGACCTGGTCAGCCTGGTGTTGGCGTTCAGCCTGGCCAGCCTGGTCCGTACAGGCCTGTTGGGAAAGTTCCCATTGGGCCGATTCTATTCCCTCTGGCCGGTGCTGGTGCTGTTCATCCTGGCGTTTTTCCTGCGCGGGCTGTACCCGGCCGTCGGCCTGAGCCCGGTGGATGAGCTGCGCATCACCACCGGCACGGTCACGCTGGTCTTCCTGGTGCTGCTGGCAGGCACCTTCTGGATCAAAACCACCGAAACGTACTCGCGCTTCATCCTGACGTTCGCCTGGCTGTTCTCGCTGGTGCTGGTGCAGGTCGACCGCTGGGTCCTGCGGGTGCTGGGCGGGTCGTTCTGGGGCGAGCCGATCGTGGTGATCGGGGCCGGGCCGAATACGGACCATATCGTCAGGTATCTTAAGAACAACAGCCACCTGGGCATGCGCCCGGTCATGACGCTGAAAGGAAGCGCGCCGCCAAACCGGGCGGAACGCGAAGCCTTAAAAGCCAACAGCATCCATACGGCGGTGCTGGTCTCACGCGAGGTCTCCGAAGAAACGATGGGTTCGGTGGTGAACGACGGGCAGTTCCATTTCCAGAGGGTCATTTTGATCTCTTCGCTGGGCTGGGTGGGCAGCCTGGGGGTGGTGACGCACGACCTGGAAGGCATCCTGGGGATGGAGATCCGCCAGAACCTGCTGAACTTCTGGCAGAGCAGCCTGAAAAGGAGCCTGGATATCCTCCTGGGGAGCCTGCTGCTGGCGCTGGCCGCGCCGCTGCTGCTGATGGCGGCGATCGCGATCAGGCTGGATGGAAAAGGCGGGATCCTGTTCAGGCAATGCCGGGTGGGGCGGAACGGGCTCGAATTCAAAATGTTGAAATTCCGCACGATGGTGCCGGATGCGGAGCAAAAACTGCAGGAGTGCCTGGAAGCGGACCCGCACATGCGGGAGGAATGGAGCGCCACCCAGAAGATGGCGAAGGACCCGCGCCTGACACCGCGTGGGCAGGTTCCTGCGCAAATGGAGCATCGACGAGCTGCCGCAATTGATCAATGTGATCCGGGGCGAGATGAGCCTGGTGGGGCCGCGCCCGTTCTTCTCCGACCAGGTCGGTTTTTATGGCAAGACCCTCATGCTGTATCACCGGGTGCGACCGGGCATGACCGGGATGTGGCAGGTCTCGGGGCGGAACAAGACCACCTACGCAGAGCGGGTGCGGCTGGATGAATATTATGTGCGCAACTGGTCGATCTGGCTGGATGTGTATATCCTGGCGAGGACGGCCTGGGTGGTGGTGAGGCGGAAGGGCGTTTTAATTGAGGATTGAGGATTGATGATTGAGATTGAAGAACGAAGATTTTTCACCACGAAGAACACGAAGTCGCACGAAGGAAAGAAAAGATTGAGAAATGAAGAACGCGGAAAAAAAATGAAAAATTCTTGGCCGGCGGCAAGAATTTGGAATGAAAGTGTAAAGTGGCGGGGGAGCAATTGAAGGGTATTATTCCAGGCGGGAAGATCTGCCCGGGAGAGCGATCAACCAATTAATTGAGGAAGTCGAGTCATGGAAAATCAATTCGAACAACGCACGACAGCGGATACATTCAGCGAATATGCGGGCCTGTTATGGCATTGGGCCTGGCTGCTGGTCCTGTGCGCCATCCTGGCCGGAGGAACGGCGTACTTTGTCTCCAGTTACCAGACGCCGGTCTACCAGGCCTCCACGCTGGTGATGATCGATGCGGCCCCGAACACCCAGGCGGTGACGTACACCACGCTGACGACGAGCGAGCAGCTGATGGGCACGTATGCCAAAGTGCTGACCACGACCCCCATGCTGGAAGGGGTGGCCAAGCGCCTGGGGCTGCCGGCCTTCCCGGAGAGCGCCAGCATCACGGTGCAGCCGATCAACAACACCCAACTGATGACGGTGCAGGTGCAGGATACGGACCCGATCCGGGCGGCCCTGCTGGCGAACACGCTCGTGCAGGTCTTCTCCGACCAGATCCAGGCGGACCAAAGACTGCGCTATGCCGGTTCGGAGAAAGGCCTGGAAGACCAACTGGCCAGCCTGAAACAGCAGATCCAGGATACGACCGACCGGCTGGCGGCGCTGAACAGCGCGACCGGCAGCCAGGCCGAACAGGACCAACTGCAACTGGCGCTGACGCAATACCGCCAGTCCTACACCTCGATCCTGCAAAGCTACCAGCAGATCAAGCTGGCGGAAGCGCAGTCCTCCTCCGGGATCATCCAGAAGGACCCGGCGGTGCCGGAGGCTGCGCCGGTCAAACCCAGGCCGGTCCAGAACGCCATCCTGGCGGCGCTGGTCGGCCTGATGCTGGCGGTCGGGACGGTCTTCCTGATCGAGTACCTGGACGATACCATCCGCGACCCGGAAGAGATCACGCGCAGATGGGGCGTGCCGGTGCTGGGGACGATCGTCAACTACAAGCATGACAAGGACTCGCTGGTCACGGCCCTGCAGCCGCGTTCGCCGATCACCGAGGCGTTCCGCTCCCTGCGGACGAACCTGCAGTTCAACGATTTCGCCTCGGGCGCCTTCAGCCTGCTGGTGGTCAGCCCGTCGCCGGGAGACGGCAAGACGACCGTGGCGGCCAACCTGGCCTGCGTGATGGCGCAGATGGGCCGCAAGGTGGTGGCGGTGGATGCCGACCTGCGCCGGCCGCGCCTGCACAAATTGTTCCAACTGACCAACCGGGTCGGCCTGACCAATAAACTGATCCATCCGGCGGAAAGCTTCGACGGTTACCTGAAGCAGACTGAAACTCCCAACCTGCAGGTGATGACTTCCGGGAACCTGCCGCCCAACCCGGCCGAGCTGCTGGGTTCGGAGAAGATGGCCGAATTGACCGGGCAGCTGGCGGGCATGTTCGATGTGACCATCCTGGATTCACCGCCGATCCTGCTGGTGACGGATGCGCTGGCGCTGGCCACGCGCGTGAACGGGGTGATCGTGGTGGTCAAGCCCTCGATCACGAAACGGAAGAATTTGAAACGGGTCTTCGAGCAATTCCACCAGGTCAGAGCGAATATCCTGGGAGTGGTCTTCAACGATGTCAAGATCAACAGCTCGCATTATCACAGCTATGGCGGCTATTATTACAGCCAGAAGTATTCGCAGGGGTACCAGCACTCGGATAAGGATGGCAAGTTATTACAGAAACCGGCGATCGGATTGTCCACGCCGGAAAGCGCGCCGCCCGTCCTGCCTGTCAGAGATCCGGCGGCGGGGAAGGTTGCCGAAGAAGCGCGTTTTTTGGATCATATAAGGTGAGGCCATGAACATGATCGAACAAAAGAGCCGGGTGTGCCCGTATCTCGGCCTGGTGATGGACCGCGAGACCACCCATATTTCCACGTCCAAAGTGCACCGCTGTTTCCGCTATGAACCGGCCACACACGTCAAACTGGATTACCAGGCGGCCTACTGCATGGCCTCCAGGCACCTGGAATCCGCGGTCTTCCTGGGCAAGCGCGTGGTGCAGGATCCACGCCGGCGCGACCGTCAACCCGGCACGCTCAGGAGAAAGGGCCTGGGCAAAAGTCTGGGCCTGACCCTGGGCCTGCTGGGCGCAGCCGGGCTGGTGATCTGGCTGGGGATCTGGTTCGGATGGTTCCCAATGAAATGGATCGGTGGGAACCAACGTGAAAGCGACTTCGCTGGTGGAACCGACACTCACAAAGATCGCAACACAGGTACCGATCGTGATCGTGCCTGCGACCCTGGCGCTGCCTACATCCACGCCCGTGATCGTCCCGGCGACGCTGACGCCGACCCGGGAAGTCCCCACCCAAACAGCCACCCTGCCGGCCCCCACGACTACCCTCGCGCCGCCGGCCGTGCATGCGCTTGAAACTCCGATCGGGAAGACTACTCCAATGGTGATCCACCAGGTGCGGGAGGGGGAGACTCTCGGCTCGATCGCCCAGGCTTTCCAGACCACGGTCAATGCGATCAAGGCGGTCAACAACTTCAACCCGGAGCCCGTGCAGGTCAATACCCTTTTGGTGGTGCCCTACCATTTTTTGGATGCGAGCGGGATGCCCGTTTTCCAGGTCTTCCAGGTGAAAAGCGATCTCTCCGTGGAAGCGCTGGCCGCCCAGGTGGGGGTTGAATTGTCCTTATTGGAACTCTATAATGATATTACGGATGGGGCGGTCTTGAAAACGGGAGACCTGATCCTGATCCCGCGTTGATCCATGCAAGCAGGGAGTGGCTGGTAGATTGTCAAACGTGATCCTTTCATCGTAGTGACGGCTTTAGCCGTTTTTTCCCGGCGATGATACGGAATTGAAGATTTATGCTTGACAGGCTACCAGGTACAGGAAATCATTGTCGTTCCCCTTTTGCCGGGCTGTTCCCGGC
Organism: uncultured Chloroflexia bacterium; assembly: GCA_963830665.1. GTDB lineage: Bacteria > Chloroflexota > Anaerolineae > Anaerolineales > Villigracilaceae > UBA877. The sequence continues at coordinate 16,425 of CAWHNM010000024.1, forward strand.
AAATGCCTGGTGAAAGTCGTCATATCTGGTTCGTGTTCGCGAGGAGGTTCGCATGTTCAAGAAGAAGTTCGTCTGGATCGCAATCGTCGTCATCGTAATGATCCCCATCCTGGGGCTGGCCTTTAAAGGCGCTTTGGCGTATAGAACCGGGCTGGCCGCACCGCTTAAGCTGGAGGTGCAGGCCACGCAGCCGGCTCCAACCGTAAGGCCAGGCATTCAGGAGGCAACCGTTCAAGCGACTGCCACCCAGGCTCCGGTCGCCCAGGCGGGCACCTGCGGGAACTCGGGCGCCATGACGGTCCTGTTCCTGTCAAGGGATATTTACGAAGGACAATATCCGGCCGGGAATGTGTGGCCCTACGGATCGGATGTGATCCGGCTGGCGCGCGTCGATTTCAGCAACCAGACTGTCCGGATCATCAGCATCCCGCGCGACCTGGGGGTGGCGACGCCGCACCTGGCCAACCTCAACATTGCCTACAGCCCGTTGGGCCTGGTCTTTTACCGGATCGAACAAAATACAACCGGAAGCAAGGCCGAGCAGGAAACCGCCGCCACCAATGCGGTCGCGCAAGTGCTGTATGATAATTTTGGGGTCGTATCCGACCACTATATTCTGTATGACATGTATCAATTCGCGGATGTCGTGGATGACCTGGGAGGCCTGGATATCAATGTCCCCAGCGACTTCAGCGCCAGCGGGATCTCCTTTCATGCCGGCCAGCAGCATATGGACGGAAAGACCGCATTGAACTATGCCCGCCTCATGAATGGCCCCGAAATAAACAATGGCTGGGACCGGTTCAGCCGCCAAAACCTGGTCATGATCTCGGCCTGGAACAAGCTGCTCGAGCCCGCCAATTTGGGCAAGATCCCCGGCCTGGTGGAAGAATATGGCAAAGATGCAGTCACTGACTTAAGTCCGGCCCAGATCGTCGACCTGAGCTGCCTGGCGACCAAGCTCACACGCGATCAAATCATCCTGACCGGGATCGACCAGAGCATGGTCACCGGCCCGGGCCCGGAAACCTCCATGCTTCCGGATATCCAAAAGATCACGGCCTTCCTGGCGCGAGCAGCTGGCTCCGTAGGAATACCGGCCGGCACGGAATTGGAGACCCACACAGGGATTCAAAGATCTTTCGCGCCGGGCGCCCGCTGTCCGCCTGAGGGCAAGCTGGCAGGCTGGGGCCCTCCCGCTAAGGCTTAAACAAATTCAGAGACCATCACGCCGGTGGTCTCTGAACTTTTAAATAAGCTTTATCAAAAATCAGTGTTCATCCGTGTTTATCTGTGGCCGTTATTACCTCACACCCGCCGCAGCACGGTGTGCAAAGCTTTTATCAAAAATCAGTGTTCATCCGCGTTTATCTGTGGCCGTTATTACCTCACACCCGCAGCAGGCAGGACGGTGTGCAAAGCTTTCATCAAAAATCAGTGTTCATCCGTGTTTATCTGTGGCGGATATTACCTCACACGCGCCGCAGGCAGTACGGCGTGCAAAGCTTTTATCAAAAACAGTGTTCATCCGTGTTTATCTGTGGCGGATATTCCTCACACCTGCCGCAGACGGTGTGCAAAGCTTTCATCAAAAATCAGTGTTCATCCGTGTTTATCTGTGGCGGATATTAACTCTAAACCACTCACCAGGCAGCCCTTATTTGGGCTCGATCGTCTTGTGCGCTTCCTCGTCAGCCTTTTTTTCATCCGGCTCGTCTTTCTTGCCGCCCTGCAGGCCATCCCGGAAGGATTTGATGCCTTTGCCCAACTCGCCGGCGATCTTGCTGATCCGGCCCACCCCGAAAAGCAGGACCACGATCACGAGGATGATCAACAGTTCTGGAATACCAAAGGATTTAAATAACATGGTGACATTCTCCTTGAAATTTTCGCAGGCTGGCCTTATCCGACCGGGCCCTGTTCCGCCCGGGCGCGCCGGTTGCGGCCGATCATGGCCAGATAGCCCAGGCCGATGCTGCTGAAGTACAGCAGGATCATCGGGCCCATGACCAGCGACATGTTGACCGGATCGACCGTGGGGGTGATGGCGGCTGCCAGGACGGCGATGATCACAACCGCGAAGCGCCAATATTTCAGCAGGACCCCGGGTTGGACGATGCCCATCAAGGTCAGCACATAGATGACCAGGGGGAACTCGAAGGTGACGCCGATCCAGAACAAAATGCCGGTCACGAAGTTAATATAGGAAGACGGGCGCGGGATCACCTGGACGCCCATAAAATGGAGCAGGAACTGCAGGGCGGGTGGAAGCAGGATGAAGTAGGCAAACACCATCCCGCCGGCAAAGAAGATCAGCACCAGCGGAATGCTGGCCAGGCCGAGCACACGCGCGCGCGGTCTCAGGCCGGGGGCGGCGAAGAGCCACAACTCGAAGGCCAGATAGGGGGAAGCCAGCGCCACGCCGCCCAGCAGGGCCACCCGCATGAACACGCCGATCGACTCGGTCACCTCGATCGCCCGCAGGGCCGAGATGCCGCCGATCGGCCTGGCGAGCAGGTCCACCAACTGCGGCGTAAAGGCAAACAGGATCGCGACGCAGACCAGCAGGCCGATCAACATGCGGGTCAGGTGCTTGCGCAGCGCATCGATGTGCTCGAGCAGGCCGGCCGGCTGTTTGATCGTTTCGGCGAGCGCATCGCCGAGGGGGCGTTCTTCCGGCTCGGTGAAAAGGAAGGCGTTGAACTTTCGGACGCCTTTGACCGGCAGCATGATCAGCCACCAGAGCAGCCGGAACGGGGAGCTGAGGATGCGCCAGAAACGTCGAAAGAATTTGCGCATAGGCTCTACCCGACCGGGCCCTGTTCAGGCGGCTTGATGCTTGCTTCGCCATCCGGTGTGGGGATGGTTTTGGGGGGTTCGACTGTGGGGGTGTCAGGGGCTGAAACGGGATCCAGCGCGCCCCGGACGGAGCGGTTGACCCTGGCGACCTGCTGCTGGGCGGATTTTTCCAAATCATCCAGGCCGGATTCCCGCATCAAGCGGGTGGGCAGGTTCTGCAGCTCGCGCGTGGTCTGGTTGATGGTTTTCCAGGTGTCGGAGCGGATGAATTTATTCAGGCTTTTGCCGACCGTTTTGCTGGCATTGACGATATCCTTGGGGCCAAAAATGATGATGGCCAGAAGGATGATGAACAGCAGTTCCATGGGCCCGATGCCGAAAAGTTCCATATCAGGCCGATTATAGCAGATGGTGCAGGGCGCCGGATGTGTTCATATCCAGCTCTCAGGAAAGGCAGGACAAATTGCTACTCATCCCTTTTATCTATGTTCATCTGTGGCAAGACTCTTCACCGCTGAGCTCCAGCTCCCGACTGGAAACGTCCAGTCTCTATTTTATCCCATCTTGCCTCATCATGGACACAGATCAATGCGGGTTACTTTGGCTCGATGGTCTTATTCTCTTCTTTTGGCTCATCCTTATTCTCCCCCTGCAAGCCGTCCTTGAAGGATTTAATGCCTTTGCCGAGCTCACCCGCCACTTTGCCGATCCTGCCGACCCCAAAGAGCAGGATGACGATCACAAGAATGATCAGCAGTTCCGGTACGCCAAATTGGGTCATTTTCTTTCTCCTTTACGAATAAGGCTGCCTGTTCTTACACCTGCAGCGCTGGCTCCACCGACCTCCTGGCCGGTCTCCGTTTTGACTGGGCCAGCCCGGGAATTATACACCCGCCCGCCGCCTGCCGCCTGCCCTGGCGTTTTTAGTCAGGGTGCCGGGCAGCGCGGCCCATCCCTGTCCCCCTGCAGTCTGTGGCGACCCGGCCTCCCCGGCTGCTTCAAAGCTGCCCCTGCTCCCTGGCATCCCCATTCCCACCCTTTATTGTTTCTGCCAGATTTTGCCATTTTTTGCCCAAAAATGCCCCGTTTTTGGGCTGTTTTCAGAGGAACAATTCGGCCTTTTTGGCATTTTCTTTGGTGGTCTTCTTCATTAAATATATACCCAGTTTCCATGATTGTTCCTCTTTGTTTGGGCCCAACGATCCCTCCCAATCCCAAAAACGGCTGTTTGTCTGCCTTTCGTTATCCCGGTCATCCTGCTGGGATCGCAAAGGCTATATAATATATCTGCGCCCTCCTGGTGTTTTTCATCCTGGAAATCCGAGCCCCCGGCGAGCCCCCGGCGAGCCCCGGATCTGTCCGGAGGCAAACTCTCTCACGAAAGGATCTTCTTATGGCCCGTCTCTTCAACAGGAATTGGACACGCAGCGAACTACTGCAGCATGTGGGTGACCTGTCACAGGTGGCCGGGGTGAAGCTGGGCGAATGGTCGGATGGGAATGAACGCGGCCTGCGCGTGGCAGAGGTCCGGAGCGGATCGGGATTGGCGTTCACCATCCTGCTCGAGCGCGGCATGGATATCGGACCGGCTTCCTATAAGGGCCTGCCGCTGGCCTGGATCTCTCCGGCCGGCTTCAGCCACCCCATGTATTATGATCCGCTGGGGACCAACTGGCTGCGCTCGTTTGGTGGAGGACTGTTGGCGGGCTGCGGCCTGACCTCGGCCGGGTCGCCGGGCGAGGACGAGGGCGAAGCCCTGGGCCTGCACGGGCGCCTGTCGAACCTGCCCGCCCAGCGCGTTGGGGTGGAGGAGCTCTGGCAGGCGGATGAATGTTCCTTTGTAGTGGCAGGGGAGATGAAGCAGGTGCGCGTCTTTGGCGAGAATCTGCACCTGAAGCGCCGCATCACGACCGGCCTGGGCAGCAATACCATTGCCATCCGGGATGTGATCGAGAACCATGGAACGAGCGCAAGCCCGTTGATGTTTCTCTACCATATCAACCTGGGTTTCCCACTCCTGGACGAAAACGTCGAACTGTCAGCAAAACCTCACCCGGTGGAAGCACGCGATGCCATCGCCGAGGCCGGGGTAAAAGAATGGATGCGCTTCGAAGCGCCCACGCCGGGCTACCAGGAACAGGTCTTCTATCACGATCTACCGGCAGATGAAAATGGCTGGGCCGCTATCGAAGTGGTGAACCGGGCGCGCCATCTGCGCTTGGGCGTGCGTTTCCAGAAAGAAAGCCTGCCCAACCTGGTCCAGTGGAAAATGATGGGGCAGGGCACTTATGTGCTTGGCCTGGAACCCGCCAATTGTCACGTCAGCGGGCGCAGCGCGGAACGGGCGCGCGGCAGCCTGCAATACCTGCAGGCGGGAGAAAGCCGCGAATTCCGGGTGGAGATAACCGTTAATGAGGCTGCTGAAGAGAATCTGCCATAACCGGGGTTGAGCCAGCCTGTTCCACGGATTGCCTGTGAGGGGACTTTCCTGGAGGCGGGCCGGTTGACGATTTAATGTAACAAGCGTCAATAAGGGGGGCATTGAGGCGTTTTTCTACTCATCAAAACGTGGATAAGGAAATCCACAGTCTTCTGATGACAGCGTATCCCATCAGGTGTATCCTATGATCAGATAACCTGACCGGAGGAACCGATGAACTACAAAAATCGAATTGATCAATCAATTGCAAAGCCAGGATGGCAAGACTGTTTTGAACGCTGTAGAAGAACTGCATGCCTGCGGCATGCTTGGCGATGGCTGCTTGCGCGGTATCGCTTTGTGCCAGGCCATCCTGCAGGGCGCGGACCTGAAAGAGGCGGATCTGTGCTATGTTGACCTGCATCAGGCCAACCTGGATGATGCCGACCTCAGCAGAGCCAAGTTACAGGCAGCCAAACTCAACCGGGCCAGTTTGCGAGGAGCGAACCTGGAAGGTACCGACCTGACCAATGCAGACCTGTACAAGGTCAATTTGCGCGGTGCACGCAATCTGACCGATGAGCAGTTATCCACACTGAATGAATTGTTTGGGTCGATCATGCCTGACGGATACGTTTATGATGGGCGCTTCAATCTGTTTGGTGACCTTGCCCGGGCCAACTGGGCAAAGGTAAAGATTGACGATCCGAAATCCATGGCAGAGTTCTATGGTGTTTCGCTGGATGTTTACCTGCAAGGGCAGACAAAAGGGGTAAAAGTTTTAACGACCGCGTAGTAAGCAAAGGAATGCTGGATGTTAATTTTGTTGCTTGTTATCCTTGCAACGGTCTTCTCGATTGGGGCGATCCGGGCGGGACGATTGCTCACCTCGGCGCTGTGGCTGGCCGGGGTAAGCGCTTTGGTTTCAATCGTATTCTTTCTATACGGAGCACGCCAGGTTGCGGTGATCGAGTTGAGCGTGGGAGCCGGGTTGGTAACAGTTCTGTTCGTGTTCGCCATCAGTATTGCCGGTGACGATATCGTGGACACGAAACCAGTCCTGCCATGGCCGTTGTTCATCGGCATCTCCGTCCTGTTTGTGCTCCTGTTGGGGTGGTTCATCCTGCCGGCTTCGGCTAATCCTTTTGCGGCGGCCGGGACAGAAAGCAGCCTGAACGATATGCTTTGGAACCAGCGCGGGTTGGATGTGTTGGTGCAGGTGGTGTTGATCTTCTCCGGCGTGCTGGGCTTGCTGGGTTTGCTGGCTGAAATCAAGCCGCCGTTGGAAGGATCGGCAGCCGAAGAGGTCCTGGCAGAACGCGATCGTGAACTCCAGGCGATGGAAGGGCAATTCTCTGGAGAAGAGGAGACACAAGAATGACACTTTCTCCATTAGCCATTGCGCTGATCGGTGTGATCGGTTTACTGGGCGCCGGATTCTACGGCCTGTTGGTCTGCCGGAATTTAATCAAGATCGTAGTGGCCCTGCAAATCCTGGTCAAGGCAGCCCTGTTGGGGCTGGTCGCCGCCGGGAATGCCAGCGGGCAGATCAATCTGGGTCAAAGCCTGGCGATCACCGTCATCGTTGCCGATACCGTCGTGGCGGTCGTTGGCATCGCCCTGGGTGTACAAATCCGGCGGCATCTGGGCACCCTGGATGTACGCGACCTGTCAAGTCTGCGAGGATAGCTTATCATGTTGAGCTGGCTTTTATTGGTTACGATTGGACTTCCCTGGATGGGGGCAGCCTGTATCTGGCTGGTGGGCGACCGTCACCCGCGCAGCCTGCATATCCTGGCCACTATTTTTGCCGTAATCACCGGTCTGGCAGCACTCGGGATGCTCCCGCTGGCATCCAGCGCGGTTGCAGTACGAATTCCCATTGGCGGCATCCTGGGCGATTTCACCCTCGTCGCGGATGGACTGGGGGTTTTGATCGCGGTCATCGCCACGGTGGTAGGCAGCCTGGCGGTCATTTTCTCGATCAACTACATGCATGGCACACGAGGAACAACCTGGCCCGCTACTACGCCCTGATCCTGTTCTTCATCGGCGCCATGGCCGGCCTGGGCCTCTCGGGCAGCCTGTTGTTCACCTTCATCTTCTGGGAGATCACCGCATTTTGTTCGTATGCGCTGATCTCATTCCACAATGACGACCCGAAAGCTGTGGCAGGCGGCATCAAGGCTTTGATCATGACCCAGTTGGGCGGCGTCGGTCTGCTGGCGGGGGCGCTGCTGATCTATGCCTATCTGGGCGATTACCAGATCAGCACATTCCTGGCCAAGGCGCACAGCTTACCTGCGGGCATCTTGAGCCTGATGGCGTTTGGTTTCCTGGTGGCAGCCGCCGCCAAATCGGCGCAGGTGCCCCTGCATTCCTGGCTGCCGGATGCCATGGAAGCACCCACGCCGGTGACCGCGCTGATCCATGCGGCCACGATGGTCAACGCGGGTGTCTACCTGCTGGCCCGGTTCTACCCGGCCTTCGCAGGCGTGCCCGGCTGGCGCACCACGGTGACCGTGGTTGGCCTGCTCTCGGCGTTACTGGCTGGCATCATGGCGCTGGCCGCGGATGATATCAAACGCGTACTGGCATATTCGACCGTGAGCCAATTGGGTTTCATGGTCTATGCAGTCGGCACCGGCTCGATCTTTGCCAGCCAGCTGCATTTGCTCAGTCATGCAATTTTCAAAGCCTTGTTGTTCCTTGGCGCAGGCGCCATTATCACGGCGCTGGGGACACGCGATCTGCGCAGAATGGGCGGGCTGGGAAAGAAGATGCCCTTCGTGCGGGCTGTCTTCATTATCGGCTCACTCGGACTGGTGGGGCTGCCCCTTGCGAACGGTTTTTTCAGCAAGGATCTGATCCTGGAAGGCGGACTGGCAAACGGTCCATTATGGGCTTACATTGTGATGCTGCTCTGTGTCGGGATCACGGCACTCTACAGCCTGCGCCTGGTCTGGATGGTCTTCTATGGCGATGCGCGCGGAACGGAGCCTGCCCACGATGGTCTTCCGGCCATGCGAATTTCCCTGGCTCTGCTGGCATTCGGCACACTGACCACCTGGCTGCTGGCCGGCGGCTTGAGCGCTATGCTGGCAGGCAGCCTGCCCTTCCACGAGATCGAAACAGACGGCACCCTGGCTATGGTCAAGTAAAATCTTCCTGGCGGCGCCCACCTGGATCAGCCCTGGGAGTAATTGCCCTGGGAGCCGGGCTGTGGATCGCACGCGGCGCGCTGGGAAAATTGACCCAGGCATTCAAGCCGGTGGTTACCTCAGGGCTGGGGTTCGAATGGGTCAACCAACAGATCGTTAACCTGACCAAACGCACGGCCGCGCTCCTGCAACGCACCCAGACCGGCCAGTTGAACTGGAATATCGCCGGTATCCTGGCCGGCCTGGTGCTCATCCTGCTCATCCTGGTGCGAGGCGCATGATGAATTTCCCTGCTTTCCTTTGGTTGATCCTGCTGCCCCTGCTGGCCTCGCCCGCTTATTTACCTGGCCGGCCGCCTGTTCAGGCAGTCCAGGTTCTGGCGTGTTCCCAACCTGATCGCGCTGTTGGCGTTGGTCGCCTGCCTGGATCCCGTTCGTTATGCAGCCGCCGGGCTGGCAAATGGCAACATGCTGAAATACACGCTGGGTTCGATCAGCCTGCAAATGGATGGTTTGAGCCTGCTGCTGGCGGCTGTTGCGCTCGGGTTGGGCACTTTTGTAGTGCTCTATTCCGGCCCCTATCTCTCGCGGGAGACCGGCCAGGAGAAATTCTACGCCATGCTGGTATTGATGATCAGCATGATCATCGGCTTGGGATGCGCAACCGACCTGTTCAACCTGTGGATCTGGTTCGAAGCAATGGCGGTCACATCCTATTTGTTGGTGGCATTCTACCGGGAAAGGCCGGCCTCCCTCGAAGCAGGTATCAAGTACCTGGTCCAGAGCGCAGCCGGATCGACCCTGATCGTGGTTGGGATCGCACTGGTCCTGGCGGCGACCGGTACCCTGGAACTGGCGCGCATCCGAGCTGCAGCCGGCACGTCCCCGCTGCTGCTGGCTGCCGGTGCGCTGTTCATCATTGGCTTTGGCGTCAAAGCTGCCCTGGTGCCCCTGCACACCTGGCTGCCGGATGCACACTCGCAGGCCCCCAGCGGGATCAGCGCCATGCTTTCGGGTGTGGTCATCGAGGCGGGTCTCATCGCCATGCTGCGTGCCCTGGGTGCCCTGTTTGCCGTGACGGCCTCCTGGCCCGTGCTGCTGATCGGTTTTGGCGCCCTCAACATGATCGTCGGCAACCTGATGGCGCTCCAGCAGAAACAGGTCAAGCGTTTGCTGGCATATTCCAGTGTGGCCCAGGTTGGTTACATGCTGTTGGGCCTGGGGATCAGCTTCTACAGCGGGAATGCAGCCGGGGCGCAAGGCGGCCTGTTCCACCTGTTCAACCATGCCCTGATGAAGGGATTGGCCTTCCTCTCCGCCGGGGCCTTCCTCTACACCCTGCACATCCGGGCCGGGGATCACGAACCCCTGCTTGGCGCGGATCTGGCCGGTGCAGGCCGCCGTTACCCGCTGGTTGCCTTGAGCTTGAGCATTGCGGTATTGGCACTCGGCGGTTTGCCTCCGCTGGCAGGTTTCATGTCCGAGTGGCAGATCTTCGTGGCCGGCTTCCAGACCCGCAACCTGTGGATCGAGCTGGTTGTGGTCTTTGCGGCGTTGAACAGCGTTCTGTCGCTGGCCTATTATGCGCCGCTGGTCAATGCCATGTACCGGCTGGAACCCTCCGCCAGGGTCCGGCAGGGCAAACGCCTGCCGCTGGTCGATGAGCGTCCCGCTGGTCCTCCTGGCGCTGGCCGTGATCTCTGATCGGAATCTGGCCGAGTCTGATGAACTGGCTGACCGTCCCGGCCGGTCAGGCTTTACTGGCAAGCATGGGTCGCTGATAGATGGAGAAACGATGCAAATCCTTCTAGTTCCCCCGATTGCTTTCCTGATCTATCTGGTCCTGGTTGGACTGCTTTCCCTTTTCGGGAAGGGACTGACCGGCAAGGCACGGGGCAGTCTCGACGCTCAAATCAAGCACCTACTCGAGCGGTGAAGCCCCGCCCACCCGTCTGGCCGCGCCGGGCTACCGTCCATTCTTTGTGGTGGCGTTGTTCTTTGCCGTGCTCCATTTGGGTGTCCTGGTGATGAGCTCGGGGCAGCCCTCCCCTGTCATGATCATCTACCTGATCGGTTTACTGGTGGCTTTATTGGCACTGATCTTGGGTTGATAGGAATTCTCAATGAAAAACGATAAAAATTATTTACAAAAAACCATGAATGGATTGAAGAAATGGGCACGCATCAACTCGCCCTGGGTATTGCATTTCAACAGCGGCTCCTGTAACGGCTGTGATATCGAGATCCTGGCCACTTTGACCCCACGCTTTGATGTGGAACGCCTGGGCATCAAACTGCAAGCCAGCCCGCGCCAGGCCGACATATTACTTGTCACCGGCCCCGTCACCCGCCAGGCGCGTGAACGCCTCCTGCGGATCTATGAGCAAATGCCCGAACCGAAGTTCGTTGTAGCCATCGGCTGCTGCGCGATATCGGGCGGCGTCTTCCAGGGATGTTACAATGTGATGGATGGCGTCGACAATGTCATCCCTGTGAATGCTTACATCCCCGGATGCCCGCCTCGCCCTGAAGCGATCATCGATGGCGTGGTCAAATTGTTGGGCAGCCTGTCTTCCCCCGCTCTGCAAACCAACCCCAAAGTGTTAGAAGGTGAAAAGGTATCGGCATGAATACAGAAGAGATCTTGACTCTTGCCAGCGGCATCGTAAGCTCCTGGGACTGGGCCACGGAAATATCCCGGCCAAACCCGAAACAGTTGGACGTGAAGGTGAAATCGCTGACAGGAACTGGTCCCGATCGTTGTAGGTTTACGCGTGAAACGACTGGGCCATCTATCGGCCATCGTCTGCATGGACCTCGGTCCCGAGGCAAACGAAATGGAATTGATCTACTTTTTCTGCCCGGGGGATGCGGTCATCGCCTTACGGGTGCGCGTGCCGCGCGAGAACGCCGTGCTCCCCAGCCTGTGTGAGGTCATCCCGGGCGCGGAAGTCTTTCGAACGCGAACTGCGCGAGATGTTTGGCATCGAGATAACCGGCCTGCACACACCCGACCGGCTGTATTTGCCCGATGATTGGCCGGATGGTGTCTACCCGATGCGGAAGGATTTTGATCCCAAAATGCTTTCTGCCCATTAATAGGAATGAACATTTATGGCAACCAATAGAGAACCTGAACGCTTTACGATTTCAATTGGCCCACAGCATCCCGCTTTGAAAGAGCCGGGAAGTTTCCAGTTCACCGTGGATGGTGAGATCGTTACGAAGGCGTATGTGCGCCTGGGATACGCCCATCGCGGCATCGAAAAAGCCGCCGAGCAGCGCAACTGGATCCAGGACCTTTACCTGCTCGAGCGGATCTGTGGGATCTGTTCCCATATCCATGCAACCGCCTATTGCCTGACGGTCGAGCAATTGGCCCACGTGGAAGCGCCGCCGCGCGCCCAGGCCATCCGGGTGCTGGTGGCTGAACTGGAACGCATCCACAGCCATTTTCTCTGGATCGGGGTATCTGCCCACGAAGCCGGGTTTGAGACGCTCTTCATGTATTCCTGGCGTGACCGGGAGACGGTCATGGACCTGCTCGAAAGGACTGACCGGCAACCGGGTCAACTACTCGGCGAACATATTGGGCGGAGTGAAGTGCGACATAGACAAGGAGCAGACAGCCGCCATCCTGGCCGGGCTTAGATTTCCTGGAAGAACGCGCCCACCATTATTTTGATGTGCTGACCAACGACAGCATGTTCCTGCAGCGTACACGCGGGATCGCGGTGATGTCCCGCACCCAGGCAGAGGTCATGGGCGCGATCGGTCCAACCGCGCGCGCCTCCAATGTGGCCCGGGATGTCCGGGTGGAATCGCCCTACGCGGCCTATAAGCAATATCCGGTCAATATGGCCCTGGATACGCGCGGCGACCTGGAAGCGCGTTTCGTGGTGCGTGTCAATGAGTTGTTCGAGAGCTTCCGCCTCATCCGCCAGATCCTGGATACGCTCCCGGAGAGCGAATTGGCGGTGCGTCTCCCCCGGCGCATTCCGGCGGGAGAGGCGGTGATGCGGCTCGAAGCGCCGCGCGGTGAGTTGTTCTACTTCATCAAGAGCAATGGCACAGACAAGCCCGAGCGTGTCAAGGTGCGCACTCCCACCATTTGCAATATGACTTCGGTCATCAAGCTGGCAGTTGGGCATCAATTGGCCGACGTCCCGATGATCCTGGCCGGCATCGATCCATGCTTCTCGTGCAATGATCGAACAGTCGCAACTCCAGGACGCCGGGAACGGCAGTTCCAGCCTGATGACCTGGGAAGACCTGCGCCAGCATGGGATCGAGTTCTATGGGGGGAAGAATAAATGAACGGCTATTGGGCAATCGTGGCCCTGGTGGTTTTTCCCGGCGGCCTGTTCCTGCTGGCCGGTGGGCTGGCATACGAATGGGTTGACCGAAAGCTGCTGGCCCTGCTCCAGAACCGGGTGGGCCCGCGCTGGTTCCAGCCCCTGGCCGACACGATCAAGCTGCTGGCCAAGGAAGAGATCATTCCCGACAAGGCCAACAGGCTCCTGTTCGTAGGCCTGCCGATCGTTGCACTGGCAGGCGGGTTGACGGCGGCCCTTTATGTGCCCATGGCCGGGATCAAGCCGGCTTACAGTTTTCCGGGTGACCTGATCGTGACGCTGTACCTGCTCAGCCTGTTGACCCTGTGCATGGGCCTGGCCGGGACAAATACACTGGATCGCTTCTCGATGATCGGGGCAACCCGCACGCTTGACCCAGGTATTTTCGTATGAAGCGCCGTTTTTGCTGGCCCTGCTGGTCCCGGCAGTAACCGCCGGCAGCTGGCAGATCAGCACGATCGCGACCTACGCGGAAAGCCATTGGTTGATCCTGACCCAACCGGTGGGGTTCATTGTGGCCTTGATCGGCCTGATGGGCAAGCTGGAAATGCCGCCCTTCGACGCTCCTGAAGCCCATACGGAGATTTCAGCCGGCGCGTTGACCGAATACAGCGGGCGCGGCCTGGCATTCTTTCATCTTGCCAAGGCGGTGGAACTGGTCGTTGGGCTGACCCTGGTGGCTGCCATCTATCTTGGCGGAGTATCCAACCCGCTCTGGTTCCTGGTCAAAACGCTGGCTCTGCTGCTTACGCTGGCCGGAATCCAATCCCTGTTTACCCGCCTGCGGATCGACCAGACCGTGGGCCTGTGGTGGCGGTATGGTACGATACTGGTATTGGTACAATGGTTGGTCCTGATATTGTTAAAAAGGATGTGAACTTATGAAATTCGGTACAATGCTTTCAGATGTAGGCGTCTCCCTGTTCCGCCGGCCGGCGACCGAGAACTACCCGTCAGTGCGCCAGCGCAACCCGACCCGCCTGCGCAGCTTCCTCAAGTTGGATCCGGAGTCTTGCACGGGCTGTGGTTTGTGTGCCATGGACTGTCCAGCCAACGCGATCCAGGTGACGATGCTGGATCGGAAAGAAAAACGTTTTATTTATACCTATCACACCGACCAGTGCCTGTTCTGCGGACAGTGCGTCGAAACCTGCCGGCAGGGGTCCCTCAGCATGGTAAATGATCAATGGGAACTGGCCGCTCTGGATAGGAAACCTTTTTCGGTGATTTTGAGAGATGTAGAGTATGTTGCAAAAGCCCTGGCAGGAAAATCTGCAAGCGGACCTGAAGCGCCTGCAAAAGCCTGATCGTCCGCCGCGCCTGGCAGTCCTGGGCATTGGGCATGAACTTTATGGCGACGATGCGGTCGGTGTATGGCTGGCTGGCCGGTTGGGCAGATTAGCTCACTCGAATGAGAGCCTGCTGGCGGTTCAGGGCGGGCCGGCGCCCGAGAATTTCACCGGGACACTGCGCCGTTTCGGGCCGGACCTGGTGCTGATGGTGGATGCAGCCTTGATGGACCTGGAGCCCGGGAAGACCGGGTGGTTGTCCTGGCAGGATACCACCGGCTTCAGCGCCTCGACGCATACCCTGCCGCTTCACCTCCTGGCCGGCTTACCTGACGGCGGAATTGAACTGCGAAGTGGCCCTGCTCGGCATCCAACCGGCGCAGACCCAGGTTGGCGCACCGCTCTCGCCCGAGGTGCAGGAAGCTGCCGAAGACATAGCCAAGAGTATCAGCGAGATTCTGGAAATATCCGGAAGATCGTAATATGAACCATAAAACTAATTTTTGGAAAGGATTATGAAAATGGCTAAAATTTTGATCATCGATGACGATCCCGATATCGTGACGGCTGTGCGTTTGACTCTCGAAAGCGCCGGTCATCAAATCGTGGCCGCTAACAGCGGAAAAGACGGACTGGCAAAAGATCAAGGCCGAGCACCCGGAGTTGATCATCCTGGATGTGATGATGGAAACACATACCGAAGGTTTCCAACTGGCGCTCAAACTGCACAGCCCCGATCCGGCTTCGGATTTGAAGCAATTCAAGGATACCCCCATCCTGATGCTGACCGCCATTCATAGCACCACCCCCATGCGCTACGAACCGGATATCGATTACCTGCCGGTGGAATTATTCGTGGACAAGCCGATCGATCCGGATGATCTGATCAAAAAGGTCTCCTGGATCCTCGGATCGCAAAAAATCCTGACCGGCTCAGGTCTGATCCCTGAAGTGAGGAACCGGTTGAAGTCCTTCCGGTTCCTCGATCTACTTGTCAAGTTATATGCCTGGCATTAATTGTCTGCGGAGGCTGGTCCCATGAAACATTGGATCCATTTGCCGTTGGCGGTGGACGTTTATTGAACGTACTGACTCGCCTCCTTCGTCCTGGTGGCGGCTCTGGCAGCCGGTCTCAATGCATTGGTCACATCACGGGTTATTAATGAATACCTGTTGAATGCCCAGACCGACCGGTTGCAACGCGACCTGGATCTGACGAACGGTTTCTACCAGCAAAAATTGAACGCCGTGAACAGCCTCAGCCAGTTCGTGGCATTGGATCCACAGACGGTCGCAGCCCTGCCGGCTGCTTTGAGGGGCGATCAGGAAAATATTCAGACAATTGACCAGGTGGTCAGCCGCATGATCGCTGCCGAAATCCTGGATGGAACGCGTAGTGTGGTTGTCCTGGATCTGTATGGAAATATAATAACCGGGCGTTCCATCCCAGTGGATGGAAAAATCTCTTCCCCCTTTACGTACGGGAATTGGAGTGGAGTGCCGATTGTCGCCGAAGTCCTGGCATCGAAAAAACCGTTGGTCAGCACAGAAGTGATCCCGGATATTTATCTGGCCCAGGTTGGTCTGGATAAACAGGCCCACATCGTTATACAGGACACGCCTCAAGCGTCATCCAAACCCTTCGATCCAATTGAAGGCACGGCCGGCCTGGCTATTGTGGGCGTCTATCCATTATTGAATGCGAGCGGTCAAATCAGCGGTGCTGTCCTGACCGCTTATCTGTTTAATAACGATTTCAGCCTGGTGGATTATATAAAAAACGAGGCTAAAGTCGAGACCATGACGATATTCCTGGGCGATCTGAGGGTTTCCACCAACGTGCCGGACAGTACCGGCGGCCGCGCCGTGGGAACGCGGGTTTCACAGGATGTTTATCAGAAGGTTTTGGTGCAAGGTCAGAATTACAGCGGGCGCGTTTTTGTTGTCAACAACTGGTATATCGGTAGTTATGAACCCCTGCGTGATTTTCGCAACAAGTTGTCGGGATGATTTATGTAGGGGTTCGTGAAACCATCTTTGATAGTCTGGTGGTTGCTTTTAATACCCGTGCAGCCTGGATCGCTCTCGTTTGCATCCTGGTGGCAGGGGTGATTGCCATCCCCATCGCGCGTTTGATCACCCGGCCGATCGCCTCGCTGGTGGAAGCGAACCGCCGGTTGGCCAAGGGGGATATGAATGTGCGTGTGGAGTCCAATGGAAAAGGTGAGATAGCCCTGTTGGGGCGTTCGTTCAATAACATGGTTGAGACTTTGGAAGAATCCGAGAAAGAACTTCTGCACCAGGCAAAACTGGCTTCCGTGGGACAGTTGGCGGCAGGGGTCGCCCATGAACTCAATAATCCCCTGGGAACGATCCTGTTGTACTCCGATATGATGTTCAAGGAGACCCCCGAGGATGATCCTCGCCAGGGAGGATCTAAAAATGATCATCAGTGAGGTGCATCGCTGTAAAACCATTGTGGCCGACCTGTTGAACTTTGCCCGGCAGCACGAAATATCCGCCCAGGATGTGGATCTGCATGCCCTGCTGGATGATGTGATCCTTAAAGCCGCACACCAGGCCGCGTTTCGAGAAGATCGAGTTTGTCCGCCAGTTCGATCCAAACCTGCCCTTGATCCAGGCAGACGCGGCCCAATTACAGCAAGTCTTTGTAAATTTATTCAACAATTCAGCCTATGCAATGGAAAATGCCGGTACGATCACCATTTCCACGCATTGCATCGAAGCTCAATCCGTGGAAATTCGGGTTTCTGATACAGGCTCTGGCATCCCGGCAGAGAATCTAAGCAAATTATTTACACCCTTTTTCACAACCAAGCCAGCCGGTAAAGGGACAGGCCTGGGACTTTCCATCGTTTATGGGATCATCAAGCTGCACCATGGACAAATTACGGTCCAGAGTCAGGTCGGTCATGGGACGACCGTCATTATCACTTTACCCGTCCGCCTGCCGGATGGAGGGTCAACCCAGACCACTTCCTCAAAGGATATTGATCGGTTAGTTTTCTGGAGGAGTATGGACAACACAGATAGGATTCTGGTCATCGACGATGAAGCAGGAATTCGCCAGGGCTGCTGCCGGGTCCTGCGACCGCAGGGATTCGTGGTGGAAACAGCAGAAAATTTTCAGGAGGGACTTCGAAAAATCCAGGAAGGAACCTTCGACCTGGTGCTGTTAGATGTAATGCTGCCAGATGGAAAAGGCATTGATCTGTTGGAACCCATCCGGGAGCGCGATCCTGAAACTGTTTCAATCATTATTACCGGTTATGCAACCGTGGAACTGGCTGTGGATACCATCAAGAAAGGGGCCTATAACTTTATTTCCAAAGCCCTTCACTGCCGATATGCTTTTGATGACAGTCAATCAAGGCCTGGAAAAGCGGCACCTTTCATTGGAGGCCAAACGCCTTCAGGCCATCGAGCACGAGACGGTCGAATTAACCCGTGCCAGGGATGAAGCCGAAAGACTGAATGAGTTTAAATCCTCCTTTCTGCTGATGGTGGCGCATGAACTGCGCTCACCGGTGAGCGGCGCACAAAGCCTGGTACGCACGCTTCTGCATGGTTTGGCCGGCGAACTCAAGCCGCAACAATCGGAATTGTTGTCCAGGGTGGAGATCAGGCTCAATTTTATGCTGACACATGATCAATGACATCCTGACCCTGGCATCCAGCAAATCAATCGAAACCGACCAACCCCTGGAAAAGGTCCAGATACAACCGGTCATGCACCAGGTCATAGAGAGCTTCGCAGAAGAAGCAAAAAATCAGCAGGTGACAGTTAAATTTGCAGCTCCCAGCAAGCCCATTACTGCAATGGCAACCGAAAATGGTTTGAATACGGTCATGGGAAATTTGATCGGTAATGCCATCAAATATTCAAAACCGGGTGGCACTGTCGAAGTCGAAATCCACAAAGAACCTGAGCATGTCAAGATCAGTGTATCAGATACCGGTATTGGCATCCCTGAAGAGGATATTCCACATATAGGGATGAGTTCTTCCGGGCAAAGAATGCACACCGGACAGGTATTACAGGGACAGGACTGGGTCTGAGCATCGTCAAGCAGTTTGTGGACCGTTTTGGCGGCCAGGTAGGAGTGGTAAGCAGTGTGGGCAAGGGAACGACTTTTACAGTATCATTAAGAGCGAAATGAATGCCTGTCAATTCACTATCTGGCTACCCTTCCTATGAAAAGTCCTGATGTCATCGAGTGGAGAAAGAATTGCGTAAGGCCAAAGAAGAATACGAAGCGGAAGTTCGGCGAGCTGTCGAAAGAACTTGCACAAGCGAAGCAGGTCCTGATCGACGAGATCGTAATTCATGAGCGGGTGGTGGATGATTTAAAGCAATCAAATGCCGAACTTCGAAAATCACAAGAACGCACAGACCTGATGCTGCGTTCTGTCCAGATGGCGGGTGGATCCCTGGAACTGAACCAGGTTTTGGAGCGGATCGCAGAAATGCTGGCTGTTGCCACTGGGATGCCGCACTGCGGGATTTATTTGATGGATGAAGAAAAGAAGATCCTCATTCGTCACGCCGGGACAAACAGCCTGAATAGTTCGCAGCTCGCATTAGCCGAACACCTGCAGATTCGCTCCCGCTCAGTTTCCGCTTATTCAGGAAGCACTGGAGAGCCAGAAACCGATCATTTGCCAGGACGCCAGGTCAGACCCACGCGTCAACCATGAAATTCTCCCGCCGATGGATATCCGGTCAATGCTGGTTGTGCCCATCCGCTTGAGCGGGCGGGTTCTGGGAATGGCCCTGAACTATACCCTGGGGGAGATGTATTCCATTACGCAGGAGGATGTCGAGCTGGCCAGCGGAGTCGCAAATTCGGTTGCCCTGGCGGTGGAGAATGCCCGTCTTTATGGAGAGACCCGCCAGCGGCTGGCAGAGAGTCAGGGTGTGCAGCGTGTGACTACCAGCCTGCTCCGGAAAAGCAACCTCCAGGAAGTGTTGGAAATAATTTGTAACGAGGCTTTGAATTTAACCGATGCGACCGGTAGCGCAGTTCTGCTGCTGGAGACCGGATGGCTGGCTGCGGGTCACCAGCGCGGTCGGTGAGATATTATCTGGCCTCGATCGCCTGCCGGTCGACGCATCGCTGGCCGGACAGGTTGTACGTTCGGAAGAACCAACGATTTTCAATGATGTGAACGGCATTGGCCTCGATTACCTGCATGAGCTTGGCATCAATACATCTGCTGGCCGCCCCCTTAAAGGTCGAATCAACGATCATTGGCGTTTTGGATGTGATCAATAAGGTCGGAGGATTTACCAGGGAGGACCTGCGCATCATCAGCCTCTTTGCCGACCAGGCTGCCATTGTGATCGACCAGACGCAGCTCCACCAGCAGGTCGAGCAGATGGCGGTAATGGAAGAACGCCAGAGATTGGCACGTGAGCTGCACGATTCCGTCACCCAGGCGCTTTACAGCGTCAACCTGTATGCCGAAGCGGCCCGCAGAGCCTATTCTGCCGGGAAAAAAGGGGTCACTTTGGAAAACTTGAAAAAATTACGCGAGATGACCAGGGAAGCTTTGCTGGAGATGCGCCTGCTGGTCTTCGAACTGCACCCGTCTGTGCTGGAAAAAGAAGGTTTGGTTGCGGCTTTGCAAGCCCGGCTGGCTGCCGTGGAAACCCGCTCCGGACTGAAAACTGAGCTGTGCGTGGATGGGGAAAAGCGTTTGCCGCTCTCCCTCGAAGAAGAACTTGTACCGGATCGCCCAGGAAGGCCTTAATAATGCCGTAAAACACGCCCAGGCCAGGAGCGTCAGAATAGACTTGAAGTACACTGAGAAGAACGTAACCCTGATATTGGTTGATGACGGGATCGGATTTGATCTCGAGGTTGCCCGCAGCAGCGGCGGGATGGGGCTGCGGGGGATCGAAGAACGAGTCCAGAAGATCGGCGGCAACCTGTCAGTGGAAAGGAATCCCGGAGCGGGTATGAAACTGATCGTCAGCGCTCCCATTCGACAAGGCTCATTGGTAAACAGGAGAATCATGAGGTGAAAACTATGGCCCAAAAACCGATCCGGCTTCTGATCGTTGATGATCAAGGTATTGTCCGCAAAGGGGTGCGGGCTTTGCTGGCGGAAGTGGATGGAATGAAGGTTGTCGGGGAAGCTGGCGACGGCCTGGAAGCCGTTAAACAAGCCGAAGCCCTCCAACCGGATGTGATCCTGATGGATCTGGTCATGCCCAACATGGATGGGATCGAAGCGATCCGCCAGATCATGGCCAGGCAGCCCAAGACGCGCATATTGGCTCTGACCAGCTTCGCAGCGGATGATAAGGTCTTTCCAGCCATCAAGGCAGGCGCCTTGGGATATTTGCTGAAAGACTCTGAGCCGGAGGATTTGATCAAGGCAATCAAGAACATCTATCGCGGCGAACCGTTCCTGCATCCCAATATTGCCCGCAAGGTATTGGAGGAATTAAGCCATCCCACCGGAAGCCCGCCAACGCCCGAACCGCTGACAGAACGGGAGTTGGAGGTTCTGCAATTGGTGGCGCAGGGGCTAAGCAACCAGGAGATCGCCAAGCGCCTGGTCATCGGGGATGCCACCGTGCGCACACACATTGGCAATATCCTCAGCAAGCTGCACCTGGCCAACCGCGTCCAGGCCGCCCTTTACGCTCTCCGCAAGGGGTTGTCTACCCTGGATAATGTGGATAGCGTGGATGAATAGTCTTCCAGATGGTAAATAATTGGAGACCGCCTCAGGGCGGTTTTTTTTGTGCACGAATGACATTGGGTAAGATAACGGGCGTCGATCTCATCAAAACGTGGACATAAAAATCAGCGACCGTCTGATGACATTTTAGAAGGGGAGGGGTATTCTTTTCTCCTGGTTTACAGGCTGTCACCCATGGCGAAGCCTCACCTGGAATCACAAGTACCCATTCTTTGAATTGATGGAGAATATGAATGCTTGAAAAGAACCTGAGCATCGGAAGCACCGTAGCGCTGGCGAAGCCGGAACTGGACGCCCTGCTGGCAGACCTGCGCTCAACCGGCTACCAGACTGTGGGCCCACGCCTGCAGGATGAGAGCATCGTCTACAAGAAGATCGAAGGGCTGAAAGACCTGCCGCGCGGTATTGCAAGCGAACAAGGGCCGGCCTCGTATCGCCTGACCCAAACAGGTAAAGAACGCTACTTCGACTTCATCCCCGGCGGCCAATCCTGGAAGCAATTCCTCTTTCCGCCCCGCCACTTGCTTTTTACCGCCTCGAAGGCAAACTCCGAGGAAGGAAAGGATGGCAGTGGAGAACACTCAACAACCAGGACAGGCGGCTGGCAGATCAAAGAGAACGATACCCCGGCCCCGCGCTATGCGCTGATCGGGGTACGCGCCTGCGAATTGGAGGCGATCCATATCCAGGACAGGGTGTTCCTGCGCCCGGATTTCTCCGACCCGATCTACCGCGCCCGCCGCCAGAGCCTGTTCATTATTGCTGTCAACTGCCTGCACCCGAACTCGACCTGCTTTTGCGCCTCGATGGACACCGGACCAAAGGTTAAGCCAGGATTCGACCTGTGCCTGACCGAACTGGATGACCTGTTCCTGGTGGAGGTCGGGTCCGAACTGGGATCGAGCTTGCTTGCCAGGCGCACCTTCGAGCTGCCGTCCGCTTACATGCAAAATACTGCCAAACGGGCCCTCGAACGAGGCGGCCGGGTCGATGGGCCGCCAGCTGGATACCAATGACCTGCCCGAGCTTCTAATGGATCATATCGATGCCAACCACTGGAACGAGGTGGCGAAACGCTGTCTCTCTTGTGGAAACTGTACCCAGGTCTGCCCGACCTGTTTCTGCTGGGATGCGACCGAGACGGCCGATATCCTGGGCACGAACAGCCGTCGTGAGCGTGTCTGGGATTCGTGCTTCAATCCCAATTATTCCTACGTGTTTGGCGGCAATACCCGCCCGACCATCCGTTCGCGCTACCGGCAGTGGCTGACGCACAAACTGGGCGCCTGGAAGCAACAATTTGATACGCTCGGTTGTGTGGGTTGTGGCAGATGCATCACCTGGTGCCCGGTCGGGATCGACCTGACCGAAGAGATCGCTGCCATTCGCAAAGAGGTGAAGGCATGACCACCACACTGATCCAGACTGCAAACCACAGCGCCGGTTATCAAGACAAATTACTTATGCCCGACTGGGCGGAAATTATCAAAATCACGCCCGAGGCCGAAGGAGTTACCACCTTCTGGCTGAAGTTCACTGATCCACAGGTCCAGGAGCGTTATCATTTCGAGCCCGGGCAATTCAATATGCTTTACGTGCCCGGATACGGTGAGGCAGCCATTTCAATGAGCTCCGACTCCGAAGCGCCCGATCATTTGCTTGGCCACACCATCCGGCATGCCGGTAACGTAACCCAGGCCACCAGCCGACTCAAGGTGGGGGACGTGGTCGGCCTGCGCGGACCTTTTGGCACCTCCTGGCCAATGAATGCGCTTGAAGGCATGGATATCGTGATCGCCTGCGGGGGTATCGGCCTGCCGCCACTGCGCGGCGCTCTGTATTCCATTATCCGTAACCGGGAAAAATATGGCAAAGTGACCCTGCTGTATGGGGCACGCACGCCGAAAGACCTGATGTACCCGAATGAATATGAAGCCTGGAGGCAGGCGGATATCGACGTGCAGGTATCAGTCGACAGGGCAGATGAGAGCTGGAGCGGGCGGGTGGGCGTGGTACCGATGTGGTTCTACTCTTTCCGCCTCGACCCACTTAAAACCGCCGTGCTCACCTGCGGCCCCGAGATCATGATGCGTTTCGTCATCTACGAGGCGCTGGCACGCCGCATCCCGGCTGACAAGATCATCATCTCGATGGAACGAAATATGAAATGCGGGCAAGGCGCCTGCGGGCATTGCCAGATCGGTCCCTATTTCGTCTGCAAGGATGGCCCGGTCTTCCCCTATAGCACCCTGATGAAATTCTTTGGGCTGGAGGAATTTTAATGACGCTCACACCAAAAACACCGCCAAGCAAACCAAAAGTGGCGGTCTACAAGTTTTCCTCATGCGACGGCTGCCAACTATCGCTGCTGAACCTGGAAGATGAACTGCTCGACCTGGCCTCGGCGGTGGATATTGCCTACTTCATCGAAGCCACCCGCACCGTCAAACCCGGCCCTTACGACATCGGCATCGTCGAAGGCTCGATCACCACTCCGCACGAAGCCGAACGGATCAAGGATGTGCGGGCAGAGTGCAAGTTCCTGATCTCCCTGGGTACCTGTGCAACCTCCGGCGGCATCCAGGCCCTGCGGAACTTCACCAAAGCCTCCGACCTGGCTGCCAAAGTGTACGACCATCCTGAGTATTTGAAGTTACCTCGAGACTGCCACGGCGATCTCCGAGCACGTGCAGGTGGATCTTGAGATCTGGGGCTGCCCGGTCAACAAATATTTGGTGGTGGAAGCCCTGGCCGCACTGCTGCAGAAACGCAAGCCAAACCTGCCGCAATACCCGGTCTGTCTGGATTGCAAACGCAACGACACCGTATGTGTATTGGTGGCCAATGGCACTCCCTGCCTGGGACCGGTCGTCCAGGCCGGCTGCGGGGCACTGTGCCCTGCCAACGGGCGCGGCTGCTACGGCTGCTTCGGCCCGAATAGCTTTGGCAATTACGACTCGCTTGTCCCGGCGCTGGTGGAAATGGAACGATTTCCCGGCGAGACCGGTTTATTGTTACGCAACTTCAGCGGGTACGCCCCGGCTTTCCGCAAGGCGGCTGAGGCCGCCTTAAAAAGCGCAGGTGAAAAGGAGAAGTCATGAACAGCATCGAAGTACCCGCCCTGGCGCGTGTGGAAGGGGAAGGCGGCCTGTATATCGGCTTGAAAGACGGGAAAGCCGTCGAAGTGCGCCTGGATATCTACGAACCGCCGCGCTTCTTCGAAGGCTTTCTGGTCGGGCGCTTCCTGCAGGAAGTGCCGGATATCACCGCCCGCATCTGCGGGATCTGCCCGGTGGCCTACCAGATGAGTTCCGTGACCGCCCTGGAGAAAGCCCTGGGCGTGGAAGTCAGCCCCCAGGCGTATGCCCTGCGCCGGCTGATGTACTGCGGCGAGTTCATCGAGAGCCACGCCCTGCACATCTACATGCTGCAGGCGCCGGACCTGGTGGGCGTGCCGTCCGCGCTCGACCTGGCGGCGATCGCCCCGCAGGTGGTCAAGAACGCCCTGCGGATGAAGAAGATCGGCAACGAGATCCTGAAAGGGATCGGCGGGCGCTCGGTCCATCCGGTGAACGCCTGCGTGGGGGGGTTCTACCGCTGGCCGGAGGCGGCTGCGCTCAAGGCGCTCCTGCCCGAGCTGGAGTGGGCGCTGGCAGCCGCCATCGAGGCGGTCAAGTGGGCGGTCACGCTGCCCTACCCGGACCTGCAGATCGATTATGAGTTCGTGGCCCTGCACCACCCGGAAGAATATGGCGTGATCAAAGGGGAAGTCTGGTCATCGAAAGGCAGCCATCTGAGTGTGGCGGAGTATGAGACACAGTACATCGAGGAGCACGTCAAACACTCGAACGCCCTGCACAGCCACACCCAGGCAGGCGGGCATTACCTGGTCGGACCGCTGGCGCGGCTGAACCTGAACCATGCCCAACTGATGCCGCTGGCCCAAAAGGCTCTGCAGGATAACCAGATCAAGCTGCCGATCAGCAACCCCTACCAGAGCCTGATCGCACGGGCGGTGGAACTGGTGCATTTCTATGAAGAGGCGATCGCGCTGATCAAGGGGTACGAACCGAGCGGCCCGGCCCACCTGGAGCTCAAGTTGAAAGCCGGGGAGGGGGCAGGGGCCAGCGAGGCGCCGCGCGGCCTGCTGTATCACCGCTACAAGATCGACGAGCAGGGGCGGGTGTTGTTCGCCAAGATCACCCCGCCGACCGCCCAGAACCTGCCGCGCATCGAAGAGGACCTGTTCGCCCTGGCGCCGCAACTGGTGGAGATGTCGCAGGAGCAGGCGACCCTGACGGCCGAGCACCTGGTGCGGGCGTATGACCCGTGCATCTCGTGCGCGACGCACTTCTTGAAGTTGAGGATAGTGAGTAGAGAGTAGTGAACAGAGAGTAGAGAATAGAGAGCAAGAGAGAACAGTACCGCCAGGAGGCGAAATATATCTCCTGGCGGTTTTTTTATTCAAAAGGTGACTGTCACCTAAAATGATGGAAAACGTGTCACTTCTGAAGAAAGGTGATTGTCACCAGGATATCGTCCCGAAGGTTCGGGTTGCAGGATTCTGACGCCTGATCAAACCTTCGGGACGGTTTTGTTACCCGAAAACCTGGTTGAAGCGGATGAGTTTCCAACGACGCTCATCTTCAAGATAATTACATTCTGTGAGCCCACACAAGTCGACCTGAAAATCCCCACGCTTGTAAACCGGGATCCCCAACAAATAACACATCCACAACCGGATCAAGCCATCATGGCTCACCACCAGGATGTTTTCTCCCGGATGCTGGCGTTGTTTTTCGGCCACAAAATCCACAATCCGACTTTGCGCTTCTCCACCCGTTTCGCCACCAGGATATCGAAAATCTGCCATGCGTCCCTTATAGGCCTGCCACTCTTCCGGAAAAGCCTGCTGGAACTGCGGCTCTGTCATTTCATCGACGGATCCGTTATCGATCTCATTCAGGCGTTCATCCACAATTGGAAGGAGGTGAAAGAATTCCGCCACAGGCGCAACGGTCTGCATCGTGCGTATATAG
The DNA here is from genome assembly GCA_963830665.1 of uncultured Chloroflexia bacterium. Classification (GTDB taxonomy): domain Bacteria; phylum Chloroflexota; class Anaerolineae; order Anaerolineales; family Villigracilaceae; genus UBA877. The sequence goes on from CAWHNM010000024.1 coordinate 42,221, forward strand.
GCGCTGACATAAATGGCAGTGAGCTTTTTATCGATAAAATAGCCCGCCAGTTTCTGCACATCCTGCCGGCCTTTTTCGCTGAGCGGCCGGTCCTGGTGACGCAAATGCGGGTTATAAAATTCCCCGGGTTCTTTATCGGCGTGCCTGAGGAAATACCAGACCATTTTTGTAATTCCCATCAATGAATGAGAAAATCCAGAATCTTTTTATTGGCCAGGCCGGGACAATAATTCAGGAAGTTCTTCAATGTTCAACAGCGAGAAATGCGACCAGTCGTTGCGTCACACGCCCAAAATCAGGACCGACCCAGAAAAAGTGACCGGTGCAGCCAGACTCGCACAATTCCGCTTGTGGGATGTGCTCCAGCGACCAATCGGCGTGGCCAAATGGGACCGATTTGTCCTCCCGACTGTGAATTATCAGGGTTGGCTGGCAGATCGACCTAAGCATCATGGCACCCACGGTGTGGGTTCCATCTGCCAAAGCGCCTTTACGGGAGGAATTGCCTTGATAAAAGCGGGAGATCTTATCGATATCTTTTTCGGAGAGTTTACTTATGCCATCCGCCGGATCGTGGGTTGAGAAGATCGCCAGAGTCTGGCGGGCCATGCCGCGCGGCGAGAGCCTGCTCATGATGCCCAGCATACCCCAGGTCAGGTTGTGCATCGGTCCATAAAAAGCAGTCTGGTTTTTGTAGGAGGGCTCATCAGGACGAGCCTCTGGATGGGTGACGGCTGCCGCAAGGACCAGCTTTGATGACTCGCTGCGGAAACATGGCAGCCAATGCCACTCCGGTAGGTCCGCCGCCGGAGATGCCAACCACTGCACAGGTCTGTATATCGAGACTGTCAAGCAAAGCGGCCAAGGCGACGGCCGCCTCAGTGGAACCTGGGCCGACTTCAAGCGGGGTGCGGCCGTAGCCCGGGCGGGAAGGCGTTAATACGCTGAACCCGGCTTCCACCAGCGGGTCTGCAAAATCTGTGGAAAAACAATCACTGGAGGTGCCGTGGCAGACCAAAACCACGGGACCGCGACCCAGCAAGGTGTATTCAATCGGTCCGCAGGTGTTCGAGCGATTGCGCTTCTCATGATTTTTCGCCTTCCTTTCTTTCTAATTTATTACAAATTCCCGAAAGCAAGATGGAAAGGTAATCTCTTTGTAAAGGATCGGTCATTGTTTGGATGCAGCCTAAAAGCGGCAGTATAGTGAGATTTGGGCTGGTGTGATTGGATGACAGAAATGCCATTGGTCAGGCTGGTTCCCAATCGAACTAATCCAGCCTCGGTTTACTCTTCTCAAACTCCTTCCATTTTTTCTTGAACTACTCTACTATAATTGGAATTGTTACAATTGTCACCATCCCAAAGGGCAATGCAGGTACCGGGAAATGAGAAAGCCGCATAAACACAAAACCCGCTCCTGGGCGGGTGGACAGGTCAAATCAGGGGATCAGCTTCATAAGACTATCCCCAGACTCAGAAATAACCAAAAGTTTCTTCTTCGAAATGTGCAAGCAGTTCCTGCATGCGTTCGATCCTGCGGGCTGCCAGCGCTTTCGAGGCCTCCAGACAAAGCGACTGACGCAGTTTGACCATGCGACTCTGCACTGTTTCGTAGGCTTTGCGTAAATCGCCTGGTTTTTTGGAGAAATCGCGTAATACCCCCACCACTCCCAGGAAGTCCAGGGCATCTGCATCACTAAGCAGAACGGCCTCAATCCGACGACCAGGATCGCTGCCATGATGGAACTCGATGCATTCCAGGATCGGTATTAAAAGCTCAACCGGATAAGCCCTTTCCGACCAAAACGCTTCGGCAACCTGCCGTGAACGCAAGGCATGATCCACGCCCGGCTGCATCCATTTGGAGTAGCCGCCCCAATCATGCAAATAGGCTGCAATCCAGACCACGTCTGGATCGTAGCGCTGCCCTTCTCCAATAACCGAGATCAAATGCAAAAGGCGGCGGGTATGATTTAGGCCCCATTGACCTCCGTACTCTTCCGTCAACCTTGCGATCTCATCTTTATCAATCTCATTCATTTCGCTCATAAGCGGATGTATTCACTCCACCAGGCAACATAAACAGGCAGGAAAATTTTCAACGCACCTGACGAATCAGTCGCGCCCCACGGTCCGTATGAAATTCATAGATCGCATCACCGTCCCGGACGCGGACGATGAAACCGGGCGTCACCACCTGGGAACAGACTTCGCCGGAAGCCGCCAACCCCAGACAGCTATCCGGCCAATCGACCGGTGTCACATCCACCAGTGCAATCGTCAGAGGGTCCAGACCGAGCTGTTTGGCCAGGAGCGCCCTGACAGCTTCGAAGGCGCGCGTGTCGGCAGGCAAGGGCATGAAAATCCCGGGAGTGGTGGTCGGTTGAGATGCGGGCTGCCTGGTCACCATGGAACTGCAGGAGGCCAGACCAAGGCAAAGCATTATCACCAGGAAAAAACCATTCGTTTTCATGGCTAATCCGCTTCCTTGATTATCGATGTGAGTACCTCCAATGTCTCGTCCGGAGAGGCGCTTTTACAGATGAACCAGGCACCAACCGAATGTGCCGCGGCAGCATCCTCGGGATTCAGACTGAGCAGGACGATCTTGAGATCGGGATAGGTATTCCGCAGCAGAATGCAGGTCTCGGGACCGGGAACACCATGGATGGACCAGCTTAACAGAAGCAGGTTTGGACGGGTGTCAGCCAGTTTTTGGATCAGGGTACCGGTATCAGCGGCTTCGTCTATGTGCCGAACATCCAGCCTGCGGGTGATCAGAAGAGCCAGGGCTTTTCTGAAGGCCGGATCCGGATCGGCGATCAGGATTCGTTTCATTTTTACCTCGCCTGCAGTTTACGCCAGGTGAGGCAGAAAGACGCCTGTCCTCGGTAGAGTATTAACCTAGCCGATCGGACAGGTAAGAAAAATGGATAGCAATAGAAGAGCGATCAAGTTATGCTTTTTTCCTGACAGGTCACGGAGACCAAAGTAATTACGAGACTGCCCAGGCGGGAAAGAACGCCATAAACAGCTGCCATGTCGGGTAGAGTCCCGCTAAGGATCATGCCTTCAGGAGGACTCTCGCGCACCTGTAGTTCTTCAAACCAATCCGACCAACCCGGATTCAGCTTCCCTTTGACATGGATTTCAGTCTGATACATGGTTGTATGACCTTTCATTGTCAGTGTATCAAAGTTAATGGTAAAAGTTATCAGGCAAAAGGATTAAACAAAGGATTAATTAAGAGAGTGGGTGAGCAAGTCACCCACTTGAGTAAGGTTGGTTGATTCAATGAGCATTAGATTAGCTTTAGATCGCGAGCTTTGTTCACCGCCTGGACACGATTATGGACATCCAGCTTGCCGAAAATATTTTGCGTATGCGCTTTCAGAGTATTGGTGGAAAGATACAATCGGGCAGCAATTTCAGAGTTTGAGAGTCCGTCCGCCATCAGGACCAGCACCTCTTTCTCACGGCTGCTGAGAGGTTCGATCAGTCCATCACCAGTCGACTTGATATGACCAGATGATTGGCTTCCAGGAAGACCTGGTCCCAATTGAGTATGATCCGGGTTGGGGAGGTTTATTTCCAGGATGCGCCGAATATAGTTCGAGGCAATCCCGAGCTTCGCTGCATCCTTCAGCAGGCGAATCAGGATTGGGTTCTGGTCAATTATGCAAAGGTAGCCACTGGATTCTGCTTTGGAAAGCGCCAACCGGAGAGGTTCCCAGGCCAGATCTTTTTGACCCTGAACATAGTAAGCCTGGGCTTGCAGAAGGGATAGTTCGATGACCCGATGGTTCAATTTGTGTTCCAAAGCCGCATCCAGCATTGGTTGGATGACGCCCAGCGCTGCATCATTCTTGCCCAGGATGATCTGGATCTTCGACCAGGCAACATAGACGGCATAATCTGCCTCATCATAGAAAGCCGGACCAATCCCAGGGACCATGATCCCCGGTCCGATTTCCGGAACGTGGGCTTCAACCCAGGCCGAGGCAGTATTGCGGGATTCGGGATCATCCGGGCGGGATTTTATGGCATATAAGACCCGCATGGCTTGCGTGCAATAACGGATATCCGGCCAACGCATATCCAGACGGCGCAAACTCTCCGCCAGCCCCTGGGAATCGCCTTTCATGGCGCACAGACGAGCCAGAGCCAGGTAACCTGGCAGCTCTTCGCGTGGCATCCACTGGCCAACTGCCAGACCGCTACGCAATAATTGTTCCGCCTGTTCCAATTCATTTAGCTCCAGCAGCGCACGCCCATGGGCCTGGTCCAGTAGCGCAATGGCAGGCAAATCCTGGATGGGGTGCTCAAAATAGGCTTCATATGTTTTCTTTTTCTGCTCACAGAACTCCATCATCTCACGCAGTCGGCCCTGCGTGAAAAGACCATGGGCACGGTGGTATTCGGCCACGACGGCGCCAAAATAATTTCCTCCGCTCAGGGCAACACCAACCACGTGCTCATATTTCTTCTCGGCATCTTCGGCGTCGCAGCGTGCCTGGCTGGCATAACAGATATCCAGCAGACTCACTGAGAGACCTGTAATATCTTCAGGCGGAAGTTGCTGATAAGAAAGCTGGCCCAGATCGACCAGCGCCTGCACGTTAGCCGGATTCCTGGGCGAGGACATCAGAATAAAGGAGCGTAGCAGGGTAAGCTGGCCGGTCACCCAGGCAAGCCGGTTTACCGGCTGTGCGCCTACCACAAGACTTGCGCGTGCACCCGGGTCAATATCCGCCAGAGAAGCGGCAGCCTGTTCTATGCGAATATTGGCGGCAGGAAAATCATCTTTTTTAAATGCAATGATCAATGCCCAGCCATGAAAAATACACAAGGCCGGGCGCTTGCTGATAATGGCTTCTGGAAAAGTGCGGCACCACTCAGACACAATTCCCACCTGGCTGTGGAGGATCATATTCCAGGCATGCCGTTCGACCAATTCAGCCGTATAGCCCCAATCGTCCGCTTTAAAAGCGTGGTTGACCGCTTCCGCAATGAAGCCATTGGCTTCCAACCACTGGCTTGCCCGCAAATGAAATTTAGGAACCTTATTGGGGAAAGACTGTACCAGGGCATGGCGCAGCAAATCGGCGAATAAATGATGGTAGCGGTACCATTTGCGGTGGTAGTCCAGCGGAATCAGAAACAGGTTGGAACGTTCCAGGAGCTCAAGCATGGTCTGGGAACCGTTACCAGATTCCGCTGCACTTTCATGCATCTCATCCAGGACAGAATCACATAAAGGAGCGCAAAACCGGTCAAGAATCGAGGTTGCTAGCAGAAAGCTCTGAATCTGGCCCGGTTGGCGCGTGAAAACCTCCTCCATAAAATAATCCAGAATAAACCGGTCGCTGCCGGTGAACGATTCGATGAAATGTGCCGGGTTTGGATCATATTTAATCGATAGTCCTGCCAACTGCAAACCAGCGATCCAGCCTTCAGTACGCTGTTCCAGGGCCAGAATATCATTGGTCGTTAGCTGGTTGATGCCCATCCCCTCCCGTAAAAAATCTCCGGCTTCCTCCACGGAAAACTGCAGGTCGGCTTGGCGGATCTCAACGATTTGCCGGCGAACCCTTAATCGCGATACCGGCAGGGGCAGGTCCTCCCGGGAGAGCAAAATCAAACGGAGTTGTTCTGGCTGGTGCTCGATGAGAAAATTGAGCAGTCGCAGCACGTCTGGATTTTTCAAGACGTGACAATCATCCAATACAAGGATAAACGGATTGGGTCGAGCGGCGATCTCGTTAACGAGATTTTTCATCACATCTGCGTAGACTGCTTCGCTATCTGCCGCCTCTGCTGTTTGGACGCGACTCATTTGACTTGAGCCTAATGAAGAATCGATTTTTGAAAGTGCCCCCACAAAATAGCTTAGAAATTGGCCGGGATCATTATCACTCCTGTCAAGTGAAAGCCAGGAGGAGGGTATATCCTGTCCCTTTAGCCAGGCACTTACCAGGGTGGATTTTCCAAAACCGGCTGGCGCAGTGATCAACACCAACTGACATCCAGCAAGCAGGCCCTCATCCAGGCGTAAATCCAAACACGGTCGCGGAGTCAAACGCCCCATCGTTAAGGGACTATGGAACTTCGTTGAGATCAGCACATTGAGCTCCAGGCCATCTGACTTTTGGCATAGATTTGATATAAGAAAAGCTGAGGGCATATTATAACAAGTAATGAAATCCCCTCTGAATCCTGTGAACTGGGGCGGCGCTAAAAATGAGCTTTTAATCTCTCACCGCTGGGTTCGCTGAGTCTGCAGAGAAAAAAGGGTGACAGCTTGAGCCGTCACCCTTTGCTTGAAACAGGTAAACAACTATGCCATTGCCAGTACCGCCCCGGGCGCGAGAACTCTCTGACCGGTAAAGGCCGAGTGGATGGCATTTTTAAGTTCAACCGCGGTGACATTCTTCTCCAAGTAGCCGACCGCACCGGCCTGCAGCGCCCCTGGAACCATATTCAACTCGGAGAAGCTGGTCAGGGCGATGATCTTGACCTGGGGATTCTTCTTGTGGATCTCACGAGTGGCAACAATACCATCCATGCCGGGCATTCTCAGATCCATCAAGATTACATCCGGCTTGTGAATGTCGGCCATCCGCACAGCTTCCGCGCCATCTGTTGCCTCTCCAACGGATTCGAGGTCCCGGTTTACCATCATGAATTTCCTCAACCCGCTGAGGACCACGCTGTGATCATCGACCAGTAGGACGCGGATACCTTTCATGCTTCACCTCTTCTTGCGATTTCGGAGTCCGGATCAATTTAACTTATGGATTTGTTACATGCTTACTTTACCAAAACACGGGTATTAATCGCATCCTCCAATGGGATTAATATGAGGATTAAAACGAAAGCCCGGTTTTGAGCCAAAACCGGGCTTTCAGCGCACGCAAAAGATAGATCGCTGCTCAAACCAACTTTTGTTCGATGGCCAGCTTGACGGCTTCGACCCGGCTGTCGACGCCCAGCTTCTGGAAAATATTCGAGATGTGGAACTTGACCGTCCCCAGGCTGATGACCAGTTTTTCGGCGATCTCGTTATTATTCAGCCCTTCCACCATCCCCTTGAGCACATCCCGCTCCCGCTCGGTCAGTTCGTTGCCCTGGATGTGGGGTTGGGCGCCGGCATTGGCCAGCACCTGCACCGCCTCCTGGGAAAGGGTCATTCGCCCGGCATGCGCCGAGCGGATGGCATTGCCCAGTTCGGCTGCGGTGACGTTCTTCTGCAGGTAGCCGATCGCCCCGGCCTGCAGGGCGCCCTGGACCATGTTCTGCTCAGAAAAGCTGGTCAGGGCGATGATCTTGATCTGGGGATATTTCTGGTGGATCTCGCGGGTGGCAGTGATGCCGTCCATGCCAGGCATCATCAGGTCCATCAGGATGACATCCGGTTTGTGCAGGCCTGCCATCTGGACGGCTTCCGCACCATCGGATGCTTCCGCGACCAGTTCCAGGTCTTTGTTGACCATCAGGAACTTGCTCAGTCCGCTGCGGACAACGGCGTGATCGTCGACTAGAAGGATACGAATGGCTGTCATGGTTCACCTCGCGTTGAAATTTTTGAGAGTGGAATCAATTCATCTTCATTCCAGTTCAGGCTGACCCTTGTCCCCTGGCCTGGCTGGCTGACCAGCTTGAAATGGGCATGGATCGCCTCGGCCCGCTCGCGCATGATGCGCATGCCCAGGCTGGTCGGCTTGACGGTTGAAGGGTCGAAGCCGATGCCGTTATCCTCGATCTCAAGTTGGACGTTGCAGCATTCCTGGTTTAGTAGAATCTCGACCTGGGTGGCGCGGGCATACTTGACGATATTGTTCAGACTCTCCTGCGCGATCCGGTAGAACGCCACCTTGACTTCCGGCGGCAGTTCATAATCTCCCTTCACATCCAGATGGATCGGCAGGCGGGCCCGCCCGATCACGGCTTCGCTGAGCTGCTTGAGCAGGTCGGGGAAGCGTGCCTGGGTCAGGGCGGCCGGACGCAGTTCGAGCAGCAGGGTGCGCATCTCTGCCAGGGCGCCACGGGTGAGTTGGCGCAGTTCCTCGGTGGACTTGCGTGCTTCCTCCTGGTCCATCTCCCAGATCTCGGGCAGCACCTCGGCGATCAGGCTGGCGGAGAAGAGCGTCTGGGTGACGGCGTCGTGCAGGTCGCGCGCCAGGCGGGTGCGCTCGGCCAGTGATGGCATCTTCGACAGCCTTTGTTGCCAGGGCTTCCTCGGCCTTCTGGCGTTGTTCGATCTCGTTGACCAGCCGCAGGTTGGCCTCGCTCAGCTCGTGGGTGCGTTCCTGAACGCGCTGTTCGAGCGTGCGCAGGTATTCCGCTTCCTGGGCCGCCAGTTTTTCGGCGGCCAGTTTTTGCTCGTTGATGTCTTCGATCAGGCCGATCAGATACAGGGGTTGGTGATCTGGTCCGCGCACCAGCGAATAGGTGACCCGGCCCCAGAAAACATCGCCGTTCTTTCGCATGTAACGGCGTTCCACGGTCATGCTATCCCGCTTTCCGCTGATCATTTCCTGGAGAACATTCTCGGCACAGTTCGCGGTCCTCGGGGATAGCCAGGTCGACGGGATTGATCTTCTTCAATTCTTCAAGGGGATAGCCGGTGATGCGGGCGGCGGCTTCATTGATCTGCAGGATGCGCCGGTCGAGACCGGTCAGGGCGATGCCGACGGAAGTATTATCAAACATGGCCCGGAAGCGGCTTCGGATTGGACCAGGTTATCCTGGGCTTTTTTCTGTTCGGTGATCTCCTCGATCATTGCCACCAGGTAACGGACCTGACCGTTCACTTCCCGGACGGACGAAAAAGTTACTTTTGCCCACCTGGGTTCTTCACCCGGGCGTTGATAGCGGTGCACGGCATCATAGAAATCGCGTTCGCCTTTCAACACTTGTTCGAGAAGATCTTGTTCCACGGCGCGATATTTGTCATCGATGAATTCGTACACGTTTTGGAGTGTCCGGTCGACATCCGGGTCATCCAGGATGGAACGGGCAGCCGTGTTGGCGCGCAAGGTCATGCTATTAACATCCAGTATCAATACCCCCATGGCCGAACTTTCGAACATGGCCTTAAAGCGTGCCTCAGACTCACGCAGCATTTCCTGGCCCTGCTTTTGCTGGTTGATATCTTCCACCATGGTCACCAGGTAAACCAGTTTCCCATCCGGCTGTCGAACGGCTGAAACAGTCTGCCTGACCCAATACGGCAGACCGTTCTTGTGAATATAGCGGCGTTCCACCTGATAGCTGCTGATTTTTTCGTTGATGAGTTCCTGCAACTCGGGCAGGCCGATCTCACGGTCTTCGGGATAGCTCAAGTCGATGCCATTGGTCCCAAGCAATTCCTCACGGCTGAAACCAGACATTTCCACCAAGGCATCATTGACCATCAAGGCCTGTCGATCTGTTCCCACCAGGGCAATCCCGATCCCGGCGCTCTCGAACATGGCCTTGAAACGCGCCTCGGATTTCTCCAATTCATTCGCGGAACGCTTTGCGAGTTCCGCTTCGGCGCGTTTGCGTAGCTCCACTTCCTTTTCGAGTTGGTTATTGGTTTCCTGTAATTCGGACGTTCGATTGGAAATCTCTGCCTCAAGGCGGATATTCTGTGACCGAATTGTTCCGTTTAGTTTCAGTTCATCCGGAGATTTAGGGGACTGATTGGAAGGGGTCTGTTTTGTTGGCACGATGTTACCTTGATAGTTGATGAATTAACCTGTTCTTTTTACTTATCCGCAGGGAAAAGGTTGTAGACCTTACTTTTCTAACCCCCAGATCAATGTAAAGTCTCATTTCGTTTCATTATAAATCCATTTTAATCGGATACGTCTGACCTGTCCACTTGGACAGGTAAAAACCAGACCATTGCCAGAGGCAAGGCTCGACGCTCAAGGTTAAACTGAAAATGGTTGAGAACCATAAGAGGAGAAACCGATATGATGGAGAGTCCAAGCCTGGGGCAAATACAAACTGAAAGGGCTGTGCGCCTTTTCTGGCAGTCGACAAAGGATGGCTGGCTGCACCGGCTGTGGGCATGGATCACCCGCCGGCCAAGGCGATTGCTTGAGCTGGAAATGACCCTGTGCTGCAACCAGATCCAGAACAGCCACTATGCCGGCGTTCAAACTGTGAATATAGACTGCATTAAGGGCACAGAGGGGAAATCAGACACATTTGACGCGGCTTTCTATCCCGTCAAGGAGATCACCCGCAGCCGCTGGATAAACATCGCCCGTGAAAAAATGCGCGGCCATGAAATGCCACCAGTCGAGCTGGTGGATGTGGACGGTGTCTGCTATGTCCGCGATGGACATCATCGCATCTCGGTGGCACGCAGCCTGGGCCAGGATTTCATCGAGGCTGAGATCACAGAGATGCACCTATTGCAGCGCTTATGTGAATGCGCTTCCAGCAATACGAAATTTGTTCAGGATAAGCATGAATCCTCCTGTCAATGACCAGGCCAAAATAAATATTTCCCACCTGCGTGACCTGACCATCGAGTACGGCGAAGGCTGGGGCTATCCGCATGTCTGCCGGGTGCTGCGTCTGGTCGAAGAGATCGGGACAGGGCTGGCGTATGACCAGAACATCATTCTCTACGCGGCCTATTTGCACGACTGGGGCGCTTTCCCGCATTACAGCAAGGCGGGTGTGGAGCATGCGCTGCGGTCGATGCAGGTGGCTGAGAAGGAAATTCTGCCCCATACAACCCTACCGGAAAATGACCAATTAGCCATTCTGGATGCAGTTGCCCTGCACGATTTCCGGGACCTGCGGCCTGCCAGGGCGACCGAATCCCTTTTGTTGCGCGAGGCCGATATGCTCGATATGCTCGGTGCGGTGGGTGTATTGCGTGAGTTCGCCTGGGGTCCGAATGATCTCAAGGTTTGCTGTGCGCGTGCCATGGCCCGCCGGGATGGGATTGCTGGGCGGCTGACACTGCCGCGCGCCAAATCCATGGCGGAGGAACGGTTGAGTTGCATGGAGAGATTGTTCTCGGAACTGATCAGCGAAAGTTTTGGGATCTTATGAATAAGGTTACTCAAGAAATCGGAATTATCCACACGAGGACTGTTGATCTGGCTGGGTGTGGTCCTGGCCCTTTCGGCACTGGCCAGCCTGGTGCCAGCCCGCAGCGCCATACGCCTGACCATCCGGGATATCCTGGCTTACGAATGATAATCGAGCCTATGTTATGGAGTCGTAGAGATGAATGCCAACCAGGTAATTGAAAATGGGTTTGCCACCTATGCGGATCCATCGATCAAGCCGATGAGACTTTTGGAATCCATGCTCATGTTTGGCATCCCGGCGGTGTTGCTGGCAGCCAGCCTATACGGTTTATGGCCTCTTCTGGCTGCATGGGGGATATCTGATTCGATGGCATACGCCATAGCCATCAGCAGCTTGAACATCCTGCTGGGCTTGGGGGCCGTGGCGGGATACCGGCTGGAAAACCGCCCAAGGACCTGGAGCGATTTCTTGAAACGGATGCGCTTGACCGGTTTACGTGGCCGGATCTGGTGGTGGGTGGCAAGCGGGGTGCTGGCCTTTGGCCTGATCTCGCTGTTTTTTGTGATTCTCCTGCCGATAATTTATAAAGCCTTGAATTTCATCCCGCCAGAGATGACCGGGGTCCGGATGAATTTATTTACAACCGTGGTTGTGCTCTTTTTTAATATCGTGGGTGAAGAATTATGGTGGCGCGGCTATATCCTGCCACGCCAGGAACTGTCCTTTGGAAGGACCACCTGGTGGGTGCATGGGATCCTGTGGGCCTGTTTCCACATGTACAAGTGGTGGGGAGTCCCGGCGATGATGATCACGTGCTGCGTCATCCCTTTCGTTGCCCAGCGCACCAGGAATACCTGGCCAGGTATGATCAGCCATTTTATAATCAATGGTGCTGGTTCCATACTATCAGCAATGTAACGGAAGGGTGTTTTTTTCGTATGTAACAAAAATTTGGTGCTAATCGCGGGCAAAGCCCTCGATAAAATTTCATATAGAAAAAGAAAGGAAGGAAGGTAAAAATGAACGACAATTCATCTCAACCCAATTTCACTGACCGCCGCGAAGAAAGGCGGGAACGCCGGGAGGAACGCCGCCTGGAACGGCGCGGCGGGGAATGGATGTGGGGTATTTTGTTGATCCTGCTGGCAGCAATTCTCTACATGCGGAACATGAATATTTACATCCTGAATAACTGGTGGGCGCTCTTCATCCTGCTCCCGGCGCTGGGTTCGTTCGCGACCGCCTGGAGAATATCACAGGCCGCCGGCGGAGGCTTTCCAGCCCGCGCCCGCAGCGCCCTGATCTTCGGTGTGGCGCTGGTCCTGGTAACCGCCATGTTCCTGTTCAGCCTGAACTGGACCATCCTTGGACCGATCCTGCTGGCCCTGGCAGGGCATCAGCCTGATCGTCAACGGGATGCTGCCTGAGTGACTCCGAAAAAGGAGGTGAGACCATGAAAACAACTTCTGTCATCCTTTGGTTTGTGTTCGTAGGGGTACTGATAGCCGGTTGTGGCATTATGCAAATTGGCCAAAACGTTAAAACCATCCCGGCCTCCAATACCATCGTCAGCGAAACCCGCACTGCCAGTGGATTCACCGGCATCAATGTGCGTACGCTCGGACAGGTGATCCTTTCGCAGGGAGACAACGAGTCGGTTACCGTCAAAGGCAGCGACAACATTGTCCCGTTGATCAAAACCTCCGTTCGAGACGGGGTGCTCTACATCGAAACGGATGAAACGGTCGCTTTCACCGGCATGAATACCGCTAACATGTTGACTTTTACCATCATGGTGAAGGACCTGACCTCCCTGACCGTGAGCGGGCTGGCAGACATCCAGATGGAAAGTCTTTCAACGACGGATCTGGCTGTGACCATGAGCGGGGCGGGGAACCTCAAACTAAACCAACTCAAGGCCAACAGCATGAACATCACACTCAGCGGCCTGGGGAACGTGGATGTTGCCGGAGAAGTGACTACCGCCACCATTAAGATCAGCGGAGCGGGCGGCGTGAACGCGCCCGACCTGAAGATCAAGACAGCCACGGTCGACATTCCCGGACTGGGCGGCGCCAAGGTCTGGGTGACCGACCGTTTGACCGGCACGATCAGCGGCGGTGGGGATGTCTCGTACTATGGCAACCCCCAGGCCGATACGAAGACAACCGGTCTGGGCAGCTTCAAATCCCTGGGAAGCAAATAGGCCTGTTGCCAAAACCTATCCATTCGGTCAGTTGTAAACTCCCCCCTCGGCGGGGGAGTTTTTTTTATTAAGGATGTACCATTATTTTGTAAAAGGTGTGATCATTTCGGAGGCTGCCATGCTTACTTGCGCTCTCATCTTCATAATTTTTCTTTGCATTGCTTTCCTGCCAATGGTTCTCGAAAATCTTTCCTCGGCGGACCAATTAACTGAAATGGGTGTCCGTTTAGAAAAGCCAACCAAGTAAACCCTGAAAACCATCCTAGCCAATCGGATAGTAAAAAACTCCCCTACCAATTGCTTAAACCGATCGACTGATTTCAGGATTTGGGATGGAACCATATGAAACGCATATTCTCCTCACTAAGCGATACAAGCATTCTGCTCCTGCTGGCCGCCTTTGGCGTGCTTATCCATACCCTGCTGAATGGGCAGTATGGTTTCCACCGTGACGAGCTCGACATTCTCATGAATGCACGCCAACTGGATTGGGGCTACGTTGCTTATCCGCCCTTTACTCCCTTCATCGCACGCATCGGGCTGGAGTTGTTCGGAACTTCCCTGCAGGGACTGCGTATCTTTTCTGCGATCGCTCAGGGGGTGGTTATGCTGCTGGCGGGATGGATGGCGCGTGACATGGGCGGCCGGCGCAACGCGCAAGTGCTGGCAGCCATTGCGGCCTATATTGCACCGGTTGCGCTAACCTCGGGAACACTCATCCAGTACATGGCTTTCGATTATCTTTGGTGGGTGGTGATCGCGTTCTTCTTCGTGCGCCTGCTGGCAACGCAGGATCCCCGCTATTGGCTCGGTATCGGCGCCGGAATTGGGTTGGGGATGATGACAAAGTTTACAGTTGCCTTCTGGGTGGCAGGGCTGATCGTCGCGGTTCTGCTCAGCCCGATCCGCAGACACCTGCTTTCCAAATGGCTTTGGCTGGGCGCGGCACTCGCATTGGTTATTTACATGCCCAACTTGATCTGGCAGATCCGGCATGAATTCATCTCACTGGATTTCCTGAAAGCCATCCATGCCCGGGATCTGCAATGGGGGCGTGCGAATAATTTTCTACCCGATCAATTGATCTCTTCAACCAATCCATTCACCCTGCCCGTGTGGATCGCCGGATCTGGGTGCGTGCCTGTTCTCCACTTCAATGAGACGCTTCCGCCCGCTGGTATGGATGTTCCTGACCACGTTCACCATCTTCCTGATGGCACGTGGACGTTCATATTACGTTGCTCCGGCGTACGTCATGCTGCTGGCAGCCGGCAGCGCATGGAGCTTGAACTGGCTGTCGGGTCTCTCCGCAAGCCTGCGCCGGGCCGGGACCGGCTTATTGTCCGGCCTGGTGGCTGTGGGAGGGGTGGCCATGATCGTCATTGTTAAGCCGGTCGCTCCCATCAATTCTGAACTATGGAAAACCACCTCCAGACTCAACCCCGAAGTGGTCGAAATGGTGGGATGGCAGGACCTAACTGCCAAGGTGGCGAGCATATATCAATCCATCCCGGAAAATGAGAAAAGCCGTACCGCGATCCTGGCGGGAAACTATGGCGAAGCAGGCGCGCTTGACCTGTATGGCAGGGAGGTTGGTCTGCCAGCCATTATCAGCGGCGCCGACAACCTTTGGTATCGCGGTTTTGGTGACCCGGGACCAGAGACAGTCATCGTGGTCGGCTTCGAGCGCAGTTATGCCGGGAATTTCTTTTCTTCCTGTGAATCTGCTGGAAGTGTCACCAATCCCTACGGCGTCAGGAATGAAGAAAGCACCCGCCATACAGGACTGTATGTCTGCCGCCAGCCGCGCCGGCCCTGGAGCGAGATGTGGCAGGATATGCAGTGGTTCCAATGACCTGTCCGTTTGGACAGTCCAAAACTTCCCTTATGACAGGGGAGTTTATTTTATTTTGCGTATATCATCAAGGTATGGGAATAATCACCGATTTGCTTCGTCAGCGCTTTAGCGCGCGCAAGTTCCAGAATAAACCTGTGCCCCAGGCTGTCATTGACGATATTCTGGAAGCGGGCCGCCTCTCGCCCTCCGGAGGAAATGAACAGCCCTGGCGCTTTGGAGTCATCACTGAACCGGACCTGATTGCGCTTATTGCGCAGGCAGCCCATCGACAGATCTGGATGGCGCATGCGCCGTTGCTGATTGTGCTTTGCACCGTTTGTGTGGAAAATGAGCGCGGGGGTCGTGATATTCAGATGCAGCGTTTTCCCGAACACGCGCATGCAATCGGTGAAATGGATCAGTCTCTGTATTGGGCCTTGAACCAGGAAGAACACCAAACCAAAATCGCCGGAACTCATATGGTCCTGGCTGCCCTTGAACATGGAGTCGGTTCCTGCTGGGTCTCGCAATTCGAAGTCAAAACGCTCGCCACGCTGCTCAAACTGCCAGGGAATATCCTTCCATGTGAGATCCTGGTATTTGGCTACCCGGAGTACCAGCAACAACCCATACAGAAAAAGTGCATGGAAGCGCTTGTGTTTTTTAATGGATTGTACGAATAGAAGATTTTCATTCCTACAAAACTCAAAGGAGAATCTCATGAAAAACTGGTTTCGCAATCACCAATTGCTCTCGTTTTTCGTGCTCACCTATGCCATCATGTTTGGAGTAATGTTCGGGTATATATTACTGCGGCCTGGACAACCTTTGCAGCCCTGGTCGCTAGTCTGGTTCTTTTCCATCTTCAGCCCAACCATCAGCAGTCTGGCAATTTCATGGATCATAGGCGGCGTGCCTGAGGTCAGGCGCCTGCTCTCTGGCTTCACCCGCTGGAAGGTCCACCTTGGATGGTATTTAGCCGCACTGTTCCTGCTGGTTGGCCCAATAGTGATCGCCATGGTTTATATCGCACTGGGTAATCCTGCTGTTGGTCTCCGGCCAGGTCAAACCATCTCGACCTTGTTGGGGGCGGTTTTGTTCAACATCTTCTCCGGGCCGCTTGGAGAAGAAGCTGGCTGGCGCGGTTTTGCCCTGCCGAGGTTGCAAGCCAAATATAATGCCCTGGTTTCCAGCCTTATCTTGGGGGTGATCTGGACCTGTTGGCACATCCCGTTCTTTTTCACAACAGGTGCCACGCAGATGGGCATCCCCTTCCCGATTTATCTTATGCTGGTTGTCACCGTGACGTTCTACCTGACTTGGCTGTACAATAATACAAAGGGCAGCCTGATAATTACGGTACTCGCCCATTTTGCCTACAACCTGTCCTCAACGCTGATCGCCGGCCCGCTGAGTCTCATGCCTGCCATGAAGTTCTACATGACCGCAGGGCCTTTACTCTTCCTGGTAGTTATCGGCGTGATCATCTATTACAAGCCCAAGTATTTCTCGAAAAAGCCATTGTTGGAATTGCCATTCACCAAAGAATAACCTATCCACTCGGACAGTATGAAACTCCCCTGACGGCAGGGGAGTTATTTGTTTCGTTAGCGTATCCTCACGATAAGGAAATTTATATAGGAGCATATGCTATGAAATTCACGACATGGATCCACTATTTCTGGAAAGTGCCCGTCTGCGGCCTGCTTTTCTTTTTTGGCTTCATACCAGGCGGTCAGTTGGCTGCCTGGATGGGATTGCCGACGCCCCCCATGCCGGCGGGTGCAGATCAGGCGACCATTGCCCAGTTTACGCTTTTGGAAAGCCTGATCCTGGCGTTAGGATTGGCGGCTGTCGCGCGCGGGCTTTCGGGGAGTTTTCTCGCGATGGTTGAGCCTCTTTTTCTTCACCTGGATCGCATATGGTGTAAACACATATCTTGAAGCGGCAATCTTTTCTACCATGGCAGCGGCCTCTCTTTATACGGTTGTGTTGTATCTCCCGGCTTCATTGTTTTGCAGCGCGGCTGTCGCATGGCTTTTCACTTCAAAAACACAGAGGATTGGTTTCCTTGCCCAGCTACGGACTTTCTTCACAGGTCGAAGCTCTGGCGGTTGGATTGGACGTCTGCTGGCGGCACTCCTATCCTTCCCATTGGTTTACTACGTTTTTGGAAGGCTGATCTCGCCGATCGTGTTGCCATACTATCAACAGGGCGCAAATGAGCTGGCGTTGCCCGGCTGGGGTCAACTTTTGCCAGTGCTGGCTTTACGCAGTCTGCTTTTCCTGCTGGTATGTCTGCCAATCTTGATCACCTGGAAGCTCTCGAACTGGCGCCTGTTCCTGACCCTGGGATTAACACTTTATATCCTGGTGGGCGGCCTCGGTATGCTGAGTGCCTACTGGCTTCCAACAGTGCTGCGGGTGACGCATGGTTTGGAAATTCTCGCGGATGAAATGGTTTATGCCGGTGCATTGATCCTCCTG
This sequence comes from uncultured Chloroflexia bacterium, assembly GCA_963830665.1. GTDB lineage: Bacteria > Chloroflexota > Anaerolineae > Anaerolineales > Villigracilaceae > UBA877. The sequence goes on from CAWHNM010000024.1 coordinate 59,797, forward strand.
CTGGGTAGACATGCAGCGAAACTTGAAGACGAACAAATACTTGTTCCTGCGCGGCAATGATCGAATTCTGCTGCGTAAAATCAACCGACCTGTCCAGATGGACAGTAAATACTCCCCTTTCGACAGGGGAGTAAAATTTTCATCCAAGATATTATTGGTTATAGAAATTCATCAAGGAGAACCGTCGTGAAACTGTTCAAGAAAACTCTTTATGTAACTCTGATCGTGCTGACCATCTTCCTGAGCTTGTCAGCGGTTGCGGGAGGTATTCAACTTCTGGAAGGAACGTATGCTCCTCCGGTGGAAATGCTTAATGGGTCCATCTTCCACAATTTCATGATCCCGGGTCTGGCGCTCGGGTTGATCGCCGGCGGCAGTGCCTTGTTTGCCGCAATCCTGTTGCTTCGCAAAAGTAAGTTCGCGACTCTGTTCGCAACCACCGCCGGGATCATCATTATGTTCTTCGAATTTGTCGAGGTGCTTGCGATCGGATCACCGGCAGGAGTTGCCCGCTTCCTGCAAATTTTTTATTTCGGCCTGGGCACGTTGATCGTGATCGTATCCATGGGAACCTGGTTCCTGGATATTCTCGCCAATCCTCGCAATTAATCATTAAACCAGGTGACGCTTGTTTCAATTAGGAATTCGAAACATCGGCAAACGGAGTTGAGAGATATGAATATTCGCGATGCGCAACGTGAGGTCCGTACCGTCTTCCTGGGCGGTTTTGCCGGGCAACTTGTTTCGGGCATCCTTTGGCTGGGCTCTGCTGCCCTGAGCACCTGGGTCGCTCCGAAATATGGGATGCTCGGTCTGTTCCTGGGCGGCATGTTCATTTTTCCGCTGACGCAATTGACCCTGCGCTGGTTGGGTCGAAGCCCCAGGCTCAGCGCGGAAAACCCGCTTAATCAATTGGCGACACAGATCGCCTTCACTGTTCCGATCAATTTCCTGCTGGTTGGCGCAGCCACCCTGGCTCATCTCAATTGGTTTTACCCGGCCGCGATGATCGCAGTTGGGGCCCACTACCTGCCGTTCTGTTTCCTGTATGGGATGTGGCAGTTCGGCATCCTGGCTGGGCTGATGATCGGCGGCGGGTTCGTGTTCGCGCAATACCTGCAGGTCGGATTCAGTACAGGCGGATGGGTTACCGGGCTTGTGTTGATGGCGGCGGCCGTGGCGGGTTTGTTGATCTACAGGCATGAACAAATGTTGACCCTCTAAGGAGGCTCGCTTGGAAACAGGCAATACTATTATCCAGGACTGCCAATCGGCAAAAGATTACGATAACCAGGTGCACAAAACGGCCTGGTTCGGGCCGGAGGTTGTTTTTGGCCTGGCCTACGAGTTCATCCAGCCCGGCGGGTTGTTACTTGATGCAGGGATCGGCAGTGGATTGAGTTCCATCCTTTTTCACAACGCCGGCCTGCGCATCCACGGTCTGGACGGTTCAGGCGAGATCCTGGAAGTGTGTGCTTCCAAGCATTTTACGGAAGATTTGAAGCGACACGATTTGCGTGAATTGCCCTTACCCTATCCATCCCGATCCTATGATTTCGTCGTTTCAGTTGCAGTGCTCAATTCCTTTCGGGATCTGGCTCCGCTTTTCGAGGAGTTTTCCCGGATCTTGAATGAACAGGGCATACTGGCTTTTACGGTGGAAGACCTAAAGCCTGGGCAGGAGGAAAGTTACGCCATCAACCGGGTGGAGGTCACTGAACAACCCCAGGCAGAAAGCGCGGTCATGTTGTTCCGGCATGGGAGTGAATATATTTCCCGGCTGTTGGATGAAAATGGATTCACCCTGCTCAAAGCGCTTGAGTTCACCGCTTTCAAATACCCGGCAGAGAACATGGACATTCTGTTTACAGCTTATATCGCAAAAAGAAGGATTGACCCGGGATACTAACATTACCGCGGCTCAAGGAATTCGAACATGAAAACAAAACCCATTTTCCTCACCAGCCTGTATATTCTTTGGGGCCTGGCCCTGGTCTGGGGGGCCGTGTATGCCAATAACATGATCTACATGGCCCTCTCGCAACAGCCCCGAAACGTTTTCGTCAACGACATCTTGTCAGACGCAGTGCTGCTATTCCTTGGTTTCATGCCGGTCCTGTGGGCGCCGCGTTTCTTCGGTTATCAAATCGGAAGCATTGTGAAACATTGGAAACTATTAATGGGACTAACGATATTCTTCGTTGGCGCACCATTGATCTACCGCCTGGTCGCTGGTGAAACCCCTTTTGGGGCCAATACCTGGTTCTTTGAGGGTGTTGTCGTCCCGCTGGGGGAGGAAAGCCTCTTCCGGGGCGTGCTGTTCTCCATGCTGCTGTGGGGGTTGGGAAAGCTTTACCCGTCCCGGACCGCAGAAATTTGGACTGTCGTACTGAGCACACTGGTGTTTGCGAGCGCACACCTGAACAACCTGGGACATTACCCAACCGGCTTTATTCTTTTCCAGGTTGGTTTTTCCATTATTGTGGGGCTTGGATTTGGGTATAGCCGGGCCAGGACGGGCAGCATTTACCCGGCCATTCTTTTGCACGCTTTGTTCAACCTGGCCGGAACGCTCTAATCCTGCTGATCCGCCAGATATTTTGCATTGGTCATGGTTGTAAAAAACCCAATCCCCTGTCCGCTCGGATAGTAAAAAACTCCCCCATCGGCAGGGGAGTTTTTACAAGATGGGCAGTATCATGAAGCATAATAAAGCCTTTACCCGGTTTGCAAGGAGACCTACAGTGACTGCGCTCGCTCCTATAAACTCCCATGAAGCCATTCAATCCCGCCTTGCCTCAGGAAAAATACCGCGCTATGGTCCCATGCTGGCCCTATTTTCGCGCTCCGTATTCATTTTGTTTTTTCAGGGAATCACTTTTCTGATCCTCAAGCAATTTAATGTCCCGAACGCGGCAGTCGCCTTGCGCAATTGGTGGTCGGTATATGGTACCCTGGTCGATTTCGGCTGTCTCGGACTTTTAATTTGGCTGACCAGGCGTGAAGGGATCCGCCTGATCGATCTGATCGGCTTTATGAAGAGCAAACTCAAAACCGATATTCCACTCGGTCTGGGCTTTTTCCTTATTCTTTTTCCGCTATCTGTTTTTGGCTTCGGGAGATTGGTATTGTTAGTCACTTATGGCAATCTCAATCCTGTATTCCCCGAAGGCACATTTATCCGCACACTGCCGCTGTTGGCAGTACTTTACAGCCGTATACTCTGGTGGCCGATTTGGTCCGCTACCGAGGAAATGATCTATGATGGCTATGCCTTGCCGAGGCTGGTTGCAATTACCAAGTCGCGCTGGTTATCTGTTGCGCTCGTCTCTTTCTTCTTTTCACTCCAGCATAGTTTCCTGTCTCTGGCCACTTTTCACCACGGCGTGTATATGTTCCTGATTTTCGTTCCGCTGACCATCGGTTTTGCGCTTGTTTATCTGCGCGTTCGCCGCCTGACTCCGCTAATTATTGGGCATTGGCTGATGGACCTGACTAATGTTTTATTCCTGCTTCAGGTTGGATAGGGAATGATCTGTAAGCTTGTACAGTTCAAGACCCTCCGATACTCTTAAACAAGCACAAAATAAAAACCTGGAGCGACCATGACGCGAAAATCCATCCTCATCATCGGTGCCGGGGTGGCCGGGTTATGCACTGGCATCTACGGACAATTGAACGGCTACCAGACGAAAATCGTTGAAAAGCATAAAATTCCAGGCGGGCTGGTGACAGCCTGGAGGCGCAATGGCTACCTGATCGATCTGTGTATCCACTGGCTGGCTGGATCCGGGCCAGGCTTCTTTATGCATCGCTACTGGAATGAAGTCGGATTGCTGGAAGGGCGGAAATTCCTCCAATACGATCGCTACGGGGTTTACCATGCCAGGGACGGCCGAACTGTAAATTTTTACTGTGATCCGGACCGGCTCGAAAAACACCTGCTGGAACTCTCGCCAGAGGATGCCCAGGTGATCCATGAGCTGGTTGAGGGAGTGCGTTTTGGCATCCGCTTTAACCCGCCTGAATTGGAGCAGTACGAGGCCGGCACGGCAAGGTGGATGAAGTTCATTCTCGGGATGATGCCGCTCGTGAAGGAATTGCAGATGTGGACCAAGCTGACGGTGGGTGACCTGGCAGCTCGCTTCAAAAACCCGCTCCTGCGTGAGGCTTTGCTCACGATCTGGGGACCGGAATTCTCCGTCTTCTACATGATCCTGGCTTCGCTGGGTTACATGTACAAACATCAGGCAGGATACCCGTTGGGAGGCTCCCTGCCACTGGCACTAACCTTGGAGAAACGTTACAAGGCGCTCGGCGGGCGGGTGCAGTACCGGGCGCGCGTGGAGAAAATCCTGGTCGAAGACGGGCGCGCCGTTGGAGCGCGTTTCGAGGATGGCAGCGAACAGCGTGCTGATGTGATCGTTTCAGCTGCGGATGGCTACACTACGATCTTCAAGTTGTTGGGGGGAAAATTCACAGATAAGAAAATCCGGGAGAGATATGAAAACTGGAAACCATTCCAATCGCTGATCTATGTGAGTGTGGGTGTCAAGCGGACTTTCCCGGATCTGCCCGCTTCGGTTGAAGGAAATGTCTTCGAACTAAAAAAACCGGTCTTGATGGCCGGGGAAGAGCACAAACACATCGGTGTCAGAGTTCATAACGAGGAGCCGGGTTTTGCCATAAAAGGGAAGACCGTGCTGACTTCATCAATCCTGACGGACCATGACCACTGGAAATCACTCATAAACGATTGCACCGCTTACGAAGCTGAAAAGGAGAATGTTGCCAGGGCTTATCTCGAAGCTCTGGATCAGGTCTGGCCCGGGATTTCGGCGCAGGTGGAAATGTGCAACATCGCCACCCCGCTGACCTTCGAGCGCATGACTGGTAACTGGAAAGGCAGCATCACCGGCTGGAGGCTGACCCCGGAGCAAGCCATGGCAAAAATATCCCAAACCTTGCCGGGATTGGAAAATTTCTGGATGGTGGGGCAGTGGGTCTATCCAGGCGGCGGCCTGCCCGCTGGAGTAACCACAGGGCGCGAGGTGATCTGGAAGCAATGCAAGAAAGATAAAAAAGCATTTGTAACAATATGAACCGACAGAAACAAAGGAGTTATTATGCAACCGAATGTCTCACGAAAATGGTTTGTCCTGGCTTCGCCCGTGCTGATCATTATCATTGGTCATTTTACGGCACGTTTTTTCCTTTCCCTTTTCAATGACTGGGCCTGGCTGGGGACCTTCCTGGTGTACTGGGGCAGTATGCTGCTGGTTATCCGGCTGCTTGGTGATAAGACTGCCCCAAAGCGCTGGTCGGGACGTTCTCAAGGAAGCAGATGGTGGATATTGCCCGCGGTTGTTATAGGATCGGTTTCGTTCCCGTTGCTCCTGATCCCCAACCTGCAGGCTATGAAGCCGGTTGGTCTTGTAATTGCCTGGTTCTTATTTGCCGTGGTAAATTCAATCTGCGAGGAAGCATTCTGGCGCGGCTTCCTGCTGGATGGGATGGATCACCTGCCGCGTATCTTCAGCGTGGCCTATGCGACCATTCTCTTTACACTCATCCATCCTGTGATGATGGGTGTGTTTTCCAAGGTCCAGGCTTTTGATCCGGCCCGACCAACCGCCCTGATCCCGTTTTGGAGCATCCTTGTGGTGCTTTCGTTGGTGTTGGCAATGCTTTATCTCAAAACCAAGAGCTTGCGCCTGCCGGTCCTGGCTCATTTCTTAACCGACCTGGGCAATTTGTCCATCTTTTTATTCATGAACCTGATTGCCTTTTGATCCTGGATAAGTGGCTTCGCACCTGTCCAATCGGATAGTAAAGACTCTCCCTTTGGTGGGGGAGTCTTTTTTGAAATCGGGAATATCATAAACGCAAGGTTTGACCATAAATGATGCAACCGCGGCTGCCTGATCCAATTTCCTGCACCACCAGAAAGAGAAAGTGATGAACATATCCACACGATATGTAAGGCCCTTGACATATTTCCTGCTCACGTACCTGCTCTCCTGGCTGGTCTGGATCCCCTTGGATCTATCGCACTTCGGAATTGGCCCCCTGCATATCCCGGAGGGAACCAGCAGCATCATTCGGCTATTAGGGGTGTTGATGCCGGCAACTGCCGCTTTGATCCTTTCCAGACGCAGCGGAGGAAGGCAAGCGGTGCACACCCTTCTCCAACGACTGACGCTCTGGAAGGTTGGCTGGAAATGGTACATCGCCGGATTGGTTCTTCAACCGGGGCTACTGATCCTGGCGGGCCTGGCCTATAATTTTTTTGGTGGAAAACCCACTGTAACACCCCTCCCATTGGGATCGGCGGTTGGATTCATAGTTAATGTCGTATTCCTTCTTCTGGCTACGTTGGGGGAGGAGATCGGTTGGCGCGGCGTGGCCCTGCCGGCTTTGCAATTGCGCCGCAGCGCATTTATTTCGAGCGCCATCCTGGGGCTGCTGTGGGGGGCGTGGCATATCCCTTTCTGGCTGTTGTTGGATACATTCGACCAGTACGGCAGCCTGTATCTGCTGCTCAATTTCCTGTTGGTCCTGCCAATGAGCTTCTTTATCACCTGGGTATTCAACCATTCGCGCTCCAGCTTGCTTCTGCCGGTTCTGTTCCATGTCACTTTCAACATCATTAATACCGCCCTGCTGCCGGTGACCATCAACATCCAGGCTTTTGGGCTGTTCATCGTCCTGGAGTGGATCGTCGTTTTGCTGGTCATTCGCAGATTGGAACCTGCGCAAGAATTGAGAGATTAGAACTTATGAATCGTAAAACGACCGCCAGGATTGCGGCAGTGCTCTTGACCATCCACGGGCTGACCGAAGTAACCAGGTTGTTCGCAATCAAGCTGATGTCCAATTCACTGGTCAGTTTTGGCGGAATGGACAAAGTCCAGATCGAGGCTAACATCGGCTCGATCATCGGACTTGGAATGGAGAAATCATGAATACCCCTGTCATTTCCCAATTTGGACTCACCCCCGACGCCCTTTCTGGCGAGACGGTCATCGTAACCGGCGCAGGCGGCGGGATCGGATACGAAGCCGCGCGGGCACTGTTGTGGCTGGGGGCACAGGTGCTCATTGCCGAGATCAACGAAATGAGTGGCAAACAAGCTGCGGAAAAACTGGCGGCGGAGTTCGACCCGGGACATGTGGCTTTCGTCCGCACAGATGTTGGCGATGAAGCCAGCGTACAGAACCTGTATCGGGAAGCGTTGCTGCGTTTCGGCAAGGTCGATGTTGTTATCAATAATGCCACCATCGCGGTTTTGGGGCTGGTAAAGGATCTGCCCATCGAGCAATGGGATGCCAGTTACCGGGTCAACCTGCGCGGTCCGGTGCTGATGGCGCGCACTTTTTTGCCGGATATGCTCAACCGCAAACACGGCACCTTTGTATGCGTATCGTCCACCGGTACGGCCTTCCTGGGTGGGTACGAGACGTTCAAGGCGGCACAGGTTCATCTGTCGAACACCCTGGACGCGGAATTGGAAGGAACAGGCGTGATCGCGTTCACGATTGGCCCAGGTCTGGTACCCACACAGACCGCCAGCAGTGCAGTAGCCGAACTTGCCCCGCTGATGGGCATGACGGTGGAAGAATTCTATGAAATGAATAAAAATGCCTTCCTGGCACCCGAAGAAGCCGGGGCGGGGTTCGCCGCCTCGATCGTTTTTGCCGAGCGGTTCAAGGGGATGGAGATTTCATCGCTGCAAGCCTTGAAAGCTGCAGATATCAACTTCGGCAGCGAGGCAGGAGAAAAATCCATCACGATGAAACCCGATCAGAGAAAGCAGGCTGGCGCCTTGTGCGAGAAGGTGCTGGTTACGCTTAAAGAACAGTCGGATGACTGGAAGCGCCGTTCCCTGTTCGAGCGGCAGTGGGTCATCCGCGATTTCCGCAAAACTGCTGGCATGAGTGTGGAAGAGTGGCTGGACGTTCTAAGGCAATTAAAAACGAGCTTGCAAGGGGAAGGCGAGATCGCGCTGCCAGCCCTGTCAAGGCTGGCGGACTATTACAACCATCTCGCCGAACTGGCCAAAGGATATGAAAAAGATGCTGCCAAGCTTCAAGAGAACCTGCAGCATGTGTATGGCTGGCGCGATGAAGTGGTGGGGTTGGCAAAAATGCTGGCAAAGGATAAACCATGAACACAAAAACCCGCTCGACCATAACGTTTTTTATCTTGGTTGTCCTCCTGGCGGCTGCCTCTGCATTAAACACTTTCCTGCCTCAGGGAAAAATCGGTACACTGATGCCTGAATCACAGATCCCAAAGTGGCAGATGGCGCTGGCAGGGGCAGGGATCAATGGGGTGGCGTACGGTCTGCTGGGCTTTCTAGGCCTGTTGCTGTGGCGCAAACTGGATCTTCCTGAGATCTGGGATAAGACCGTCACCAACCGCCAGCGCTTCCTGATCCCAGCCATCACCGGCGGGGCGCTGGGGATTGTGTTGATCATCGGCGACCTGATCTTCAGCCGGTTCAACGGCATTGGGCGAATGATGCATCCACCTTTTCCAACTTCGTTCGTTGCGGCGTTATCGGCAGGCATTGGTGAAGAGATGCTGTTCCGCCTGTTTTTTATTTCGTTCTGGACATGGCTGGTGGGCAAGATCATTCTGCGCGGGCGTGGGTTGATGATCGTCTACTGGGTGTTTTCCACATTCTCCGCTTGCGTGTTTGCGGCCAGTCACCTGCCCTCGTTGATGTTCATCCTTGGGGTAAGCAGCCCGGCGCAGTTTTCACCGGTCCTGCTGTTCGAGATCTTCCTCTTGAACGGGTTGATCTCCATTGTTGCGGCATATTATTTCAAGAAATACGGCTACCTTGCTCCGGTCGGTGTCCATTTCTGGACGGATATCGTCTGGCATATGCTGTGGGGGTTGTTCTAAAACCTGTCCACCTGACCAGGTTAAGTCTCCCCATTTGACAGGGGAGTTTTTTGACCTATGGAGCTATTATCAAATTTGGAGGCGCTGGATTGCGCCAACGACCATCAAACCACCTGCGAAAGCGAGATAACCGTGCAAATAACCTCACAACCTCCCATTAGAGTACCCTTAAAAACCAACTGGCCGCATGTCGCCTGGTTTCTTGGCCTGACATTTGGTCTGACCTGGCTGGTCGATTTGGTGCTGTATTTGAACGGCGGATTGACCAACCCTGGCACATTGCTACTCTTGCAATTCCAGATGCTTCTGCCGGCCTTCTCCGCGCTGTTTTTGGGCGCATTTTTCTTCAAGGAAAGCCCCGTCTATTACCAGACCAACCGCACAAGCTCGCGCTGGTTCGTCTACTTTTACCTTTTGCTCACCTTTTTATATCTGGTCGGTTCCATTGCTGGTTTGATACAGCCTGGGCAGGCTGCAACCGTCAGTTCACTGCTGCTCATCCCGAACGTGCTCGGCTTGATCCTGCTGGTTGTACTCCGGCTGATAGGCGGCAAGAACGCCTTTGCTGGCGCAGGATTGGCAGGGGGCAAAGCGCGTGTCTGGTTTTTCTATGGGCTTGGACTGGTCGCTTTCTTCGGTTTCCAGACCTTCCTTAATTATATTTTCAAGTTGGGCCAGGTGGTTGATCTGAAAACAGCCTTCCCTCAAATGGCAGCCGGAAACCTGCCGGCTTCGGCGCTGATGCCTATTATGGCGCTTAACACAGTGATTATTGGCCCATTCCTCGGTCTGATCATCGCCTTTGGCGAGGAATATGGCTGGCGCGGCTACCTGCAAAGCGAGTTGACCCGCCTCGGCCGCATCCGTGGTGTATTTATCTTGGGTGTTATCTGGGGCATCTGGCATTGGCCGATCATCTGGATGGGCTACAACTACCCCGGCCAGCCAATCCTTGGGTCAATCGCTATGGTGGTTTGGTGCGTCATCCTGGCTTATTTCTTGGCTTATGCCGTCTTCAAGTCGCATGGCATTTGGACTGCGGCCTATTTGCATGCGCTCAACAACCAGGCCTTGAGTTTCTTCTTCATCACGGTGGTAAAGCCGACCAACATTCTTTTTTCGTTTGGGGCAGGCCTTCCCAGCCTGGCGCTCGGCGCGCTGGTTGTCCTGCTGCTTCTGCGCGACCCGGTCTGGAAAGTCACTGAAACCGGGTAACTTCGGGTACCCTTTACAGCCTTCAAAACCTGTAGAAGACCTCCCCTGCCAAAGGGGAGGTGTTTTTTTAATCCATGCACCCTTTTCGAACCATCTTTCTTGATGAGCACCGGCGCTCCCGGTTAGCGTTTGGCCACCCGGATGACTGCGAAATTGAACACCTCATGACGTTTCTCCTTCCTTTTTTTATCCGCTTACTTCTATTATGGTTGAGACCGCGCGACTTTTATCTTCCGTCTTTGTTAATATTAATTGGCTGTATAAAAAATCCTGTATAATGAAGCATCCCGGTGTTATGAAGCATCCTTATTGTGGAGCCTGTCCATGGCTTTTCAGGTACTAGCTACCAAGCTATATAACCCGCCGATAAAACCAGGCCTTGTTCGACGTTCAGGGCTGGTCCAACGGCTCGAAAGTGGCTACCAGGCGGGGAAACGCGTTACGCTGATATCTGCTCCGGCTGGATTTGGCAAGACTACTCTCGTCTGCGAATGGATTTCTTCGCTTGATTCGGTCAAACCATTTGGATGGCTTTCACTGGATGAAGGTGATAATGATCCAGTTCGTTTTCTCATATACCTGGTATCAGCCATTCAAAAGATCAATGATGAGATCGGCCAGACTGTTCTGGCTTCTTTGCATTCCTCACAGACTCCGCCCCTCTCCGATCTGGTGGAATCGCTGATCAACCAAATATCATCCGAGGCGGGACCCTTTTTGATCGTGTTGGATGATTATCACCTGATTAAAAAAAGTGAAGTGCATTCATTGATGCAGCTCTTCTTGAAAAGGCAACCAAAGTCATTGCACTTGGTCATTATTACACGTGAAGATCCTCCGCTGCCACTGCCGAGAATGCGAGTTCAAGGACAGATCACGGAGATCCGCGAGCGAGATTTGCGCTTCACCCTGTCTGAGGCGCACGAGTTCCTGGTGAATACGATGGGATTGGTGCTCTCATCTCAGGATGTAGGCAAACTTGAAGAGCGCACTGAGGGTTGGGCGGCCGGGATGCAACTGGCGGCGTTGGCGCTGGAAGAATACTCCAATGAGGAAGAGCGGCATGCCTTTATTGAAGCTTTTGCGGGAAGTAATCGGTTCATTGTTGATTACCTGATCAGCGAAGTCTTAGCAGCGCCAGACGGAAACAACGCGTCAGTTCTTGTTAAGCACTTCGATTCTGGAACGCTTCTGTTCTGAGTTGTGCGATCAAATTGTTTTTACGGATAAAGAAGCTGGCAGCAGCCAGCCGATCCTGGATATTCTGGAACAGGGAAATATGTTCCTGGTGCCTCTGGATAATCAACGCCATTGGTACCGCTATCATCATCTCTTCAGCGAGATGCTATATCATTCCTTGCGACGGTCTTCACCAGACCAGATCCCTGCCTTGCATCGCAAGGCCAGTGCATGGTTTGAAGCGAATGGCTTTATACCGGAGGCTGTCAAACATGCTCTGGCAAGCGAGGATTGGGAGTACGTGAATGGTCTGCTGGACAGGTATGCCCTGCCGATCATATTCCCTGGGTATGGCAGGTTGGTGATCGACTGGTGTCGCCAAATCCCACGCGCTTATTTGGAAAAGGCGCCGGATATTTGCATCCACTACGCCTGGGCGTTGGTGCTGACCTTCCGGGAAGATTACATGGAGACGGTGGAGGAGTACCTGCAGATAGCCGAACGAGCCATCAAAAGGACCGACCTGCCGGCTTTCGCTCCTGTGGGAGAAGGCAGAACCAGTGTGCATTTCAAAGACTGGGTTACCGGTCATATTTGCGTGATCCGCAGCCAGATCCTGCTGGGGCATTTGTTCAGGAATATCGACCCGCAGGAACTGATCTCGCTCAGTCTCAAAGGGCTGGAACTGCTGCCAGACGTCGAACGAACCACCCGGTCAATTTGCCGGATCAATCTTGGACATGCACAGACGATGCAGAACAATCCGGTCGAGGCACAAAAGGCATTTGAAGACGCCCTGCCGTCCATGCTGGAAAGCAGGAATTTCCTGGGTGCGGTGGCAGCCACTTTTTATATGTCGCGGATGGCATTTTATATGCAGCATATCGACCGCGGTGAAATGGTCTGTCAGCATTGGAAAGGGGTATTTACAGAAATGGCCAGCGAGTCCGGGGCGCGACGGCCAGCCGGTGGATGAGATCCCGGCTTCGCGCGGCCTGGACATCGTACAGGGAATTATTCTCTTGGAACGAAATCAGTTCGAAGAAGCTGAACTTCTTTTCACTCAGTCGCTCGACATGCTGGGCTGGGGCTCGTGGATGGAGTTGCATGGTTTTATTGAACTGGCGCGCTTGCAGTTCATGCGTGGGAATTATGACGGAGCGCAGGAAACTCTTCACCGGATGGGCAGGTTGGGACCGCAGCATGTTGCCTGCGCCGAGGCGTTGCAAATCTTGTTTGATATAAAACGATCGTTGGATGACCCGCAGGTGCGTTCCAGGGCAGAGATCTGGGTGAGAAAGCAAGTCCCCAATCCGGATGGAGGTTTCGCACTGGGGATCGGTCCCTATCACCGCGATACCGAGTATTTCTGTAACCTGACCTGGAGCCGGGTACAAATTGCTCTCGAGCATCCCGAGGATGCTTCCAGGTTTGTTGAACCTGCACTCGAAAACGCCAGGGAGCACGGTCTGCTTTTCCGCGTTGCCGAATTATCAATTGCAAACGCCCTGATATTTGATCGGCTGAGCAATCCTTCTGCTGCCCTGCAGGAATTGGAGAATGCGTTGGAAATTGCCGAAACTTGCGGATATACCCGCTTTTTCGATGACGGGCCGGAACTCGACACGCTTCTCATGAAAGCTGTCGATAAGAACATTCACCCACACTATGCCAGCCATTTATTGGCATCATTCAACCGGCAGCCTGTCCGGGAAAGAACAGTTGGAACAGCCTCGCAGAGAGAAAAGGGGCAAGGTGTCCTGGTTGAAGCCCTGAGCGAACGCGAGCTTGAGGTCTTGAGGCTTTTAGCGATTTCCTTGACACCCGCTGAAGTCGCCAAACGATTATTCCTATCTCCCAATACCCTCAAAGCCCATACCCAAAATATCTATTCCAAGCTGGAAGTTCATTCCCGGATCGAGGCCATCAATAAAGCCCGCGATTTGGGTTTAATATAGGTAACCTATAAACTGTCCACCTGACCAGTAAAAAACCTCCCCTTTGACAGGGGAGGTTTTATTTAGATGGCGATAAGATGGAATTGGATATTATCCAGAAAGGAGCCTTCCCGATGAAAAAAGAAACCCGCAATCTCATCCTGTTCTTCCTGGCAACTTTTGCCGCCACGTGGGCAGCCTACTTTACGATTGTTTTCAACGGCTGGGATCCGTACAGCATGCCAGGCATGGCATTCCTCCTGATCGGCGGATCTGCACCAAGCTGGGTGGCTGTCCTGATTGTGCTGTTCACCTATGACAAGGAAAAGCGGAAGGATTACTTTCGGCGTTGTATCTCATTCAAGCAGATCAAACTCCCGTATTGGGCGTTCATCGTTTTCATATTCCCGCTCATTTTTGCTCTCATCATTTCGGTGGAAAGGTTAATGGGCGGTTCCATGCCAGGTATGACCAACCTGAAAGCCTACATCGCCCAGCCCTGGATCATCCCCATGGCACTCTTTATGAGCTTCCTCTCCGGCCCGTGGTCGGAGGAATTCGGCTGGCGCGGTTATTCGCTCGATCCACTGCTCAAACGATTCGGCGTCTTAAGAGGCTCGGCCATCCTTGGCTTCATCTGGGGCATCTGGCACCTGCCGTTGTTCCTTATGCCGCAAACCTGGCATGGGCAGATGGGCTTCAAGTTTGCAGGCTTCTGGAGTTTCATGCTCTACAGCATCGGGCTTGCCATGATGATGACCTGGGTTTATCTCAGGACCAACCGCAGCATCCTGTCGGCTATTCATGATGCACCTGGCGAACAACTTCACCGGGAATACGTTCTTTCCCAATTCGGACCGGCTGGAAGTCCTGAAAATGGTGGTGTTGGTAGCGCTGGGACTCGCCCTCTGTGTTCTCCTCGAGCGCAAGGCCAAACAGACATCTGCCGTTTCAGATGCGCTGATTGCAACGCAGTGACGCGAATGGTTTCCGGATAAATTCGTGACAGACGAGCGCATGATGAACCGGAGTTTAATATCCACCATTTTGATGCTGCTATGTTTCTTTTTGCTGGCACTGTATGGTTCAGCCCACTCTGTTTCTCCCCAAGCCGCAACCAGCTTCTGTTTCCCCTGAATTATTCTCCGCTGAGCGGGCAATGGCGCATGTCCAGGGGTTGGCACAAGCTGCACGGGTGGCAGGGTCTCCAGGGATGGAGCGGGCTGTGAATTACCTGGTCGAAAGGCTGCGAGACTGCTCGCTTGATCCTGAGATCCAGAAGGCCTCTTCCATAAAAGGGATGCTCCGCAATGTAGTCGTGCGTATTCCTGGTAGTCATCCCGGTAATGCACTCCTGATCGTGACCCATGTGGATTTCGGTCTCCTATGGCGCGGGAGATAACGCCAGCGGCGCGGCGGCGCTGCTGGAGGTTGCCTGCTCGTTGAAGTCGGGAAACCAACTCCAAAACGATATCTTTTTGTTATTTGAAGACGGCGAGGAAGAAGGCTATCTGGGTGGATATGCTTTCGCGAAAACCGATCCATCGATCAGCACCGTCCGGCGTGCGATCGGGCTGGATACCGCTGCCTGGGGACCGGTGGTCTTGCTCCAGACAACTCCTGGCAACACGGATCTCATCCGCGCCTATGCCGGATCAGTGCAGCGCCCGACTGCCTTCGGTTTCTTCGCGGATGCGGATTGGTATATCTCCCAGGATTCCTCCGAGATCCAGCCGTTCTATGAGCGCGGCATCCCCGCTCTCGAATTTGAAGACCCGACGGCATTCAGCGGGAAACATTCCGACCTGGATATAGTTGATCTCGTCAAGCCGGGCAGTCTCCAGCAAATGGGCGAGCAGGTGTTGTCATTGGCACGAGCACTGGGTGACTCTGACTTGACCCTTTCATCAACTTCCGATCAGAGCTATTTTACACTTTGGGGACTGGGGGTGGCGCATTACCCCGCGAACTGGAATTTGGTGCTGGCCATTCTTGCCGCCATTGGATGGGCGGCGTTGCTCGTAAAGGGGATCAGGCAGAGGGCATGCACTATGCGGGCAATCGCCCTTTCCATGCTCTTTTTCCTGCTGACCCTGGTTGGCGCAGCCGTGCTCGGGATAGCCGGCAACGGATTGTTTGGGAGATTATTTCCGAACCCCAATCCGAATACCGGAAGCTACCTGATCCCAGCCAGCCTGCCATTCTTTTTAACAATCATCCTGATCGTTGTATCTGGATATCTTTTTATTTGGGCAAGACTGCTCAAGAACCTGGGATCATTGGCAGTGTGGTTGGCCGGCTTGTTTTTCTGGTTGTTGATCGGCTTTGCCGCGGTAGCGATGCTCCGGGTGGGGGGTTACATTTTTGTTTTCCCGCTTCTGACGGCAGTCATCGCAGGTTTTTTGCCCGCCAAATTAAAGTTTTCAGGGATTATTCCGGCGGGGATTGCCACAATTTTGCTCGCTCCGAATGTGATATTGGCCTTCCTGGGAACCGGAATGCAAACGCTTGTGCTCGTCACCTTTCTGGCGGCTTTAGATCCGGAATTGTGGGTGCAGGCATATTGGAAACTGTCCACATGACCAGCGAAAAACTCTCCCAATGGCAGGGGATTTCACAAAACGATCGGATTATCCTATGGTCGTCATTTCCAAGAACAGGAGAATAAAAATGAACAAAAAATTGCTTTTTGGTCTGGTTGTATTGCTGCTGGCTGCTTTGGCCTGCTCGTTCGCTTCCATCGCCCCTGAAAGATTTGTTGGTTCCGGGAAGGTTGGCAGCGAGACGCGTAGCGTAAGTGGATTCAGCTCGGTGACGCTGCAGGGCTCGGCCAATGTGGACGTCACTTTTGGGACGGTTGAGTCGGTGGTCGTCAAAGCCGACGATAACATCCTGCCCCTGATCGAAACAACCGTCCAGGGCGGCAGGCTGATCATAGCCACCAAATCGAACGCCAGTATAACCACCGTCAACCCCGTACGGGTCAGCGTCACAATGAAAACCCTCGAGGGTCTTACCTTGAGCGGGTCCGGCAATATGGATGTATCCGGCCTGGTTGGAAAAGACCTGGCCATCGCGCTGCCGGGCTCCGGCAACATCACCGTTAAGGGTACCGCTAATAACCTTAACATCAGTCTGAACGGCTCGGGCGATATCATCTGCAAAGGATTGAAGGCGCGTTTTGTGACGGCCAGCTTGAACGGATCGGGGAACATCCAGGTCTACGCCAGCGAGAGCCTGGATGCAAAAATTCTTGGCTCCGGAGCGATCCACTACGATGGCAACCCCGCCAAAGTCAGCAAGAGCGTCAGCGGGTCGGGCAGCATTTCGCCCTGATCGTCAAGCAATTAAACAAACCAGAGGTCGAGCTTTTTTTGAGCGCGACCTTTTTTGGTACTTCCGGTTCGCCTATCCATTCGGACAGGCGAAAACCATCCCTCCGGCAGATGCCGCGGCTGCATAGACCCGGTATGATTTGAGCATCAGAAAAATCAGGAGATAACCATGAACACTAAAACTGAAGGTACCATCGCCATCATCGCCGCCATATTTGTTCTTTTCAGCGCCTTGTTGGATGCGCGTGTGTCAGCCGGAATTGCTGTGGTCGCCCTGGCGGCGTTTGGGATTTATAAGCTCGCTGTCAAGAGCAAATGACCGGCATAAAGGTGGGCCGGAATTTCGAAAATCCATGCCGGCAATTAGGAGAATTATGAAAATGAAAGCCAATGCCATCTCTATCCGCCTGGCCTTACTGATCATCCCGCTCGCCATCCTGGCTGCCGGGGCGGGATTATTCTGGCAGGGTTCGGGCGCGCCTTTTCCATTTATCACCTTCCGCGGCGAGACCGTCATGGTCCGTGGTCACGGCTTGTATCAGTATGACACGGTCAACTCTTCCTCCCAGGAGATCGGGCAGGACGTAGTCACCCTGGCAATCGGCGTCCCGCTGCTTATCGCCGCGCTGCTCCTGACCCGCAAAGGCTCCCTGCGCGGGCGCTTGCTGTTGACCGGCGTATTCGGGTATTTCCTCTACACCTATGCGGCCATGTCTTTCCTGACTGCTTTCAACCCGCTTTACCTGGTCTACGTGGCGCTGTTCTCGCTCAGCCTGTTCGGTTTCATCCTGGGGCTTAAAGAGACCAATCCGGATGAGGTTGTCAGCCATGTCAGAGAGCGGTTTCCTCGCCGGACGATCGCGGTCTATTTCATCGTCGTGGCCGCTTTTCTGTCATTTGCCTGGCTCGGCCTGGTCGTGCCGCCTATGTTCAAGGGTACCCCGCCGGCCGGACTCGAATTTGCCATCACCATGGTCATCCAGTCGCTCGATCTGGGCGTGATCGTGCCCACCGCGCTCATTACAGCGATTTTGTTACTTCAGAAGCGTCCCTGGGGATACGCATTGGCAACAGTTGTCCTGTTGAAGGTGCTGACGATGGGAGCAGCCCTGATCGCGATGATTATTGGACAGATGCTGGCGCAAGTTCCAGTCGATCCGGTCACATCCATGGTCTTTGTGTTGATCAGCATTTCCGGGATCATCCTGGCAATTACAGCGCTGCGAAATATTCGGGTCTGATAAACCATCTCAAAGATCATTCTGGAAATGTTATGAACAATTTAGACAAGCTGGATGTGCCCGTCTATATTTTTGCCGGCAAGAATGACGTCAATGCGATGTCATCGCTGGTTGAACAGTATTTCAAGGTATTGGAAGCACCGCACAAAGATTTGATCTGGCTCGAAGGCGGCCACGGTCTGGGTGACGAAAACATCGGCCAGTTTGTTGACGTGATGACCAATAAAGTGCTGGCGGAAACGTACCCAAAACACTGATCTATTCTTAAATTGAATGAAAGGAAGATTTATCATGAAAACAGTCTCCCCAACTTCTGCCGTTATTACACCTGCAATTCTGGTCATTATCCTGACCTGCGCGGCGGTTTTGTTCATCGGTTTGTCCGGAAAGAAGGTGTCCCTGCTCTCCGACCTACGCGTGGACATCATTCTGATCGTGGTTCTCGGCATGGCCATCTGTACGCTGGGCGGGATCGGCCGGGTGGCGGCCCAGAACGCCTGGGCGCACCCGCTCGCCGTCCTTGCTTCAGTGATTGGCGCGGCGATCCTGTTGATCACCCTGGCCGTTTTTGCCGGCTGGAAGCTGCCGATGATACAGAGCGACCGGCAAGCCCTGATTGCAGTGACCATCCTGGTCGGCGTAAAGATTCTGGATTCGATCCTTCACAGCCTTTTGACCAAACTCTAAAATTATGCTTTCTATGGTTGGAGGACTGGAGGAAACATAGCGAAATTATCAAAAGAACAGCCTGGGGCGGTATTGATCGCGCATGCCTGCAATAGTTTGCGAACTGCCCGGAGGTCAAGGTTGAATCCGAAGAATAAAAATTCGGAGGCCACATTAACTGGTGGTCTCCGAATGATTTTGATACCTTTTTAACCTCCTGCACCCTCCCTAGTATTGAGGAATGGAATGTCTATATCATCCAATATACCGACAGGGTCGATATATCCAGGAGTCCATGGACAATTGCCATATAGGGCAGCAGGCTGGGACGTAGTTTGAGCATCAGCCCGGCGAACAGGGCGAAGGGCAGATACATTCCGAAGCGCCATAGAAAGAAGCGCCCATCCGGGAGAAAGGGCAGGAAGGAATGCTGTAACGCCAGGAAGAAGGATGCGATCAGCCAGGCGGCCCAGTTGTTTTTTATCTGTGCGGCGATACGCGGCATGACATAACCAAAGTAGGTTGGCAATTCAGCGAAGGGGATCGTCAAGGGGAAGAGGATTCCCAGCGCGAGCGCCCAACCCGGCAGCGTGCGAAACATCATGTGGATCGGGGCCATGGCGTCTCCGAAGATCAACACCGCCAGGTTGGTCATTGGCGCAGCCATGACCGGCACCCCGACGATGGATGAACCGAACAACCAAAGCAAGTCCTTGCCCACAGTTGCCTTGGAGAAGCGCAGTATATCGATATAACGCTTGCCTTCTGCTTTGAATAAACGTACCAGCAGGAAAACACAAACCAGGTTGGCAGCAATGACGCTGAACATCCACCAGCCGGCAGAATTATCCCATGCGTTTGGCTGGCGGGCCAGGAAAAGCACCAGTGCGATCACGGCCTGGAAAAAGAGGAACAACAGGCCGCGCGAGACCAGCATCAGCCATGGAACAATTGGTTTAGGGGAAGAGGTTTGCATGGTTTTCTCCTTAGCTTCATCCATTCGAGCCTTCTTCGATATCGATCAGGTTTATTTTATTGTGAAGGCGCTCCGCATGCACCTCCCACTGGTCGGGTTTAAACCTAGCCGGATGGACAGGCGGAAACCTGCCGAACGGAAGGTGTGCCTCCCTTCAACGAACTCTATAATGCAATCTGTAAGGAAATTTTTGTCACTCCTATTTTTTCATTTGCGATAAAGGATGGCTGCCATTCTCCAGGAACGTAATAGGAAGTGTTGAAAAAAATTGCCTTAATAAACCCGGTGGAAAAAAGGAGCTAACCGTCATGAAACAAAATTCCCGTCCCTTGAAAGAAGCTGCCCTGATCGTTGTGATTGTGTGGGGGCAATCTTTACGTAAACGTTCTGGCGTTCCGTTTGGCCAACTTGTAAATGAATTGTGATCTCACAAACTCAAAGGAGAAAGAAAATGAAAACGAAATATGACAACATCTTCTGGGGGATCCTGCTGATCCTGGCTGCCGGGCTTGTATTCGCTCAACAGCAGGGCTGGGTGGGGCAATTCACCCCGCAGTTCTGGATGCTGGCTTTCGCCGGGCTGGGGTTGGTGTTCTTCATCCGCTACCTGCTGGCGGGGCTGCGCTACTGGGGCTGGCTTTTCCCGGTGTGTATTTTCCTGGCCCTGGCAGGCATGTTATGGCTGGGTACCTCCAATTATCGCGAGGCCTGGATCGCGGCCCCGTTCTTCGGCGCGATAGCCGTCCCCTTCCTGGTTGCCTTCGCGGTGGATTTCCGCAAGAATTGGTGGGCGCTCATCCCGGCCTTCGCTATGCTCATGTGTGGGAGTGTGATCGTATTTGCAGACCAGGTGCCAGGGGAAGTGATCGGCGCTTCGTTCATGTTCGCCATCGCCATTCCCTTTGCCGCTGTATATCTGGCGAACCGCAAGAACTGGTGGGCGCTCATCCCGGCCTTCAGCATGGCTTCCATCGGTACCTTGATCCTGTTTAGCCGATTCTTAAACCAGTGGGCTGGCGCCTTCGTTACTCTTGCCATTTCGGTGCCGTTCTTTTATATCTATTTCAAGCAGGATCAGCGCTGGTGGGCGCTCATCCCAGCCGGCTTTATGGCATCGATCGGAATCAACGCCCTGCTGACGGTCCCGCTGCTGGGCCGGTTCGCCCAGTCGACCATCCCGACCGGGATCATGTTCCTGGGCTGGGCCGCCACATTTGGCTGGCTTTGGCATCAACGTGGAGAAAAATCTCCCACCGAATGGGCCCGTTTTCCCGCCACAGTTTGCACCATCATCGCGACCATCCTGCTGGTGGTAGGGTCACTGATCACATATGGCTTGACGATCGCCCTGGTGGTGGGCGGCCTGGCCTTGATCTACGTTGGCCTGCGTCCCAGGAAAGATAGACAGATCAATAATTAATCAAACCAAGGGCACAGTTCATATAAAAAGATTGTGCCCTTACGCATTCTCCAATCTGCATATCTATAGCTGTGGTTCCCTTTGGGGGCACAAAAAAATCCGCTGTGAAAGGCGGATTTTTTACAGGAAACTCACCCCTGCTGGACAAGTGCCCTGGCCCGTGATCTAAGTCTGGGAGATCAACAGACCTGCAATGATGGCTGCATCGATAAGTAATCCGATCAGGCCCTTCTGCGCGGCGAGCTGCAGACTTCCATCCCAGAAGAGCACCAGGACCGTAGCAGATAAGCCCGCAAAAACGACCAGAATGGGCCGCGACCATTGCTGCTGGGTAATAAAGCCAATTCCCCCGGCCGAGAGCCCCAGCGTTACCAGCCCGAGCAGAATGCTTACGAGGATGCGCGTCATTGTATCCCCGATCAGGTTGGTGAAGAGCCAGGACTTGCCGGACCATCCCATCTCTGGTTTGAATGGCACGATCTGGCGTGCCAGAACGATATACCAGATGTGAACCAACCCATGTAATGTAATGAAAATGCCTATCAAAGTACGACCCAATTTTTTGTGCCTCCATTTATGAATATTCTAGCCACCTGGAGTAACAGATCCCAGGGCGATGAAGAAAAAGATCACCACATCCATGCAGAAATGGATGAACCATGCCCAGGTGAAACCGCGCGTTTCCAGCATGGCTTTGCCCATCAGCCAGCCGGGGATGAATGCCAGGATCACTCCGAGTATGCCGTAGGGAACGCCGTAGAAATGTCCGATCCCGAAGTAGACTGCCGTTATCAGCAGCGCCTGGGCAGAGCCTACCGGACCTTCCAGCGCGCCCAGCCAGGGAGCGCGGTAAAGCATCTCCTCGCCAAATGAGTTGACAATGGCAAAGAGCAGCACAAAGGGCAGCAGGCGGGCGACACCTTTCAAGGCTTGCGAGGAGGGCAGGCTCCCAAATGCAAAGATAAACACCAGCAGACCCAGGCACATGGCGCCTGCAACAGCCGGGCCCAGGATACTCCACTTGACCGGCTTCCTGAAGAGCAGCGGGATGGGCGCCGCAAGTGCGTCAAGCTTGCCCTTAACCAGGAAAAACCGCTCGGACCTTCGCATCAGCGCCAGCATGATCAGCACCAGCAGGAGGCTGGTGGTGGCGCGCGGGATCTGGACCGAACCAATATCCTTTACGAAGGGACTGGCATTCCTCAGCCAGGCCGAATAGTTCAGTGAATGGAAGAATTGTCCCACCAGCCCTTCCAAAAGGTAGACTGTCAGCAGCACAGCGGCGAACAACCACAATGGCCGGAGACCTTTCCACAGCAGGCAGGCGAGCAGGAGCGCAATCACCAGCCCCAGCTTGGCCCAATACAGCCAGGTTGGCAGGCTGCCGGTCAATTCACGGAAGAGGATATCCGGAAGCAGTGAAACGAGCAGGGTGATTGCCCAGGCAATCGGAATAAAATGGGTTCCTTCTGGTTTTTGAGGTTGCCATTTCTTCGACCATGTACTTTCTCCTGTTTGGATCAGAATTCCTAAAGCGAAGCTTTTAGCCTGTCTTCTCTGACATAGGCCACGAGAATGACAGCTGCCAGGGGGAGAATCATCGCCAATAGAAAAGGAATGGTTGACCCCAGGGCACCCATGGTCAGCCCCAATAGCGCGGAACTGAATATCCCGGCGATAAAGGATGTACTGTTGATCAGGGAAAGCCCAAACCCGAGAGATTCCCGAGGTACCAGATCTGCGATTAATGCATTGGAAAGACCGCCAAAGCAGCTGTACAACGAGAGCAGCGAGGAAGCCACACAAAAACCTGCCAGTCCCTGTGCTCGGCTGATCAGGAATAAACCGGCAAAACCGAGCAGATTGAGACCCAGCAAAAGAGGTTTTCGTCCAATGGAATCTGAAAGCCATCCCAGGAGCAGGGGCAAAGCCAACGCTGCCAGGCTGGCAATACCGGTGGTCAGGGAAATTTCATTGGCCGAAAAGCTGAGCTGGGTCATCACGAGCGTAATACCCAGTTTCCCGCCATTAATGGAGAACCAGCCCAGGGTGGCAGCCAGAACGACCAAAAAGTAAGAAACTTTCAATGCAGGCCGGTCTGGCTGGTGTTCTGCTTTTTTAATTGGGGCAGGTGCCGGGGGGTCTTTGTAGAAGAGGGAAAGGATTGTCCACAATACAGATATTGCCACGTTGAGTGCAAGCAGGGTTTTAAATCCATAAACATCGACAATCTTTCCATAAAGAAATCCGGAGAGGACCGGCCCCAATCCGGTAATGAGCCCCAGGATGCCGAATACCCGGCCGCGTTCGTTTTCTTTGGCTTGTATTCCAACCAGGGTTGATATCAGCGGGGCATGGATGCCAGCCAGGACCCACGAAAGGAACAAAGCAGCTGCCAGCGCCGGGAATGACTGCGCGCCCAACAGCATGAGCAGACTGGCGATGATCTGACCGGCCGCGCTGAGTACACATATCAATTTCCGATGTTGGAAGCGATCTGTCAGCCAACCAGCCAGAATGCCCGAACTGGCCATTCCAAAATAAAGCATGGAAAACAGATACCCTATTTTGTCTGATCCAACGCCCAGGCGGCTGAGATGAACCGGTACCATGGTTACAAAACCACTGCCGTTGCCAAAAATCAGGATCAATGCCAGGCTGAACAGGAGCAGTTGTTTTTTTGACATCGCTGTATGGGTTTATGGACTGTGTGGTTTGCAGATGGGTTCAACCGCGTTGCAACTGCCAGCGGCGGGCAGCGAACGCCAGGCCTGTCAGGAGCACTGCCAGCGCTGCGAAGAGTTGCCACGGGCTGGCCGGAGCAAGGCCAACAAAATCGATCCCGGGCGCTCCCCTTTGCACGATCAGATACATCCACAAAACATATACCACCTCGAAGGTTTTGCTGCCGCCGGTCAGCACGCCCAGGATCAATGCCAGGGATGGAATGAAGAGTGCTCCTGCCTGCCAGGCCATCAGACCGGTCCAATCAGCGGCAGCCAGAAAACGGATGAAGGTTCCCGCCCCCAGCAAGGCAGTGACGAAAAAGGCTGACAACCATGTAGCAGGCAGTTGACTCCTCAGTGGATGTGGAGCCGAAAAGACCAATTGATGGGTATCGAAGCGTGCTTCACGACAGCCCAGCCCGCCTAACAGCAGGACAGGCCAGGCCCACGCCACAACCAGCAGGATCCGGCTTACCTCGGGTGGGTTGAACAATTGGGCAAGCACCAATCCGCCGGCTACGGCATACCACCACCAGGGTTGGCCCTTCAGGAACATGCGCAGTTCGGCGATGAAAACCGCTGCGAACCGGGCTCTTCCTGTTTGTCTGGCCAGCGGGGTGAGACGCATATCCGCAGCTTGTGCCACTGTGCTGACTGTCCCGGTTTCAGGAAGGGCAGGCTCGACGGCTTTACGCTTGCGACCCACTTTTTCGAACGAAGGATCGAAACGTTGAAAGAATAAGCTCCCACTGAGGGCAACTCCCGCGGCAG
This sequence comes from uncultured Chloroflexia bacterium, assembly GCA_963830665.1. GTDB lineage: Bacteria > Chloroflexota > Anaerolineae > Anaerolineales > Villigracilaceae > UBA877. The sequence goes on from CAWHNM010000024.1 coordinate 84,176, forward strand.
CCACCAGCCAGACCAGCCGGCTTGCCAGGATTTCAAAGGTCCACCGGATGCCCTGGAAGTCGAAGGTGTGCAGCCCACCCTGGGGAAGGGCCTGCCCGGTAAAGTCGAAGCCGCCGCTGTAAGCAGGGTAAACTGCTTTCAAGGTCAGCCCCCATGCTGGCATAGACGGCTTTCATCCCCGTCCAGTCCAGCCAGATGGTTTTCGACTCAAACACCGCCACCAGGACAAAGGTCCATAAGAAGAAATAGACCACGTTCCCAAAGCCGCCCTTCAGCCATGGAATGGTTTCGAACAGAACGGCAATGGCAGCCACAACCGCCATGGCAGGCAGAGACCAGCAGGAGGAACGGAGACAACAGTTTGAAAATATCCAGATCTCGCGCTTCGCCCCCGAACAACTGCATCAGGATGGCTGCCGCGGCCAGGATCCCGACCAGGGCCCCCAGGACAACCCAATTGCTAAGCCATTTACCCAGCAGGTAAGCCGGCCGGGAGATGGGCGTGGTGGCGATGATCTGTCCCACTCCCGTACGGCTGTCACGCTCGATGGCATTTTTTACCAGATAAAAGCCGAACAGGGATAGGATCAGGATTGTTGTAGCTGCCATCATGCTGCCCACCCAGGCCGAATTGAGGATGCCACGGTACCCGTCCAGTTGCAGGTAGAAATCCCCCCGGTTTATGGCATACCCCAGGAAAATCGTTCCGGCCAGGATGAGCAGGAAACTGTAACGCCGGACCCGTTCCAGGAAGTCGGCGCGCGCCAGGTGGTAAAGAACTCGCCCGGTTTTCATGCAGACCCCTGCCCATCCTGGTGAACCAGGTACAGGAATACGTCTTCCAGGTTCGGCGGGGTAGCCTGCGCCTCGACTGCCGGTTTGGAGTTGTGGACTGCCCGCACCTGGATCCCATCTTCCCGGCGGACGGTGCCGCTGAGCAGGTACTGCTGCTTGAGGGCGGGCAACTTTTCGGGTGGGACGGTCCACTGCCATACTTTACCAACCAAAAGCTGCAGGAGTTTTTCGGGGACCGCGTGGCGGAGCTTGCGGCCCCTGTCGATGATGACGATCTCACTGGCTGCCGCCTCCACGTCCGAAACAATATGGGTGGACAGCAGGATGATCCGGCTGGCGGCCAGGTCAGTCAAAAGGCTGCGGAAACGTGAGCGCTCCTCGGGGTCAAGCCCAACAGTGGGTTCGTCCACGATCAGCAACTGCGGGTCATTGAGCAGGGCCTGGGCGATGCCCACGCGCTGTTTCATTCCACCGGAATACCCGCCCAGAGGCCGCTTGGCTGCATGCTCCAGATTTACCACCTGGAGCAGTTCGTCAATGCGGCGGTGGGCTGCCTGGGCGGACAGCCCCTTAATGGCAGCCATGTACTCCAAAAATTCGACCGCACTCAGGTTTGGATAAACACCGAAATCCTGCGGCAGATAACCCAGCACGGAACGCAAAACATCCGGCGATTTGGTGATGTCGATGCCGTTCCACAAGATGGTGCCTTCGGTGGGCCGGGTGATGGTTGCCAGCATGCGCATCAGGGTGGACTTGCCTGCGCCGTTCGGCCCGAGCAAGCCGGTAATACCGGGCTCAAGCTCCAGGTCGAACTCACGCAAGCCCCAAATATCCCGGCGGTAGCGTTTCGAAAGATGGTCGATTGTCAGTTTCATCCAGTAACTCCAATTTTAGAGCGAGATTTCAAAAAAAGTGAATTCCAATCCGCCTGGGATTATTGATCATCACCGTTGCCCGGTTTATTGGACGGTTGCCCGAGGAGCAGTTTGAGCTAGCAGGCGATAAAAAAGCACTCCCAAGAGTGGGTAGGCAAACCATGTCACGGAAATTAAAAGTGTCCAGACCAGGTAAATCCACTTCAACCCGAATGCCAATAATACAGCCGAAAGGATACAACCAATTCCATTTATTCCAAATGCCCAGCGGATCCAGGCTTCCAGCCGGCCGCGCTTGAAGAGCGGCGCAAGCACCAGGGTGGTTAAGCCATAGAAAAACATCCACCCAAGCATGTTGAAGGCCGATACGGGGGAGTTGAAATTGAATTGCACGAATAATCCCAACCCGGCAAGATCATTCCGCAGGATACTCTGGCGAACCCCAACCCATTGGATATAGTAGTGCATGCTGGAAAGAATTGCAAATGCCAGGGCGAAAGCTGTTCCAAGCCTGGCGAGGATTTTTTTATCCGCTGGGGCGTAATCATGGATCGCCATGGCGATTACGAGCACCAGCAAGGCCTGCAGGAATGCCAGTACCTGCAAACCGGTGAGCGCGTTGAAATACGCTGTTCCCAGTTCAGATGCAAAGGTTTTAATATCAACCCACGGTTTCATCGGGAAGATAGCCAGCAGGGCTATATAGCCTGCCAGATAGGCGTAACCAACCACTGTCTGTGCCCAGGCTGCCCACCGGCCGATTTGTGCAGATAATTTTGTCATATTCTCCTTTTTGGCTGGAAAACCAATTCTCAGCCATCAATCCTGGCTGGTAGAGCTTGCCAGATAAAGATAGCGGGCATGCAAGCCTTGCTCGATCGCCTGGGAAATCCCTTCTGCGTCACCCAGGCGATTTTCATAAATGAACAGATTGCCTTCGACTTCGAATAGCAATTTTAAATCCGCCAGAACCTGCTTCCTCCGCAATGCCAGTTTCAATTTCTGGATCGTTTCCACATAGTTTTCACTAAAGTAAATGCTATCGATCGAAAGTACAACGTTATAGTTATTCTCAGGAAGCTCGAGTTGGTTGATATCGCCGTTAATAAAAGCCAGCCGGCCTGCCTGCCTTTGAGACTGTCCGGGCACGTGCCTGTTGGATGGCTTGAGCTATATAGTCTAATCCAGTGACATGGGCGCCGGTTTTATCGGATAGATATTCGGCGATCAGACCATTGCCACAACCCAGATCCAGTACACGGCAAGACGAGTCAAGCTGGACCACGCTCAGCAAGAGCTCAAGCTGCCTAATATCCATAAAGCCATGCTGGCAGAGATCCTTCCCAAAAACGCGCTCGCAGAATAAATGATGGGCCTGGCTGTGCTCGACAGCGGCATAGAAGGCATTATAGAAATCTTTCACATTACTCCTACATGCAGTTTGGGCCGGTCGAACAGAGAGTGTTGGAAGCCAGCCTCGGTAAATATATTATATGCCCGGCGGAGGCTGGAAGGGTCCGGTCGCCCGTGACAGTTGTTCGGCGACGGCCAGCACGGCCATATCGCTCCAGCGTTTCCCGACGACTTGCATGCCAAAAGGCAAGCCTGACTTTGTACGCCCCAGTGGAATTACAACCACTGGATTGCCGGTAAAATTGAACATGGCGGTGTACATGCTGGTAGCTAAAGTATATGGGATCTTCCGGCCATCCACTTCGACTGTTGCGCTTAATTGCTCAACAGGATTCCGGGATTGGAGATGCGGGTAAGCCGGCAAGGCTGCCACCGGGCATAACCAGGCATCCCACCCGGTCAGGAAATTCTCCATCTTGGCGATGAAACCATCGCGTTGAGAAAGCGCACCTGCATATTTTTTCAGACCGGCCCCGGCGCCTTGCAGCAATCCGCGGCCGATGGGATTCGAGCCGGGCACCAGTCCAGCCACAGCCCGCCAGAAAGACCTGGGCAGGTGCATGGGCGCTGACCGGACTGTTAGAGCAGCTTCTTTGAGCAGCCCATAAACCTGCAGCGCCTGAGCGTAATCAAACCCGGCGGGATCGCGGCGCTCCACATGGCAACCAGAGTGGGCCAATTCGCCGGCCAGGTCTGCCAGGGCAGCCTTGATCTCTGTCGCAACCGGGACGCCAAAATCATCGCTCCAGGCAATCCGAAGTTCACGCAAATCGCCGTTCCGGAGCGGGCAATAACGGCTACAGGCGGCACTTCCCATTCCGCGCTCATCCGGCCCGGCGATGATTTCCAGAACCAGGCGCAGGTCTTCAACAGAGCGGGCTAACGGCCCGGGAGTCTAAAAATTGACGCAATAGACCGCGGCCTTGGCTGCCGGGTGGTGGTGGGATATGACCGGTAAATGGCACCCGGGTATCGCTTGGCTTGAGGCTGAAGATGCCGCAAAAGTGGGCCGGGTTGCGCACCGATCCGCCAATGTCGCTGCCGATGTCCAGAGGGCTCATGCCGCTGGCTACGGCGGCAGCGCTGCCGCCGCTGCTCCCTCCAGGAGTCCGTTCAAGGTCCCAGGGATTGTTCGTTCTGCCGAACAAGGGGCTGTTGGTCTGTTCATCGCCCGCCAGCTCGGGTGTGTTGGTTTTTCCAAGGATGATCGCTCCGGCTGCCCGCAGGCGTGCGACCACCGTGGCATCCTGTTTCGGGACATAATTTGCCAACGGTCTGAAACTGGCGGTGGTGCGCAGCCCGGCAGTTTCAAAGACATCTTTGATGGTCACCGGCACGCCGTGCAATGGACCCCACACTTCGTCACGAGCCAACGCCTGATCGGCTTCCTTTGCCCGCCGGCGGGCCTGTTCTTCATCCAGACGTGACGATGGCATTCAAGGAAGGGTTGTGTTTAGCGATCTGGCTCAAATGGGCTTCCAGGACTTCCTGCGATGAGAGCGAGCGTCCTTGAATAGCACTGGCCAGTTCATGGGCTAGTGAGAAGGGTTAATTCTTTCATTGGAAATTCTTCCAGGCAAGTTTGGATTTTCATGCAGACAGGTTTCTTCTGGTTTTTGTTCTTTCGGTCAGCTTCCGGGCTAAGCGGTCAGGATGCGCGCCAGCGCGCCGGTAAAGTCCAACATCCAATGGGTGACGATCAGCGGTGACAGGCGGCGAAGGCGGGAGAACAGCCAGGGGAAAACCATCCCCACCACCAGGAATTGGAGGAACCGCCAGATTACATACTTCCAATCCAGAACGAGAGGAAAGAAGACATGATGCAGGGTCCAGGCAAAGCCCACGATCAAAACTGCGGCCCAGGTGCGGTTGGTCAAAGCTTCGATACGCGGAAAAAGATAGCCGTTGTAGAACGAAGATTCGGTGGGCGACCAGACCACCCACCAGATCACCAGGCTGTATACATTGGCCCATAGCGGTACCCGGGCGAACAATGTCGAAACAATATCAGGTTGGATGGTTCCATAGACGATCAGGTTGGCAAGGATGGAAACGCCCATGATTGCGATCGGGAAAAGCAGCAGGAACAGGCCTGCTCCAATCAAGACATCCCGCCAGGCTGGCCTTTTTGGCTGGCTAAACAAGTCCTTCAGATGATAGCCCTCCTTTTTCAAAAATAGATATAGTATCGACAAGCAGCCAAGGTCGGCAATACTACCAAAAACGTAGAAATAAGGAACCGAGGCAGCCCAGGGAGCGGGGCTGCCTCGCAGCCAGAAGACGAGCGCAGCGACAGACTGGGAGGCAAGGCACAAGGCACTTCGGGCGAACAAGATGATAAGCAAGGTGCGCGGTCTGATGAGGCCGGTCGCAAGGTGTGATCGGATCTTGCTTTTATCGTATGGATTTCCAGATAGGGTTCGGTCAGCCATTTCATCTCCTGTGATTTTGATCATCTTATCATTCTGATCCATAAACTCACACTGTCAAAGGGGGAGTTTATAACCTGTCCATATGGCTGGGTCACAATGATTTCCTCAACCGCCAGGAAGCCGGCAGGTAAAACTCGAGCGCATAGAATGCCTGCGGAAACCGGGGTCGAGACGGGTAAGGAAGGCTGATGGAGTTATCGAAATATAATGATGGCAGCCCGCAGGTGAACTTCTCGGCAGTGACTCTCTCTGCTGATTGGGGAAGGTAGGTGAACCTTAAAAGTGGCCAGCGGAAATATGCTGCTTGCGGTTCTGAAGTCTTCCTTCAATAATCGTTTTTGCTCGTCCTCCGGCCGATTGTTCCTCGATCCCGAATGAGACGCGCTGAGACCACACCTGTGAGGAAATTCTGGAAAAAGATTTCGATTGCGCTGGTAAATAACAGGAAAATCGGCAGCGAATTGATTTGCCATATCAGCGGAATAATTCCTCCAATGGCGAACAGCAACCAACCGGTCAGTCTCATTAAATTTCGCCGGGTTCCCGAATCGATGAGCGCGGCTCCGATCAGGGCAGAAGTGAAAGACTTGGAAACCGAGAAGGAGGTGTGCGGGGTACTTTCCTGACTGTTGTGATAGACCTGCAGGATGATCCGGTCATCCCGAACCATAATGAAGGCAGCCGTTTCAGTACGCCGGATCAGTTCTTGCAAATTCTCGGTGCGGAATTTGCCCTTGTAGAGATAGGTCACTTCGGCTGGTACCTGAATGGGTCCCACCGGAAGGGGCGAAACGGTCGGTCCGTTGGCAATGGCGCGAACTGGGAACCGGTTGATGTCACCTGTATCCGACGTGCCCATTGTCAAAATCCGCCAGGCATACACCGGTGAATTAAAGACGCTCATGGCGAAGAAAACAACGATTAACAGTGTGAGGACGGAGCTGATCAAGATGGTGATGAATTTGAAGAGCTTCTTACCCATATTTTTCCTCTTTGATGGAATGAATTGGTACAAAGTCACATGCCTATTTTATGGATGGGTCAGATTGATTTCCTCAACCGCCAGGAGGCCAGGATGTAAAAGCCCAGTGCATAAGCTATCAGGACCACTGCAGGCAGCCAGGCCGAGGGTGTGCCCAATCCGCGAATGAGGATGTTCTGGAAACCGGTCATCGCCCAGGCGGTCGGGGTCAGGTGTCCGATCGTCGAGAAGGCTTTCCCGGCGCCGTCCAGCGAGAACCACGCCCCACCCAGCCCGGACAGGGTGAACATGGTGATCAGAGAGTACAGGGATACCTGCTGTTCTCCTTTTGCCATCACCCCGATGAATAGACCTATTCCGGCAATCGCCAGGGAGAGCGCCACCATCACCGCCAGCACTGCCAGCGGTGCTTGAAGATAATTCACGCCCAACAGCAATTGGCCGAAGGCCACCAACAGAACCTGCTGCAGAAAAGTCAGGGTGAACATGGCCAGGAAGTGTCCGGCCATCGCCGCCGCCGGGCTGAGCGAGGTGGTCAGCATGCGTGCCAGCGTACCTTCCTTGCGCTCCTGCAATACGATCTGCGCGGATGTGATCAATCCGAAGACAGCAAACATCACCAGGATCCCTGGGGAGGCCTGGTTATACGGGTTGCCTCCATAGGGGTCGCCGGCTTTATTCGCAATAGCCAGCTCAGTCTGGACGCGCGCGGCATTATCAGTCTGCTCCCATTGCGTCAGTGCAGATTGGAAAGCAGAATTGAACTCGGATGAATTCCCGGCCGCTGTGGGCTTGGATTGTGCGGAAATTGTCTCAACGTTCAAAGTGGCGATCTCCACGCTGCTCATCAACTGCGTGACGGGGATGCGAACCGCCTGGTAGAGCGTCTGTCCGGTTGCCGAGGCCGGGTCTACCACCAGGGTGAGTTGACTCGGCCCTCTCGCCAAGCCGGTCCTGGCTGAACCCGGACGGGATGAGCAGTGCCCCGGCAAGCTTGCCCTGGCGGACGGACTCGAGAGCCGAAGATTCTTCCATTGCTTCCAGTCGGACGCTTTCCGAGTTGGACAGCATGGTCTCCAGTCTCTTCCCGAGCACGTCTCCATTGTCCTGGTCCACCCAGGCCAGCACGAGGCGTGTATCGGCGTTCGGGTCGCCCTGCGACTTGCTGTAAGCAAAGCCCATGAAGAGGGTGAAGACAATCGGCATGGCCACCAGGATCATCAGGGAACGCTTTTCCTGGACGATTTGTTTCAGATCTTTAAGCACAATGGCAATGATACGCATGACAGCTTCTCCTCAACTAAGCTAACCGGCGGCGGAACATCACGGCTCCACCGGCAAAGGTGACGAATCCAATCGCAAGGCATACTGCGAAAGGCAGCAGAACTGCACTGGCCGCTCCCCCGTTCAATACTGCCTGCCAGGCGGCCAGCACCCAGCCTTGCGGGGTGAATTTTGAAACCTTGTCGAAGAGCGCCGCAGCCGCCGGGGCCGCGGTGGTGAACAGGCCGCTTATCATCCCAAGCGCTGCCAGCACTCCGCCCAGCACCGCACCGCCCTGCCGGCTGGTCTTGACGAAGGCGATGATCAGCACGCCCAGCCCGGACGCGGCGATCACCTGCCCGCACAGGGCCAGAGCCGCCGCGCCTGGATTGCCCCAGTTCACCTGGAAGGCGAAATGTGAGGCGAACATCAAGACAAGCCCTTGCAGGATCACGGTCAGCACGACGGCCAGGAATTTTCCGGCCAGGATCGACCGTCCGGCTGGTGGGGGTGGTGAACATGCGGGCCAGGGTCCCTTCTTCCTGTTCCTGCAGGATGGACAGCATGGAATATCCGCCTGTGAAGAAGGCAAAGAAGATCATTTGCCCGGCCATGATGAATTTCATCACGCCGGCCATGCCGACCTCAGACCGGGATTGATCCATGGAAGGCGCGCTCATTTTGAGCACGGCCTGGTCGGGATTGTGGTACAGGTCGCGCTGGAAACCAGCATACCAGGCCTGATATTTGGTCAGCGCATTGGAAATCCCTTTTGGATCTGCGGGTATCCCTAATGTCTGCTGGCGTTCGTTGATGGTGTTATAAGCGATGCCCCCACCTGAGATCCCATCCAGCAGGGAGGTGAGCATACTGCGAACGATCAGCGCTGTAACCGTCAGGGTGGGGTCCTGGAGCATTGTGATGGTTGCGCTGGGACTGCCAGCCAGGAAGTCGGCTGTGAAGTTCGTTGGAACAATGATCGCAGCCCCGATCTGCTGCCCATCCACAGCCTGGCGGGCGGAGGCTTCATCCGGATAGTCGCTGGCCGTGATCCACGATTTGACGCTGTCGTCGAAGAAAATGGAACGGACCGTGACGCCCAACGGGACTGAGATTGGCGCGTCCGCGGGCAGGCTGTCGAGATTGGCGATGCCCACTTTTAAAGCTGGCAAACCGGCGCTGCCTTTTGACATCCCGCCAAAGGCGAAGTACATCAGCCCGGTCAGCAGCAAGGGAGCTGCAACGCATATCCCGATCATGAATGCGCTGCGCAGCGAGCGCTGCATGTCTTTTATAGCGATAGCGATGATCTTCATGGCTAATCCCTCAGCGCTTTCCCTGTCAGATGCAGGAACACGGCTTCCAGGTTTGGTTCGCGGATATCCACCGAGGTGATCCGGCCGCCCAGGCGGGCCGTGGCATCGAACAGGCGGGGCAGGACGATGTTACTGTCGGTCACCAGGGCGGTCAGCTTGCCGTCCGTGCGGTCAACCTGCGAGACACCCTCCACCTGCTTCCAGGCGGGTATGATTTGGTCGGCTTCAATGGTGACTGCCAGATCGATGCGGGTCTGCTCGCCGACCAGCCGGATGAGTTCATGGTATGTTCCATAAGCCACCACCTTGCCGCTGTCCATGATGGCAATATGATTGGAGAGTTCTTCGGCCTCTTCCATGTAATGGGTGGTATAGAGCACGGTCATGCCCTGGGCGTTGAGCTGTTTCACATTGTCGAGAATGTGGCGGCGCGACTGTGGGTCGATGCCAACTGTGGGCTCATCCATGATGACAACGGCAGGTTTATGCAGCAGGGCCACGCCGATATTGACGCGCCGCTTCATGCCGCCCGAGAACTTGCCCACTTTATCCTTCTGGCGGTCGGTCAGGCCGATGATCTCGAGGGTTTCATTCACGCGCGCCTTGCAGGCGGCCCCGCGCAGCCCGTACATCTTGGCCCAGAAATCCAGGTTTTCACGGGCGCTCAAGTCCTGGTACAGGGCAATATCCTGCGGGACCACCCCGAGGGCAGCCTTGGCAGCCAGCGGGTCTGTGCGGACCGAATGGCCCATGATGGTGGCGTCGCCGGAAGTGGGCTCAAGCAGACCGGAAAGCATCGAGATGGTGGTGGATTTCCCCGCGCCGTTTGGACCGAGCAGGCTGAGCACTTCGCCTTCAGCAGCATCGAAACTGACATCCTTCACGGCGGTGAAATCGCCGAAGGTCTTGTGCAGGGTCTTGACTGTGATTGCATTCATAAGAATTTCTCCTTCCAGGGTTCCCCGGCCCTGCCTGGATCTGACTGCTATATCAACAGATCGGGCCGGGACAATTGGGGAACAGCCTTGGATCTATTTCTGCAAGGCGGAGATGGCTGCTGCGGCCAGTCCGAGACCGAGCAGGTTGAAGGCGCTGGTCGCTGCAAGTACGCCGAGAATGTTCATCACGACGACAGCAATGCCCATCGCTACGGCAACGCCGTTGAAAATGGTTTTGAGCAGGTTCTTTTTCATGTCATCTCTCCTTTGTGTAGTACTGATTGATTCAAAAATGGATTGCTGCCGGGCTAGGGAATTGCCTCGACAGAGATCAACGGTATTCCAAGGTCGCGGATGAAACTGAGCAGGCCAAACAGGCCAGATTGGTCCCGGACGGTGCCGGTCACTACTGTCAAGATAACGTCGTTATGAAAGTCGAAAAAGACCATTGCATCTGAGAGCCAATCCGACCAGTCAGCGCTAACCTTTCCCTGCAGGCGCAGGCGGTAGCGGGCGGGCAAAAAAGGGGTAAGAATTTCCATCGTGTCCATTTGAAAACAGTATAGCCGTCCAGGGTCTGGACGGCTTCGTCTGAAAGGATGATTGGCAGGATGAATGTTTTTAAGAGAGTAAATGCCGGGTATTAATCCATTGGGATTAATCCCAATGTTTTGGCCCGGGCAATGGCCTGGGTGCGGCTGCTGACACCAAGTTTATTGAAGATATTCCCGATATGCGTTTTAACGGTTGGCAGCGAAATGACCAGGCGCTCGGCGATTTCCTGGTTTGACAGCCCCTCCGCAACCAGGATGATGACCTCCTGCTCGCGCTGGCTGAGCAGCTCACTGGACCGGTTTTCGGTTTCCCGTTTTACAGGAGATCTGGTTCCGGCTGAAAATCCCGCCAGTATACGAACAGCGTAGGAACTGTCTGGCATGCCAGCCAATAAGAGACGGATGGGCTCGCCTGCATCTACAAAGGTGCTAATATACCCTTCCGGTTCCGCCATTTGCATGGCCTGGCTGAGAGAATCCGCAGCAGCCTTGGCCTGGCCTTGCAAGGCATACGCCCGTGCCAGGACGACCTTCCCGTGGATGACCAAATGCAATCGTCCGCCTGCTCCGGCCGAAGCGATGATCCTGTGGGTGAGATCCATTCCTTCCTCGAGGCGACCAAGCAGGATCAGGATTCGGGCAACTTCCAGGAGCATGGTTTCCGTACCCGGGGTCGGGTTGGATGTTTTGGCCAGCCCGCTGGAAGCCAGCCAGGCCGCAGCAGGCTCCAGCTCCCCATCCTGCGCCTGCCACACAGCACGCAGCGCCTGGATGGCCAGGATCTGAAATTCTGCTGGTGGTTTTTTAATTTCGTCAAGAATTGAAGAAGCCGCCTGGCGGTCTTCGCTTCTACGCCGGATGCGCGCCAGCCCGCTCAGGGCCGGCAGAAGCGTTTCCCACTGGTTCCACAACCGGGCCAGTGCAAGCGCCTGGTTGAAGTGTTTTTCAGCCGCGTTGAGATCATCCCATTCGTAATTCAGCATACCCAAACCAGCATGATGTAACCCGGCATAAGGGGAAATGCTGCCTGCCTGGATCTCCGCCAGCGCCTGTTCGTGAGTTTGGCGGGCAGCCCGCAAATGGGATTGCGCAACCTGGATGTTGGCGAGGTGCGAGAAGGTGTAATGCAAGAGATGTGAGTTCTGAAATTCACGGGCGAAGGAAACCGTTTCGGAGAAGAAACGGGCCGCTGCATCCAAACTTCCGGATGCTTCGGAATCCAGCCCGAGATCAAAAGTGAGCACTGGCCTTAGACGGTTGATCGGATTGAACAGACAAAATTGCTCCGCTGGGAGCTGGTCAAACTGCCGCTGAATGGCAAGCAGCCTTTCATGAGTTTCGGCGCCGTACTCGGTTAGCGGCAGTTGCTGCCGGACGATTGATCACCTCCAGCAGGGCCACGCGTCGGGCGGGATCCAGCGACGGGTCGTGTAAGGACGCTTCCGCCGAAAGACTAAAATGCCGCTCGATGCTTTCCAGCCAGGGCTCGGGATCCTGGTTGGTCGCCACTTTTGCCCAGGCAACCGCCATGCTCAGGTTCGGGTTCTCTTCTCGCAAGGTATCCGGAAGAAAATCAGCAAAATCCACCAATTGCGGAAGTTCACTTTAATAAAAAGAACTTGCCCATATATTTCGTAAGCAATTGAGCCACACGCGCTTCATCCGGGATCTGGCGGGCATAACGGATGGCCGCGTGAACATCCTCATGGGCTTCGCACCAATCGCTGGCGAGGCGGTATAACCGGGAAATTTCTTCGGATGGGAAAATGTCCACCAGGCGTTGGCGAAGTAATTCGGCGAACAGGTGATGGTAGCGATACCAGGTGCGGGTGGTGTCGAGCGGGACAAGGAACAGGTTGGAACGTTCAAGGCCGGGCAGGTCGATCTCGGTCTTATCCAGTATTGCCGTACACAGGGACGCACACATGCGCTCCAGTATGGATGTTTTAACAGGAAATTTCGTACTGCCTCCGTTTGGCGCTGGAGCACTTCCTCGATCAGATAATCGGCAATATAACGATCGTCGCCGGTAAGCGAGTCGAAAAAGGCCTGCGGGTCACGGCCTCGCAGAGAAAGCGCGGCCATCTGCAGGCCGACGATCCAGCCCTCTGTGCGGCGCTCGAGCAGCCTGATCTGATCCGGGCTGAGCGCCAGGTTCATGGTGGAATTAAGAAAGATGGCAGTTTCATCCGCGCTGAAGCGAAGATCAGCAGCCCTGATTTCCAACATCTGCCGGCGGGCGCGCCGGCGGGCAAGGGCAAGCGGCGGATCCTCACGTGTCAGGATCATCAAATGGAAGGTCTCTGGCTGATGATCCAGGAAGAAATTCAGGCTGGCATGAATATCGGCGGATTGGATGAGGTGATAGTCATCCAGCACCAGTGTAAGTGGGGAAGTCAAAACCATCAGCTCGTTAATGATCGTGGCAAGGACAACTTCCATTGCCGCGGGTGCAGACGCGCCCAATGTCTGTAACAATGTATTCCCCAGACCGGGTTGGAGGCGTTGCAATGACGAAATAAAATAACGCCAAAATGTGGGAAGTTGGTTATCTGCTTCTTCCAAAGAGAGCCAGGCGATGTGAGACTTGCCTTGTGACTGGATCCAATCTGAAACAACCGTCGTCTTGCCAAATCCGGGCGGAGCGGAGATCAGCGTCAAAGGCAGGCGCGCGCCGTGATCAAGCAGGCTGCGAAGACGCATGCGCGTGACCAGATCCGGGTGGGCCGGAGGAATGTAGAATTTGGTTGCTATTAATGGGGTTTCGGGCATGTCAGGCCGAATTATACAACCCGGGAGTGAATCGTCGGATACGAGATTCCGGATATCGATAAGGCCTTGCAGTTGTCCCGGAGTTGCATTCATTTTCTGAAATGCGTATAGCTTTTTATTAAATTGATAGAAGAAACAAATCCCCTGCTCTCGGGCGATACCATATCCATGCGTCAGGCAGCGATTCGTAATTACGATGATCCGTTGTATTGCTCCCACCCATTCATTCCCCCTATCATTGGGCAGGAAAAATGTATTTTCCAAGGTGACTTATAGCATCGGCAGAATAGCCTTCTTTATACTAGCCGGAATGTCTTTTCGCAGGCAGGGAGTCCTGGTCTTACGCTTCCCAAGCCAAGCTGTGCGCGAGTTCCGCCAGGCAGTGTAATTGGCAATCTTATTGGGATGATTTTGCCAGCCAGAGGAAAACGTTTGATGCAAACCTTAAGTTATCAGCTTGATTCAGGCCGCGATTATCCCAAAGATTGGCATCGGAAATAACCATTACCCTGCCTGCATCACACTCACAGAATGCTATCGTGGAATTCCCGTCGTTATCCGTAGCAGCAGTTTGACTGGGCGACGCGACCTGTAATACGCCGCCTCCAAA
>CAWHNM010000025.1:0-251453 GCA_963830665.1 uncultured Chloroflexia bacterium
TTATACCGGTTCCGGCCGCGGGCGGCCTTGGGAAATATTGGGGTTTATGGGGGAAATCCGGGTTCCGAGGGATCGTTGGGCCCAAACAACGAGGAATCAATTCTTGAGAAAAGGTAATCAGGTAAAAGGTGATCAGGGAGAAGGGAGATTAACGGCAGGATTTGAGCAGTTTTTGGGGTTTTCGTGTTCGGTGGAAGACCCTGAAGGTCTCCAAGACCTTCAGGGTCTCGAAAGCCGGAATTGTTCCTCCGGAAACGGGGCAAAAATTGGCATTTTTTGCAGGTTTTGGGTGAAAAATGAAGTTGTTTGGCCTGTTGACTGTAGACGATATAAAGCCATAGAATATTAATTATTTTCCGAAGCGGGTAGTAGGGCGACCCGTCGATCTGTTAAATGCAGGTCCGTAGGGGCGACCCGCCGGGTCGCCCCTACCAAAGGGACGGATCGGGCGCCCCGACAGGAATTGGATCATGAATGACGATTCGCAAAAACACCACCGGCGGTCCATTCGCCTGAAAGGATATGATTACACCCAAGCTGGGGCGTATTTTGTGACCATATGCACGGTTCAGCGCGAAGAGATTTTTGGTGAGGTCGTAAATGGCGAAATGCGGTTGAATCCGTTGGGTGAAATCGTCCGTGAAGAATGGTTGAAAACCGCTGAAATTCGCTCAAACGTGGAATTGCACGAGGACGAATTCGTTATTATGCCCAATCACGTCCACGGAATTGTTTGGATTGTTGAACCGTGATGTAGGGCGCGGATCTGGAATCCGCTCCGTAGGGGCGACCCGCCGGGTCGCCCCTACCAACGGGTCAGCGAACCCTCGTTCCCGGTTCCCTCGGCGCATACTCCGGGGCAATTCAAATCCATTACAACCAAACGGATTAACGTTCTGCGCGGTCCGCCCGGCGTTTCCCGTCTGGCAACGTAATTACTATGAACACATTATCCGCAATGAAACCGAATTGGAAAATATATGGAATTACATCGACACCAATCCTCTGCGATGGCAGGAAGACCAATTGCACCCTGCCGGTTGAGCAAATCGCGGCGCAGCTGCATCTGGACTCCGCCAAAGTCCGGGAGTTAAAGAGCTGGTGGATTCTCGGAGCACAGCTGCGCAATCCTTCGATGTACGATCCTGTATTCCATGGAGAATGGGTCAAGGCGGTAATGCAATGATTAAAGCAGTGCTGTTTGATTGGGATACCACCCTGGCCATGATCGGGGGCAACGTCTCCACCAGCCAAAAATTAGCCAGGCTCTTGCAGGATCAGGGTTTCAGGTATTCCCCGGCTGATATAAGCGAGGCCCTTCAAATTCGTCAAGAAACCATCCTGGCGGGAAAGCTGCGCGGGAAGCTTGAACCTCAAACCCGCCAGGATATTCTGCACTACTACATGCAGTTCCTTTCGATCCTGAAATGTCCCCAGTCTGATCGGGCATTCGCGTATCGCTTGTATGGCGCATTCGGTCGTCTTCCGGTTTTATTATATGAGGGCACACTCCATGTGCTTCAAAAGCTGACCGAAATGGGGTTCACCCTCGGCCTCATTTCCAATACCAGTAAATCCGCACGCGCAATCATCGAGGCGAATTTAAAGGACTACATTCCGCCGGGTCACATCCTCATCAGCGAGGAAGTTGGCGTGCACAAACCCGCCAGAACCATCTTCCGGCTGGCGGCTGCACGCGTGAAAACTCCAGCCGAGGACTGTCTCTTTGTGGGCGATAACCTGCATGTGGATGCCATCGGGGCCGTCCAACAAGGCGGTTATGCAGTCGGGCTTTGGATCGACCGCAAAGGGACCGGTGCTGACCTGGCTCTTCCAAAGGCTGTTCACCGGATTTCAGCGCTTGCGGAGCTGCTCCCTTTCGTCCCCTGAAGCGCTTTTTCGCGCCTCTTTGAGGCCTGCCGGCCGGCGCAGACTTTACCGGTTACGCCTGAAAACGCCCAGCGCTTTTACCGGTGACCCACCGGGCCGGCTTTGAACCTGCTCCACACCTGGCTGGAGGCCAGGCCGGTCGGCTGTCGGTCATCAGGGGGACCCACCCGCCGGAATTGTTCCTCCAAAACAACCGGTCGAAAGGTGTTATTTTTGGTTGTTTTTGGGCTTTTAAAAAAATAAATGCAACCGGCTAGCGCTGCGGGCGGCGCTGCCCTCCAGATGGGGGCGGGAGAGAATGGTACGCGCAGACACGCATGCCGGCAAAAGGCGTAAATAAAAAATCATGTGTCAAATTTAGGGAATTGTGCTAATATTCTGGTAATGGGAAGAATTCCTGGCTAAGATAGGGTAATCAGCAGGCTTTCAGTTTTACTGTTAGGGTTGCTGTGTACGATATTTCAGGGTGATCATGAAGTTTAGATTGGATTCCGCAAATTACCTGATTGGGTTGGCGTGATGAGAAAGGTAATCAATCAGAACGGGGTTAGGTGTTGTGAGTGTATCCTGTGTTGTGAATTTCCACTATTATCCTGGAAGTTGCGAAGAAGAGTGCCGAATGAGAAAACTACAAACTAAACGGACAAGTTTCAGGCCTAAAGCACGCCTCCTGCTCCTCCTGGGAGATCAACTGATCCACGATCCAGGCATTGCCGTGTTTGAGTAGTTAAGAATTCATACGATGCCAATTCTCCAGACGCCAAAGTTGAATTGAAGCGGATGGATCCCGACAAAGGGCGAATTGTTGTGGAAAATTGGAACCGGGATGGATCTCAAAACCATCACAAATGTCTGGCTTAAACCTGGAACGGATTATCGAAAACAGCAAAAAGCATCCGGAAAGAGAACGCCAATTTTCCATCGTCTGCCTTTAGGTGAAAAAGGCGTAGGCCGTTTTGCTGCTCATAAATTAGGACGGACGATAACTATGGTCTCGCGCAAAAAAGACCAACCAGAAGTTCTTGTTAAAATAGATTGGGAGGATTTCAATCAAAATAAATCATTGTCCAGCATTCCGGTTAATGTGATTGAAAGAGACCCCGTTGTTTTCACAGAGAGTACCGAACCGGAACACGATTAGAAATTACCCATCTTTGGCAAGGATGGGATCGCCGAATGGTTCTCAAACTTGCCCGTTCGGTGAACTCGATTTGTTCGCCATTTGACAAAGAAGGTGAATTCAAGGTCAATTTTAAACTACTTGGAAATGTTGATTGGCTGAAAAATCTCATGTCGGTAAAAACTATTATGGAGTCTGCTCTTTTTCGGGCTCATTGTGAAATATCTGACGAGGAGATCAATTACTCGTATGAATTTGAACCTTATCCGGCAATGAGAGAAGTGTCAGGGCGTAAACATTCCTATATAGAAAAAGCATCCAAGAAAATACATCCTGAGGTTATCAAGAGTAAGATTGGAAATTTCACAATAGATCTTAACATTTTTGATAGAGAGCCCGCCGTTTTAGAATTGGGTGTTACAGATCAGCCGGGTTAACAGAATACCTGGACCAGAATGGAGGAGTCCGGGTATATCGAGATAATGTCCCACGTATATGATTATGGAGAACCTGAGAATGACTGGCTGGGCCTTGATGCCAGACGAGTAAATATTCCTGCGTCCAAATCAGTAATAATATTGTTGTAGGGGCAGTATCTTTAAATCTTCAAACAAGTAAAGGTTTGATAGAGAAAACAAATCGTGAAGGTTTCGTGGAAAACCAAGCTTCTCAAGCTCTCAAAGAAGCCGTTATTTATGTAATTACACAAATAGAGGCTGAGCGCAAAAAAGATAAAGAACGCATCCGTAATGCTTATGGACGTACCCAGTCGCAAAAGACACACGAGCCGGTTCTGGATCGATTAACAGTCCTTAGACAAGAAATACAAAAAAAAAGGATTGGATAAGGAGCTTGGCGGTTTGATTGACCGAATTGAGGCCGATTTCATGTTTAATTCGGGATCGTTTTATAGAAGAAGCGCAAGTACGGGGTAAAGTCTTTCAGTAGTAATTCATGAGGTTGAAAAAGGCATTGCCGAACTAAAAAAAGCTGTCAACGTATGAACCAGTCAGTGAACATATCAAGGAGCTAGCCAGACATCTTGCTGATCTTGTTGAAGGATTTGCTGCCCTGATAAGAAAAATATCAGGTAGAAGTAGAGAGAAAGCCAGCGATCTAATTAAGAATGCAGTTTTTAATACCCAACTTCGATTGAAACTTCATGGGATTAATTTGGTTGTTGATCCTAAATTAGAAGATTTTGAAATAGTTTGCAGTCGTCGATTGGTTATCTCTACATTGATGAACCTTATTGATAATTCAATATGGTGGTTGGATAATAAATGGGGAGAAGTTTCTGGCCAAAAAGGAATTTATGTTAGCACTTCCAGGAACTTAGGGGGAGAACCTGCCATTTTTATGGCAGATAATGGACCGGGATTTATAGATGCACCCGAGGAATTAATACAACCCTTTTTCAGTCGAAAGCCGGAAGGCATGGGTTTGGGGTTACATCTGGCAGATCAGGTAATGAAAGCACAGGGGGGACGTCTTACATTCCCTGCGAAAGAATTAATGGTTCTTCCGGAAAAATATACAGGGGCAATAGTCGCTCTAGTATTTAAGGAGGATGCATCATGATAGGCTTGCAAGAAGTCAGAGTATTACTTATTGATGACAGTCTTAAAAGAGCCATCCCTGTAATCAAAGCTTTTGCAAAAAAGGGAATACCATTAGCATATTTTGATGGAAATATCAGTGATTTACCGGTAGTAGGGGAAAAACTAAAAGGGGTACGCTTAGCGATATCCTCGATATGGATTTGGGTGGAACAGGTGATCCGCCTGAAAACAAGATTTCCACCTTGATAGCCAGACTGCAGGCAATCCTTGCAATAGATAATGGTCCGTATACAATGATTGCCTGGACAGGACATGCAGAATTAGTGGATTTGTTGGAGACCAAATTGTTTACCCTTTATCGGGTAGCAGACAAGCAAGAAGAAAAGGTCCCATTACCTGTAGTATGTATCAGGTTTGAGAAAAAAGGATTTTAAGACCGGGGAGGATTTTGATATTGATAAATTATCTTCCAGAATAGAGGCGGAACTAAAAAACTCTATCTCATTGGGCATTATGCAGGCCTGGGAAGAGAAATGCTTGAGAGCTGTTAGTGGAGTGACTAATAGCCTGTCTGATATGGTTGTAACACCAAGTGATAATCTAGCAGCCTGGAGAGAAAGCTGGAACAAGGGCTATTTAGGAGTGTTGATTTCTCTGGCAAGAGAAGAGATCGGGGATGGCAATCTTTGCAAACAAAGAGACATTCCCGGATGCGTTATTCGGAGCATTAAATCCATTACATATTGATTTTCTTGAGACAGATCGTACACTCTTGCCATATTTACCCGACGATATTATCCCAGCGCAAGTCAATACACAACAAAATCCCCTGGCCGGGAAAATTAACACAAGCTACATCTCTCGTTAGAGAATGTAGATCAATTTAGACCAGGTAATATCTATAAACTAGCTGATTACAAAATTTTTTCCTGTCAACTCAAGGAGTATATTTGAGGATTTAGTCCAGCCTAACACCAGAGATAAAGATGCTGTCTTTGCCAAAGTTACTCCAATCATCTTAGAAGTGAGTACATCTTGCGATTTTGCCCAAAATAAAATTAAACTTCCAAGATTTGTGGCAGGCTTGATAATGTCCTCAAGTGAAAAAAATAAATTTTAAACAACCCAAAGATTTAGAAGGCAACTTATTGCAAATGGAGTTGTTTTGGATTAGCGACAAAGATAGCGTAATTCTCTTGAGTTCACAACATACCGTTTCGTTAGGATTAAAGGATCAAAAGAACGTTTTATTGCATTTGCTCGCCTGCGTAGTCAGGGACTTACCCATGTTCAGTTTTGGATGACTAAGCAGTTAGGCCGGCCGGGTCTCATGATATTAAAATAATTAAATGTCATTACTCTGCCATTTCAAAGAAACTCAAACCGATTCCTAACTTATATGATCTCCGAAAACCTCAGAAAAATATTTATTATTACTAATTCCGGAAGATTATTCGCATGACGAAATAAAAGAACAGAGGTATCTCCATCGATTCGAGCTATTGATTTATTTTGTGGCATTGGAGGTAACAGCTTAGGAGCTCAGCAGGCTGGTGTCGAGATCGTGCGGTTTCGATAAATCGGGATGCTTGCCACTCTCGTCTACAAGGATAATTTTAAGAATGCCATAGTTAAGAACGAACGCTCTGCAAAATATCGAATCTGGAACAGATTCAAAAAAAACTGGGGCGAATAGACCTTATACTGGCCTCGCCTGAGTGCACGAGCCATAGACTCACGCGGTAAACGCCGGCGGTTCAAGTGGAGTATGAAACTGGCTTTTCTTTCAGGTCACACGCTTCTCTAGGGTGATGCGACCCCGGTGGATGTGTTGAAAATGTCCCCAACATGAGAATCGGGAGCATTACGACGAGTTTAGGTTGGAGCTCGAGAGATCAGGGTTACCAAGTCAGAGAACAGGAACTGATTGCCAGCGATTTTGGTGTCCCCCAATAGCCAAACGCCTGTTCTTGATTTGTGACTTACTTCAATCCCCCCGGAAATAGTTCCCCAAAAAGATGTCGCTGTGACAACTGCGCGTACGTGGTTAGCCTTAATGGGGACTATCCTACTAGTTTACTGGATAATGGACGTCGAGCCGACCAAGACCCTGGCTCGCGCACGAAAAAGGATTTGATGCACTCGGTAAGGAACACCTTTCTTGCTGGTTTACTACGGGTCAGACGGAGATGGAAGCCGGGGCTGGCAATCTTTAGACCTTCCACTCCGTACAATTACTACATTAGATCGTTTTGCTTTGGTGAAACCGGCGAAAATGGTGCGGGCCTGTTATGCGTATGTTGCAACCACCTGAACTGCAGGCTGCGATGGGCTTTCCAAAAACCTATGAACTTAACCCACGGGACTGGCGTGATAGATTCATTACTTGGGAATGCAGTCTGCCTCCCGTGATGAAAGCAATTATCAATTTGGTGACAGGATTGCCAAAAGATGATACGAAAGATGAACATAAAATCGCTTAAGGATGATGAACTGATTTCCTTACGAGCTGAAGTAGAACGAGAAATGCAGTTGCACGTGGCATTCGTTTTTCTGTTGGGGAAATTGGAGAAGCTCTTGCGATACGAATTACTTTCCTGGTCAACTCCGGGCTATCAAATCTAAAAGATACCTCGACAGGTACCAAAATGTAGATGCATTTTCAAGAAATGGGGATCGTTACTCAATAAAAACAATTCAAAAAGCGAAGAAAACTCGAACAGTTTATCCAGATGACCAAGATCCCGAGAAACAATTGTTTGAGTATTTATTAATCAGTTAAAACTAGCCCAAGACTTCAGCCTTGAAGCCCTTTATCTATTTTCCTGGATCAGTTTATAAAAGTACGGGCCTGGGATAAAAGGATGAATGCCTGGTATGTACCGACTCAGCAAAAACCGTCTTGAATTGGGTAAGTGTCTCTATAACAGGGCCGCTGGAACTTAAAAATGTTAGGTGACATTACTTCTGGGAGGGATGGGTTAGCAATAAAGAAAGTATTGACATTTTCCGCTATGGATTAAAGGCATGGGGAAAACGAAATTTCCGTTCTTTTCCTTGGCGAGAGACAGATGATCCGTATCGAATACTGATTGCTGAAGTTATGTTACACCGCACCCAGGTGTCGCAGGTTGTGCCAGTATACGAAAGATTTATTAGCCAGTACCCGGATCTGTCCCGGTTTGTTCAGGCAGAACTGAATGACTTGAAAATCATCCTGCAACCCTTAGGACTTCACTGGCGGATTGACTTGGTCTATCGCATGGGACAGGTAATCTCGCAGAAAAATTCGGGATGCAGGTGCCAGCTGGAAAAAACAGATTTGTTATCCCTGCCCGGTGTCAGTGATTACATTGCAAGATGCGGTGCGTTGTTTTGCCTGGAATCTTCCGGAGCCTTTGATCGATACAAACACAGTTCGAATTACTGGACGGGTTATGGGCTGGCAAATCAAAGACTCATCCAGACGAAGTAATCGATTTCGGATGGCACTTGCTGCGTTTGTGGATACGAACGAGCCACGTTCTACAATTACGCGCTGCTTGACCTTGCTCACCGGAGTTTTGCCTGAAAAAGCAAGCCCCTCTATGTAACTTGTGCCCTTTGATGTCTGTCTGCTGTTTTGGGCTAAGCAGGTCTCATAGCTCAGAAATAAGGTAGTTATAGCTAAATAAGACAAAATGATGATAGCTCTTGTACACGAGATGGTCAATCTTGACATATTCTGGTTGGAGGAATCGCTAAGCTCGATAGGAGTGTTGGCACTTGCGTCCGCTGGCTGCTTGCAATTGTCCTGGTAGAGAGCAGGCTGCCGGTCTCTGCGAGCGCATTCCCATCGCCTCGGGCGGTCTTCTTGGGATTGGCGTCTAATCTTTCTCTTCCTTTTCCATCCCAACGCCTGATCTGACCTTGCCGATGCTGAACTCTTTGTCCCCGGTGATTAACTCCGCTCTATGGGTCTTCGCCAGGGCTGCGGCAAAACGATCCGCGTAGGCGATCTTCCCGGCTGCCTTGAACAGGGCCGCCTGGCGGTGGGGGTTGCACAAGTCCGCTGCTGAGGGCGACGTTTGAGGGGAGGCTGTAAATTGAATTTAATGAAGTTAATATATTTTGAGGTCAAAATCCATGAATCCTTCAGCGCCGCGCAGCCAAGCCCTGCCTGCCCGCTGGAGGCGCTTGCGCTCCCGTCTGCCGGTCTCTGCGAGCGCATTCCCATCGCCTCGGGCGGTCTCTTGGGATTGGACTGTTAATCTTTCTCTTCCTTTTCCATCCAGACCACCTTGATCTCACCTTCCAATGCTTTGAACTCTTTGTCCCCGGTGATTAACTCGGCTGTGTGGGTCTTCGCCAGGGCCGCGGCAAAACAATCCGCGTAGGCGATCTTCCCGGCTGCCTTGAACAGGGCGGCCTGGCGGTGGGGGTCCAAGTCCGCGGCCGAGGCGGGGGTCAAGCGGGCGGCGCGGTTAAGGCAGGCGCGGCTGAGGGCGGCGTTTGAGGGGAGGCTGTAAATTGAATTTAATGAAGTTAATATATTTTGACGTGGAATTCAGGATTAATATAATAAATCCGTCTAAAATCAGAGCAACGGACGAGCTGAAATCACTTGATTTTTCCAGGCCCTTATTCAGTCAGTGGAGGAGACACATGAACCCAAAAAAGAAAGCTTTTCTCAGTATCATGGCTGCAGTCATCGTGCTCAGTCTGGCATGCAGCGTCTGCAACGTGGGATCCATCACCGGGGCGAGCACGCCCGCCTCATCCGGTGCAGGAGCGGGGAGCACACCTGGCTCCTCCTCAGGCGTCGACCAGGGGCAATTCAGCGGGGGACCCGACCTGCCACTGGTGGTAAAGGGCCCAAAAACCTACAGTGCAGATAAATTCCTGGCCCGCAGCCTGCCGGTTGAGGTCGTGTTCTCGGGGGCTGAGACCGTCGATGTCTTATTCAAGGGCGCGATCGCCGAGCCGGATTACAATATCTCGGCCAACCCCCTGAAATTCCTCGTCGTATATATTGTCCTTAAAAAGAATTCTCCCAACAGCATCCTTTCCCAGGAACGGCAGCCAGATCGGCGTTGACTACTGGGTCGAAAACTGGCTGATGGAAATGCTGGACTCGAGCGGAAATGTCTTGTCCAGCGGTGAGGAAAAAAGTTTCGCTCCTCTGATCGACAATGTTCCCCGGGCGGTGCGGGGCGATCTCCCCCAGATCCCGGATGCCACCAGCAGCGTCAGGGTGACGATCTCGATGTCGGTTCAAAAGCAGGGGCTGTCGTGCGCCAATCCCACTCCCGGTTTCGTATGCGCCACCACGGCTGACCTGGGCTTCAAAATGCCCGATTTGCTGCTCTACCACTCCCCGTTACAATTGACTCTCTCGATGGGAGAGGGTGGTTCGACCTATTCAAAAAAGGGGGTTGTGGGTGGCATCATTATGCAACATAAAAACCCGTTCAATGTGAAAATGGAGTATCACTCCACGCTGCTTTTGCTGGATGATTCCGGGTCGCTGGTGGGGTATGACGATGATGTGCTCTATATGGATCCCAATGCCAGCTCCGACATTGACAGGTTCACCCAATTCTACCTGTCAGGGATACCCACCAAAGCACTCGTTTACGATCGGGCCAAGTTGGAAGACCTGATCAAAGCCACGCGATAGATCCCTTTCCATAACCGGGCAGATCCGGGCAAAACCTGCAACGCTTTGTGTGGTGAACGGCGGCTGGAGTCAGCGCGGGCGGTCGAGGCGGAGGTGGAGGTAGGGTTGAAGCGGGCGGGGCCTCTTCTTGCGGGGCCCGGCCCGCCTGTCCCGCGCTTTTTGCGGGGCTGGAGGCGCTTGCGCTTTCGTCCGCCCGCCGCGCCCAGGCTGCCGGTCTCTGCGAGCGCATTCCCAACGCCTCGGGCGGCCTCTTGGGATTGGCTTTTAATCTTTCTCTTCCTTTTTCATCCAAACCACCTTGATCTCACCTTCCAATGCTTTGAACTCTTTGTCCCCGCTGATCAACTCTGCCTGGTGGGCCTTCGCCAGGGCCGCGGCAAAACAATCCGCGTAGGCGATCTTCCCGGCTGCCTTGAACAGGGCCGCCTGGCGGGTGAGCGGCCAATCCGCATCGACAATCTCGATGCTCATCCCCTGGATTTCATTGACATACCGGTCGGCCGTCTCAGGGTTGCTGGCACGTGCGATCGAATACCAGACTTCCCCCAAATTGATCACGCTCATCAGCAACTTGAGCTCGCTGTCCTCTGCCTTCAGCAGCAGGTTGCGCACCTGGTCCGCCCCGGGCTCATCCTCGAAAAAAGCCATCAACGCATAAGAGTCCAGCACCTTGGTGGCCATGCTCACTCCTTATCCTTGTCTTCACGGCGTCCATCCATTAGTGCTTTAAGAACCCCTTTCCCCTTTAAGGAGCCCTGCAGATTCCTGAGATATTGCTCAGTGACCGGCTTCAGACTGATTGAATCGCCATTATCGGTAATGATGATCTTGGTGCCATTTTTGATCCCGTATTTCCGCCGCAGCGTGGCGGGGATGACGATCTGGCCTTTTACTGTTGCGTAAGTCTCCATCTTGAAAATCTCCTTTATTGTTCGTAAGTTGCCATTTTGTAATAAGTAAGTCAAATATATGATAGTAATGCTTGATTGTCAATAGCATACTTATTGGCCATGGTAAACCAGTTGGACCAGGGGTTGATCACCCCCTTCTCAAATCAGAATGTTTTGGCGAATACATCTGGCATGCCCCCTTCCATTCTTTGCCCCGGCTCGCTGGAGGCGCTTGCTTCCGCCGGCAGCCAGCAGGCGGCCGATCTCTGCGAGCGCATTCCCATGGCGCTGGGAGGCTTTCCGGGATGGGAACCCCGGATGGCGGGAAAATGGGCAAGGGGCGAGGTCGTTCTGCGAATATATTGCCAGCAGCGAAGATTTCCTTTCAAACGGGGTAAAATATACGCAAGAGGCGAAAATGGCTATCGCACGAGTCCCTGAAACGATACCTTTCCCCTCAATGGGCGGGCGTGGTGGATGAAATCACGCGTCGCATCGTTGCCACTGCCCACCCCGAGCGCATCCTGCTCTTCGGTTCCGTGGCGCGCGGCCAATCCAGCGCCGACTCCGATCTGGATATGCTGGTGATCGTACGCGGCCCGGTGCACCGGCGCGCTCTTGCGCAGGAAATCTACAAGAACTTGCATGGCATCCTGACGCCGGTTGACGTTGTAGTTGCAACGGAGCAAGACGTACAACGACACGGGCAGGCGATTGGCTCCATCTTGCGTCCTGCGCTGCGGGAAGGGAAGGTGATCTATGAGCGCGGCCAATAAGCCGGATAATCCCAGGAACTGGCTGTCACGTGCTCGTAGTAATCTGCTGTTGGCCGGGATCGGCCGGCAGAAGGGTGTCTTTTTGGAAGACCTGTGTTTTGAGGCCCAACAAGCGGCCGAAAAGGCTCTCAAAGCGGTTTGCGTGTTCTACAAAGTTGAGTTCCCAAAAACGCACTCGCTGATTACCCTGGCAGGTTTACTGGAACAAGCCGGTGTTCAGTTGCCGCCCGAAGTGAGGGATGCTGCCCCCTTGACGTCATACGCCGTTCAATCCCGTTACCCTGATTGGGAAGAGACTGTTCGGGAACCGGAATATCAGCAGCGCTTTGACCGTTGCCGGGCAAGTGGTCACCTGGGCGGAAAAGATAATTCTGGAGCAGAAATAAATGTGACAGGGGAGGAATTGCACTCGTCGAAAAGGATTGATGAATAAAATCGAGGCGTAATTAGGCAGGCTGGGGAAGAGATCGCCATCGTTGAATAAATCCAGGCATGGGCCAGTCACTTCCAAAGTGACAGTCACAGCGCTCTATACTTTTCCCTCCCCAAACCAGAACATTTGTGCTAATATATCCGGCATGGACCCTTGCATGCCTCGCCCCGGCTGTCCCCTCGTCCCTGGTTTTATCAGGTTCCTTTGGGGTGCTTTTCCAAAATGGACAGGGGCTGGCTGGGGTATTCGTTCCGCGAAAAAAATGAAAAAGGTGACTTTTATTCCTGTCCACATGCCGCAGTTCTGTAGAATTGGCTGCGCTCTCTCTGTTCTCCAATCTCTGCTCTCTGCCCCCGAATTGTTCCTCTATTTGTTCCGCGAAACAATTCCCTTCCCGATCTCTTCTCCCCTCTCCAAATCCGCAGAATTTGGGGAGGGGTACGGGGTGGGGTCGGGGCGGCGTTCCCCCCTACCATGCTCCCATGCCCTCCAGCCCCATTGCCGGGTAGAATTCATCCGGCAGCGCATTGCCGGGAGGTCTTTATAATGAAACGCACAGGCTTGATGCTCAGCGTGTTATTCCTTGCGATCGGGTCGATCGGGAGCCTGCCGGGCGTACCCACCCGGGCCGCTCCACCCGGCCCCCAGGCCGTCCAGGCGCCCGTGCTCAAGTGGCAGCGCGGCGGCTGTTACAGCTCCTGGTGCGAGACCGGCTGGTATTCCTCGCCCGCCGTCGGGGATATCGATGCGGACGGCCAGCCCGAAGTGATCGCCTCGGCCTATTCCATCGTCTGCCTGGACGGGGCCACCGGCGCGCTCGAATGGCGGGTCGCCTCCGGGCACGACCGCAGCCAGCCCGCGGCCTCCAACGTGGGCCGCACCTGGCCCGGCATCGTGCTGGCGGACGTGGACCAGGATGGCAGCCCGGAGATCGTCACGGCGCACAGCGGCGGCTGGGTCTCGGTCTACACCGGCCAGGGCTATTTCGAGCCCGGCTGGCCGCAGCAGCCCCACCACGAACGAGCTGCGCGGCCTGCTGGTGTCCGATCTGGATGCCAACGGCGACCTGGAGATCATCGTCACCGCCGCGCAGGGCAGCGCAGGTCAATACCTGGGTCTACGAACACAACGGTGCTCTGCGCCCCGGCTGGCCGCAGTTGAACAACGACGGCGGCTATGCCTGGGGCGTGTATAACGCCAATGCCGCCGCCGGCGACCTGGACGGGGATGGCACCGGCGAGATCGTCGTCCCTTCGGACGTGCATTACATCAACGCCTACAACCCGGATGGCAGTCCCATCCCCGCCAATGCCATGTATGGCGGCAAGAATTGGGGCCAGGTGGGCATCTGGGAGAGCCTGGCTACCGAGCTGCGCGGCTGGGGCGAGTGCAACGGTGTGCGCGCCGAGAGCTACCGCACCAACTTTGCGGATGGCCCGGCCGACATCGTGGACGTCAACGGCGATGGGGTCGATGGAAGTGGTCGTCACCGGCAACGTGTATGACTGCCACGCCGGCTACCCGCCCAGCCGCTACACCGGGCGTGTATATCTTCAACGCCGACCGCAGCCGCTTCAACACCGGCGGCTTCGACTGGCGCACCGCCCCCGTGGATACCGGCGCACCCATCAGCGAAGATTACAACGTCATCGAGACCGCCGAAGCCAACCCGGCCGCGGCCGACCTGGATGGCGATGGGCGCCTGGAGATCCTCTTCGCCTCCTACGATGGCCGGCTGCACGCCTTCTGGCTCGACAAAAGCGAGCATGGCAGCTGGCCTTTTTCGGTCTACCACTCCGGCGACGGCTACCTGCAGCTTCGCCTCCGAACCGGTCGTGGCCGATCTCGACGCGGACGGGCACGCCGAGGTGATCTTCACCTCCTGGACGCAAAAGGGCAGCGCGCAAACCGGCAAGCTGTACATCCTGGATTACCTGGGCAACCTGCTGCAGTCCGTGGACCTGCCCCCCGCTTCGGCGGCGTCGACTGGAACGGCGCCCTGCCTGCGCCCACGCTTGGCGAACCTGGATGGCGACCCTGACCTGGAAGTGGTGGTCAACAGCGCCAATTCCGGCGTGCTGGCCTATGACCTGCCCGGCACGGCCAATGCCATCGTATCTTGGGGCACCGGGCGGGGCAGCTACCAGCGCAGCGGCGTCATTTTGCAGGGCAAGCTGCAGGCTTCCGTCTCAAGCCAGTTCATCCGTCCCGGCAGCCGGGGAGATCTTTACCTGCAGCCTCAACCTGTCCGCTTTGTTCAGCCCCCTGGGAAATGTCAGCCTGACGGCCGTGCTGCCGGATGGACTCGCTTACGCCGGCGGGCTGGCGCCTCGAGCGGCACGCCCCAGGTCGCAGGCCAGACGATCACCTGGAGCGGCGCAGTCGGGCTGTCTGGTCCCGTCGTGATCAGCTTCCAGGCGCAGGTCAGTCCTTCGATCACAACCGTGCAGGAACTGGTGATCCCTTTCACCATCCAGGATGGTCTTGGTCATACCCTGCAACCGGCCATCCGCGTGGTTGCGAATGGCCGGGCCATCCATTTGCCCCTGATCGCTCGTTGAACCTTTACAACCCGGCCGCCTGGCGCGTCCCAATCAAAAAGGGCGGACACCTCGGTCCGCCCCTACATTTTCGTGCCTGCGCGCAGTACCGCAGGTACAGGTGTTCTTTCGTGTTCGCTTGCCCTGTGTTTCTTTCAGGGTCGTGGAGAATCTTTACAACCCGGCCGCCTGGCGCAGGGCCGGGGCCTTGTCCGTATTTTCCCACGGGAACTGGACATCATCCCGCCCGAAGTGACCGTAGGCGGCCGTCTTGCGGTAGATCGGCCGGCGCAGGTCCAGGTCGCGGATGATCGCGCCGGGGCGCAGGTCGAAGTGCTCGAGGATCAGCTGGCCGATCTTTTCGTCGGCGATCTTCCCGGTCCCGAAGGTTTCGATGTTGACCGAGAGCGGGTGCGCCACGCCGATGGCATAGGCCACCTGGATCTCGCAGCGATCGGCCAGCCCGGCCGCCACCACGTTCTTGGCCGCCCAGCGGGCCGCATAAGCCGCCGAGCGGTCCACCTTGGTCGGGTCCTTGCCCGAGAAGGCCCCGCCGCCGTGCCGGCCCATGCCGCCGTAGGTATCCGCGATGATCTTGCGCCCGGTCACACCCGCGTCGCCCATCGGGCCGCCGATGACGAAGCGCCCGGTCGGGTTGACGTAGACCTTCAAGGCCTTGTCGGTCATCCCCTCCGGCAGGGTCGGCATGATGACGTGCTCCATGATGCCTTCCTCGATGTCGGCGTGCGAGACGTCTGGGGAATGCTGGGCAGAGACGAGCACGGTGTCGATGCGTTTGGGCTTGCCGAAGGCGTATTCGACCGTGACCTGGGACTTGCCGTCCGGGTGCAGCCAGGGCAGCGTCGCCGGCCTTGCGCACCTCGGCCAGCTTGCGGGTCAGCTTGTGGGCCAGGTAGATCGGCATCGGCATGAGCTGGGCGGTCTCGTTGCAGGCGTAGCCGAACATCATGCCCTGGTCGCCGGCGCCGATCAGGTCGATCTGGTCCTGGTCGCCGTCCTTGGCTTCCAGGGATTTGCTGACGCCCATGTCGATATCCGGGCTCTGGCTGGCAATGGCGGAGAGCACCCCGCAGGTGTTGCCGTCGAAGCCTTTCTTGGCCCGGTCGTAGCCGATCTCGTTGACCACCCGGCGGACGAGTTCGTCGAAGTTGACAAAGGCGTTGGTGGTGATCTCGCCCAGCAGCATCACGAAGCCGGTCTTGGTGGCCACTTCGCAGGCCACCCGGCTCATCGGGTCCTGCTCGAAGCAGGCAGTCCAGGACGGAATCGGCGATCTGGTCGCACAGCTTGTCGGGATGGCCTTCGGTCACCGATTCGGAGGTGAACAGCAGTTTTGGAGAAGACATAAAAGTGGTTGTCATGGTTACCCTTTCTTAAAAGAGAATTGCCCTTTCTGGCGAAAGGGCAATTGCACAAGGTGCACGGCTGCCCTCTCATCTTCCAGATTCGGGGTAACCATTTGGGTTACCCCTACTGCCGGATTTGGCACCGTGTTCGGCTTATCGCCGACCGGTTGTCGAGGCTTCATCGGGCCGGTCCCTCCGCCTCTCTGGATAAGAGTGCCGATTAGGGCTATTTGAATTGTTTCGGGATGATACCACAGGACCTATTGTGGAGCAAGTGAAGTTGACATGGCATTGTGCACTGCGCAATTCGGGAGATAGAATGCAGAGGGTTGATGCTCAGCGTGTTATTTCTAGCGATCGGGTCGATCGGGAGCCTGCCGGGCGTACCCACCCGGGCCGCTCCACCCGGCCCCCAGGCCGTCCAGGCGCCGGTGCTCAAGTGGCAGCGCGGCGGCTGTTACAGCTCCTGGTGCGAAACCGGCTGGTATTCCTCGCCCGCCGTTGGGGATATCGATGGGGACGGCCAGCCCGAAGTGATCGCTTCGGCCTATTCCATCGTCTCATTGAACGGGGCCACCGGCGCGCTCGAATGGCGCATCGCCTCCGGTCACGACCGCAGCCAGCCCTCTGCCTCCAACGTGGGCCGCACCTGGCCCGGGATCGTGCTGGCGGATGTGGACCAGGACGGCAGCCCGGAGATCGTCACTGCGCACAGCGGCGGCTGGGTCTCGGTTTACACCGGCCAGGGCTATTTCGAGCCCGGCTGGCCGCAGCGCCCCACCACGAACGAGCTGCGCGGCCTGCTGGTGTCCGATCTGGATGCCAACGGCGACCTCGAGATCATCGTCACCGCCGCGCAGGGCAGCGCAGTCAATACCTGGGTCTACGAACACAGCGGCGCTTTGCGCTCCGGCTGGCCGCAGTTGAACAACGACGGCGGCTATGCCTGGGGCGTCTATAACGCCAATGCCGCCGCCGGCGACCTGGACGGGGATGGGACCGGCGAGATCGTCGTCCCTTCGGATGTGCATTACATCAACGCCTACAACCCGGATGGCAGTCCCATCCCCGCCAATGCCATCTATGGCGGCAAGAACTGGGGCCAGGTGGGCATCTGGGAGAGCCTGGCTACCGAGCTGCGCGGCTGGGGCGAGTGCAACGGTGTGCGCGCCGAGAGCTACCGCACCAACTTTGCGGATGGCCCCGCCGACATCGTGGATGTCAACGGCGATGGGACGATGGAAGTGGTCGTCACCGGCAACGTGTATGACTGCCATGCCGGCTACCCGCCCAGCCGCTACACGGGGCTGTATATCTTCAACGCCGACCGCAGCCGCTTCAACACCGGCGGCTTCGACTGGCGCACAGCCCCCGTGGATACCGGCGCACCCATCAGCGAAGATTACAATATCATCGAAAGCGCCGAAGCCAACCCGGCCGTGGCCGACCTGGATGGCGATGGGCGCCTGGAGATCCTCTTCGCCTCCTACGATGGCCGGCTGCACGCCTTCTGGCTCGACAAAAGCGAGCACGGCAGCTGGCCTTTCCAGGTCTACCACTCCGGCGATGGCTACCTCAGCTTCGCCTCCGAACCGGTCGTGGCCGATCTCGACGCGGACGGGCACGCCGAGGTGATCTTCACCTCCTGGACGCAGAAGGGCAGCGCGCAAACCGGCAAGCTGTACATCCTGGATTATCTGGGCAACCTGCTGCAATCCGTGAACCTGCCCCCCGCCTTCGGCGGCGTCGACTGGAACGGCGCCCTGCCTGCGCCCACGCTTGCCAACCTGGATGCTGACCCTGACCTGGAAGTGGTCGTCAACAGCGCCAATTCCGGCGTGCTGGCCTATGATCTGCCCGGCACGGCCAATGCCATTGTATCTTGGGGCACCGGGCGGGGCAGTTACCGGCGCAGTGGCGTCATTTTTCAGGGCAAGCTGCAGGCTTCCGTCTCAACCAGTTCATCCGTCCCGGTCACCGGGGAGATTTTTACCTGCAGCCTCAACCTGTCCGGTTTGTTCAGCCCCCTGGGAAATGTCAGCCTGACGGCCGTGCTGCCGGATGGACTTCTTACGCCGGCGGGCTGGCCGCCTCGAGCGGCACGCCCCAGGTCGCAGGCCAGACGATCACCTGGAGCGGCGCAGTCGGGCTGTCTGGTCCCGTCGTGATCAGCTTCCAGGCGCAGGTCAGTCCTTCGATCACAACCGTGCAGGAACTGGTGGTCCCTTTCACCATCCAGGATGGTCTTGGTCATACCCTGCAACCGGCCATCCGCGTGGTTGCGAATGGCCGGGCCATCCATTTGCCCCTGATCGCTCGTTGAACCTTTACAACCCGGCCGCCTGGCGCGTCCCAATCAAAAAGGGCGGACACCTTGGTCCGCCCCTTCAGTTTTCCGACTTGCTCGCAGTTCACGATAACAATGTGTTCTTCTCTTCTTCGTGCTCCTTTGTGTACTTCGTGGTCAGTCTCTTGTCTTTACAACCCGGCGGCCTGGCGCAGGGCCGGGGCCTTGTCCGTATTTTCCCACGGGAACTGGACATCATCCCGCCCGAAGTGACCGTAGGCGGCCGTCTTGCGGTAGATCGGGCGGCGCAGGTCCAGGTCGCGGATGATCGCGCCGGGGCGCAGGTCGAAGTGCTCCAGGATCAGCTGGCCGATCTTCTCGTCGGCGATCTTGCCGGTCCCGAACGTTTCGATGTTGACCGAAAGCGGGTGCGCCACGCCGATGGCATAGGCCACCTGGATCTCGCAGCGCTCGGCCAGTCCGGCCGCCACCACGTTCTTGGCCGCCCAGCGGGCTGCATAGGCCGCCGAGCGGTCCACCTTGGTCGGGTCCTTGCCCGAGAAGGCCCCGCCGCCGTGCCGGCCCATGCCGCCGTAGGTATCCGCGATGATCTTGCGCCCGGTCACACCCGCGTCGCCCATCGGGCCGCCGATGACGAAGCGCCCGGTCGGGTTGACGTAAACCTTCAAGGCCTTGTCGATCATGCCCTCCGGCAGGGTCGGCATGATGACGTGCTCCATGATGCCTTCCTCGATCTCGGCGTGCGAAACGTCTGGCGAATGCTGGGTGGAGACCAGCACGGTGTCGATCCGTTTGGGCTTGCCGAAGGCGTATTCGATCGTGACCTGGGATTTGCCGTCCGGGTACAGCCAGGGCAGTTCGCCGGCCTTGCGCACCTCGGCCAGCTTGCGGGTCAGCTTGTGGGCCAGGTAGATCGGCATCGGCATGAGCTGGGCGGTCTCGTCGCAGGCGTAGCCGAACATCATGCCCTGGTCGCCCGCGCCGATCAGGTCGATCTGGTCCTGGTCGCCGTCCTTGGCCTCCAGGGACTTGCTGACGCCCATGTCGATATCCGGGCTCTGGCTGGCAATGGCCGAGAGCACCCCGCAGGTGCTGCCGTCGAAGCCTTTCTTGGCCCGGTCGTAGCCGATCTCGTTGACGACCCGGCGGACGAGTTCATCAAAATTGACAAAGGCGTTGGTGGTGATCTCGCCCAGCAGCATCACGAAGCCGGTCTTGGTGGCCACCTCGCAGGCCACCCGGCTCATCGGGTCCTGCTCGAAGCAGGCAGTCCAGGACGGAATCGGCGATCTGGTCGCACAGCTTGTCGGGATGGCCTTCGGTGACCGATTCGGAGGTGAACAGCAGTTTTGGAGAAGACATAAAAGTGGTTGTCATGGTTACCCTTTCTTAAAAAGAGAATGCCCTTTCTGGCGAAAGGGCAATTGCACAGGGTGCACGGCTGCCCTCTCATCTTCCAGAATTCGGGGTAACCATTTGGGTTACCCCTACTGCCGGATTTGGCACCGTGTTCGGCTTATCGCCGACCGGTTGTCGAGGCATCATCGGGCCGGTCCCTCCGCCTCTCTGGATAAGAGTGCCGATTAGGGCTATTGAATTGTTTCGGGATGATACCACAGGACCTATTGTGGAGCAAGTGGGAAGTGTGACCATGCCTTCCTACAGTCAGGTCTGGGATCGTGCAGGCCTGCCGCCACTGCGCCCCGTCCTGCCCGGACGGGACAGGGCAGGCGGCGAAGCAGTCCGGCACTGGGATTGGGGATGAAGCACCCAGCCCTCGCAATGACATCCATGAAGACCCCGCCTTAAAGCAGTGCTACAATTGAGCCGAGAGGAGATGCCATGATAAAAACACCTGTTACCGCGAAGTATTACACAGTTCTTGGTATTGCGATTTTGCTTCTTTTTGCAGGAGTCTCTTGTTTGCCTTTAGCTTCGACACCCGGAGCGAAGCCTGCCGTTACGGTGGTTGAAGTGAACCGCGAAGTGACCCGTGTGGTTGTTCAGGAAGTCACCCGGATCGTCGAAGTCCCCGTCACCGTCACCCCGGAACCGAACCCTGTTCCCACCGACACCCCGCTGCCGACACAGACGCCCACCAGCGCAGCTTCGCCCACCATCACGCCAACCCCTCTGCCAGCCGCCGTTACCATCCTGATCCATACCGAGTGCCTGTATGGTCCCGATCCTGATTATCTTGGCAGATACGAAATCCAGGCGGCCAGCCCGCAGGCGGTTATCGGGCGCAACCCGGACACCAGTTGGGTGGAAATTCAGGGCTCTGACCACAAGGATCCCTGCTGGGTGAAAGCGGAGCTGGTGAAAGTGAATTCGGGCAGCCTGGAGGCAATGCCGGTCGTCCAGCCGGATCTCTCGCCCTATTCCACTCTTTATCCCCCGCCACAAGCGGTCAGCAGCTACCGGGATGGAAATTTTGTGACGATTTTCTGGAATCCTGTCCCAATGACAGAAGCGGATTATCACGGCTATCTGATCGAGACCTGGGTTTGCCTGAGTGGGAAGCAAGTCTTCGTCCCGTTCAGCAAGACCACCACTTTCGACGATACCGCCATGAAAGCGGTTAAAGTCGCAGATGAGCCAGGCTGCCTCGAGCCTTCCAGCGCCCGCATTTACACCGTTAGCGCTGAGGGCTACTCGAAGTGGACGAATGTTCCCTGGCAGCCTTTCCCAACCGCGACTCCGACCCCCTGATCGGATGACAAGGATCCGGCATGCCGGGTAATCCCCTCGATCTGATCGATCCGGTTCCACAGCGTAGCTCGTTGGCCCAAGGTTTGTGATAATATTGTCCCTTTCCGGCCCTTTTGGGGCTGAAAGGGCTTCATCGGGCCGATCGATTGGATCGAGGAGAAGTCATGACGGAACCAAGCAAGACTTTGAAACTATTGATGACCTGCCTGGCTGCATGCCTGTTCAGCCTGGCCAGCGTCTCCTGTGCGCCGGCGGTCGCCAGTCTCACTGCCACCCCTGCCATCCAGACGGTCGTGGTTACCCGGGTGGCGACGCATGTGGTCACATCCGAGGTAACCCAGGTGGTGGAAGTACCCGTCACCCTTACGCCCAACCCGACTGCCACCGAAACCCCGACGCCCTACCTGTCCCCGACCCGCACACCGATCCCTTCGCTCACGCCAACCTACACCCCCCCGCGTGTCACCATCCTGGCAGATTCCGGCTGCTGGTATGGGCCGGGGTTTGCCTACCTGTTCAAATATGGGCTGAATGCCACTGTCTGGATGTGGGTGTTCGGGCGCAATATGGACGGCACCTGGCTGGACATACGCGCCCTCAATGACCGTCCGGGGAATGCCTGCTGGATCAGGGCCGACCTGGTCAGGTTCGACCAGGGGGAGCTCAAGGATGTCCCGATCGTTTGGACAACCATTCCTTATGCGACCAACCTCTATGAGCCGCCGCTGGTCAGCGCCACCCGTTCCGGCAGCGATGTGACCATCTTCTGGCAGCCGGTCTATATGACGGAAGATGATTACCGCGGTTACCTGATCGAGGCCTGGGTCTGCCAGGGCGGCGTACGGGTCTTTCTCCCGATCAAATATGTCCTTACTTTTGATCAGAATAATTTCATGATGAATATCACGGTTAAGGATGAACCCGGTTGCGATGTACCCTCCAGCGCCCGCATCTACTCGGCGGAAAAGCACGGCTACACCGCCTACCGCATGGTGCCCTGGCCTGCCTTTACGAAATGATCCGGTCAGGATGGATGGAATTAAATACAATATGAGGAGCAGCATTGAATAGGTTTCGCTCACCTCTGAGAACCCACCCGGTTTTTATCGTGGCTTTGATTTTTGTCCTTGCCGGGAGCGCCTGCACTGCCTTGCCGTTTACCCAGGCAAATGCGCCCACCGCCCAACCGGTCCTGTTGACGCAGGTGGTAACGCAGATGGTGACCCAGGATATAACTCAGGAAGTGACCCGGGTCATTGAAGTGCCCGTGACCGTTGCGCCGTCCGCCACTCCATTGGCCAGCCCCACGCCTGCTCTCACCCCCACCCTTTCCGGCACGCCTGCGCCCACGCCCACTCCCGAACCGCCGGTCGTCTCGATCCTGGAATATTCCGACTGCCTGTATGGCCCGGCCTCCTTTTACCTGTACAAGACCAGTTTGCAGGCCGGCAGTTTGATGGAAGCGGTTGGGCGCAACCAGGACGGTACCTGGCTGCTTGTGCAGGCAGTGCACGGCTGGAATCCCTGCTGGATCCAGGTCGAGCGGGTGAAGTTTAACAGCGGGGATTTCAAAGATCTGGCGCAGGTCTATTCCGCGCCGCCTCTCTCCACCCAGTTCGCGCCGCCCCAGGACGCGATCGCACGCCGCAATGGCAGCGAAGTGACGGTTACCTGGACGGCGATGCGGATGTCGTTCGATGATTACCGCGGCTATCTGATCGAAGCCTGGGTCTGCCAGGGCGGGACCCAGATCTTTCTGCCGGTCAGCTACGTTCCTCCACTTGAGGGCAATACCGGCAAACTGTCTGTAAAGATCACCGACGAACCCGGTTGTGACCAGCCCTCCCACGCCCGGATTTATTCCGCCGATAAATACGGCTATTCCGTCTGGCAGTTCATTTTCTGGCCGCCGAATTAGCCTGCCGCATCCATAGATAATTATTCCGCAATCCATAATTGCTTGCAAGGAGCCTGCATGTCCGAGTATGCTGAATTTGTTCAGAAATACCCGGCTTACGATACAACCCACGATCTGGATGAACTGCGCGAGCGGGACTATTCCCGGCTTGACCGGCTCGGCCAGATCTACCTGGATTACACCGGCGGCGGGTTGTATGCCGAGTCGCAGCTGCGCGCTCCACCAGAAACTTCTGGCCGAGAATGTTTTCGGCAACCCGCATTCCTCCAACCCGACTTCGCAGGTCGCCACGCGCCTGATCGAAAGCACCCGCCAGACCATCCTGCAGTTCTTCAACGCCGATCCGGCCGAGTACACCGTCATC
This sequence comes from uncultured Chloroflexia bacterium, assembly GCA_963830665.1. Taxonomy (GTDB): domain Bacteria; phylum Chloroflexota; class Anaerolineae; order Anaerolineales; family Villigracilaceae; genus UBA877. The sequence continues at coordinate 23,540 of CAWHNM010000025.1, forward strand.
TTCAGCCTGAATGCCAGCGGAGCGCTTAAACTGGTCGGAGAATCCTATCCTTTCGGCCCGGGTTCGCACTACCTGCTGACCTTCGATAACCATAACTCGGTCAACGGGATCCGGGAATTTGCCCATGCCAAGGGCGCCGAGGTGACCTACATCCCGGTGGCATTGCCGGATATGCGCGTGGACACGGAGTCGCTTGAAACCTCCCTGGACCTGGCCCTGGGCGGAGACAAGGGCCCGGCTGGCAGGAACAACCTGTTCGCCTACCCGGCCCAGTCCAATTTTTCTTCCGTCCTCCATCCGCTGGAGTGGATCGAGCGCGCCCATGCCAAAGGCTGGGATGTGCTGCTGGATGCGGCCGCCTTCGCTCCCACCAGCCGGCTGGACCTTTCCAAATACAAGCCGGATTTCGTCTCGCTCTCGTTCTATAAAATCTTTGGCTATCCGACCGGCATCGGGGCCCTGCTGGCCCGTCGTGAAACCTTGAAGAAGTTGCGCCGCCCCTGGTTTGCCGGAGGGACGATCACCGTCGCCTCGGTCCAGGGCGATAAATATTACCTGGCCGAAGCCCCGGCCGCCTTCGAGGATGGCACCCTGGATTATCTCAACATCCCGGCGGTGGAGATCGGATTGAAGCATATCCAATCCATCGGCTACGAGACCATCCAGGAACGGGTGCGCTGTCTCACCGGCTGGCTGTTGGATAACCTGTCGGCCATGAAGCACGCCAGCGGTGTCCCCTTGGTGCGGATCTACGGGCCGCTGAACACGATCAAGCGCGGCGGGGCGGTGACGGCCAATTTCTTCGACAAGGATGGCGGGCCGATCGACCATCGTTTCATCGAGGCAAAGGCCAACCAGTCCAGTCATTTCCCTGCGGACAGGCTGCTTCTGCAACCCCGGGGCGGGCGAGATTGCCCTGGGCATTTCCAGGATGGAGCTGGCTGCCTGCTTCACCAGTCCCGGCCACGACCAGCGCTTGAGCCTGGACGATTTCCGCCTGTGCATCGACGGCAAATCTTCCGGCGCGGTGCGGGTCTCGGTTGGGTTGGTCAGCAATTTCGAGGATGTGCAGGCATTCTTGAAGTTTGCAGAAAGCCTGCTGGAATAGGCTTGATGCGAGCATGCCTGTCCCCACCCGTTCCCAACTCAAACCCGGCCTGCGGGTCCGGATTGTCCTGAAGCAGGACCAGCCCACCGGCAAGCTGACCGAGGGTATTCTCAAGGATATCCTGACCAGTTCGCCCACGCATCCGCACGGCATTAAAGTCCGCTTGATGGATGGGCAGGTTGGGCGGGTGAAGGAAATCGTGGGGTAACAGAAGGTGAAATTGAGAGGACCAATTCCGTAAATATATTGTAAAATGATAGTGGTTGCCCTTGGGAAAACCTGTTCTGGGGCATTATTTAGGGTAGACAAGCATAGAGTTCAGGATAAAAGCCCATGAAAATCCGCTCCATTACCTATTTCTGCAACCCTGGCTGGCCGATCGACGAAGCAGGAGATCGAGCAGGCAGGAAAATTCCTGGCGGAAGCCAAAGCCGCCTATGAGGCCGCCGGCTACGAGGTCCAGACGACCCGGCTGGCAACGGTGCCGTTCCTGCAAATCCTCGGAGCGGATAAAATCGGCGAAACGCCCAGGCTGGCTGAACAAAGTTGGGACAGCGATCCAATCTGCCGGAATCGCCTACGCTGCCCTCGGGCCGGCCCAACCGGAAGTCCTGGATAGTTTTGCTGTCATCCCGGAGGCCATTGCCGCCGCCCAGAATATTTTTTTCTCCGGCAGCATGGCAGATGCCAGGTTTGGCATTTCCATCCCGGCCTGTGCAGGCCTGTGCGGAGGTCATCACCCGCTGCAGCTCGATCACTCCCGGATGGTTTCGCCAACCTGCGCTTTGCGGCGCTGGCGAATGTAAAGCCGGGTTCGCCCTTCTTCCCGGCGGCCTACCACGCCCATGACGAGCCGGTGTTTTCCATTGCAACGGAAGCGGCGGATCTGGCTGTGGAGGCTTTTACCAATTCCCGCACGATAACCGATGGCCAATGGAAGATGACTTCTGAAATCGAAAAGCATGCCAGGGAATTGGCCCTGGTCGGTGAGGCGCTCGGCCGCCGTTTTTCGATCGGGTTTGGCGGGATTGACTTTTCCCTGGCGCCTTTCCCGTCCGAATCCGCCTCCATCGGCGCGGCCATGGAACGGATGGGTGTGCCAAGCGCAGGGTTGCACGGTTCGCTGGCTGCTGCGGCAATCCTGACGGAAATCATCGAGCGTGCCCGCTTCCCTGGAGGTGGGATTCAGCGGGTTGATGCTGCCGGTCCTGGAGGATGCGGTCTTGGCCCGGCGTGCTGCCGAGGGGACATTGACGATCAAGGATTTGCTGCTTTATTCGGCCGTGTGCGGCACCGGGCTGGATACGGTCCCGCTGCCGGGCGATACCACGCCAAACCAGATCGTCCGCGCTGCTGCTGGATCTCTCTGCCCTGGCGCTGCGTTTGAATAAACCCCTCACGGCGCGGCTGATGCCAATCCCCGGCAAAAAGGCCGGCGACCCCACCAATTTCAATTTCGATTATTTTGCCAACAGCCGGGTCATGGCATTGGAAGCGGAGCCGCTGAAACCGCCCTTCTCGGAAACGAGGCGGTTCACACTGGCTTCCCGGCATATATAATGAGGGTCTGCCGGTTGGCAGTATAATCGGCCAGTATGAATCTATTCACCAATAAGCACATCCTGCTCGGGGTCACCGGATCCATCGCCGCCTACAAAGCCGCCGACCTGGCCTCCAAATTGACCCAGGCCGGAGCCCAGGTGGATGTGCATCCTGACCCCTGCGGCGGAGAAATTCATCACGCCGCTCACTTTCCAATCCGTGACCGGCCGCAAGGCTTTCACCGATGCCGATCTGTGGGGCGGGCAGGCGCATGTGCTGCACGTCGGACTCGGCCAAAGCGCCGACTTGCTGGTGATCGCCCCATGCACCGCCAACACGCTTGGCAAATTAGCCCACGGCATTGCCGATAACCTGCTAACCATCACCGCCCTGGCTGCCCGCTGCCCCCTGCTGGTTGCCCCGGCCATGGATGTGGGCATCTACACCCATCCTGCCACGCAGGATAATATCCGCATCCTTTCGGAGCGCGGCGTTTACTTTTGCCGGACCCGGCGAAGGACGCATGGCCTCCGGGCTGGTGGGCAAGGGTCGCTTTGTGGAACCCGCCGAACTGCTCGGCCACATCCGTTTCCTGCTGGGCAGGCATGGCCCGCTGGCCGGGAAAAAGATTGTCGTCACAGCGGGTGGGACACAGGAGCCGCTCGACCCGGTGCGCGTGTTGACGAACAAATCCTCCGGCAAACAGGGCTACGCCCTGGCGCAGGCCGCCCTGGATGCAGGCGGGACCGTCAGCCTGGTCAGCGCGCCGACAGCCCTTACCCCCCCGGTGGGAGCACGCCTCATCCCGGTCGCCACTGCCGAGGAAATGCTGGAGGCCGTCCTGGCTGAATGCGCCGGGGCAGATGCCCTCGTCATGGCCGCGGCAGTGGCCGATTTCCGCCCAAAGCAGGTTGCAGAAAACAAGCTCAAGAAACGGGATGGTATTCCGCAGGTCGAGTTGGAGGCCGCGCCGGATATCCTTGCGGCGGTGTCAGGCCTGGGGTCCCAAAGGCCGCGCGTGGTGATCGGATTCGCTGCCGAAAGCCGCGACTTGCTGCAGAATGCCGAGGCCAAGCTGAAGTCCAAGAATCTGGATATGATCGTTGCCAACGATATTTCCGCCCCGGATTCCGGCTTTGGCGTGGATACCAACCGTGTCACACTGCTGTTTTCAGACGCAAAGAAACAACCCCTGCCGCTGATGAGCAAGGATGAAGTGGCAGAGACCATCATCGCCCGTTTAGCGATGCTCCTGGAGACCAAATGACAAAAGTGCTGGTAATTTCCGACGTGCATGCCAACATCACCGCGCTGGAGGCCGTCCTGGCCGACGCCGGAAAAGTGGATGAGGTTTGGTGCCTGGGTGATATTGCCGGTTATGGCCCGGATCCCAACGAGTGTATCGAGCGTATCCAGGCCTTGCCCGAACTGACCTGCATGATGGGCAATCACGATTATGCTGCCATCGGTGACATGGCGTTGGAGGTTTTCAACAGCGATGCCAAAAAAGCCCTGCTCTGGCAGCGTGAAAGGTTGACGGATGCGCAACAAGGAATTTCTGCGCACGCTTTTGCAGGAACCGAAGGTATGCGGGAGTGTCACTCTGGTGCACGGCAGCCCGCGCGACCCGATCTGGGAATACATCATGAATACGCTGGTGGCGCGCATAAACCTGGATTTCTTTGAAACACCCTGGTGCCTGGTGGGACATTCGCATTTCCAGGCGGTTTTCCAGTACCATGCTGAAACAGATGAAATGTCCATCGAGGTGCCTGGTCCGGCAGAAAGGTATGAACTGAAGGAACGTGCCATTCTGAACCCCGGCTCGGTCGGCCAGCCGCGTGACCGGGACCCACGGGCGGCCTATGCCATATTCGATCCCAATGACCGAAATCTGGGAGCCGCACCGGGTGGAGTATGACATCAAATCCGTGCAGAAGCGCATCCTGGATGCCGGTCTCCCGCCGCGGCATGCCGAGCGGCTGGCTGGAGGCTGGTGATGCGATAAATGGGGATACCATATTTCGTGGCAGTAAGACCGGCAGGAACTAATCCCGGCACCGGGGCGTCTAGCAGGCAAACCAACCCTATTGCTTGTGTTCAAGGAGAAGAAGCCATGAAGAAAAGAATTGTTTTCATTTTTATTGCTCTGACCCTGGTGCTGGCTGCCTGTGGCGCGAAGTCTGCCGCCACACCAATGGTCGCCCCGGCCCCTCAAGCGCCGGCCACGTGCCTCGGGTGCAGGCGGTGTGACGAATGAGGCTGGCGGTGCGCCGGCGCCGGCGCGATAGTTACAACACGACCAAGACGATTGCCAGCTACGCAGCCGCCCAGGACCGGCTGATCGTCATGAACGTGGATCTGAGCGTTGTTGTCGCCGACCCGCAGAAAAAGATGGATGCCATCAACCAGATGGCAAAAGACCTGGGCGGCTACCTCGTCTCAATGAATATGTCCCAGGTCTACACCCAGAGCGGCGAAACTGCCCCGCAGGGCAGCATTTCCATCCGCGTCCCGGCAGCCAAGCTGGATAATGCCCTGAGCCAGATCAAAGCAGACGTGGTGGATGTCCAGAGCGAAAACCGCTCCGGCCAGGATGTGACCTCCCAATATGTCGACCTGCAAAGCCAGCTGACCAACCTGGAGAAAGCAGAACAGGATCTCCAGGACGATCATGGATGAGGCGAAGAACAACCCCGGCAACGACAGCACCACCAAGACCCAGGATGTCCTGAATGTTTACAACCAGATCGTCAACATCCGCGGACAGATCGAGCAGATCAAGGGCCAGATGAAGTATATCGAAGAGACCACTTCAACCTCCTCCATCAACGTGACCCTGATCGCCGAGAAGACCATCAAGCCGATTGAAATTGGCGGTTGGAAACCCCAGGGTGTGGCACGCGATGCCGTCCAGGCGCTGGTCAAATTCCTGCAAGGGTTTGTGAACTTCGTTATCTATCTTGTGCTGCTGGTGCTCCCGATCCTGATCGTTGTCTTTGGACCGATTGGCACTGGTTATCTGGGGCATCGTCGCCCTGGTCAAGCGGCGCAAGGCTAAGAAAGCCGCCCAGGCAAAATAATCCCACATTCTAAAAAACACAACCGGGCGCAGACAAGCAGTCTGCGCCCGGTGCCTTTTAATTTGATGGCTCAAGCCAGATGTTATAATCCCGTAATATGGAAAGCCTTGTTCACGCCGCCCAGCAACTCTTCGGCATCCACCTGACCGGGCGGCAGGTGGTGGCTCTCATAACGTTTGAAAATGAACTCCTGGCCTGGAATGAGAAATTCAACCTGACGGCCATCCGCGATGTCGAAGGGATCCGCACCAAGCATTTTCTGGATTCTTTTTCATGCATCCTGGCATGGAAGGAGAACCCGCCCAAACGCCTGATCGATGTGGGCACCGGTGCAGGCTTTCCGGGCATTCCCTTGAAAATTCTCTATCCATCCATGGAATTGACCCTGGTCGAGTCGGTTGGGAAGAAAACCAGCTTCTGCCGCCATGTGGTCGAAATCCTGAAGCTGGAAGCGGTTGAGGTGATTGACTGCGCGTGCCGAGGAAGTGGGACAGATGCCCGCACAGCGCGAGTCTTACGATTGGGCAGTGGCACGCGCCGTGGCAAACCTGCCGGTCCTGGCGGAATATCTCCTGCCGCTGGTGCAAGTGGGCGGCAGGATGCTGGCCCAGAAAGGTCACAGCGGACCCGCGGAGGCGCATAACGCTGAAAAAGCGTTCAGGCTGCTGGGCGGACAGATGCGCAGCCTGCTCCCGGTGACATTGCCGGGAGTGGCCGAAGAACGTTATCTGGTGGTGGTGGACAAGGTGGCGGCAACGCCTCTCCAGTACCCGCGCAAGCCGGGTTTCCCGGCCAAAAAAGCGGATTGTAACAATGTCGCACGTCCGGCAGGTTTATTCGTTCAACCGGGTACATCTGAGACGTTCTGTATCTTCGACCCAGTATTCTGCCTCCCCCAGCCTCTCTTTTCATCAAACCATAGCCCACCAATTCCCGCCGCAGGGTGGCCGTATCCTCGTGAAAACGGGCCAGCTTCTGGTTGACCTGTTTCTCACTATATTTCACACCCGGCTCAAAGGTTTTCACCACATGGCGCAGCACGACTTCCAGTTTCCTGCGCTGGGCCGGGATTTCCTTCAATCGTCCCATCCGGTAAGCTGAAATTGGCCAGCACCTTGCGGTTATAGGCATCCAGATCCACATCCCCGGCAGCGGCAGCCATTTGCTCCTGGAGAACAGGCCGCGTGCGGCAGCTTCGAGAGCATCCCTGTCCAACTGGTAGATGCTGTAGTAGCCTTCCGCCCGGGCTGTCACCAACCCCGCTTCCGCCAGCCTGGACAGGTGGTGCGAGACTGTGGGAGGTTTCAGATCCAGCAGGGCGGCCAGTTCCTCCACACTATATCCCTGCTGGGCCAGCAAACCGACTATTTTCAGGCGGTTGGCATCTGCCAGGGCTTTAAAGAAAATGACCAGTTCCTCGTTCATTTTGGCCTCCAATAGCGCGAGCCATCGCGTTCCCGTTCAAGCATCCCGGCATCGATCAGGTAACGCCGCAGGCCGGCTGTATCCGGGTGGAAATGCGCCAGGATCATGTTGACTTCCTTCTCGGTATAGTTCGCGCCGACGGTGAAGGCATTGATCAGGTAATCCAGGATGACATGCAGTTTGGCTGGTTGGAAGGGGATCGTCTTGATCCTCCCATCTGGATTCAAGTGCGCAGCCAGAACCCTGCCAACGTTTTTTTCCACATCCGATTCTGGAGCATAAGCCGGGCGCTTGCCCTCGAATTGTCGGCGCAGGCGTTTTTCAAGCGCTTTGGGATCCAATTCATAGATGCCATCCGTCAGGTGTACCACACCACTCTGCATGAGCCGATCCAGGTGGTGCTGAGTATCCGCCGGGTGAAACCCCAATAATTCGATAATCTCGGAAAGGCGCGCCGGCTTTTGAGTCAGCAGGCCGACGATCCGCAGCCGGTCAGCATCCGCAATGGCTTTGACAAAATCAACCATTTCATTTTCATCCATAAATTTGCCTCGTAAAACTAATTAGATAGCCATCTAAATGAATATTAATATCATTATCAGCAATTGTCAAGAGCATTCTCTCTGGATTGTTATACCCTTTGACCACCAACGCGCAGCGAAATCATGATCCAGGGGCCGCGGTATAATGCGATGCAGTCTATGGGTTCAATAAACTTCGTTTTGGAGGTACCTCTGTGGATTTGCCAAGACATGCATATTTTAAAGGTAAGATTGTCCCTTATTCGGAAGCCAAGGTCGGGGTCGCCACGCACGCTCTCAATTATGGTACGGCAGTTTTTGGAGGCATGCGGGGTTATTGGAATGATGAAAAGAGAAAAACTCTTTGTCTTTCGTCCGGTGGACCATTACCAGCGTTTTCTGAATTCATGCCGAATGATGTGCATGGAAATCGATCACACCCCTGAAAGCCTGACGGACCTGACAATCGAACTCCTCCGCCAGGATGCCTACCAGCAGAATATTTACATCCGCCCTCTGGCCTACAAAGCCGATGAGGTGATCGGTGTACGCCTGCATAACCTGAAAGATGAATTGACCATCTTTGCCATGCCCTTCGAGCAATATGTCAAAAATGAAGCCGATGCCCATGTGACCATCTCGTCCTGGCGGCGCATGGATGATAATACGATCCCGGCGCGCGGCAAAATCAGCGGTGCATATGCCAGTTCAGCGCTGATAAAAACCGACGCGGCCAGAGCCGGTTTTGACGAAGCGCTTGTCCTGACACAGGATGGTCATCTGGCCGAGGGCAGCGCCATGAATATCTTTATGTTCCGGGATGGAGTGCTGATCACTCCGCCGGTCACGGATAATATCCTGGAAGGAATTACCCGCCGTTCCGTGATGGAACTGGCAAAGAATGAATTGGGACTGACGGTGGTGGAACGATCGATCGACCGGTCGGAAATTTACATCTGCGACGAATTTTTCATGACAGGCACGGCTGCCCAGATCACTGTGGTGACGAAAGTGGACCATCGTCCGGTTGGCAAGGGCGTGATGGGACCGGTGGCAGACTCGCTTCGCAAGCTGTTCGATGAAATATTGCACGGGAACAATCCAAAATATGCCCACTGGAATGCAGAGGTGTGAGATCCCAAAGTTTTCCGAAATATAAAAAATGCGGCCTCCAGGCCGCATTTTTTATTCCAGGGTTTTCCTAGCGTATTTTGGTGAAAACGATCATCACCAGGTTCTTTGCGCAATCATCAAAGGTGTCAAAGTAAATTTTTCCGGTCAGCGGCTTGCCAGTGTTATCAAAAAGCTCGGCCCAGAGCGTGTGCGTTGAGGCGATCGGTTTGTCGCCCAGTTTTTCAAATTCGAAGCCGGACTTTCCATAGGCTGCATTACTACCGCTCAAAACCAGACTGTTGATGGCCTTGCCATTTAATTCACCGCCCAACTGGACAGTCTGAAAGAGCAGAGGTTGATTGTCTGTATTCATAACTGTCCCGCCTACCCCCATCCAGTTGCAGGCTAAGTCCGCGTGCATTTTGATACTGGCTACATAGGTAATATCTGCCGATGCCGGCATGCCGGTTGGAGTGATCGTCGGCGTTCCAGGGACAGGGCTGGGGGTTGGCGTTATGGTGGCGCTTGGAGTGATCACCAGCGCGAACGGACGTCCAGGTGGGGGCTTTTGTACGGGATGGGACGGGCGAAACGGTTGGCGTGGGCGTCCAGGTGGCGGGTTTGGGGATGATGGTGGGCGTGAAAGTGGAGGTCTGGTAAAGGGTAGGCAGCGCAACCGGAGGAAACGGGTTGTAAGGCGAATTGGGGTTGATGAATATAGTGAAGAAGTAATATGCCAGATAACAGGCGCCCAGCAAGACAAGGATTGTCAGGATGTTCCAGATCACAGGTTTCCGTTTGATTTTCGGTTCGGCCTTCATTTCAAAGTTGTCCATCATACCATCTCCCGGGACACATCAAGGTGCAATCAGGATTGTACTCTCATTTCGTCGTTGCGTAAGCCAGTCCTTTAAAGCGCGTTCCTGAAGGGTCAGCAAGGCATCCGGCGAGAGGGATCGGGCCGGGTCACGGGCTACCACATACAGGATATCATAACCTGCCTGAGTCTGGATGATATCGCTGTATTGGCCAGCCTGGAGGGCGAAAGCAGCTGCTTCGACGGCCTGGTCGGACAGGTAGCCTCGCGGAAACCAGCCCAATTCGCCTTTGGCAAGCGGGTCATACTGGGCAGCCAGATCATCGAATTTCCAACCGGCCTTCAGATAGCCAAGCGCTTGCTGGGCTGCCTCTGAATTATAGAGCAAAATTTGTTTTACGTGAACCTGTTCGGCGGTACCAGGGACGGAAGCCGCGACCTGGTCGCGCATATATGCAGCAGCCATCTGGCGCCGCAAATCGGACCTGAAGGTTGCATCTGTATACCCGTGGGCGGTTTGCCAGGCTGCCAGCGCAGCGGGACCCCCCGCTTTGGCTGCCAGACTATCAACGCGGCCCTGTAAAGCGGCATCATCCACAAGATACCCTTTGGCAGCCGCAGCCTGTGCCAGGAGAAGAATATCAATAAATTCATCGCTGACGGCTTTCGTGGCTTCTTCCAGACTGACGGTTTTGCCCAAAGCGGTTTGGGCCTGCTGATAGCGTGCCAGTTCCGACTCAAATTCCGGAACGGGGATGCCTTCGCCATTGACGGAAACTGCCAGCGGGATTGGTGTGGCAGTCGGTGTTGGGGAGGGCGTGGGTGTAAGGGTGGCGGGTACTAGATTCACACCGCCGGGTCCCCCACAGGCGCTGAGGGCCAAAATCAGGAAGAGGCTCAAGGAAGCGAGGATGTGCAGGGTTTGCTGGTCTGGCCATTGTTCAGGATTATACCAATTAAATGGAACAGGGGCACGGCGTCGCCGTGCCCCTGCCGTAAACAAAGCTGGTTTAGTAATCCATTCCACCGCCGGGAGGCATGGCGGGGCCGGGTTTTTCTTTTTCGGGTACGTCAGTGACCAGGCATTCGGTGGTCAGGATCATGGCGGCAATGGAGGCGGCATTTTCGAGGGCGCCACGCACGACCTTGAGCGGGTCAATCACGCCGGCCTTGAGCATGTCACCGTATTCCTCGGTGATGACGTTGTAGCCGAGGTGCTTGTTGTTCTGTTCCTTGGCAAGCCGGCGAACGTTCTCGATAATGACTGCGCCGTCCTGGCCGGCATTCTCAGCCAGTCTGCGAATGGGGGCTTCAAGAGCCTTGCGCACAATGGCGACGCCGATGGTTTCATCTTCACCATCCATTTTGACCTTGTCAAGAGCGGCTACGGCGTTGATGAAGACGATTTCGCCACCGGGGACGATGCCTTCTTCAATGGCGGCACGTGTGGCAGAGAGGGCGTCTTCGACGCGGTGCTTCTTCTCTTTGAGTTCGGTCTCGGTGGCTGCGCCAACACGGATGATGGCAACGCCGCCGGAGAGCTTGGCCAAACGCTCCTGCAGTTTTTCCTTGTCGTAATCGCTGGTGCTCTTGTCGATCTCAACACGGATCTGCTCGATGCGGCCCTTGATCTGGGCGGTATCACCCTTGCCACCAACGATGGTGGTGTTGTCTTTGTCGGAGACGACTTTCTCAGCCTTGCCGAGGTCCTGCAGGGTGGTGGTTTCGAGCTTGCGGCCGGTCTCTTCGGAGATGAGCTGACCACCGGTCAGGGTGGCAATATCCTGCATCATGGCCTTGCGGCGATCGCCGAAGCCAGGGGCTTTGACGGCCAGCACGTTCAACATGCCGCGCAGTTTGTTCAGCACGAGAGTAGCCAGCGCTTCGCCGTCAATATCCTCGGCGATGATGACCAGGTCGCGTTTGCCGATCTGGACGAGTTTTTCCAGCACCGGGACGATATCCTGGGCGGCTGAAATTTTCTTGTCGTAGATGAGGATGTACGGTTCGGGGATGACCGCTTCCATGTGTTCCGAATCGGTGATGAAGTAGGCCGAGATGTAACCGCGGTCGAACTGCATGCCTTCCACGTACTCGGTCTCGAATTGCATGGACTTGGACTCTTCCACGGTGATGACGCCGTCTTTGCCGACCTTGTCCATCACATCTGCGATCAGTTTGCCGATTTCAGGATCAGCGGCGGAGTTGGTGGCGACCGAGGCGATCTCTTCTTTGGTGTCGATCTTCTGGGACATTTTGCGCAGGGCGGCGACTACCGTCTCCACGCCCCGGCTGATGCCGAGTTTCAGGCGCATCGGGTTGGCACCCGCGGCCAGGTTCTTCAGGCCTTCGGAAACGATGGCATGCGCCAGAACGGTGGATGTGGTGGTGCCATCACCGGCGATATCATTGGTCTTGGTGGCGGCTTCCTTGAGAAGCTGCGCGCCCATGTTCGCAAAGGGATCTTCCAGTTCGATTTCCTTGGCAACCGTCACGCCGTCATGGGTGATGGTGGGGGAGCCGAACTTCCGGTCGATGGCCACGTTGCGGCCTTTGGGACCAAGCGTGGTGCCAACAGCATTGGCAACCACATCAATACCTTGCTGGAGCCGCCGACGGGCGTCTTCGGAAAAGACGAGTTGTTTTGCAGCCATAATTCATTCCTCCAATTTGATTAATTTACTTAACGATGGCGAGAATGTCACTCTCGCGCAGGATGAGCAGTTTCTTGCCATCCACTTTGATTTCGGTGCCGGAATACTTGGCGTACAAGACTTTGTCGCCGACGGCTACGTCCATGGCGATGCGCTTTCCGTCTTCGTCACGGTCGCCAGGGCCAATTGCCAGGATGTTGCCCTGTTGGGGTTTTTCTTTGGCCGTTTCGGGGAGCACGATGCCTCCCGCAGTGATGTCCTCTTGCTCGATGGGATCAATCACCACACGGCTGCCGAGGGGTTTGAGATTAAGTGCCATATTCGCCTCCAGAATAAGTTTATTGCAGTATTTTAGCACTCTACTGCATAGAGTGCTAATAATATGATACATGCCTTCTGGATGAACGTCAAGAGGAAAAAAAGAGGATTAACAAAATTCTGATATTCCATTCCCCCCTCGCCAGGCTTTGATCCGGTCTTATGGCGTTGGCGTATAGACCGGCGTGGCCGTGGCAACAGGCGTCGGTGGTGCCTGGAGTGCTCGCCGGAGCCAGGCGTGATGTAATCCGCCAAGCACATATGTACCATCTGATAACTGCGCCCAACCATCCGAAATATTTACAACGTGCAGCACTTCGCCCTTCACTGCGTACCGCACCCAGGCGGCATCACCAGATGGGAACTGCCCGGACATTGATACGTTCCGGAACCACCACATAATCAACCGGGGCAGACGGCTGTGGCTTAGGGGTTACCTGGACAGGGTTTGACGGGTGCACCCGGTGTTGTGACCGGTGTCTGCGCCAGGGCTGCGGTGACTTCCGCGCAGATGGCCAGACCCACATCGGCATTTCGGGTAATGACGGTGTTGTCGGGATATGCGACCTTGAGCTGGGTCAACAAACTCACCACCTCCGGGCAGTATTCGGGCTTGTTTGGTGCAAAGGCTGATAGGACAGAGCCGAGGTCCAGGTAATACGTCGCGCTGTTGGGGTTCAGCACCAAAGGTTTTACTTCGACACCAACACAATCACTTCCGGCAAGGACGGCCTGACAGGAGGCGGCTGCATCGCAACCTTCCACGGCGCATCTCAAGGCGATAATGGATGTCTCAAAATTGCGTCCCCTTTTGTAGATGTCTCCGAGTTGACCGTAAAGATCGGCGTTGGTCGGGTCCAAGTCCGATGGCTGTCTGGGCATTCAGGGCGGCCGCGAAAAACTGGCCTTGCTGGGCATAGGTTTTCGCGATGGCCAGGTAAGGTGAAGGATCACTGATCTTGAGTTGATCGTTGATGGTGATTGCCTTGGCATAACTTGTTCGTGCGCTATTGTAGAGATCGCTCTGTTGAGCCGGGAGGGTGCTTAGAAAAGCCAGGGTGCGGTAATTATGCCCAATGGTAATGTAAAGGAAAGTCAGGTTGGGGTTAATCTCAAGCGCCTTCTGGTATTCTTCAATTGCCTGGCTATAATTGGCGGTCGATTCAAGATAATAGCCATAGACGCGATGTACATCCATCACCTGCGGGCCAAGTTCCAGTGCAGGCTTGATATATAGTTCAGCCTGGTCCCACTTCTGCTCATCGACCAGGATTTCAGCATAAAATGCCAGCGCCAGAGGGTTCTGGCTGTTCAGGCTGAGGGCGTGCACGGCATCCTGCTCGGCATCGAAAATGAAATCGGCGGCTTTTTTGTCACCGGTGCGCAGGGGATCCAGGGCAGGATCGGCATTCCAGTCCAGGACGAAGGAGCGAATGGCAAAGGCGTCGCTGTCGTCAGGGGCGATGGCAACGGCTTGATTGGCAGATTGCAGCGCCTCCGTAAGCCGTTTCAGGCGGTCGGCATCATTGGAAAGCAGGCGGGAGGAATAGGTCTGGATGCGGGCCAGTTCGGTCCAGACCTGCGGATCGCCTGTACTTCCCTGGGTGGCTGCCTGCTGGTAAGCGGCAATGGCGAGGTTCAAGGCACCGGCTTTAAATTGGGTTTCTCCTTCCAGAACCAGGGAATTAATTGTCCGTGTGGAGGTGGGGGTGGGATCAAAAGGATTGCGGATGACGCCCGTACCCAGCCGCGTGGTAAACCAAATCCCGGCGAGGATGAGGATCACCAGGATGAACAGGCGATACAGGTTGGATGTCCGGCGTTGATGAGAACAGCGTCCGGCGGCGGATCACTTTCATGGGGTTGGGCTTGGTCCAGGTGTCGCTGAAGCCTGTGGAGAGGCTGTGCCAATATTCTTCGCACAAAAGTCCTGGGCATAATTGGCGTTGTATACGGCATATTCGTTTGCCCGGAAAGCATCCAGGATGGTTTGCGTCAGGGGCAGGGCTTCGCTGCAGCGGTCGCTTTGGGCCAGTACAAGAGCATAGGTGTAATAGTATATGGCAACCCAGGAATCATTATTGGTTGGGGTCAATGGCTGGATGGTTTGTCCATCTGCCGTCTTGCCGCCATTGATGGTCAATGAAAGCTGTTCAATGGCAGAGGGCCATTCGTTATTTTTATAAAGCATGTAGCCCCAGTTGCCGCGCAGGTAAGGATCGGCAGGCGCATCCTGAACGGCCGCACTCGCATACTGTTCGGCCTGGATATACTGGCCGATGGAAGCCAGGGCGCGTGAACTGTAGAGTTCAGGCAGGTAATCAGATGGATTGAGGGTATTGGCAAGCGTATATTGCTGGATGGCCTGGTCAATCACTCCCAGGGCCTTATAGGTTACACCGAGTTGCAGGTGGATTTCGGAAATATTCTTGTTGATGTTGATGGCGGCCAGATATTCCTGAACGGCCAGTTCGCGGTTGTCGGTGAGTTGGTAAATATAGGCGCGCGCCCAGTGCGCCTCCAGGCTGTTGGGTGCCAGGGTGGTGGCTGTCCTGGATTCGTCAATGGCAGTTTGGATGGGGTCTACATACGGTCCGGCACTGTTCTCGAACATCTTGCCATATAAGAAAGCATTATAGGCATGCGCCAGGCCGTTATTGGGATCCAATCGCAGGGCATTTTGCAGAGAGTCATCTGCCGTAGTGTAATCGCCTTTCTGAGTCAGCGCCCAACCGCGCACGGCTTGTGCCATCGAACTGTTGGGGTTGAGCAGCAAGGAATTTTCGGCATTGACCAAAGCATCGTCGTACTTTCCGGCAAAAATCTGCACGCGTGCCACGGCAATATAGAGCGCCGGGTCATTCGGTGTGATGCGGATGGCCTCCATGTAGGTATCGATCGCCTGGAGCAGTTTCCCTTCGGCAAACAGCCCCTCTGCCTCGGTGACGTAGGACTCGGGGTCACGTGTGACTGTGGGAGTTGGCATGAAGGGTGTCTGTGCGGTTGGCAGGACGAACCGGTCAACGTAAGTGACGATTGCAATCAAAATAACCACAAAGACGACCAAGAACCAGTTGATTCTCGGTCGCCGGCGGCGCATATTCCATTTCGAACCTCGCAGGTACATGCAATCATCTTACCATCTGATGCAAATGAGCGTCAATCCCCCCAATCCTCTTGTCAGACATCCCGCTTACGGCTAGAATGGAAGCATGGAGTTCGACGTCTTTACACTCCTGCCTGAAGTTTTCCCCCCTTATCTAGAAAGCAGCATTCTTCAACGCGCCCGCCAACGCAGACTGATTGATGTACGTGTCCATAATATCCGTGACTGGGCCACGGACAAGCACCATGTCACCGACGATGAACCGTACGGCGGGGGCGGCGGAATGGTCATGAAAGTGGAACCGGTCTTTGCGGCGGTCGAAAGTGTGCTTGGGCCTTCTGCCCCGCAGACAGGAGGGCGGCTGCCCGATCATTTTGCTCACTCCCCAGGGACGCGTTTTCAACCAGGTCGTGGCGATGGAATTGGTCCAGCACCCGCGCCTGGCCTTGATCTGTGGCCGCTACGAAGGCGTGGATGAACGCATCCGCGAACACCTGGTAACCGACCAGATCTCGATCGGCGATTACGTATTGACCGGCGGCGAACTCCC
Source organism: uncultured Chloroflexia bacterium (assembly GCA_963830665.1). GTDB lineage: Bacteria > Chloroflexota > Anaerolineae > Anaerolineales > Villigracilaceae > UBA877. Next base: position 39,777 of record CAWHNM010000025.1, read on the forward strand.
GGCGCTGATCCTTATTGACGCGCTTTCCCGCCTGCTCCCCGGCGTGCTGGGCGATCCCGATGGCCCTTCGACGACTCCCACGCTTCAGGCTTGCTCGAATATCCGCACTACACCCGCCCGCCGGAATTCCGCGGCTGGGGTGTCCCCGATATCCTGGTTTCCGGTAACCATGCCAGGATTGCGAAATGGCGGCGCGAACAATCCCTGCGGCGGACCTTCAAGCATCGCCCGGATTTGCTGGAAAAAGCAGATCTGGATGAGACAGACCGAAAATTGCTTGAAAAAATCATCAAAGAGGAGAAGCCCGATGAAGTTTAATTATGGCAAGATTTTCCTGCTCGGCTTTGGCTTTTTTGGCGTGAGCGTCATTTGGGGAGTATATAATGCATTTGTGCCAATTTTCCTGGCTGACAAATTTCACCTGGCACCGATCTGGATCGGATTCTTCATGACGCTCGATAACATCGCAGCGTTGTTCATCCAGCCGCCGGTCGGGGCCTGGTCGGACCGGCTGCGGACGAAGATTGGGCGGCGCCTTCCGTTCATCCTGGTTGGCGCGCCTGTGGGCGCAGTGGCCTTTGGCCTCATCCCATTGGCTGGCATTCTGCCGCTGTTTGTCGCCTGCACCAGCACGCTCATTCTGAGCATGGCGATCTGGCGCACACCGGTGGTCGCTCTCATGCCAGATATTACCCCGTCTGGTAAACGCTCACAGGCCAATGGCATTATCAACTTTATGGGAGGAATTGGTACCATCATTGCCCTGCAGACCGGTGGCACGCTCTACAAACTCAGCCCGAATTTTCCCTTCTGGATGGGTTCAGCCCTGGTCATCCTGGCTGCGCTGATGGTATTTATTTTCATCAGGGAGCCAAAGAATTATGATGAATCTGAAAAAGAACCCAATATGTTCGCCAGCCTGCGCGAAGTGCTGACCGACAAAGATAAGAGCGCATTGCGGTTGTTCCTGGCGATTTTCTTCTGGTTCATCGGTTACGCCGCGGTCGAGACATTTTTTACTTTGTATGCGAAAAAGCACCTCGGCTTGAATGAGGGCGATGGCGCGACGTTGCTGTCGGTCCTGCCTCTTCTTTTTGTCATATTTGCCATCCCATCCGGGATCATTGCCAGCAAGATCGGGCGGCGGGTAACCATATCGATAGGCCTCGTCATGATGACAGCAGTCCTGATCTGCCTGTATATCTTTCCTCCGGCCACGCTGCTGGCCCCGGTCACGAAACTGCCACTGGTGGGGATTCCGCTTGTGGCAGGGAGGCGCGCGCATGTTGACGCTGGCCGGAGTGTTACTGATGTTTGCCGGTGTTGCGTGGTCTTTCGTTAATATCAACTCTCTGCCGATGGTGGTGGATATGACCAGCCTGGCGCGCATCGGCACCTATACCGGCCTGTATTACCTGTTCTCGACTCTCTCTGCCATTGTCGGGCCGAATGTCAATGGCTGGATCATCCAGCTTACCAGCGGGAACTACAATAACATCATGCTGTTTGCCCCCATCTTTATGATCATTGCCCTTGTGCTGATGTGGGGTGTCCGGCGCGGCGAGGCAAAAGCTGTTGACGGTAAACTGGGTACGATATCGGTGTGGAGAGGACGAGTCGGCCAGAAAGAACCATTCCATGAAAAAAGTCGCGCCTTGTTTCAGCGCTTCTGCTTATGGTCATGCTATTCGTACCAGGCTGCCTGCCCAAATCTACTGATTGCAAACAGCCGGATGTATTTTGTGTTGGCCTGGTGACGGATGTTGGTCGTCGCGATGATCGCGCCTACAACCAGGCGGCCTGGGAGGCTCTTCAGCAGGCCAAGACCAGCGGCGTAGCCACCTGGATTGCATCCATTGAGACGGTGGATGCCAGGGATTATGAGGAGAATATCAGCGTCTTTGCAGAGGCCGGCTATGATGTTATTGTGACCGTTGGGAGTGCGATGAGCGAGGCCACCCGCGCTGCGGCCAAAGCATATCCGGATTCATATTTTATTGGTCTGGACCAGGACCAATCGGCCAACCAGGATTTCAGTTCCAATTTGACCGGGCTTGTTTTTGCCGAGGACCAGATCGGTTATCTGGCGGGCGCGCTGGCTGCCATGATGTCGAAGGCAGGGCAGATTGGTGCGGTCTGTGCCAGTGATGCGTTGCCGTCCATGAAACGATATGGTGAAGGCTTCCTGAACGGCGCAGCTTACATCAATCCCAAGATCGAGGCGACGGTTACATATCATAATGATGTCGGCCTTGACACGACCTTTGACGATCCGGAATGGGGTGCGGCAACAGCCAATTCGCTGGTTGATGCAGGAGCGGATATCATCTTTGGCGTCGGCGGTGCAACAGGGAACAATGCAATTGTCGCAGCAGTGACACGCGGCGCCTATGCAATTGGTGCAGATACTGACCAATACTATGCCTTACCGGTGGCTGCTCCACATTTATATGTGAGTGTTTTGAAGGTGATTGCCTCCGGGGTGGTGGAGTTAATTAAAACAGCCAGGGATGCTCAAGCCGGGAGCCTCCGTCTTTCCCAGCGGTAATTATCAGGGGCAGGTTGGCCTGTCATCCTATCATGATCTGGTTTCATCCGTTCCGGATGAAGTCAAGGCGCGCATGACCGAGTTGAATCAAGCCTTACTTTCGGGTGAAATCCAGACGGGAGTATCTGAAACCAGCCCGTGACAGGCAAAGTGCAGTTATATGCCATACTTCATATTGTTTTAATGACTAATTCCCTGTATACTAGAATGGTGACTTATGTGTGATAATAATCACTTAGTCCAAGGAGGTGTAACCGGGAACCCTGTAATACACAACCAGTTCGTTTGAATGAACCTGCTTATTCAAAATTGAAATGAAATAACAAGGAGAAGAATGAATATGAAGAAAATGAGTTTTGCCCTCACAATCATGGTAGCAGTTGTCATGCTGCTGTCTGCCTGCGGACCAGCTGCCACAACAGCTGCGCCGGTTGCGCCTGCAACCCAGGCTCCTGCGGTGCCCGTTCTACTGCCCACCGCCACCATGGCTCCTGTGGTTGCCACCAATCCTCCGGCCCCCAAGATCAAGGTCGGTGAAGTGACCGACCTGGGCGGCGTGAATGACAAGTCGTTCAATGCCTCTGCCTGGAAAGGCGTTGAGGATGCCATGGCTGCATTGCCCGTCGATGGCAAGTTCCTGCAATCCACCCAGCAGTCCGATTACCAAAAGAATATCCAACAGATGTTGACCGATAAGTCCGACCTGATCATAACCGTCGGCTTCCTGCTGGGCGTTGATACCGCCACGGCTGCCAAAGCCAATCCGAACCAGAAGTTTGCCATTGTTGACTACACCTATCCGGATTGCTATCCAGGTGCGGTTGAGGGCAAGGACTGCGGTTCTTCTGCTGATCTGCCGAACGTGCGCGGCCTGGCCTTCCAGACCGATCAGGCAGCTTTCCTGGCCGGCATGCTTGCCGCCGGTACGACCAAGACCGGTGTCGTTGGCACCTTCGGTGGCCTCCAGATCCCGACCGTGACCATCTTCATGGATGGTTTCGTGGCTGGTGTCAATTACTACAACAAGCAGAACAATACGACCGTCAAAGTATTGGGCTGGGATCCTGCCACACAGAAGGGTACTTTTGTCGGCAACTTCAATTCCACTGGATGACGGCAAGAATACCGCCACCTCCATGGCCCAGGAAAAAGCTGACATCATCGTCCCGGTCGCCGGCGCGGTTGGTTTGGGCTCGGCTGCTTATTGCCAGACCAGCACCAAGTGCCTGATCATCGGTGTTGATACCGACTGGTTTGTTTCATCCCCCGATTACGCCAGTGTCGAGTTGAGCAGCATCCAGAAGAAGATTGACGTGGCCGTCCTTAAGACCATCACGGATGTTGTCAATGGCAAGTTCACCGGTGGAACCGTCGTCTACACACTTGCCGATGGCGGTGTGGATCTGGCCCCCTACCACAATTTCGACAGCCAGGTGCCTCAGACCCTGAAAGACGCAATTGCCAAGGCGAAGGCTGATATCATCAGTGGCGCCATCAAAGTTGGCGACTATCTGAAATAACCTGTTCGTAATGTTTAAAGGGCCGGGGATTTCCCCGGCCCTTCTTTACAAAGAAATCATCGCAATTTGTATTTTTTGTCCAGGAGAAATTGCATGCCACCGGTACTGGAATTGCGTGGGATCACGAAATCGTTCCCGGGTGTTCTGGCAAACGATGCCATTGATCTGTCCGTAGATAAGGGGAAAATCCTGGCGCTGCTGGGGGAAAATGGCGCAGGCAAGACCACTTTGATGAATATTCTCTACGGACTCTACAAACCAGATAAAGGCCAAATATTAATCAATGGGGAGGAAGTCGCCATCCACGGCCCCAGCGATGCCATCGCGCGTGGGATTGGCATGGTTCACCAGCACTTCATGCTCATCCCGGTTATGACAGCCACAGAAAACGTTATGTTGGGTGTGGAACCCACCCGGAATGGTATCTTTCTGGACAAGGACAAAGTGGCCAGGCGCATCCAGGAGATCTCGAAGCAATATGACCTGGATGTCGATCCGCAGGCCTATATCGGGGATCTCCCGGTTGGGGCCCAGCAACGTGTTGAAATTATTAAGGTTTTATACCGTCAGGCTGATATCCTGATTTTGGATGAGCCAACCGCCGTACTGACCCCTCAGGAGGTGGAAGGACTCTTCAAAGTGCTTCACTCCCTGGTCGCCAACGGGAAATCGGTCATTTTTATTACCCATAAACTCAAGGAAGTCCTGGCGATTGCCGACCACATTATCGTCCTTCGCAGCGGGCGGGTGGTTGGTGAGGTGGATTCCAAGGATGCCTCCCAGGAGAAACTGGCCTCCATGATGGTGGGCCGCGGAGTGAACCTGGTGGTCAAGAAGAAAATTGCCACCCCGAAGGATGTGGTCCTGAATGTGAAGGATCTGCACGTTGCGGGACGAACGGCAGAATTTAACGGTAAATGGTGCATCCTTTGATGTACGGGCAGGCGAGGTTCTGGGCATTGCAGGCGTGCAAGGCAACGGTCAAACGGAGCTGGTGTACGCATTGACCGGCCTGGCACCTGTGGTCAGCGGAGAGATCAGCATCATGGGCAAGCCGGTCCGCCATTCCTCCCCGCGCAATATTTTGGAAAGAGGGGTGGCCCATATTCCCGAGGACAGGCAGCGGCATGGCTTGATCCTGACATTTCCCGTCCAGGATAATATGGTCTTGTGTACGTATTACCAGCCTCCCTTTGCAAAAGGGATTGGCGCTTCAGCAAAAAGTCATTCTCGATACATCCGAAAGACTTGTCGGTCAATTTGACGTGCGTACCCCCAACGTGTTTGTACCGGTATCCACACTTTCGGGCGGCAACCAGCAAAAAGTGATCGTGGCACGCGAATTCTCGCGTCCGATCAAACTATTGATCGCCTCCCAGCCAACACGCGGCCTGGATGTCGGTTCGATCGAATACATCCACAGCCGGATTGTAGAGAAACGGGATGAGGGCACCGCGGTTCTGCTGGTCTCCCCCGAGCTGGATGAAATCATCGCCCTGTCTGATCGTATCGCCGTGATGTACAAAGGACAAATTGTGGAAATATTGCCGGCGGCCAGGGTCAATAAAGCCTACCTGGGTCTGCTTATGGCGGGAGTCAAGCCAGCTGAAGCTCTCGAGGCGGCCCCAGCCACTACACAGGAAACCGAAGTGGAACGCGTTTTTTAGGAGGACTTTAATTTGGACGCCAAAATGACACAAATCAATCCAGACACGGCTGGCCAAAAAGGAGCCTCCAAACCAGCTGCGCCTCGAAGGCAAGGCGCAAAGCTCCTGCAGACATTGCTGCTGCCGGCCCTGTCAATTCTGACCGGTTTCATCATCGGCGCGGTTGTGATTGTATTGTCCAATGACGCAGTTATCGCAGCATACCGTGTCTTCTTCCAGGCGCCGGGTGCAGCCCTGGCTGCTACATGGAAAGCCATCGCCACGGCTTACGGAGCGCTCTTTTATGGTGCGTTCGGCAGCTTTAAAGACCTGCTTGCGGGTATCCAGAGCTATTCATCCACAGGTAACAATGCGCTTCTCTTGAAGGCGATTTATCCGTTCACCGAAAGCCTGGTTGCGGTTACTCCTTACATCCTGGCCGGCCTGGCGGTGGCGGTGGGCTTCAAATGCGGTCTTTTCAACATCGGTGCGGAAGGGCAGTTTGGCATCGGGGCCTTGTGCTCGGCCTTTGTTGGGTATAGCCTGCATGGCTTGCCCTGGTATATCCATTTGCCCTTGGCGTTGTTGGCAGGTGCGGCTGGAGGTGCCCTGTGGGGGGCGGTACCAGGCTACCTGAAAGGGCTGACCGGGGCGCATGAAGTTGTTATTACCATCATGATGAATTATATTTCGTTCCTTTTGAGCAACTGGTTGTTGAACGGACCAATGAAAGCGCCTGGTTTCCGGCCGCTCACCCCCGTTATTGAAAATTCGGCCATGCTGCCGCGTTTCTTCCCGGACCCGCTGCGCTTGAACTGGGGTTTCATCCTGGCCCTGGCTGTGGCCGGCCTGGTTTACTGGTTCCTTTTTAAGACTACCATCGGTTTTGAGATCCGGGCGGTTGGAGCAAATCCGGATGGAGCCCGCTACGCCGGCATGAACATCGTGAAAAACTTTGTGATCGCCATGACGCTCAGCGGGGCGCTGGCCGGCCTGGCTGGGGCCACCCAGGTACTGGGTATAGACCATTGGGTGGGTCAGGGCTTTTCAGCCGGCTATGGATTTGATTCGATCGCGATCGCCCTGCTCGGTCAGAGTCACCCGCTGGGGGTGGTACTCTCCGCCTTTTTGTGGGGAACCATGCGCAGCGGCGCAACCAATATGCAATATGCGGCGGGTGTGCCGATCGAGATCATCTCCATCATCCAGGGTCTGGTGATCGTTTTTGTGGCAGCACCGGCCGTTATCCGCTGGATTTACCGCATCCGCGCCATCCGCACTGAAACCACCGTTCTGACACGCGGTTGGGGCAAATAACGATCGAAACGTCGACTAAAAAACGGACATTATTATTTATGAGGAACGCATGACAACCAACCTGGCCAAGAATGATGAAAAGAAATCCGATCTTCGCCCCCGCCTGGTTCCGGGTATCCTGCTGATCGTTGCCGGCCTGGCCATCCTGCTTCTGTTTGGCCTGAACCCTCAACCTGGGCTCCAATCCACCTTTGGGCTTACCCCGCAGGGGGATAAAAATGTCATCCCCATTCCAGACCTGGTCCTGCCGGCTCAGACTGCCATCTATGTTCTGGCACTTGTCGTCTTCTTCGTTGGGGCCTGGCAGTTGGCGCGCGGCATCCGATCGACCAATGCTCTGGTTGGGATCGTCGCATTTTGTTTCGTGGCTGCTTTCCTGATCTGGGCGGCCAAGGGGAAATCAATGGACCTGGTGGGGATGATGAACACCTCCCTGGTCAGGGCCACCCCGATCGCCCTGGCGGCCTTGTGCGGAGTGATTAGCGAGCGTGCCGCCGTGATCAACATTGGGCTGGAGGGGATCATGCTCATGTCGGCCATGACCGCCGTTATGCTGGGCACCTTGACCCATAACCTATACATAGGATTGTTGGTTGGAATTCTAACCGGAATGGTTATAGCGGCTCTGCATGCCGTGCTGGTTATCCAGTTTAAGGTAGACCAGATCATCAGTGGAGTGGCTGTAAATATCGTCGGGACGGGCGTCTCCAGTTTCATTGCCAACCGTTACCTGCAAATAAACACTGAACTCAACAATTCGGGGGTTTTCCCCAATCTGGCGATCCCCGGTTTGGTCAAAATACCGATCCTGGGACCGGTTCTTTTTGAGAACAACATCATGGTTTATATGATGCTCATCCTGGTTGCCGTCACTTTTGTAGTACTTTTCTATACCCGTTGGGGCTTGCGTACCCGCGCGGTGGGCGAGCATCCAAAAGCAGCCGACACACTCGGTATCAATGTTTATCTGGTGCGGTATGTGAATGTGATCATCGGAGGCATGATCGCCGGGATGGGTGGAGCCTATTTCACGATTGGCTCGGTTGGGCGCTTTGACAAACTTATGACCAATGGCAAGGGCTTCATCGGCCTGGCAGCGATGATTTTTGGCGGCTGGAACCCACTCGGCGCGCTGGGTTCTTCCTTGATATTTGGCTTTGCCGACTCACTCCAGATCAAGATGCAGATCCTGAATATCCCCATCCCGACAGAATTCCTGCAAATGGCCCCTTATATTGTTACGATCATTGTTTTGGCCGGCCTGGTGGGCAGGGTCCACCCGCCTGCGGCGGATGGCTCAGCGTACGAAAAACAATGATCCTTCTCTGGCGTTGGATGGTTCAGGGACGACAGACCCTTGTTGTCCCTGAATTTTTTAATATTCCACCAGTTGTATGGGCTTTTAGCTCATCCTGTGGGTGGTTGAATTCCCGAAGCATTCGGGTTCTGATACGAGTGGGAGGGTGGTGTGGTTGTTTGTTCGATATTTCGCAACGTGGATCTGGAGTGGTTCGTATATATTATGTCCTGCCTGAATATGCGGTATAGTTGCTGCAGACAAGCATAGAAAAGGAGCAAGTTTTATGATCCAGATATTGATAGGTGCAGGGATCATCTTACTGGTGATCCTGTTTTTTGTGGTGCTCTCCGGAATTCGTTTCATTCCGAACAACCGGATCGGGATGATCGAAAAACGTTGGAGTGGCAAAGGTTCTGTTAGAGGCGGACTGATTGCTTTGAAAGGCGAGGCGGGCTACCAACCGCAGATCCTGCGCGGCGGTCTGCATTACCTGATGCCGATCCAGTACGTCGTTCATATGGCGCCGCTGGTGACCATCTCGCAAGGCAAGATCGGTTACGTTTTTGCCCGTGACGGCAAGCAGCTTGACCCGGCGCAGGTGCTGGCCTCCAATGCCACCGTCCAGGATTTTCAGGAGGTGGAAGGGTTCTTGAAAAATGGCGGACAACGCGGCCCGCAGCGCCGCATCCTGCGCGAAGGCACGTATGCCTTCAACCTGGTGCAGTTCATCGTGATCACCGAAGAGCGCATGTACGCCCTCTCTCTCAGCAAGGAAGAAGCGGAAACCGTGCGCGGCATGGCAGAAGTAATCGGCCAGCGCAACGGCTTCCGTCCGGTGGTCATTAAAGACACGGATGACACCGTCGGTATCGTCACCGTCCATGACGGCCCATCCCTGGTCCAGGGTGAAATTATCGCCCCGATTGTCGGTGACGCCTCGGCGCAGGCGGGCACCTATCATAACAGCTTTCAGGATGCCGACAACTTCCTGGCCGCGGGTGGCATGCGCGGCCGGCAATTGCAAGTGTTGGTCGAAGGCACTTACTATATCAACCGTCTGTTCGCCACAGTGGAAATGATCCAGAAAACGGTCATTGAAGTCGGTAACGTTGGCGTGGTAGTTTCGTACACCGGCGCAATGGGCGCGGATCTTTCAGGTAAAGATTACCGGCATGGTGAACTGGCATCCAAAGGCAATCGCGGCGTGTGGAATGAACCACTCCTGCCTGGCAAGTACGCCTTCAATACCTATGCCGGGAAAGTGATTGCCGTCCCGACGACCAACTTTATCCTGAAATGGATCCGCAGCGAATCCGGCGCCCATCACTACGATGAGAACCTGTCTGAGGTCTCCCTTATCACCAAAGACGCGTTTGAACCTTCCCTTCCGCTCTCAGTGGTGGTCCATATTGACTATCAGAAGGCCCCACTCGTTATCCAGCGTTTTGGTGACATCAAAAAACTGGTTGAACAGACCCTCGATCCGATGGTGTCGGCTTATTTCAAAAACGTTGGCCAGACCCGCACGCTTATTCAGCTCTTACAGGAGCGCAGTGCCATTCAGCAACAAGCCAGCACTGAGATGAAGGAAAAGTTTGCCCATTACAACCTGGAATTGGAAGAAGTGTTGATTGGCACGCCTTCCTCACCCGAGAATGATACCCAGATCGAAAGCATCCTGACCCAACTGCGCTCCCGCCAGATCGCCACAGAACAGGTGGAAACGTACGGACGGCAGGAACAGGCGGCAGTCAAGGAACGCGAACTGCGTGAAGCCGAGTCGCGCGCCCAAATGCAGACCAAAATGACCGAGGCCGAGCTGAACATCAATATTCAAACCAACCAGGGTAAGGCTGAGTACCAGCGTTCCATCCAGCAGGCCTCCCAGATCCGCGCCCTGGCCGAAGCGGAATCCGAAAAAATTGCCCGCATTGGTATTGCCCAGGCCCTGGCGACCGAGGAACAGGTTCGCGCGTACGGCGGTCCGCAGTTCCAGGTGACGCAACAGGTGCTCAACCGCTTTTCCGAGGCCATCCAGCAATCCGGTGTGGATGTGGTGCCACGCGTGGTGGTCAGCGGCGGCAAAGGGGACGGCGAACAGGGCAGCGCTTCGAGCAGCATCATGGAGGCGTTACTGACCATGCTGCTCTCCGACCGTTTCGGCGCTTTGGCACAGGAGACCACGCGTAGCCCACGCTCGCCGGAAGCCGAAGCCCTGCGCGATCAGATCCGTAAGGATATGCAAAATAAATCAACCAAACCGGAAGAAAAGAAAAAGAAGTAACACGATCTTTCTGGCAGAACAAGAAAGGGCTGTCTGGAGTTTCTTTCCAGGCAGCCCCTTATTTATTTCCACCTATTCCCCCAGAGCGGGCAGGGAATTACGATCCAGCTACAGGACCACCAGGTTCGGGTCCATGGTATATTGCCACCAGTTGTTGACTACCCCGCTTGTTCGCCCGGCTACCTTGGGCAAATGCTTATACCACCATTTGTGCAGGCTGCGCATATCCCCATTTCCCCATTCATCAGCATTGACTTCACGGATATCGTTCCTGAAAGCGGGGAAATTGTACCAGTCATAGCAATTGCTGAGGACTTTGCGGGGATTGTTGTAATCGTAATCGCTTTCGGCATTTGGGGGAAAATGGATGTTCCCGACCTGGGCTTTCCCAGGAGCAACTTTGTCATACAATGCGAATTGGGCGTACAGATTGGCATTTCCGTGCGTTCTGGCAAACGTCTGGGTCAGAATGGATTCGGTCCGGTGTCCGAATGAGTGGAGCATTTCGCCGACGCCTCGCTCGGAGGAAAAACCCATAACGACGAAGCGCCGGTTGCAACCGGTTGACCAGGCCTGGGGCTGGGAATTACACCAGAACGCTCCCACTCCGCACATGGTTGATTCATAGAAACCGGCTTGTGGGAAACCCATCAGCCAGACTTCATCAAACTCGCGGGCGGTGATGCGCGGCAAGACATTCAGTCCGGTCAGGATGGCCTGATAATTGGTATATTCAGGCTGGTGGGCCGGCTGGGTTTTCTGTATTACCGCCAGGTAGGTTTGGGGGTCGTATCGATATCCATCGCTCAGGGCTGGAAATTCATTCAGCTCTACACGTTGGGTGATCTGGAAACGCGCCAATCCGCCGCTGGTCTCCAAAATGTCCTGGATGAAAGTATTCGCCAGATCGTCGGGATTGTTCCAGTGCATCCTTTGGATCAGGGTCGTTCCGGAGGAGGCGTCCATGATGGGGTTGTAGGTCACCAAAAGGACGCGTGTGGTTACGATGCGGGCCGGTTCGGTGGTGTTATCCGGCGGGATCACCGGCTGGCCCGGTTGGGAGACATCGCCGGAGGGCTTGAAGAGGCCAAACAGGCCGCGCAGAAAATCCCAGAAAGATCGCTTCGGACTTCCAGGGCTGTTGGTCATTTCTTCTCCTAGGGCACATCCGTGGCAAAAAATACTTGATTGCCTACGCTAAAGAAGGCATAGCGATTTGGACTGATGGTCATGGCCGTTGCCGGACCATCGAAGAGCGTGTTGTTCTGTTCCATGCTTGCCCGGAACTGGCCGCGCAACTCCAGTGAATTGGACCTCGGGCTGAAGCGGTAGATCGCCCGCGTCAGCGGTTCGAGCAGGTAAAGGCTCGGGTCTGGAGCGGTGGCAAAAGTCACCTGGGTAAAGATGGCGTCATTGATCTTTGGGCCGGACTGTCTTTCCGGGCGCGCATCCACAAAGGTGGCCGGGTCAGAGCAGCGCATCGGTACCCCTTCGTAACGCGTCAGAGGGCAGGATGATACGTGACCATCCACGAAAAGCAAATATAGATCTGCATTATTGGTGGCCAGGTCAATGGCTGTATTCATGTTCTGGGGTACTTGTTCGCCAAAAAATGCGTTCGGTAAATCCACGAATTTGCCGGCACGCTCGGTATATTGCCAGATGGCGTTACCTCCCGGATCGAGCACGTACAGGTTCGTTCCGTCAGCATCCAATGAAAATGCTGATATCCTACGCCAGCCAAGTTGCGGTGGGACGAGTGAAACAGCCTGCGGGTCGGTCAGCCCGCAATAGAGCAGATTCCCTTTGCCGTCCATTGCCAGGACACGCGCATTGTAGACGTTGCTCTTGGGCAAGCCTTCCAGATCCACCAAAGCATCCACAATGATCGAGCCATATTGCCCCGGGTCACATTTAAAGGATGGGTCAACTTCGTAGCCCTGGTTTGTCATGAAAGCGCGGATGACGCCTCCACGGGATGCATCCAACAGGTACAGGTCGGTATCCGTGGCAGTCATTTGACTGATTTGCACGCTGCGGCTCAATCCGCCGTTGATGGCCGGGCGAAAATCCAGGCGCAGGATGCCATCCAGATTATCGAGGGCAGTCTGCGCTTCCTGGCGTAGCGTAATCGAATCTTTTGTCTTCTGGTTCTTTTCGGCCAGGTCCAGATAATAGAGGGTACTATCCCAGGCATGCCGCACTTCGGTTGGGTTGGTTTGTCCGCGCGCCTGTAATGCCTGTGACAGGGCCATATCGTAATATTGCTGGTATTGTGCTGTGCGTCCATAGTGAATATAGACCGTCGCTGCAATTGCCACGATAATGACCGGGATAACAATGGCAAATAAAGCCATGCTTGAAGCGCCTTCTCCAGAATCTTCGCTTGAATTGGGCAGAAGATTGGGTAGGAACTTCTTAAATCCATTGGATATTCTCTGCGTGCCTGCCCGCACTCCCTGGATAATTCTTGCCAGCCCTCCGAAAAATTCCCGGCGCCGGCGGGAGGCAGGACGTTTGATTTCGGGGAGATTGCTGGTAGTACGCGGAGAGACGAAACGCCCTGTTTGACTTGCCGGGCGGGAAGCGGGCTGGAACGAGACTTTCACAGGGCGGTGGGAGGGTTGCGCGGCAGCGGTCCGCGCCTGTTGAACGGCCGCCCCGGAGGCAGCCCCGGTATTTTGGGTTGCGGGCTGGGAGCCTGCCAGACCGGCCGGAGGGGAAGCTGTTTCAGCCCCTGAGAGGATGCTTGCAAAACGACTCGCCGGACGACCGCTCTCCACCTGCGAAGTGGGCATGGCCGGAGAGAGGGCTGCGGGCGTACCGGGCTGGGGAGCATACGCCGATGCAGTTGGCATCGCCGGCCCTTTCGGGGCTTCCTGGGCAGGCTTTTGCGTGGCAGGTTGAAGCCTGTTCAAGATATTCAGATTGCCTTTCCCGGATTGTACCTGAACCAGTACTGCGTTCAAGTCATCGCTGGAGATGCTTAAAAGATTTCTGCGCAATGTCTCAGAAGTGACGTTGCTCTCCCCCAACAACGTGGCATCCCATCCGGTGGGCAGATTTGGACACAGCACAAGCAAATCACCCGCATGCAAATCCGCCTGTGCGAAATAAAGCGGCGTGGATTGGCCGATGCCCAGGCCGCGTCCAGCGATCTGTTCATCATGAATATGCCTGCTTTCGACACCTGTCAAATGAAAAACATGGGTTGGGCCGCACTGGGCAAACAGGAATTGTGTTCCCCGCAGCACCCCCAGGATCAACCGCCCGACCACATATTCGCCCTTGCCGGTCGTATGCAAATTGCGCTTGAGCAGAGTCTGATTGAGTTCCCCGGTGGCCGCACGGATGGCAGATGTCAGCGATCCCGAGGTCTTGTAGAAGCGCTGGATTATCCGATCCATGATCTGGTTGTGTTCAGCAGATGGGAAGCGGGTGTTGCCGGAGAGGGTCAGGTAAACGAGCAGCCGATCTTCCTCGCGGCCACGCGCGGCCCGTTTGGGAGGCAACACGGCCAGCAGCCCGGGAATTTGGGGCATTTCCTGGCCCTGTATGCGATACAAAGGAAGTAAATTGAGATCGAAATCGGTAGCCACCTCCCCATTATAACTGGTAAAATCGCCGCATGGAATTTACCCTTCACCGCAGCCTGTCTGACCTGGCACCCCTGGCATCAGATTGGAATACGCTCCTCTCCGAAAGCGTTACACACATCCCTTTTTTGCGTTTTGAATATCTTTCGGCCTGGTGGACGACACGCGGCGGAGGCGAATGGCCCGAGTCTGAATTGGCCGTTGTGACCGCCCGCCAGGGCGGACGCCTGGCCGGGATTGCGCCTTTGTTCTTTTCCCGGAACCGCGAAGGCAATCCGGCGTTGTTGCTGCTCGGCAGCATCGAAATCTCGGATTACCTGGATATCATCGCCCGACCTGCGGATTTGCCCGATTTCCTGGCCGGATTGCTGGATTTCATCGCCCAACCCGGGCCATTGGATTGGCATCTGCTCGACTGGCACAACCTGCCCGAGGCTTCCCCCACGCTCCCAGCCTTGAAAGTTGAAGCTGAAAAGCGCGGTTGGACTTTTACCCAGGAACGCACTTACCACGTTCCGACCATCCCGCTGACGGGCGATTTTGAGACCTATCTGGCCGGCATTGATAAAAAGCAGCGCCACGAAATCCGGCGGAAAATGCGGCGCGCCGAGGATTGCGGGCGGAATGTGCGTTGGTACATTGTCGAGGATGGGGCTTCGCTGGATGCCGAGGTGGAGGCTTTCCTGGATTTGATGGCAGAAGATCCCGAAAAGGCTGCCTTCCTGACCGCTCGCCATGCGCACGCAGATGCGTCTGGCCTGCCGGGCGGCTTTCGAATGCGGCTGGCTGCAACTGGCCTTCCTTGAAGTCGACGGACAGAAGGCCGCCGGGTATCTCAATTTTGATTACCTGAACCGTATCTGGGTCTACAACTCCGGGACTCGACCGGCATTTCATGGATCTTTCGGCAGGCTGGGTGCTTTTGGGCCATCTCTTGCAGTGGGCCAATGAAAAGAAACGCACCGAGTTCGATTTCATGCGCGGAAATGAAGATTACAAGTACCGCTTTGGCGGGGTGGATGGATTTGTGGTCAGAGCAAAAGTGATGCGCAAATTGTAGAGCCGTAGCATTGCTACGGCTCTACACCAGAGCGATGCAACGTCTCTACTGATTCCTACAGCCTGCGCGACACCTCATCCAGCCGGGCCATTTCATCGTCGGAGAGCCGGAAATTCATTGCACCGGCGGCTTCTTCAGCCTGGCGTCACTTTGGTTGCGCCCGGTATGGTAACCACGATCTCCCCGTTGAAATTGATCACCCAGTTCAGTGCCACCTGGGCGATGGTAACCCCGTACCTGGCGGCCATCTCGTCCATGGCGTTGATAAGCGGGCGGGTCCGCTCGAGGTTGCGCTGCATGCTGGCTTTGCGCCAGCCGGTCATTCGTTCCAGTAGCTCCGGGTCTTTGTGGTATTTCCCGGACAGCAGGCCGCGCTCGATCGGGGTATAGGCGGTGATCGTCACTCCCAGTTCCCTGGCGGTTTCCAGCACGCCATTCGTCTCGATCTCGCGGTCCAACAGGCTGTAGCGCACCTGGTTGACCGCCAGCGGCAGGCCTCTTTTTGCCAGGGCGGCGTGCGCCCGCCGCATGCGGGCCGGGTTGAAGTTGCTGACGCCCACCGAGCGGATCTTGCCGGCTTCCACCAGGTCGGCCATGGCGTTCATCTCGGCCTCCGGGCTGGAGAAACTGTAGGGCTGGTGGACCATGTAATTCGCGATGCTGTAAGCCATCCAGGAAGCGCAGGCGGTCTTCGATGCTGATGCGGGATGTTGCCGGCTGTCCGTAAAAAGGGCTGCCATTTCGTCGCGATGACGACATCCTTGTCCGGTTTCCCGGCCGCTTTCAAACCGGTCGCCAGGGATTGCTCGGATACTCCGGCGCCGTACATCTCTGCCGTGTCGAACCAGTTGATGCCGCCATCCAGGGCAGCTTTGATGATGGCGTTCTTTTCTTCCTGCGGAATGATCGGGAACATACGCCCGATCAGTCCACCGCCGCCGGCCAGCTCCATCACGCCCAATCCGATCGGTGTGACCAGGATGTCCGTCTTTCCGAGTTGCCGAAGTTGAATTTCATTGGTTGATTTCATTTTTATATCTCCAATTTTCCATGCTTCCACTACAAAACTACTTCCATAAAGGGCACAAAGGCTTTTTATCGTTTTCCATGGTGATTCTTTTCCGTAGAGCGCCTTTGTGTCCTTTGTGTTAAGTTCTCTTAGATTTCTTTGCCTTCGAACTGGCTGTTGTACAGCTCGGCGTAGAAGCCTTCTTTGCCAGCAGCTTCTCGTGCTTGCCCTGTTCCACGATATCGCCATCCTTCATCACCAGGATCCAGTCCGCCTCGCGGATGGTGGACAGGCGGTGGGCGATGACGAAACTGGTGCGGTTCTTCATCAGGTCGAGCATGGCCTTCTGGATCAGCACCTCGGTGTGGGTATCCACCGAGCTGGTGGCCTCGTCCAGGATCAGCATGGTCGGGTCCAGCAGGATGGCCCGGGCGATCGTCAGCAACTGCATCTGGCCCTGGGAGATATTGCTGGTCTCCTCGTTCAGCACAAAGTCATAGCCGTTCGGCAGGGCGCGGATGAAGTGGTCCGCATGGGCAGCCTTGGCGGCTGCGATGACTTCCTCATCGCTGGCGTTCGAACGCCCATAGCGGATGTTCTCCATGATGGTGCCGTTGAAGAGCCAGGTATCCTGCAGGACCATGCCGAACATGCAGCGCAGGTCGTCGCGCTTGAACTCCTTGACGTTGTGGCCATCCACCAGGATGGCGCCGCCGTTGACATCGTAGAAGCGCATCAGCAGCTTGACCATGGTGGTCTTGCCGGCGCCGGTCGGACCGACGATGGCGATCTTCTGCCCGGGCTCGGCATAGAAGGAGAAATCGTTGATGATGATCTTGTCCGGGTTGTAGCCGAAGTGGACATCCTTGAAGTCCACACGGCCGTCCATTGTCTCTGTCACGACCGGGATGGCTGCATCGGGCACTTCCTCTTCCTCCGCCAGGAACTCGAAGACGCGCTCGGCCGCCGCCATGGTCTGCTGGAGGATGTTGGAGATGTTGGCGATCTGCGTGATCGGCTGGGTGAACGAGCGCACGTACTGGATGAAGGCCTGGATGTCGCCGACGGTGATGGTGCCCTTGATCGCCAGGTATCCGCCCAGGATGCAGATGGCCACATAGCCCAGGTTGCCGACAAAGTTCATGATCGGGAACATCAGCCCGGTCAGGAATTGCGATTTCCAGGCCGAGTCATACAGGACGTTGTTGACCTGGTCGAACTGCTCGATGCTCTTGGCCTCGCCGTTGAAGGCTTTCACCACCATGTGGCTGCCGTACATCTCTTCCACATGACCGTTGATGTGGCCCAGATAATCCTGCTGCCGCTTGAAGAAGACCTGCGACTTGCTGACGATCAGGCCGATGATGCCAAACGACAGCGGCAGCATGACCAGCGCCACCAGGGTCATCTGCCAGCTGATCGTGAGCATCATCACCAGCACGCCGACCACGGTGGTCACCGAAGTGATGATCTGCGTCAGGCTCTGGTTGAGGGTCTGGCTGACCGTGTCCACATCGTTGGTGATGCGCGAGAGCACTTCGCCGTGGTTCGTGCCGTCGAAGTACTTGAACGGCATGCGGTTGATCTTCTCGGAGATATCCTTGCGGAAGCGATAGGTGATGTTCATCGCCACATTGGACATGATCCAGCCCTGGATGTAGCCAGCATGGCCGAAAGCAGGTACAGGCAGCAGTACCGTCAACGATGATGTGGCCGATATAGGTAAAATCGATCGTGCCGGTGCCGGCGATCTGGGCCATCACACCTTCGAACAGCTTGGTGGTGGCCTTGCCCAGGATCTTGGGTCCGACAATGGAAGCGACCGTGGAAGCGATGGCGAAAAGCCATACCAGCAGGATCAGGCCGTCGATACTGGCCGAGGTATTTGATCAGCTTGTTCAGGGTGCCCTTGAAATCGCGCGGTTTTTCGCCTTTCATCATGGCCATCGGGCCGCCGCCCATCGGGCCGCGTCCGCGTCCGCCCATCGGGCCGCCGCGTGGCGGGCGGGTGCGCTTGTGCTGTGCATCATGCCAATTCCTCCTTGCTGAGCTGCGATAAGGCAATGCCTCGATAAACTTCGCAGTCCTTCATCAGTTCGTGGTGTGTGCCCTTGCCGACGATGCGGCCTTCATCCAGGACGATGATCTGTTCGGCATTCTTGATCGTGGCAATGCGCTGGGTCACGATCAGCAGGGTGCTGGCGCCGGTGTGCTCCTTGAGCGCCTTGCGCAGGGCCGCATCGGTCTTGTAATCCAGGGCTGAAAAACTGTCATCAAAGATGTAGATGGGGGCTTTCTTGACCAGGGCACGGGCGATGGCGAGGCGCTGTTTCTGCCCGCCGGAGACGTTCATGCCGCCCTGGGCGATCTCCGCCTGCATCCCTTCCGGCTTGGCAGTGATGAACTCGCTGGCCTGGGCGATATCCGCGGCCAGTTTCAAATCCTCATCGCTGGCATTCTCATCCGCATAGCGCAGGTTGCTCTCGATCGTGCCCGAGAACAGGTTGCTCTTTTGCGGCACAAAGCCGATCCGGTCGCGCAGGTCATGCTGCGAGACCTCCCGGATATCAATCCCATCGACCAAGACGGCACCCTCGCTGACCTCGTAGAAGCGCGGGATCAGGCTGACGATGGTGGATTTTCCCGAGCCGGTGGTGCCGATGAAGGCCGTGGTCTGGCCCGGCTGGGCGGTGAAAGCTGATATCGTGCAGCACATCCTCTTCGGCGCCCGGGTAGCGGAAGCTCACATTGCGGAACTCGATCGTGCCTTTGAACGGTTCGGGGAACTGTTTGGGATTCTGCGGGTCCTTGATCACCGGTTCGGTTTCCAGCACAGCCGCAATGCGGTCGCCGGAAACGGAAGCGCGCGGCAGGATGATGAACATCATCGAGAGCATCAGGAAGGCGAACAGGATCTGCATGGCGTATTGCATGAACGCCATCATGTCGCCCACCTGCATGGTGGAATTGGCCACCTGGTGTGCGCCCACCCAGATGATCGTCACCATCACGACGTTCATGACCAGCATCATGACCGGCATCATCACCACCATGACCCGGTTGACGAACAGCAGGGTGCCGGTCAGGTTCTTGTTGGCCTTGTCGAAACGGTCCTCCTCGAATGGCTGCATGTTGAAAGCCCGGATGACCATCATGCCCGACAGGTTCTCGCGCGTCACCAGGTTGAGCCGGTCGATCAGGTTCTGGATGGCCTTGAACTTGGGCAGGGCGATCGAGAAGACCGTCAGGATCAGGCCGAGCAGGACAACCACCGCCAGGGCGATGATCCACCACATGTTGGCGCTTTTGCCAATCGCCCGGATCACGCCGCCGATGCCGATGATGGGGGCATAGAAGACCATGCGCATCATCATGATGACCACCATCTGGATCTGGGTGACGTCGTTGGTGGAACGGGTGATCAACGAGGCGGTGGAGAATTTATCGAATTCGGTGCTGGAGAAATTCTCCACGCGCTCGAAGACATTCCGGCGCAGATCGCGCGCCAGGCCGGCGGCCGTGCGGGCGGCAAAGTAGCCCACCGCGATCGTACAGGCACCCGAGAGCAGCGTCAGCAGCAGCATCAGGACGCCGATGCGCAGGATATAGTTGGTCTGGAGTTTGCCGGTATCCATCCCCAGGGCGGCGTACTCGCTCTTGACCGCCCCTGCCGCCATCTGGACGATCATCTTGTCGCCCAGCGCGGCAAATTTCTGATCGATCGCGTCGGTCATCTTGGCCAGGGTCTCCGGCGGGAGTTTCTGCAGCATGGCAAAAACATCCACGCCCGGCGGGAGCTTGGACAGGTCGAAGCCGAGGTCCATGGCTTGCGCCTTGGCCGGGTCGGCCAGGGCCTGTTCGATGCCCGAGACCACCAGCAGCGCCTTGCCCATGATCGGGTTCAGCCTGGTGATCTCAGCCTTGTCAACGCTTTTGAGCACATAGACCGGCTCATTCGCCAGGACAGGGTATAGCTTGACATCCGCGGCATAATCGGCCGAGTTCTTGTCCACCAGCGTGTAATCGGCCAGGACAGCCTTCTGGTTATCTGCGCTCATGAATGCCAGCAGCCGGTTCATCTCGCTCTGGCGGATGGCCATCGGGACGGCATCCACCACGCCGCCCTGCTGGATGCCGTAGTTGACGATATTGGACATGTAATCCGGCAGGGCCAGGTCGGCATTCGCCTGCACGAACAACAGGGCGATGGCGATCAGGATCAAGAGCAGATAAGGTTTCAAATATTTTGCAAGACGTAACATGGTTTTGTTGCTCCTTAAAAATAAAATCCAGGCAAAAGTGTATCGGTGAAATTGTGAATTGAGTGTGAAGGGTACGCGCAAAGCTTGTGCAGAATTCAATCTTCGGTTTTCCTGGCAGCCTCGGTCAACAGGGTCAGCGCGGAGATGATCATGCTCTGCTGATCGGGTGTCAGGGCCTCCGTAAGGCCCTCGACCCATTGGCTGCGGACTTCGATACCCTTTTCGATCAACGCCTGGCCTTTGGGGGTCAGGGCCAGCTGTTTGGCGCGCCGGTCTTCGGGATCCTCAGTCCGTTCGATCAGGCCCAGATTGCACCAGGCGGTCCACCGCCTGGCTGGCGGCCGCGTTGGTTATCGCCCAGCTGTTCCCCGATCTCGGAGACGCCAGCACTTGCCGCCATGCAACAGGCGCATCAGGATGTTGATCTGGGAAAACGACAGGCCGGTTTCTTCCATGAATCTCCTGAAATCGCGCACGGAGCGGTGCATGAAGACTTCCGACCATTCCCGGATCACTTCTGTTAATACTTTAGTTGGTGACATAATTAACATCCTTAATTAGTTAAGCGGCGTGAACTATATCTGTTTCAGGCCCGTTTGTCAAGCCAAATACACCGGCTGCATAAGTGTTGTAATGGAAATTCTGAACGTGAAAACCCCCGCGAAAGAATAGACAGGCTGCAATTTCAGGCCGGTTTGCTCTCCATCAGATTGTTTCACCTGCAAAATCTAATCCGGACCAAAAAACCAGCTTTCTTTTTTATGAAAGTTGGTATTCGGCCAGCAGCTCCACTTTTTCGGCGGACATATACCAGTCGTTTTTTACCACCTGGAGGGTTTGAAAGCGGCAGTCTCCAAAATGGAAGTCGCGATATTCTTTCAAGAGTTCCACCAGTCGTAACAAGGCTTGCGCAGGCCGTTGAAAACGCATCAGGGTGGCATGAGCCGTCTTGAGCCGGTAACGGGTGTCCAGCCCCTGCCCCAAACCCTGCTCACGCAGAGCCTTGCGTAATTTCTCCCGCAGTGCTTCCAGATGACCATTCTGTGGAAAGCCCTGCGCCAGGATGCCATTGGGCGTTGCCGTCACGCCTTGAAAGTCCACTGCGAAGCCTGGCGCGGCAGCTAGAACTGCCTTACTGGTCGCCAGATAATCTGCGAGCCTGGCAAAAAAAGGCTCGCAATGCTGCGTGGCCGTAAAGAGAGACAAAACGGTAATGTGGAATTGGCAGGGTTGGTAATAATATTGGTCCGGTTCCACCTGGGCCAGCTGATGGTTCAAAGCCGTAAATTGTTCCACGACTTTTTCGGACGGGCGCGCCATTACGGTTATCCCCAGGCGTCGATCGCTCTGCTGGTTGGCAAGATAATCATCGGTTTCCACCCTCCCCTTTGCAAAATGAGCCAGGGCATCTTCCCACATACGGTCATAAAGTTCGGCTACCTCAATGTTGTAAATGTCCATACTGGAGATGCTATCAGGCATCCATTCTTTTTGTCCTGGCGACCCAGCCGGGATCCCAGCCGATTTTTTGTCCAAGGATCATGTTCAATTGAGCGGCATGCTCCTGAACATGGCGCATGGAGTCCAGGAGTAATCCCAGGAAGGTCAGCTCTCCCCACGGAAACTTACAGAGTTTACGGGCCTGTGCATCTGTCAGCGCTTCAATTGTCTTCCGGCACTTCGTACGGCCATGCTCAAGGTAGGTTCCAAGCTCTTCCCTGGTATACGGCTTTTCAGGGACAATTCCGGCAGGATCGAGTTCATCCAGCGTGAATGGCGCTGGAGGAACGAAACCATCCACTGCGCCGGACAGGTAAAGGTCGAGCCAGAACAACGTGTGATAGGCGATATACCAAAACTCTGCCAGGTCCGGCCGCTCTGAATGTTCGCCCCATAAGCAGACTCGCCAGAGCGGATCGGGGCAGGCGCGCAGGGCATTATCGAGCATATCGATGGATGCCCCGAACTGCTGCCAAAGGTCCTTCTTCAAGTCAGGTTCCATTTCAAAACTCCCGTGGACTTCCACTCTGGTGGATTTCAATTGTCATCCTGCTGCCAGCCCGGAACAAGCTTTTTCCCTGCGGGCTGCTTTACCCATTTTGCCTGGATAAGACCGGACTAAGGTCGGCCTCCAGACCGGCAGCTGCGACCAGTGTTGCCAGCAGACCCCAAAAAGCCGCCGCACTCACAGTGTAGAATACCAGCAGGAAGACCCTGGATCCAAAGCTTAACAGTAAAACCTGTACCAGGATTTCGATCGAGAAGAATACAAGCACCCAGCCGGCGATGCGAAAGGTACCCGGCTGCTGCCTTCGTCTCCGCCAGGCCTGTCCCAGCAGCGCGATGATCAATAGGATGCCTGCTGCGGAGGCGGCCAGCCGGATGATATTGCCCGCCCCGTGCGAGTCCATCTGGTACTGGAGCGGGCTGTAGATTGGCCAGCCCAGGCAGCCGGTGATGGAGTTCTTGCCTGCCACCAGTACTCCGCTTACCAGCACCCCATAAACCACGCCGATCGTGATGATAGCCAGCCTGGCGAACGGGCTGCGGAAAGTAAGCCGGTCGGGCAGGCTGGGGTTTAGCCTGCGGGTATGGGCGATCACGGCAGCCGTGACCATGAGCGCCACCACCAGCAGCGCTGATCCCACGTCAACCGCTGCCCACCCCGGAGCAAGGCCGCGCAGGACTACCTGGGCGCCAAAGTAGCTTACTTCCACCACCAGGACGCAAGCCGCCAGCGGGGGGATCACGATCCAGCGCAGCCGAGGCGCCCGCACCACCCCCCCGATGGCGGCAGCGAGGATGAGTAAACCACTGGTCGCTGCCAGCACGCGGTGGGTATATTCCAGGATCGGACTGGTTTCCAGGGGCGGGATGATTTTGCCAAAGCAGCCCGGCCAATCGGGACAGCTCCGGATCGACTGCGTCACGCACAACACTCCCCCCATGGCGATCAAAAGAATAGTGAACAGCGCAGCCGCAACCAGTAGATTGCGGTGCCAGGCGGCGATCGGCTTTTGAACCAGGGCTGGTTTTTTAATCATGGCACTCCCTCTTTCAGGTGAATTTATGCATTTGCAAGGGTTGATCTCCGGGGGAAAAGATGCTCTCCAGGGTGAACAGTTTGAGAGGAAAACTTATTGATTCATATGAGTGCTTCCAACGACAGCAGCAGCATGACAGCCAGCATGTAAATGGAGGAATATTTGTACAGCACGCCAACTGCCTGGCGGGAAGGACGAACCAGACCATACAACGCCAAACCGACCAGCCCGAATCCGCTTGCGCCCAGGATCGCCAATACTGCCGTAGAAAAGCCCAGCCGGTCAAATGCTGCCGCGCTCAATAATACCGTCAGCAGGCTGGAAAGCGCCACTGTGATACGCGTGGTTGCCAGCCCGTAAATGTTGAGAAAGGTTGGGACTCCGGCATTCAGGTAATCTTCTGAATAGAGCATGGCCAGGGTCAGGTTATGGCTGGGGATCCAGCAGACGACCGCCAGCGCCAGGAGCAGCCCGGCTGCCTCGATCCTGCCGGTGACCAGGGCCCGGCCTGCCAGTATCGGCATTCCACCGGCAAGTCCTCCCAGAATGATCGACCATGCTGAACGGCGTTTGAGCCAGACAGTATAAACCAATACATCCAGGCAGGCGCCGGTCAGGACCAGCAGGCAGTACAGCCAGGAAAGCCTCAGCGCCCACACCAGCCCCAGGCCGATCAGGCTGCCTCCCAGGGTCGCGGCCGTGCGGGCGTCAACCTGGTTGGCAGCCAGAGGACGCTGGCTGGTGCGGCTCATTTTGCGGTCGATATCGCGGTCGAAGACCATATTCAGGATGGTGCAGCCGCTGATCGTGACCAGCAAGCTGCCCGCCATGCCTGCGAAGCGCAGCCAGTTCAATTGAGCAGGGGCCTGGCAAAGGTACCCGGCTGCTCCGGTCAGTGTCAGCAGGAAAGTCTGCCGGCTTTTGATCAGTGGCCAGAAATCGTCCTTCAGATGGTTGGCGGCTTTTGCCAGGGAGCCCACGTTACCCATGGCCGGAATGATACCACCCATGCCCGGCAAACACGAGTTTTTAACCCGATCTTCGCTTATTGCGCCTTCGCTCTTTCGCTTTTTCGACCTGCCATTCGAACTGCCGATCTGAGTCGATCGTGGCAAAGGAAAGAGTTTCGCTACGAAGTCAACTTAAAAGCATTCGGGCCGCCAAATCTGGCGGCCCGGATGCTTGTTCAGGCTTGGAGATTCCACGGGCTCAGTAACTCTCCCTTGTGGCATCCTGTGCACAACCGTGCTTGCTGTTCCACAGAATTTACTTTTTAAAAAGTTGAATGATCAGAATTATTATGACAATGATTGGCAATATCGTAAACAAAAGCCAGACGCCCTTGAACATTGAATTGGCCTGCTTCGTTGTAAGCACAATCGCACCCTGCGATTTTCCCAATGCCTTTAGCCCATCTTCTTCAAGTATTCTGTTTGCTTCGCTGGACGGATCTACTCCGGAAAAACCACTGATTTTCAACCCTTGTATCCCTCTGGCTTCCAGTTCTTTTCTTGCTGCCATCAGGCCCTTTTCCATAATGAGTTTGTTGATTTCGTCGGATGTGATCGACGCACCGTTATTGTCGGTTCTTCGCTCGAACACAATGACATTGGTTTCTGGTAGAAATTGACCAAATCCCGTCTGCGCCTTTACCTCTGTTCTTGCATAGGTATCGGGGATGTCAATATCTGTCCCACAATAAGGACATTTGGACCGCTTGTCATGTAGTTCCCCTTCAAAATAGACCGACATTCCTCCCCCGCACTGAGGGCAAATAATGCCAGACGCCTGTCGTTTTACAATAATTCTGTCGATTTGTTTTTGACAATCGCTTTTCTTTCCGGGATCGTCGACTAACGTCAGGATGCCTTTCCATGCATCCAAGTCATCCGGATTTTCCCTGATACGTATGGAGAACTGCTCGAGATCATTCATGTGGCACCTCCATCCATGTGCAACTGGTTAATGGGGGCATTTTACCCGATCCTGCGCTCATGCCAGACGAATATGCACCATTCATTCCACGGTCCTTCTTTCAACGGCCGATCTTCAATCGAGACAGGAGGGAAACCCACACGTCCTGCATGCCAAGCAGGCTGCCCAGGATCATGGCTGCCCCAAAGAAGATTGCGATAAAGGGATTAATGCCTGTGCGAACCATAAAATTCACAAAGAAGGAGAATTCCTGCGAACGCAGAAGACTTTGAAAATTTCCTTGCTGGATAAGCGTGATTACGGCGAGAACGATGGGATAAATACCATAGGCAAGGACTGCCAACCCGCAGACGAAGGTCGCGAAGGCTATTGCAGTCAGGAGAGGCGACTGGTGAACGGCAATATCGTCACCATGCTCCTCCTGGATGCCCCGGACAAGCGCCTCCGCTTCCGGCCAGGACAGGCCGGACTTCTCACAGAGGTCGAAGATGATATCATTCGGGTCATCTGCATCGCTCAAGCGCTTAAGAATATCGGGGATAAATTCTTTTTTGTCCATTGTGAATGACCCATTTGAAGAAAATTTTGGCGCCAACCCGCTGCCTGCCTCCATCCGCTTCCTCCAGGCGCCTTAGTTGCTTTTCCAAGCGTCTGCTGGGGCCGGTGTCAGCCCGCTTTCTTTAGGTTGTGGCTGAAGGAATTGCGATAATTCGAAGCGCTTTTTCCAGAAGACGAGGCCCAATATAAGTGAAGCAATGACCAATCCAATTCCGAAATCATCAATGACGAATTTGGAGAGAGAAGTATCGGTTGACATATGAATAAACGCTTCCTGGATGAGCAGATTATGGGCGCCGTGCCATATTACCACCGGCCAAAGACTGCCCGACTTGAGGCGCAGCCAGGTGGTGAAACAACTCAATCCAAGCACAGAAATTGTCAAGGTCGAAAGGTCAAACCAGCGTGGTGCCTGGCTGTGGTAATCAGCCAAAATGATGGCTGGGTAATGCCAGATTGACCAGACGAACCACGTCAACAAGACTGTTTTCGTGAATGTCGTTCGTTTGGCCAATTCTGGAACGAGCAGTCCGCGCCAGCCGATCTCCTCGCCCAACGCTGCCAGGCAGGCTGCCACCAATCCAATTGGAAGGAACAGGAGATAGGCCAACGCAGGCTGGCGGAATCCTGCCAGTCCTGTCGTCCAGGCGATCCCATAAATGGCACAGGCATACAGCAGGGGGATCGCCAGTCCCCAAACCAGGTACTTCTTTTGACCCAGGCCCCAGCCCAGATCGCGAATATTTCCACGAAATAGCAATTGTGTCAGCAGCGCGCTTGCAGCCGGGCTCCACATCCATAAGGCTCCCACGTCTCGTGCTGACCCCGTAGAATACATGATGATGTAGAAAACAGAGCTGATTGCGAATGTCAAAAGAATGAACGCTAAAACTTTACTCCATCGCCGATTGGTTCTACCCAAGAGAATTCCTCCAGATTTATCGGGAAAGTGCTAACGGTTTCCGAAAGTGTAAAAATCTCATCTCCGGAACTTCATGCCAATTCTACCAAACCGCGTCTGTTTCCGAAGGCAAAAGGATAGCGGTTTTTCCGCCTGGATACCAGCTTGGGTTTGGCCTTCGCATTGCGCCCCATCACTGCTGGCAGGGGTTGGTCCCCGATCACCAATCTTCAATCTGCAATCTGCAATCTTCAATTTATGATCCCTGAGTTCGGCCCTGCCGGCAGCTTGTGTTTTTCCTCGAAACCAAAAAGGGAGATTTATGATATGCTCAGGATGGATATTGATGCATAATCAGGGAACCTGGCTCCTTGCTGCAGCGTCTGGTAAGAGGAGGGTCTCACCCATGAACGAAAACCGCTTACACTTACCCGATCCCAAGCGTATGGCTGCGCTGATCGTTGTGATACTCGCCGGCGCATTGATCAGCCTCAACGCTTGCACTCCCAGTCTCCCTGGCACAGGAGGAAATACGCCCATGCCTGATACCAGTCAACCAGCCACCGGCAAACCCGCTGAAAATTACGGCGTGGATGTTGGGGTCAGCCAGGGCCAGGCCCAGGCGCAAACCCCGGTGCCGCAGCCTGTCGCGACCGGTGAACCGCTCACTCCGCAGGAGATCGAAGCGATCTTTGAGCGCCTGCCGGACCTGCCGGTCTCCCCAAACGAGCAAACCGAGTTTCAAGTATCCGGTCCAATTGCTGCCGCCGCCGCGTCCCGGCACGACCATCACGGAGAGCTTTCCCGGCGGTCGAGCCGGCTCCCACCCCCGCGGTTGAGCTTCCCGGTCCGCTGGAGGTGCTGCGCCATGCCCCGGAAGGGGAGATCCCGATCGCGCCGTTCGTCTCCATCACCTTCAACCAGCCGATGGTGCCGCTCGGGACCCTGGGCGACCTGGCTGCGGAAGGAGTCCCGGTGAAGATCGAGCCAGCCCTGCCCGGCACCTGGCGCTGGCTGGGAACGAAAACCCTCACCTTCGAATATGACTTCGAAACTGATCGACCGCCTGCCCAAGGCGACCGAATACACCGTCAGCATCCCCGCCGGGACGAAATCCGCCAGCGGGGGCGTGCTGGCGCAAACCGTCACATGGAAGTTCAGCACGCCTGCGCCGGTGGTGACGGCGATGTACCCGCAAAATGTGCCCCAGCCGCTCGATCCGCTCATTTTCGTGGCGTTCGACCAGCGCATCGACCCGGCGGCGGTGTTGAAAACGATCCAGGTCTTCGCCGGTAACGAGCGGGTGGAATTGATTCTGGCCTCCCAATCGGAGATCGAAAAAGATGAACAGGTCAGCCAGTATGTCAAGAATGCGCAGGCAGGCCGCTGGCTGGTATTCAGAGCCCCCCAGCCTTTCCCTGCGGATACGCGCCATTTCGGTCACGATCGGCCCCGGCACACCCTCGGCGGAAGGTCCGCTGGTCACGACCACTGCGCAATCGTTCGGATTCTCGACCTACGCGCCGCTGCGCGTGGTTGAGCATGGCTGTTACTGGGGCGGCAGCAACTGCCCGCCCCTGACGCCGTTCTCCATCCGTTTCAACAATCCGCTTGATACCGACGCTTTTACACAGGAGCTGCTGCGCGTATCGCCGGAGATCCCCGGTATGCAGTTCAACATTTATGGCGACACGCTCGGTCATCAGCGGCGAAACCAGGGGGCAGACCACCTACACTGTCACGCTTTCGGCCGCGATCAAGGATATCTTCGGGCAGACCCTGGGCAGGGATGAAAAACTGACTTTCAAAGTCGGCAAGGCTGAGCCGCGCCTGACGGGGCCGGACCAGGTCTTCCTCACGCTCGACCCGGCTGCCAAGAAACCGGTCTTTTCGGTGTATGCCATCAATTACAGCAAGCTTGACGTAAAGATTTATTCCGTCCAGCCTGCTGACTGGCCCGCCTTCGCAAAATACATGCGCGAGTGGCAGCAGACCGACCAACCCGGCCGCATGCCCGGCAAGCTTGTCTACGACAAGATCATGCCGCTGGACATCCCCGACGGATACGCTCTCGGAAGTGAACATCGAACTCTCGCCCTACCTGAAAAATGGATTTGGACACTTCATCGTGGTTGTCGAGCCGCCGCAGGGCATGTTCGAAACGGAGAACGAGAAGTGGCAGCGCTTATTCCCAGACCATCCAGGCCTGGGTGCAGGTCACCCAGATCGGCGTGGATGCCTACACCGATGCATACCGACATGATCGTCTGGGCGACTGACCTGAAAGATGGCACGCCCCTGGCGGGTGTAAGCATTCAACCCAACCAGGGCGGCGAGGACAATCACCACCGGCAAGGACGGCACGCTGCGCTTCGCCATCCCGTCCGGCGCGACCTACCTGGTGGCCAGCCAGGGCGCGGACAGGGCCATGCTGCTGCACACCCCATATTACTGGGATGATAACGGCTGGACTGCCGGCACGTCCTCCGATTCGCTGCGCTGGTATGTGTTCGATGACCGCCAAATGTACCGTCCTGGCGAAGAAGTCCACATCAAGGGCTGGCTGCGGCGCCTGGGCGGCCGGCAGAACGGGGATGTCGGCCTGGTGGGCGGCGAAGTCACCTCGGTGAGTTATCAGCTCACCGACCCGCAGGGGAACTCCATCGGCAGCGGCCAGGCGGATGTGAATGCCCTGGGCGGCTTCGATTTTGCCTTCACCATCCCGCAGACGGTCAACCTCGGGACAGCCAGCCTTGAATTTGAATGCCCAGGGCAGCCTGGGCGGGCTGGATGGCACTTCCTATGGCCATTCCATTCCAGATCCAGGAATTCCGCCGGCCCGAATTCGAGGTCACGGCCCGCAATCGAAACCACCGGCCCTTATTTTGCCGGGGGCAGCGCCGTCCTGGCCGTGGAGGCAAAGTATTATGCCGGCGGCGCGCTGCCGAATGCCGATGTCACCTGGGAGGTCAGGACCTCGCCCGGGCAGTTATTCCCCGCCCAACTGGCCCGATTTCGTCTTTGGCGAATGGCACCCCTGGTGGGATTATCGTTACGATTATCCCGGCCCGGATGGCGGGACACAAAACCGAGACCTTCACCGGCAAGACGGATGCCTCCGGCACAACACCTGCTGCGGCTCGACTTCAACCAGTCAGGCCAGCCCGATCAAAACCCGCAGCCCATCAGCATCGTCGCACAGGCCACCGTCATGGATGTCAACCGCCAGGCCTGGTCAAGCACCACCTCGCTGCTTGTTCATCCTGCGGACCTGTATGTGGGCTTGCGCAGCGAACGCTATTTTGTCGAAAAGGGCACGCCCCTCAAAGTGGATTTCATCGTCACCGACCTGGACGGCAACCCGGTCTCGGGCCGCCCGGTGGTGGTCACGCGCCGCACGCCTGGAATGGAAATTCCGCGACGGCAACTGGAACGAAGAGGAAGTGGATATCCAGAAGTGCCAGAAGACCTCCGGACTCGGAACCGGATTCCTGCTCCTTCGAGACTCCCATCGGCGGCAGCTACCGCATCACCGCGATCGTCACCGATGAACAGGGACGCAAGAACCAGACCCGCTTCACCCGCTGGGTCAGCGGCGGGCAGCTGCCGCCCTCCCGCAAGGTGGAACAGGAAAAGGTCACGCTGATCCCCGACAAGCAGACCTACCAGCCCGGTGACACCGCCCAGATCCTGGTGCAGTCCCCGTTCAGCCCCGCCGAAGGGCTGCTCACGGTCAGCCGCAGCGGGTTCCTGTATACCACCCGTTTCCAGGTCGACAATGGCTCCACCACGCTGAGCGTGCCCATCAAGGCGGAATACATCCCCAACCTGAACATCCAGGTGGACCTGGTCGGCTCCGCGCCGCGCACCGATGACACAGGGCGAAACGCTGAAGAATGTCCCGCCGCGGCCCGGCCTTTGCCACCGGCGCAGTTGAACCTGAGCATCCCGCCGCTGCAGCGCACGCTTGTCCTTGCAGGTCAAGCCGGATGCCAGCCGAGCTGGAACCGGGCGGCGAGACCACGCTGAGGGTGACCTTGAAAGATGCCAACGGCCAGCCTGTCCCGGATGCCGAGCTGGCGGTGGTCGTGGTGGATGAAGCCATCCTGGCGCTGACGAATTACCAGATGGCCGACCCCATCAGCATCTTCTACTCCGACCGCGCGTTCGGGTGTGATGAGCCTGTACGGCCGCAGCAGCATCGTGCTGGCCAACCCGCAAGCCTTGCTGGAGCAAGCCGCCGGTCAACGCCATGCTGCGGATGGCGCGGTGGCGCGATGCGCCGCCACTGCCGCCCCGGCGATGGCAAGCGCCGGCTCCCGCCGGCGAAAAGTCTGCCGGTGCCGCAGCCAACCGCCATTTCGGTGCGCTCGGACTTCAATCCCCTGGCCACCTTCGCCCCGACGGTCACGCACCGGCTCCAACGGCGAGGCGCGCGTGCTCTATCAAAGCTGCCCGACAACCTGACCCGTTACCGCATCATGGTGGTGGCCGTGGATGAGACCGGCCGCCAGTTCGGCGTGGGCGAATCGAACCTGACCGCCCGCCTGCCGCTGATGGTGCGCCCGTCCGCGCCGCGCTTCCTCAACTTTGGCGACAAGTTCGAACTGCCGGTCGTCCTGCAGAACCAGACCGACGAACCGCATGACCGTGGACGTGGTCGCCCGCGCCACCAACCTTGAACTTGGACAGCGCCGGCCTGCGCGTGACCGTCCCCGCCAACGACCGCATCGAAGTGCGCTTCCCGGCCAGCACGCAGATGGCCGGCACGGCCCGCGTCCAGATCGCGGCCGTCTCCGGCACCTATGCCGATGCCGCGGTCGTGGAACTGCCGGTCTACACCCCCGCCACCACCGAAGCCTTTGCCACCTACGGCGTGATCGATGAAGGCGCGCTCGCCCAACCCGTGCTGTATCCAACCGGCGTCTTCCCGCAGTACGGCGGCCTGGAGATCAACACCTCCTCCACCGCGCTGCAGGCCCTCACCGATGCGGTGCTTTACCTGGTGTCCTATCCCTTCGAGTGCTCCGAGCAGTTGTCCTCGCGCATCCTGGCCGTGGCCGCCCTGCGCGATGTGCTGACCGCTTTCGAGGCCGACGGCCTGCCCTCGCCCGCCGAAATGGAAGTCGGCAGTCACGCGCGACATCACACGCCTGCAGGGCATGCAGAACTACGATGGCGGCTTCCCCTACTGGCGGCGCGGCTTCGAATCGATCCCGTTCAATACCATCCATGTCGCCCATGCGCTCTAGCCGCGCCGGGCAAAAAGGCTTCGACGTGCCGGCCGAAATGCAGCAGGGCGCGCTGAATTACCTGCGCGAGATCGAATCGCATTATCCCGCCTGGTACAGCCAGCAGACCCGCTGGACGCTGAGCGCCTATGCCCTCTACGTGCGCAACCTCTCCGGCGACCGCGATGCGCAAAAAGCGCGAGCAGCTGCTGCGACGATGCCGGCCTGGAAAACCTGTCGATGGAAGCCATCGGCTGGCTGTGGCCGGTGATCGACAACGAATCGCAGCTGGAGGACATCCGCCGCTTCGTGAACAACCACGTGGTCGAGACGGCCGGCGCGGCCAACTTCACCACCTCCTACGATGACCAGACCTACCTGCTGCTCAGCTCCGACCGCCGCACGGATGCCATCCTGCTGGATGCGTTGATCGGGGACAACCCGCAGAGCGACCTGATCCCGAAAGTGGTCAACGGCCTGCTGGCGCACCGCACCAAGGGGCGCTGGGGCAACACCCAGGAGAATGTCTTCGTCCTGCTGGCGCTGGACCGCTACTTCAACACCTACGAAGCCAAGACCCCCGACTTCGTGGCGCGCATCTGGCTGGGCGACACCTACGCCGGCAGCAGCGAGTTCCGCGGGCGCACCACCGACATCCATGAGACGCTCATCCCGATGACTTATGTGCTCTCTGAGACCGCCTCGGGCGGCGGCACGCAGAACCTGATCATCAGCAAGGATGGGCCGGGACGGCTGTATTACCGGCTCGGGCTGCGCTATGCTCCCACCGACCTCAACCTGAAACCGCTCGATATGGGCTTCGTCGTCCAGCGCACGCTACGAAGCGGTGGATGATCCCGAGGATGTCTCGCCAGGACAGCGATGGCGTCTGGCATATCAAGGCCGGTGCGCGGGTGCGCGTGCACATCACGCTGGTGGCGGATAACCGCCGCTACCACGTGGCCCTGGTCGACCCGCTGCCGGCCGGCCTGGAGATCGTCAACCCGGCCCTGGCTGTCTCGCAGAAGCGCGCCGCAGGAAGATCCATCCACCCGCCCGTACGGCTGGTGGTGGTGGGGCACCTGGTACGAACACCAGAACCTGCGCGATGACCGCGCCGAAGCCTTCACCTCCCTGCTGTGGGATGGCGTGTACGAATACACCTACTATCGCCCGCGCCACCACGCCCGGCACCTTCGTCGTCCCGCCCGCCAAAGCCGAAGAGATGTACTCCCCCGAAGTGTTCGGCCGCAGCGGCAGCGACTGGGTGATCGTCAAGTAACGCGCAAGAATTTGAGCGGGCGCGCAATCGCTTCGCCTGCGCCCCAGGTGCAGGTGAAGCGATTGTGGCAGGATCCTAACCGGTCGCGCTCACCCGTTTTATGCAGCGCAACCGGGCAAAGTCGGGTGCAGCCTGTCGTCAGGCCTTGGTATCATTTACCACAGTGATGACCACACAGCCCTTTTTATGCCCTTGCTCAACATACCGCTGCGCCTCGGGGACCTGTTCCAGGGGATAGCGTCTATCGATGACCGGTTTCAGCTTTCCAGTCTCGATCTGTTCTTTGAGAAATGTGTAATATTCAGATTTATACGGCGCCAATGCAACGCTGACTTTCTTCCCTGACGTCATTGGCGTCCAGCGCGCCCTGAGCCTGGCCGATATGCTCGGGTTTCCCAAAATATAGCGCCCATTCGGCTTCAACGCCCTGACACTTCTTGAAAATGGACTCTTGCCGATCACGTCGATAATCACATCATAGGTCTCGCCGCTTCTCGTGAAATCTTCTTTTTCATAATCGATGACATGCTCTGCGCCGATCGAGCGCAGCATCTCCAGTTTCTCAGCGCTGTCCACGCACGTCACTTCGGCCCCCAATGTCTTGGCGATCTGGACCGCATACGAGCCAATACTTCCACCTGCGCCATTGATCAAAACCTTTTCTCCAGGCCGAATATTTGCTACTCTAATGAAATGCAATCCATTGATTCCCCCGGTCGGAATGGTGGCAGCTTCTTCATAACTTATATTGGCAGGTTTTAGTACCGGATAGCTTTCCGGCAGGCACTTGTACTCGGCATACGCCCCGAGATGCAGCAGGCAGGGCGCAAAAACCGGGTCGCCTTTTTTGAACCTTGTCACTTCCTTGCCAACGGCTTCGATCTCCCCGGCCAGCTCCTGCCCCAGGATCGTTACTCTTTTTGGTCTCCACAAGCCTATATAAAGTCGAAATGCGAGTGATAACAGGATCGAGCCTTTCATGCTGCGCAGTTCGCAGTCTGCGATGGTCACGGTCGCCGCATGCACTTTTATCAGCACTTCATCATCTTTAGGAGTTGGTTTTTCCACCTCCCTGAGTTGAAGGACCTCGGCTGGTCCGTATTTTGTCCATACCATAGCTTTCATAATTTCCCTTCCTGCCTGCACTGTGCCAAAGGCGCACATGACTGCTCTTGTCAGTGCTTTTTATGCGGGAGAGCTGGCGTTGGGTGCTAAAAGAAATAGTACAAGTCCTGAGGATGGATTGGGTAATTTCACCTGAAATTGCGGAGAGATCGTTATATTTTATGACCAGCTTTTCGCTGGCGAATGACAAAAACGAGGATGGTCAGGATGATCAGGATGATCAACAATGCCAGCCAGGTGATCTGGTTGTCGGATAGAGCTCCGCTCTTGTTCAGGGTAAAGCTGTTTGCGATTTCGTTTTCGTTGTAAACCAGTTTCGCCTGGGCGCCGGTGACCTGGCCGAGCAGGTTGCGCTGGAAGACCAGCTTCAACTCGGCGTTATTGTAGAAAGGATGAAAGGCGCTGCTGGCCGAATCGGGATATAGCTCCAGGGGCAGCTCATTCGGCTTCTGCAAATACAGCTGGCCCTTTTCCAGGTAAATCCTGACGGGCGCTGCAGATGCGTCTCCCGGCACCCGGTATTTCCCAATCAGACTGGCTGGTTTTACCTCTGCATCGATCCTGTATGCGTAAAAGAGCTTCGCCTGGTCCGTTTGCTGGAAAGACCACTGATCATAGTTCTGGTTCTTGGGGAACCAGGAGGCCACGCTGACCATATGGGGACCCTTGGCCAGTTCGTCAGCCAGGTTCAGGACGATCCCGTGCTCATAATCGTGGAACAAGTACAGGTGGATCAGCCCTTGCTTCAGATCGTAGACTTGCGAATACACGGTCTGTACAGAGTGGTCCTGGTGGGTGGCGTCCAGGATTTGGCGAAACAGTTCTTCCGAATAGCTGCCGGCCTGTGACAGGCGCTCATCCGCGGCATTGTAGCGACCATCGGAGTAGGGCAGGTCGGGGTTTTCAGACTGGCGGAAGTTGGTGGCGATCTGGTAGGACCCCTTTTTTCGAATGATCGCATCCCCCTCGACGATGGCCGAATTACCGGCCTTATCGCCGAAAAGATACTGCCCGGCTTCCAGCATTCCGGCCCGGCTGTAGCGCTCAAAAAAGGCCAGGGCTTCGTCGACCGTGGCGCTCTTGGCCATCACTTCATCGATCATGGCGAGCGGGCCGCCGGGGAAGTCCGGTTTTTGAGCCGAAGCGTCCAGGGCTTTATAGGGCACATATAAACCATCAAAGAACAATCCCTGATCGTTCAGCCCGCCCTGCGGCGACAGATCGTCATAACCGAAGTACACCCGGCCATAACGCCCACCCGAGGCCGGGATGAACCAGGCACGCGTCAGCGGGTTATAAGAATCTTCGTTGTTTCCTGCAAAGGCCAGGTCGCCCGAAGCTGCGTAAAACACCGTACAGCTCTGGCCAGGCTGCATGACCTGGGCAGGCTGTCCGGGGAAAGTGGAATGTGCCTGGACAAAGCTGGCAAACAAAAGAAGAAATACTGGCAGGTAGTTTTTCTTCATGGTGTTTCTCGCTTATGAACATGTTTACAATTTGCTTTTCTTCCACCAATCCAGTCCGACTTGCTTCTCTTCAGGTTGAAAGCCGATCGAACTCGTAGATCTTGGCGGCATGATAATGCTCATCCGCCACCATTACAAGGGTATTTACCGCCATTTGTTCAAGGGCATAACAACTTGCCTGGTAAACAAGCGCACCGCAAATGCCTCGTCGTCGATGATCCGGATGTGTTCCCACCTGTTGAAACCGTCCGATATTCCCGGTAGCAAACACCCCCAGGTCTGCCACCAATTGCTTTTCGAGAAAGGCTCCAAACCACAAGCCCAGTCCGGCGCGCGTCATCTGGCGATACCGCCGCATTTGATTGCTTTGAAAGACCTGATAACCCTCCAGGCTGTGTCCGGCATCGCGGCAGGCGATCTGGTTCTGCGTGGCTTGCGCCCATTCCCAATCTTCGCTCAGCGGGCGGATCACGACCTCATGATTGAATTTGGGCGGGATGGTCACCTGCCGGGTGGCCAGGACCACCGATTGGCTCAAGTTAAAGCCTTCATCCATGAATGGTTTGACCTCACCCAACTGACCCTGGATGCTGTCCCAGCCGAAAGCGAAATGCTCGCTCTTCTGTTGCGAACCGATTTCTTTGGCAAAAATCGCTTTCCAATTTTCGAGATCCCCCTCACCCGGCGGGTTGGGAAAGAGAAGGAAATTGCCCCAATAAAAAGTCGGGTTGGTCGGGGTCAGAATGACCAGGTAACTGCCGCGGTCAAGGATTTGCCCGTCGAATTTGGGAAAGATGAGGTCGGTACGATAGCCTAATGATTGAACTTGCATGCTAACCTTTCTTGGAGATCAGCCTCCCAACGGTTTGGTCAACTCTGCATGGAGGGGATCGCGAGGCATTTTATCTCGGTTCTTTCGGGACATGGATACCTTGGGGTATCCCCGCCTGCCTGTCCAGCGTTCTTTCAGGGGAGCAGGTGTCAAGCAGAAAGGATGGACAAGTACATTTCTTTATGAAAACTCCTGCAATAATGAAACCGCCAAATCGACTTCATCTTGAGTGATAAGACGGCCTGAAACGTGGTAACCAAGGAGATTATCTTCCGGGAATGAAAAGAAAGAAACGGGGTTTGAATCTGTGGAAAACCGTTCGCAATGCGGCAGGACGGAAATCAGGAAGCTTTTTTGCCCCTCATATTCATCCGGCTCTTCCACGCGAATATCACACCCGCGGATGCTTTCAACCGATTCGCAATCATTGTTAATGAATTCATCATTGGTATTGGTGGTGATCTCGAATCCCAGCGGGAAAGATTTCCCGGCCGCCAATATACTCATATGCCTGCGTACTTCAACGCTGGTGATTGCCGCTCGATCACACAGGTAGAATTGCCTGCCGTTCACCCCAAATCGGTAAACATTAAGATAAGGCTTTCCAAGCATGCCTTTATTAAAATCATCCCTCATAATATCCATCCCGATTTGATTGATCGGGTCGTTTTGGTCTGTCAGACCTTTATACTCGAATCGTTGCAGCGTGCTCACGATTTCAGGAAGAATGTCTCCGGTATTGATTTTTGGTTTTAGCCAATTTAGCATTTACTCAATCTCCATATCGCCCAACGGAATGGCTGATTCTACCCGAAGAGGACCGCTGCAACCGCTGAGTTGCTGCCTCCACGCACTCTTTCGGGGGAGTTGCTGTCGGGCCGCACCCCG
The DNA here is from genome assembly GCA_963830665.1 of uncultured Chloroflexia bacterium. Taxonomy (GTDB): domain Bacteria; phylum Chloroflexota; class Anaerolineae; order Anaerolineales; family Villigracilaceae; genus UBA877. The sequence goes on from CAWHNM010000025.1 coordinate 77,581, forward strand.
CCGCTCACTGATCCGCCGAGTAGAGGTCGGTTGAGAGATACTTGAGGCCGGAATCACATACGAGTGTTCCAACCGTCCGTCCCGGACCGAGCTGCTGAGCCACTCGAATGGCTGCCACAACGTTTGCCCCGGAAGATGTTCCAGCGAACACTCCCTCCTCTCTTGCCATACGTCTGGCCATCTCTTTCGCCTCACAGGTGGAGACTTGCAGGATTTCATTGGCAAGATCGGATTTCCATATGGGTGGAATGAAGCCGGGACCAACGCCCTCTATATTGTGCGCACCGGCTGCGCCCCCACAGAGAACTGCTGATTCCGCCGGTTCAACAGCAACAATCTGGATCCCGGGGTTTCGGTGACAAAGAACCCTCGCGACCCCTGTGATGCATTGCGCAGTACCGACAGATTGTACGAAAGCGTCCAGCCTTCGATCTGACTGCACCCACAATTCTTCCGCCAGGGGAGCGTAGCCAGCAGCTGCGTCCGGGTTGTTGAATTGATCTGCGTAAAATACGTTCGGTGCGCCACTCAGTTCCGCGGCTTTCGCCATCATGCGCTGGATCAGCTCCTTTGTGGTACCGCCTCCTTCGCTCGGAAGTTCAATCACCGTCGCGCCAAACGCGCGCATGTGATCGCGCTTCTCGCGGCTGAATGCGTCCGAAGTGACAAGTGTGATCGAGTAGCCCAACGCAGCGCACACAAACGCCAGGGATGTTCCCGTGCTTCCACCTGTGTACTCAACAACCATTCCCGTGGGCGCCAATCTTCCTGAAGATGCCGCGCCATTGACAACGGCAAGTGCCATTCGGTCTTTCATGCTGCCTGTCGGGTTTTGGCTCTCAAGCTTGACGAGCACACGCGCACACCTGCCGGGAAGGACGCGTCGAAGTTCTACGAAGGGTGTTCTCCCGATTGAAGTGAGGATACTTGAATTGACTGGCATGCAGGCAGTGACCTTTCTTTTTGCGGCTTACCGGTGCGGCTCACTCTCCCTGCCTGCCTGTCCTGCATGCTTCAGGATATCCAAAAGGGGCAAAGAGGCAGGGGGGAAGGGGACAGCAGCAGCGACGAGGCTGCCAAGACTCATCTGAGAACCCTACCAATAAAGTTCAGCCTGAGATAGTTATACAATAAATCCATCGCGCGGGCAAGCACTGCCGGGCTTTTTTTCAGTCCGGGCATTCTCAATTTCCTTGCGGACATCCGTATCTTTGATCCCCCAATTTTCGCCTGCCCAAATCCCGCCTGTCCAAAGTTTCGCTATTACTCATTCTCATTACTCATTCTAGACAAGAGTATTCCTTTCAGGTATTATTGCTTCGCTTTGTGCCATCCTATCGGGCAATTCCGTGGAGAATAAATGACAGATTTAATTAAACAGATCTCGAACGATTTGCAAAAGAAAATCGATTCCTTCGAGCCGAAACTGGGCATCGCCGATGTTGGCACGGTGCTGGAAGCCGGCGACGGGATTGCGCGTGCCACCGGGCTGGCGAATGTCAAGGCGCAGGAACTGGTCCAGTTCGCCAATGGCGTCATGGGCATTGCCTTCAACCTGGAGAAGGATACCGTCGGCATCATCATCATGGGCGATTACGCCGAGATTGCCGAAGGCATGGAGGTGCGCGCCACCGGCCGCATCGCCTCGGTCCCGGTCGGGGATGGCTTGATCGGCCGCGTCGTCAACGCCCTGGGCGAACCGGTGGACGGCAAGGGCCCGGTCAAGTTCACGGATTACCGCCCGATCGAACGCATCGCCGCCGGCGTGGTCGAACGTCAGGATGTGGATACCCCGGTCCAGACCGGCATCAAGGCCATCGATTCGATGATCCCGATCGGGCGCGGCCAGCGCGAGCTCATCATTGGCGATCGCCAGACCGGCAAGACCGCCATCGCCATCGATACCATCATCAACCAGAAGGGCAAAGACCTGATCTGCATTTACGTTGCCATCGGGCAGAAAAAAGCCGCGGTTGCCCGCACGGTTGGCATCCTGGAACAACACGGCGCCATGGCGCACACGATCGTAGTGGTCGCGGCCGCGGATGAGTCGGCCGCCTTGCAGTACATCGCTCCTTACGCCGGGTGTGCCATCGGCGAAGAGTTCATGGAGACCGGGCGCGACGCTCTGGTCATCTACGATGATCTTTCCAAGCACGCCTGGGCCTATCGCCAGGTTTCCCTGCTCCTGCGCCGCCCGCCCGGGCGTGAAGCCTATCCGGGTGATATTTTCTACCTGCACTCCCGCCTGTTGGAACGCGCCGCCCGCCTGGCAAACCAGTATGTCATCGTCAGGAAGGATTTCAAGAAGGATCTGGCCGTCGAAAAAGATGCCGTGAATGGCGAGGTCTTCTCCGGCCCGATGGCCAGGCACGATGCCGAGCAGGCCTGCAAGTCATTGAAGAACGCCGAGGACTGCAAAGTGGTCAAACTGGCCGGTTCGGGTGGTTCACTGACGGCTTTGCCGATCATCGAGACCCTGCTGGGTGACGTCTCGGCCTACATCCCGACCAACGTCATCTCCATCACGGATGGCCAGATTTACCTGGTCAACAACCTGTTCAACGCCGGTATCCGCCCGGCCGTGGATGTGGGCATTTCCGTCTCCCGCGTCGGCGGCGATGCGCAGACCAAAGCCATGAAACAGGTGGCCGGTAAATTACGCATCGATATGGCCACCTACCGCGAACTGGCTGCCTTTGCCCTGATGAGTTCCGACCTGGATAAATCCACCCAGGCACAATTGACACGCGGCCAGCGTATGCAGGAGATCCTGAAGCAACCCCAGTATGAACCCATGCCGCTGGAGAACCAGGTCATGGTCATCTTCGCCGGGACGAATGGTTTTGCCGATAATGTTCCGGTGGAACGCATGAAGAAATGGGAGAGTGACCTGATCCGCTACCTTGACCACCTCCCACCCGGGAATCGGCAAGGATATCGCCGCCAACAAGCGCATCACCGAGGAAACCGAAAAGAAATTGCGCGAGGCTCTGAGCCGCTTTCCAGTCCACCTGGCAGTAATAACCATCTGACTATTAGACTATCAGACTCTAAGACTATTCGACTAACCCATGTCTTCAGCCCGTGAAATGCGGATGCGCATCCGCAGCGTCAAGAACATCTCGCAGGTAACGCGTGCCCTGGAGGCCGTCAGCGCCAGCAAAGTCCGCAAGGCGGTCGCGGCAGTCACTGCCACGCGCGCCTATGCCACCAAGGCCTGGCAGGTGCTGACGCATATTGCCAGTCAGCCCGGGCGGGCTGTCCTGCATCCGCTTCTGGCGCACAGGCCCGAGATCCATAATGTGCTCGTCGTGGTTGTCAGCGGCGACCGGGGCCTGGCAGGCGCGTACAATACCAATGTTATCCGTTTCGTCATCCAGCGTTTTGACCATTCCGCAGTGCCGGTGCGTTATATCGCCGTCGGGCGTAAAGGTCGCGATATGCTCCTGCGGCGCCGCAAGCAGGTCATTGCCGAGTTCGCCAATCTCCCGGCTGCGCCATCCTTCGCGGATGTTTCGGCAATCGGCCGTGTGGCGGTGGATGAATTCCTCAAAGGCGAAGTGGATGAGGTCTACCTGGTCTATACGGACTTTATCAATATGGTCAGGCAGGAGCCGGTGATCAAAAATTGCTTCCGTTGGAAGTCGGCGACTGAAGCTGGACGGGTGCAGGAGTATGCCCACCAGCGTCTGACCGCAGCTTATATTTATGAACCAACCGAAGAGGAACTTCTGGATGAGATCATCCCGCGCTTTACCGCTTTGCAGGTCTACCAGGCCATTCTGGAATCGCTGGCTTCGGAGCATGCTGCCCGCATGGTTGCAATGAGCAATGCCACCGAAAATGCCATCGAGCTGGTATCTCACCTGCAATTGCAATATAACAAGGCCCGCCAGCAGACCATCACCAGTGATCTCCTGGATATCGCCGGCGGAGCCGAAGCGCTGGCCAAATCGATGGTGCAGGAATAAATGTACTGGTAGTAACGATTTCGCTCAGCACCTGTGGGTTAGTCGTTACATGGTTTCAGTTCGGAAAAGATATTAATTTCGGAGGAAGTGAATGGCGAAAGCAATTGGCCGTGTGATCCAGATTCAAGGAAGTGTGGTGGATGTGGAGTTCCCCGAAGGCGAACTCCCGGATGTGTTTGAGGCCCTCGAAATTCCGCGCGCAAGCGGCGGACCGCTGGTACTGGAAGTGGAAAAACATCTGGGCCTGAACCGGGTGCGTTGCGTCTCGATGGACACAACCGATGGCCTGCAGCGTGGTTTACCTGCCACGGCCACCGGCTCGCCCATCATGGTGCCGGTCGGGACCGACGACCCTGGGACGCATCTTCAACGTCCTGGGTCTGCCGGTGGATCAAAAAGGTCCGGTCGCAGTGGACGAGTGCTACCCCATTCATCGCCCGGCGCCGCTTTTCTCCGAACAGTCCACCCGCACCGAGATTTTCGAAACCGGCATCAAGGTTATTGATCTGATCGCGCCTTTCACAAAAGGCGGCAAGACCGGCATCTTCGGCGGAGCAGGCGTTGGCAAGACCATTGTCATCCAGGAACTCATCCGTTCTGTTGCCACGGTGCACCAGGGCAATTCGGTCTTTGCCGGGGTGGGCGAGCGCAGCCGTGAAGGCACTCAACTCTATCGCGAAATGCTTGAATCGGGCGTCATGAAGGATACCGTCATGGTCTTCGGCCAGATGAACGAGCCGCCCGGCGTGCGCCTGCGCGTGGCGCTGACGGCGCTTTCGATGGCCGAATACTTCCGCGACCAGGGCCGCGATGTTCTGCTCTTCATCGATAATATCTTCCGCTTTACCATGTCCGGCTCGGAAGTCTCGGCGCTGTTGGGACGCATGCCCTCCGCAGTGGGCTACCAGCCGACCCTGGCGACCGAGATGGGCGAATTGCAGGAACGCATTACCTCCACCCGGCATGGCTCGATCACTTCGATGCAGGCCGTCTACGTCCCGGCCGACGACTATTCCGACCCTGCGCCGGTTGCCACATTTACGCACCTGGATGCCACCATTGCGCTGGAACGTTCCATCGCCGAAAAAGGCATTTATCCGGCCGTGGATCCATTGGCCTCCACCAGCCGCATCCTTGACCCGAATATCGTCGGAGCGGAGCACTACAACACCGCCCGCGAATGCCAGCGCATCCTCCAGCGTTACAAGGACCTGCAGGATATCATCGCCATCCTCGGCATTGACGAACTGAGCGAGGACGACAAACTGGTTGTTTCGCGTGCCCGCAAGATCGAGCGCTTTTTCTCCCAGCCATTCTTCGTGGCGGAAGTGTTTACCGGCACATCCGGCAAATATGTACCTGTCAAAGAGACCGTGCGCGGTTTCCGCGAAATCCTGGATGGAAAATGCGACGACCTGCCCGAACAGGCTTTCATGATGGCCGGAACGATCGATGATGTGCGCGAAAAAGCCGAAAAACTTGCCAATAAGTGCATGATAAAGTGTCAGGTGTTTCAGTGTCAGGTGCCATGCCTTGCAGTGCACGGGACACTATGAGCACAGGTGACACCGGAGAACTGATATGTCCATCCGCTGTGAAATCGTCTCACAAGACCGCATCGTCTTCCAGGGAGATGCAGATATGGTGCTCCTCCCGGTACGGACGGGGAGATGGGCATTCTGCCGCACCATGCGCCCCTCCTGACAACCTTGAAATACGGTATTATCAAGGTGCGTTCGCAGGGACAGGAAACCATTTTCACCGTGGCCGGTGGAATTGCCGAAGTTCAGCCTGATATCGTCACCATCCTGGCAGATGCGGCAGAGAACGTTGAAGAAATTGATGTTTCTGCGTGCCGAAGCGGCCCGCAAGCGCGCCGAGGAAAGCCTCGCAAAAGGGATACCTGCCGACTCGGATAGCTATTTGATCATGGAAGCTGCCCTGCGCAAGTCCAATTTGCGACTGGATGCGGTTAGACGTTACCGGCATGGACCTGCCAAGCCGTCCCGGATATCCGACGAATCGAGATGATATGCCTTCTTTTTCAAAAAATTTGGGAATAGATCTTGGTACCATCCAGACCCGCATTGCCGATTCCAGCGGCATTCTGGTGGATGAGCCGACGGTGGTGGCCATTGCCATCGAAGAGCAAAAAATGGTCGAATTCGGCAAAGCCGCCCGGGATATGTCGGGCCGTGTGCAGACGGAGACCATCGAGGTGGCGCATCCTTTGCAGAACGGTGTGGTGGCAGATTACGAGATTACCGAAGCATTGCTGCGCTACCTTCTCCAGCATGTCAGCGGGCCACTGCGTTTCTTCCGCCCACGCGTGATGATCAGCGTCCCTTACGGCGTCACCAGCGTGGAATCGCGCGCCGTCCACGAGGCCGTGCTCCAGGCCGGCAGCCGGGATGCCTACCTGATCCAGCAGCCTCTGGCGGCTGCGCTCGGCGTGGACCTGCCGGTCAGTTCACCTTCCGGGAACATGGTCATTTGCCTGGGCGGCGGAACCACGCAGGCAGCCGTCATTTCGATGTACGGTATCGTCGCCGCCGAGACGATGCGCTCCGGTGGCCTCGCTGCTGGACGAAGCCATCGTCACTTATGTGCGCAGAAAATACGGGGTCATCATCGGCCCGGGCACGGCAGAACAGTTGAAGATCCGGATTGGCGCGGCCGTTCCGCAGGATAAAGAGGAAAGCCTGGAAGTGCAGGGGCAGGACCAGGTCAGCGGACTGCCGCGCCCGGTCACCCTGACCACTGGCGAAGTGGTCGAGGCGCTCCAGGATCCGCTCAAACATGTGATCGAGACCTGCCGCCGTGTCCTTGAGAAGACCCCGCCCGAACTTGTCTCGGATATTATTGACCGGGGTGTGGCTTTATGCGGTGGCGGAGCGTTGTTACGCGGGATCGATAAACTGCTGACAAAAGCCCTCGGCATCCCGGCTTATCTGGTGGATAACCCGATGACCTGTGTGGTGGAAGGGGCAGTCAAAGCGCTGGGATTGTACCCGATCCTGAAGCGCAATCTGCCGCCTGTTTAGGATTTGGCCGGACTTGCCTGGACTCCGCCTAGTCCGGGGGAATGAAGCTTTTGTGAATACGCCCCAATTTCCCGCAGCTTTTTCATCCATTGCCAGCAGCCTGGGCGCTCCTAAGCGTTATTTCCCGGCCAGAGATCTCACCCGGGTCGGGCAGTCTGGTTGCCTTTTTTTTCTTCGTGGGGGGTTCGGTCCTGGTATTTGTTGTATGGGCTCTTTAATACATATCGCGGCCTATCAAAAACACGGCCCTGCCCTGATAGATGATGGATTGACGGTGCCCTTGACCAGCGCTTTGTATTATGCTGGTGCTTGGTCTGGCAGCCGGTCGTGCCGCATATGTGAACTGGAATAAGGCTGTGGCGGTTTATGAGCGGGGCCTCGCCTTCCGCGACCGGAAAGGCGTCCAGACCTGGCGCTGGGAAGAGATAATTTCACTGACTGCCGCGGTCACCCGTCACTATACTTGCCGGGATATATACCGGTACGACCCATGTCTACAGTTGATCAACCTCCGGAATCAACGCCTTGTATTTAACGACATTTACGCCAAAGTGGAAGAACTGGCGAAAGCCATCCAGGATGCCATTTACCCAATCCTGTATGAACGGGCTGCCCAGCAATATAATGCCGGACAGATGCTTGTCTTTGGGCCGGTGGCGATCAGTAAGGCCGGGATCCAGATTGGCAAAAAGACCTATCCCTGGACCGATGTCCAGCAGGTCTCGATCCGGCAGGGGATTTTGAAGGTTTCCAAAAACGGCGGCGGCTGGTTCAGCGGAGCCAGCGCTTCGGCCTCCGTTATCCCCAACCTGAACGTACTGCTCAATATCATTCACCAGGTGGTTGGTCTTAAGGTGGATTAGGTGTTTCTGGAATAAATAAAACAACCGGGGCAGTGCTTTGCGTCACCGGTTGTTTGATAAATGACTGTCAGTTATTATGCGCTTCTACGGCGCAAGAAGAATTTGGTGATCTCCTCGGATAACCGCCGGAACGCAAGCCAGGCAGAGAACGACCACCCATTCCCGCAGGCTCATGAAATGGGTATTGAAAATCCCTTGCAGGAACGGTACCGTGCACACCAGCAGGAGCAGGAGAATGGATGATCCGACCGCGTACTGCATCCACTTGTTTGAGAAGACGCCGATGCGGAAAAGCGAGACTCTCTCTGACCGGACTGTGTAGGCACGGAACAGTTCGCACAACGAAAGCGTCATGAACGCCATCGTCTCCGCAGTGCGGACATTATCCAGATTAATGGAATGCCAGTTGAAGTTCAGCAGGTAGGCCAGGGGGTTGGCTGCCCTGCGGCAAACCATGCCCAAGCGCATTAAGCTCCCACAGCAGCCCGAGGGCAAAAGCAGTCAGCACGGCGCCGGTCTGGGTGATGGTCTGGATGATGATGCCCGTGCGCATGGATGGATTGATGATTGGTTCATTCTTCGGGCGAGGCGGGCGGGCCATGATATCCGGGTCACCCTTTTCCATCGCCAGGGCAAGCGCCGGTGCACCATCCGTGATCAGGTTCAGCCAGAGCAGCTGGATAACTGTCAGCGGGGAGGGCAGCCCGGCCAGGGTCGCCAGGAAGATGACCATGATCTCGGCCACGTTGGACGAGAGCAGGAAGAAAACAAATTTGCGGATGTTATTGTAAATGATACGTCCCTGCTCGACTGCGGAGACAATGCTGACGTAGTTATCGTCGGTCAGCACCATGTCGGCAGTTTCCTTGGCCACATCGGTGCCGGTGATGCCCATGGCTACGCCGATATTGGCACGCTTGATGGCGGGGGCGTCGTTGACGCCATCGCCGGTCATGGCAACCACTTCGCCGTTGGCCTGCAGGGCATCCACGATGCGCAGCTTATGTTCTGGGGAGACCCGGGCGAAGACATCCACCTGCTCGATCTCATTTTTCAGGATGTCATCGCTCATCCGGTCCAGGTCTGCGCCGGTCAGAACCTCGTGGCCGGGCCGTAAAAGCCCGATTTCCTGGGCAACCGCCCGGGCGGTATTCGGATAGTCACCGGTGATCATGACCGTGCGGATACCGGCATGGGCGGCTTTTTCCAGGGCAGGTTTGACTTCCTCGCGGGGCGGATCGATCATCCCGACCAGGCCGACGAATACCAGGTCTTTTTCCAACTCGTCCACCGCAACGGTCTCGGCCTTGGGGGCCTCTTTGACCACCCGGTAGGCCAGCCCCAGCACGCGCAGGGCATCCCGGGTCATCGCATCGTTGGCATCCCGAATGCGCTGGCGGATGGCCTCGTTCATCTTCCTGGTTTTGTCATCCACCGTCTGATAGGAAGTGCACAGGTCAAGGATCAGGTCAGGTGCGCCTTTGACGGCGATCACATCCCAACCGGTCAATTTGTTGTCCTGTGAACGGAGAAACGTCCTTGGGATTGGGTTTCCAGATATCATGGATGGTGACCATGCGTTTGCGTTCCGAGTCAAAAGGGACTTCATCCTGGCGCGGATAGGCCTTGTGCAAATCCACATGGTAAGCGTCTGCCTTGGCAGCCGCGATCAGCAGCGCGCCTTCGGTCGGGTCGCCCACGATCCGGTAGGACTGATCGTCGCCCTCGACCGCCTCAAGCTGGGCGTCGTTATTGAGCGCGCCCACCCAGAGAGCGGTCCCAACACCCGGATATTTGTGCCGGTCGATGGTTTTGCCATCCACCTGGAAATCACCCCGCCGGGAATATCCCGAGCCGGTCACATTGACGAATTGCCCGTCCACCCAGACACGCGTGACGGTCATCTCGTTCTGGGTCAGGGTGCCGGTCTTGTCGGAGCAGATGACGGTGGCTGAGCCGAGCGTTTCCACCGAGGAAAGCCGGCGGATCAGGGCATGCCGGTGGATCATCTCGCGCATCCCCAGGGCCAGCGTGATGGTTACCACAGCCGGCAACCCCTCGGGCACGGCGGCAATTGCCAGGCCAACGGCCAGCATGAACATATCCACAATTTGTTTTTTCGCCGCGCTCAGGTAAGCCAGCAGTCCGCCACCTGGAGCAGGTCAGAATGCTCAGATCGGTGCCGCGCAACACGGCCACGATAAAAACGAGTCCACAGATTGCCAGCGCACCAATACCGAGAGTTTTGCCGAGTTGATCCAGGCGCTTTTGCAAAGGGGTTTCTTCCTGGTCCACACCCTCGAGCATCCTGGCGATCAGGCCAAGCTGCGAGCGCATGCCCGTACCGATGACCACGCCGCGCCCGCGTCCGTAGGTGACCATTGTTCCCATGAAGGCAGTATTCTTGCGGTCACCCAATGGGATATTCTTTTCCAATTTCATGGCGGCATTCTTCTGGGCCGGCTGCGATTCGCCGGTCAGTGCGGCTTCGTCGACCTGTAAATTGATCGCTTCGAGCAGACGCATATCCGCCGGGATATGGTTGCCAGCCTCCAGAAAAACGATGTCACCCGGTACCAGGTCACGCGAAGAAACCGTGACATGATGCCCATCCCGCAGGACGCGCGCCTCGGGCGCGGCCAGTTTTTTCAAGGCGGCCAGGGCCTCCTCGGCGCGTTGTTCTTGAACGATCCCCAAAATGGCATTCAGGACAACAATTGCCATGATGGCCGACGCGTCAATCCATTCACCGAGAAAGGCTGAAACCACCGCCGCCACGATGAGCAGCATGACGATAAAGTTATTGAATTGTTCCCATAGAAGTTTCATGAAACCCGGGCGGGGCGCCTCGGTCAGTTGATTATGACCGTACTGTGCCTGCCGCTGGGCGACTTCGGCGCTGGTCAGCCCGTTTTCGCGGACTTTGAGATGTTCAAGCACTTCTTCGGCCGAAAGGGCATGCCAGGTCTCGTCATTGATGCGGGGCTGGGGTTTCATTGTTCTGAAGGATGGATTTCTTCATCAGGTGATACGTCTCCAATAAATGGTATTGTGGTTCCGTCGGTGCAGGTCTCTCAGGCTTTTTCGATCTCGATGCATGTGCCGGTCGGGATGATGGTATCCTTCGGGACTACCACGATGCCATCCTGGACGGTCCAGTTGGGGGTGATGATATCTGTGCCGAGCGGGAACGGGCGGATGACCACGTCTGCGCCGATGCGGGCGTTCTTGTCGATGATGGCGCCTTCGATGTGGCAATTTGGGCCAATGCCGATCGGCGGCTGGGAAGGCTTTTCGGCGGAGTAGTAGTCTGCACCCATGATGATGCTGTCCTTGATGACCGTTCCACTGGAGATGATGCTGCGTACGCCGATGACCGAGTGGGTGATTTCGGCTTTCTGGATGCGGCAGCCTTCGGCCAGGAGCACATCTTTCAGAATGCTCTCTTCCACGGTGGAACCAGGCAGGAGGCGGGAGTGGGTATAAATGGGATTTTCGGTATCGTAAAAATTGAAGGCCGGGTTGGCAGTTGTCAGGTCCAGGTTGGTTTCGTAGAAGGAGCGGATGGTCCCGATATCGCGCCAGTACCCGTCAAAATCATAGCCATAGACGGAGCGATTTTTGATGGCATCCGGGATGATATCTCCGCCGAAATCATCGAAACCGGGGTTATCGGTCAGCAGTTCGATCAAGGTTTCCGTTTTGAAAAGATAGATGCCCATCGAACAGAGGAAAGGACGCTGCTCGTCGGCCCGGCTGACGAAATTTGGACAGGATACGTCGGGTTCCTTGGGCTTTTCAACGAAATCGGTGATGCGGCCATCCTGGCCGCGTTTGAGAATACCCAGGCTGGAGGCATCTTCGCGCCGACCGGCTGGACAGCCACGGTGATATCCGCCTCATGCTCCCAGTGGAATTCGGCCATTTTGGACGTAGTCCATGCGATATAAATGATCACCGCCCAGGACGAGCACGTATTTGGCATGGGAAGAACGAAGTTGGAATAGCTGTTTGCGGACGGCGTCGGCATTGCCCTGGTACCAGTCGGTGGATTCGGGGGTCTGTTCGGCTGCCAGGATCTCGACAAAGCCGGTGTGGAAGGTATCAAAGTTGTAGGTTTGGGTGATGTGGCGGTGGAGGGAGTGCGAGTTGAACTGGGTCAGCACATCGATCCGGTAGATGCCGGAGTTGATGCAATTGCTGATGGGAATATCGATAAGGCGGTATTTTCCGGCGATCGGCACGGCCGGTTTCGAGCGGAGTTTATTCAGCGGATAGAGGCGTGAACCGCGTCCACCCGCAAGGATGAGGGCCAGAATATCATTCATGCCAGGCATAGGGTTTCCTCCGGTCAAAATCGGGATGGATGGGACAGGTTCAACTCTATTTTATCCCATCTGCATCCCGGAACACTTGTCGGACAATACCATTTTCACACGAGACAAAAAAAACGCGAGACCACCTGAATGGCGGTCTCGCGAACGCTGGAAAGTACCCATGCTGGGACAGGCGCACAGGCGACCGGGAGTATAACTCCGTCTTGACGATCAACCTGTCCCGCGAATGCGGGCGCTACTCCCCGACAAAGGGAACTTTTATTGATATAATGCCGAAGGTGGGAATTGAACCCACAATCCCGTAAGGGAACACGAGTTTGAGTCGTGCGCGTCTGCCAGTTCCGCCACTCCGGCTAACGCCCAGATTTTACCACAACTAAAAAGGTTAATGATGAAATTAGGAATTATCGGCTTTCCCCAATCCGGCAAGACCACCATCTTCAATGCCCTGACACGCGGCAATGCGCCGACCACCGCCTCGGCGGGAAGAATTGAAATCCACACCGCAGTGGTGGATGTCCCCGACCTGCGCGTGGATAAGCTCTCGGCCATGTTCAAGCCGAGGAAAACCATCTACGCCAAAGTAACCTACGCCGACATTGCCGGGCTGGATAGCGGCGTCGGCCAAGTCCGGGTTCGCCGGACCGCTGCTGAACCAGTTGGCGCAGATGGAAGGCCTGATCCATGTTGTGCGTTGTTTCGAGGACGATAACGTGCCGCTTCCCTCCGGCAGCGTGGACCCGGCCCGTGACATCGCCTCGATGAACGGCGAACTCCTGCTCAACGATCTGATCGCCGTCGAGCGCAAACTGGAACGGCTGGTCGAAGAACGCAAAAAAGGCGGCACGGACAAGGTGCTGAATGAACGCCAGACGGCGCTGTTTACCCGCCTGCACGAAATCCTGTCGGCAGAAAAACCCCTGCGCGGGCGTGGAGATTTCAGCCGAGGAGGAAAAATTCCTCTCCGGGTTCGGGTTGCTTGACCCGCAAACCCATCCTTGTATTGTTGAACCTGGGGGAGGGACAGGCAGAGCCGGATGTTCCAGGCGGGAGCGCCGGTGGTTGCCTTGCAGGGCAAACTGGAGATGGAAATTGCCCAACTCCCGCCCGAAGACGCGACCATCTTCATGTCCGAGTACGGCATCACCGAATTGAGCCTCAACCGCATGATCAGCGTTTCCTATGACCTGCTCGACCAGCAATCCTTTTTCACCGTTGGCGAAGACGAGGTGCGCGCCTGGACAACCCGCCGGCATGCCACGGCCGTTGAAGCGGCCGGCGAGATCCACACAGATCTGGCACACGGCTTCGTGCGGGCCGAGGTGGTGGCATATCAGGATCTGATCGAGCTGGGCGGGATGACCGAAGCCAAGGCCAAGGGCAAACTGCGGCTGGAAGGGAAAGAATATATCGTCAAAGACGGTGATATCGTTCATATCCGTTCGAGTTTGTGATTTTCTGGATCATCAAAATTCCTTGTGATGGATGGAATAATAAGGAGGTATTGGGCGTGGCTGTTCAACCCTATACCTCCGATATTTCATCAACCTGACAATTCTCAAAGAAAGATTTTCCCAGTGAGGTATCGATGGCTTATCAATTATCTGCATGGAGTCTGAAGGATCTGTTTTCCGGCCTGGATGGGCCGGACCTGGAAGAAGCGTTTAAAAACCTTCAGGAGCAGGTGACCAATTTCGAGAAACTGCGACCGCAACTCAATGCCGATCTCCCGGTCAGCAGTTTCCTTGAGATCCTGAAAGACAGCGAAGAGAGCACGCGGATTGCCCATAAACTTTATTCTTTTGCCGAGCTGGCCTTTGCCGCCGACACGCAGAACCAATCCGTTCAAGCCCTGTTGGGACGCATCCAGCAGTTCATGGCCGACCTTGAAAACCGGACACTGTTCTTCAGCCTGTGGTGGAAAGACCTGGATGATGCCAATGCCCAACGCCTGATGGAAGCTTCCGGCGATTACCGGTATTATCTCGAAGTTATCCGCCAGTTTAAGCCGCACACCTTGAGCGAACCGGAAGAGAAAGTCGTTAACTTGAAGAATGTGACCGGTTCGAATGCATTGGTAACGCTCTACAATGCCATTACCAACCGTTACATCTTCAAACTCGAAGTGGAAGGCGAGACCAAAGAAATGACGCGCGGCGAGTTGATGACCTACGTGCGCGGAGCCAATCCAGAGCTGAGGGCTAAAGCCTACCAGGAACTCTACCGCGTTTATGGCGCGGATGGCTCCATCCTCGGCCAGATGTACCAGACCCTGGTGCGCGACTGGTACAACGAAAACCTGACCCTGCGCAATTTCAAAAACCCGATCGCCGCCCGCAACCTGGGGAATGACATCCCCGACGAGGCCGTGGAGGCTTGTTGAATGTTTGCAGACGGAATGCCCCGGTTTTCCAGCGTTTCTTCCGGCTCAAGGCGCGTTCGCTGGGCGTGGATAAACTGCGCCGCTATGATATCTACGCGCCGGTGACCAAATCAGCTAAAACTTATGCTTTCGATCAAGCTGCCGAAATGGTGCTTGACTCTTTCGCCTCCTTCCATCCCGATTTTGGAAAACTGGCCCAACGCGTCTTTGACCAGAATCACCTCGACAGCGAAATCCGCAAGGGCAAGCAGAGCGGCGCGTTCTGCGCCAGTGTCACCCCGGAGATGACCCCATGGGTAAAACTCAACTACCAGGGCCGCGCCGAAGATGTGGCCACCATGGCACACGAACTGGGACATGCCATCCATGCCATGCTTGCCGAGAAGCACAGCGTTTTCACCTTTCATTCCTCGCTGCCGCTGGCCGAGACGGCCTCCACCTTTGGCGAAATGATGTTGGTGGATAGAATGTTGACCAGCGAGACCGACGAGGCAGTGCGGCGCGATCTGCTTTTTCGCCAGGTGGACGATGCCTACGCCACCATCATGCGCCAGGCGTTTTTTGCCCAGTTCGAGAAGCAGGCCCACGAAATGGTGATGAATAACATTCCGGTGGATGAGATCTCGGCTGCCTACATGGAAAATTTAAAAGAGCAGTTTGGCGAAGCGGTTGAACTCAGTGAAGAGTTCAAGTGGGAATGGGTCTCCATCCCGCACATCTATCACACCCCCTTCTACGTCTACGCTTATGCCTTCGGACAGCTGCTCGTTCTGGCGCTTTACCAACAGTACAAGGCCGAAGGTGATGCTTTCAAGCCGCGCTATCTCAAGTTCCTTTCTGCAGGTGGATCAAAGGCTCCAGCCGGGATTTGCGCCGAGGCAGGCATCGATATCCGCTCCGAGAAATTCTGGCAGGGCGGGTTCGACGTGCTCTCCAAATTAGTGGATGAGTTGGAGACTTTATAAAGTGTAGAAGAATAAAACAGAAGCGCGCCGAATGGAAGCAAGGCGCGCTTCTGTTCTTTACATTCTACTCATCGGGTTTTATTTTTTACGCTTCGTACTCACCCGGTTCCTCTTCCACCGTCGAAACCGGCTCCTCTTCCGGCTTGCGGTCCAGCATCTGCATGGACAGGGCCACCACCTTGGTGTAATATTTGGTCTCGCCGCTTTTGTCGTCGACTTGTCGGTTTTCAAGCGGCCTTCGAGAAAGACCAGGCTGCCTTTGTGCAGGTACTGCTGGCAGATCTCGCCCAGCCGCCCCCAGGCTTCGATGTTGACCCATTCGGTGGATTCCTTGGCTTCCCCCTCGGCAGATTTCCAACGGTTGCTGACCGCCAGGCTGAAATGGACCACTTTCTTCCCGGTGGGAGTGAAGCGGCTTTCGGGATCTTTGCCGAGGCGGCCAATCAACTGAACTCGATTAAGTGCTGGCATGGTTTATTCTCCTTTTCAATGACGAATTGAGAATTTGGGAATTGCCTTTCACGGAAATCCCCATTGATCGGAAAAATGTATAATATTAGTGTAGCTAAAAAAGAAAATTAGTCAATAGGGATATTTATGCAGACTGTAACAACTCTCCCTGAATTGCGCGCGGCCCGCCGCGCCCTGCCCGGACCCGTTGGGCTGGTTCCCACCATGGGTTTCCTGCATGCCGGGCACATTTCTCTGGTCGCAACGCGCCCGTGCCGAATGCGCCAGCGTGGCTGCCAGTATCTTTGTCAATCCGACCCAGTTCGGTCCCAACGAGGACCTGGCCAAATATCCGCGTGACCTGCCGCGTGACCTGGCCCTGCTCGAAGCCGCCGGCACAGACCTGGTCTGGACGCCTACGCCGGAGGATCTGTATCCGGCCGGATTCCAGACCTGGGTCACGGTGGACGGGTTGACGCGCCTGCTGGAGGGTGAAGTGCGCCCCGGACATTTCCGCGGTGTAACGACCGTGGTCGCCAAGCTGTTCAACGCAGTCAGGCCGGATAAAGCCTATTTTGGGCAAAAGGATGCCCAACAGGCGGCTGTCATCCGGCGAATGGCGAAGGATCTGGATTTTCCGATCGATATCGTGGTCTGCCCGATCGTGCGCGAGCCGGATGGGTTGGCCATGTCCAGCCGGAATGTCTACCTCAATCCCGCGGAGCGCCAGGCTGCAACGGTGCTTTTCCGGTCGTTGAGCGCGGCCAAATCGGCCTACGAAAAAGGCGAACGGAAGGCCGAAACCCTGCGGCAGGTCATGCAGGACAGCCGTCAACGCCGAGCCGCTGGCGAAACTGCAATATGTCTCCTGCGCGGATTATGATACGCTGGAAGAATTGGAAACGGTGAAAGGCAAGGCGCTGCTTTCGATGGCAGTCTACCTGGGGAAGACACGCCTGATCGATAATTTTGTGCTTGAATAAGACAAAACCCCGGTCCTTTTATGGAACCGGGGCTTTTTTATTACTTATCCGCGCAGGGCGGAAAGCAGGATCGCCGGCAGGTGGCGGAAGCGCGGATCCAGGGTGATCTTTGCCACTCCCGGGTGGTGGTGTGGGCGGTCTTGTTGGTGATGAACCAGGGCGGTTTGGGCAGGAAGGCCGGGTCGCCGTGCAGCCAGGTGCGCGGGAATGGGTAGAAGGAACCGCGCATGACGGTCCGCTCGGGCTGCTCGAACAGGAAGGAGTTGCCGACGAAGCCGATCCCACTCTGGATGTCGCCGGAGGTATGCCCGGGAAAGGCGCCCCAGGTGGCCTGGACCAGCAGGAAGGCGGCCGCGTTCCAGATATTCACCCCGATCGAGCCGTAATGCAGATCGCTCAGGGCGGCCTCGAAATCCGGACCAAGTTGTTTGATCGTCTTCGGGTGGATGAGGATGGTAACGCCGAGCGTGCCATACAGTTTCTCATTGCAGAACTGGACGGCGTTGCGCAAGAATTCGGCGGATCCTGCCCGGGCAGGCTGGTCTGGGCGAAGACCGGGCTGAAGAATTCCTTCTGGAAACACAGCTCATTCTCGGCATTCGGATCCAGCCCGGTGATGAGGGTGCGCGGCACCTCTCCGCCAAGCAGCTCGGCCTCGGGATGGGCTGCCACGGCTTCCTTCTGGCGCTCGGCCGCGCCCGGGTAGTAGGATTTGCGCGGCGGCAGCGCGCGCATCAGCTTCCGGACGGCGTCGAGGAATTCGTCACGCTGTTCCCAGGTCTCAGAGAGGACCAGCACCTGGGAGGCGACACAGTTGAACCCGGCGTTTTGCAGCTTCATCGTCACCACGTTCTCGGCCTGGTACGGATATCCGCTTTGGACCATTTACCCGGGACGACGATGGTCGGGGTGACACCGCCCAGCTCACCGGTGAAGGGCTTTTTGAGGAATGGCAGGTTGCGGCGCTTGCGCTCTGCGCCTTCCGGGCCGTTGCCGAACAGGATGGTCTGGTAGGTGCGGGCGCTGCCGGTCATGTGGATCTCCTCCACGCCGGCATGATGGACCAGGTAATCGCCCACCTCCGCGCCGCCGTAGGCGAAGCGCAGGTAACCGGCCTGGATGAAAGGCGCAAAGATATCTTCAAAGACCGGCCCGAGGTAATCGTTGACCGGGCTCATTTTCAGGATGACCACCTGACCCAGACCGTACAACCGGTAGAGCACATCGCGCGGCGGGATGCCGGCAACATTGCCGGCCCCAAGCACCAGGGCGACCTTTCCCTTGCGGATTTTCCTGCCGGTAGAAGGCCGCCATTTTGTCTTTCAGATTCGCCTCGGTTACACCCGGCTGCATCCAGACTTCGGCGGTGATCCCGTTCAGCAATATTTTATCGAAGATGGTATTGGGGAAGATCCGGGCGGCCACCTGGCCGTCGGAGCGGGTATGGATCTTCTTCGGCATGAGGACCCGGCCCTCGGCCAGGGCACGCAGGGTATCCATGTAGCCATTGATCCCCTCTGCCAGCGTCCAGGGACCGCCGGTCCATTCCTCACCTTCCTCGGGAGAGTGGGGCTTCATTTGTTTCCCCCGAACGGAAGCCTCCACCCAGGCCTCGCTCTTGTCTGCCAGCCGCTGGCGGATCTGTTTCCAGCAGAGCCAGCTTTTCCGGGATCGGCAGACAGGCCCATTTATTTTTGTGGTCTTGAAGTACCTGTAGGATTGATCCAGTTTAAGAGTATCCATTAAATTCGTTCTCCTGACTTTCTTTTACAACACCATTAAATTGGCGATGTTACGCGCCTGTTGCAGAATAGCAGCATCCCGCAGGTTTAAGGGCACAGCCAGGTCAGCCCTGGAACGATCCTGCGGGACGGTAGTAAATTGGATCGGCTTAATACACCTGCCAGTGCAGGACACTCTCCAGCGGCCGCTTCTCGATGGTCGGCCATTCCGCCGGCACCCCAACCGGGACCAGCGCCAGCAGTCGTTTCCCTTTGGGGATACTCAGGATGGTCTTGAACTCCTCTTCAAGCGGCAAGGCATCCCCTTCCACCCAACAGGAACCATATCCCAGGGCGGTGCTGGCGATCAGCATGTTCTCGATGGCGGCGGAGCCATCCTCCAGCCACCAGCGCGAGTACGGATCGAGCACCACGGCAATGATCGCGCCAGCCTTTCTCATCCACTTTCCAACCACGGTAAGCTGGTCGATCATCTCCTTGTCGGTGACGACGATGAACTCCCAGGGCTGGCGGTTGCTGCCCGGTGGCAGCCAATCGGCCGGCGTCGACGATTTTCTCCAGGTCTTCGCGCGGGACGATATCGCCGGTGAACTTTCGGACACTTCTGCGCTTGCGGATGGCTTCCAATGCTTCCATATTCTCCTCTGCATCTCGAAATTGAAGAATCGGTTGATACGAAGCGCTCAAGAATACTTCCGGGAAGTGTTACCCGTAATAGGTCAATCCATGCCCGAACGGGAAGATCGGATCTTCTAAGTCGTAGGGCAGATCTTCTTTTTGCTTTTTGACAGCTTCCATCGAGGAAGGCAACTCGAAAGGCAGTTTCCCGCCGGGCTTGAATTTCCCGAAAATGACGTCCAGTACGGCCGCATCGCTGGCGCCGAAGTCGGCCAGCAGCCCGGCGCTCTTTTCGGCGATCTCCGGGATGACCGCCGGACGGTCCAGGCTAATATCCACGATGGTGGGAACTTGCTCCAGCAGGGCCAGGATGCGTTCTTTTTCCGGGCTCTTGAAGTCCAGGTCGCCGGCGTGGAACATGCTGTCCAGAAAGCCATGGCGCGGTTGGAACGGGCAATCCAGGCGGATAATGGCCAGTTCGGCTTGTGCCGGGCTGGCGACCACCTGCCCGTACTGACCGGCGACTTCCGGATCGATGCCTTCAACGTAAATGCGTGGCTTGCCCTGCAGTGGCAGAAGCTGGCCCTTTTCGACATCGCGGCCATTTTTCAGCAGAACGATGGATTTTCGCTGGGCCAGATCACCGCTTTTACGGAAATCCGAATTCCCAACAACCGGATCAGCCGCCTCCGGATCCAGATAGGGGTTATCGAACAGGCCCAGGCGGAATTTGTCCTTCAGTAGGCGGCGGACGGATTCGTCGATCCGGGCTTCCGATATCTGACCGCTTCTGACCAGTGCGACGATGATCTCCGGGCAGGCCTCCCCGCCGAACTGGTCCACACCCGCATCAATGGCTTTCTTGATGCGTTCTTCGGGACTCAGTTCCTCCACCCCCCAGCACTTGGCTTCCATGATGACCTGTCCGTTCACGACAACCGGATGGATGAGCAGCCAGTCGGTGCAGACCACGCCGTCGAAGCCGTATTTTCCGCGCAGCAGGCCGGTGATGACATCCTTGTTGAAGCCAAAGCCGACTTCTTCGAGCGGGAGACCGAGCGGCCGGCCGTAATAGGGCATGATCATGGCGGTGCCGGCCTTGAAGGCCGCCTCGAACGGGATCAGGTGGTATTCGAAATTATTTCCCGGATAAACCTGATCCTTGCCGTAGGAGAAATGCGGATCCTCGCCGTCCTTCTGCGGGCCGCCGCCCGGGAAGTGCTTGGTCATGCAGGCCACGCTGTGCGGGCCGAGCTTTTCACCCTGGAAACCGCGGATATAGGCAGAGACCATGCGCGAAGTCAGCTCGGCATCTTCGCCGAAGGTGCCGTTGATGCGCGCCCAGCGCGGCTCGGTGGCCAGGTCGGCCATGGGGTGCAGGGCGGTGCGGATGCCCACGGCGATATATTCCTGGCGGGCGATGTCGCCGAATTCCTGCACCAGGGCCGGCATCACCGGTGGCGGCCAGGCCGATCGGTTCCGGCCATTGGGAAAACGCTCCGCCGCCGAAACCGGTGGCCGGGTTCTTGCTGAAGGCGTGACACGGGTCGGACGAAATCGTCACCGGGATGCCCAGGCGGGTGCGCTTCGGCCAGTTTCTGGAGGCGGTTGTGCCATTCGGCCATCTGTCTCGGCGTGGCCAGGTCGATAGACGTTGAAGTGGTTGATCAGGCGTTCGCCAACCATCTCGGAGGTGCTGGTCGGATTGAACGGCTGAGTCTCTTCGACCAGGCTGCCGTCCTGGTTCATCCCGATCATGGCATGGAACATCATCCCGGCTTTCTCTTCCAGGGTCATCTGGGAGAGCAGGTCGGCGATACGTTCCTCGATGGGCCGGCGCGGGTCTTCATAGGGATCCAGCCGGCCGTTCTTGTTCAGGTCGCGGAAAGTGAGACCGTTCTGGGTGAGGAGGGGGGCGGAGGTGTTCATGGAGGCTCCTGGTTGAGGGGTTGAGGAATGCGTTACGAGTGACGAGTAATGAGTAAGAAGTAAGAAGTAAGAAGTAAAAAGGGTAACTATGCGAGCAGGGTATTTCCTATTGGAGAGGATATACCACAGGTATGATATTCGTTCCTCAAAAACGAAAGGAGGAACGAATACTAGGGTTTGGAAGGGATGAGAAATAAATACAATCTAAGCTGTAGCAGATAGAGGCGCATTATAACAAAATTATCCGATTGGCAAGTAGGAAATGCGATATTTTTGAGGCTCCGGCAGAGATAATCAGGATATGTTTTTCGAAAACAAAATATGTCTTGTGTCTAAAAAATATCCAAATAGATAGCCCAGATTAATCACTTAATTCTTCAGACAGATATTTGCACTTGGTGTGCTGGTGTGCCTTGGTGTGCCATTGGACGTGCAAAACCTGGCACATTGGTGGTGTGCCTGTATATTATCCATATACAGGCACACCACCTACTAAACTTGGCACGCTAAATGATATGAATTGGTGATGATAAAGCCGCATTGACGGCGATCGGATTATGCTTGACAACCGCGACCTCCTTGTGGCGGGGAGGTGCGATACGCCTGGCCTGGCAATTCACGCAAGATGGGGGTGGCAAGCAGGTCAAGCAAGTGTATACTTTGGAGATGAACAAGGCTAGTACTGGATCGCAAGCGTGCATGCGGCGACGTGTGAAGAGGTTGATTGCGAAATAAATCCCATGGCTGATCGTATCGAATCTGAATTTGGATGGATCGTTAAAGGAAATGACTGGTCGCTCCCTGAACTTCAGGCCATTCAGGCTGCGGGAAATCAAATCAGGAGTTATGTCGATACCCTCACGAATGGAAGAGGCCAGCATTGGATGGGTAGATATTTAGCTGGAGCGACGTTTCGACATGGCGGATTATTCGGGGGAGGTTATTCTTTTGTCTCAGGCAGGACGATCCACCTTACAAGGGATTGGATGGATGAAGGTTCAGCCTCATATTGTCCATGAACTGGCACATGTTTGGGATAACCGTAGCGGCCTGGAACGGCATCGTCCAGAAGCGATCTGGTTTGGCGGCGGAGCCGCGGATATTTTTCAAGAAGCGCTTGGAGGCGGGAAGGTATCAGGCCTGCGCTGGATGAATGGAAGGAATCACAAGCTTCCATCTGACCATCAATATCCAAAAGAGCAATATGCCAATCATTCGACAGCAGATTACTTTGCCGATACGTTTAAATACATGCTTTTTTATCCGGATGTGTTAAGAAATGAAGTGCCCGGATCAGCGGATCTTATAAGGCACATGCAGACCCTTATTGGAATCCAAGCCTCCCGTTAATAGGGACGGGGTTTGCTCACAGTCGGGATATTGCTGTTCATACAGGGATATTGTCCCTGGTGGATTGGAATTAGGAATAAGAAGCGGAAATTTTATTATCTGCTATTTTTATCGGAAAGCCTGATTGGCATGTGGCTCAAGGAGGGTTCTGCGAAGGGCGTACGCCGTACGCCCCTACATGAATTTCCGGCTGGCATCGGGCAGAGTGCGTGCACAGCCTGGGAGCTTAGATCTGCTCGAAGCGGTCGACCGGGACGACAAAGATGGTGGCGCGTTTTTCGCCCTCGGCGGCAGGCGTGCAGGTCTCGCGCAAGATCTGGATGGCGGCATCCACCTGGTCGGCCTCCAGGCCGATCAGCAGGGTCGTCATGCCGCGCCGCAGCAGGCCCCCGGTGGAGGCAACGCGTGTGACGCGGAAATCGGCGGAGGTCAGCCCCTGGGTGACGGAATCGGAGTCGGAGTCACGGACAATCGCAAGGATGAGTTTCATGGCTAAATCTCCTCGTAGCGTTCCACCGGCAGGGCAAAAACCGTGGCGCCGCCCACGGTGACCGGTACCGGGGTTGGAAGCGGCAGGGGCGCGCCTTCCAGCGGGATGGCCAGATATTCCACACGCTGGCGGCAGGATTTACGCAGGGCTACCAGCGCTTGTTCCTCCATCCCCTCCGGCAGGCCGATGAACAGGGTGGCATTGCGCCGGCCCAGGAAGCCGCCCGTGCTGGCCAGATGGATGACCGGCACATCCAGCAAGGCCAGGGCGCGCTCGGCCACATCCACGTCCTGTTCCTGGACGATGGCCGTCATCAAATAGCGGATAGGGGGATGTTCCATACGCCTCCGTTTATCGGACATGCATTTCGCGGATCCATGCGTCCGCCCCTACATCAATCGGCAGACACGACTGCTTCGGTCGGGTCATTCAGGGTGAGCGTCTGCCCATCCGGGAAGACGATCACCGTCTGTTCTGCCTGGCGGGTCACCGTCAGGCCTCTATATTTTACCGTAACTGGCCAGGGAAATGGGTTCTTTCCGGACAGGGTGACCCGTTTTGGAGACTGGATCTCGACTCCCAGCACATCCAGGAACAATCCAAGCGGGGCCAGACCCTGGAGCGGGTTGCGTTCCCCGATGCCTGCGCCTGTTTCAGCAGTGGTAGGCACGGAAGAAGGCATGCTGTTTTTTGAGATTTTGGATCACGGCAGTCATCAGCCGGGTGGTCAACTGTGCAGCTTCCTCCCGCAGACCATAGGCCAGCAGACCCTCGCCAATGAGAGCATTCCAGGGGAGATGGACTGCCTGGCAGGTCGAACTCCATTGCCAGGTCTGGCCCGCTTTTGGCCGGCTTGCGGAGGCTGCAGAGGCGCAGGCCGGGATGCCAAATGGCCTGCCAAAGCGGTCAGCGGCCAGCAGCGTCCGGTTGATGAGCGCCAGGGCGCGCTGCAGGTCGGGAATGCCTGCCCAGAGCGGCAGGAAAAGGGTAATATCTTCGCCGGAGAAATCCATGACTTGCACGGAAACCTGGTCGCGCTTATCCACGCCGGATATTTCGACTTCATCCAGCCGGGTGTAAAGCTGGCGGCTGGTGGCAACTGCCAGGCCTGTGCCCCCATTGGAAGTCCATTCGCTCCAGGCGCTCGGACCGGGGGGTTTCGCCATCCTGACCATGCAGAACAATCTCCGGGCGGCGGGTGGCCTCACCCTTTAAGTTTAATCCTGACCAGCAGGCGCACGGATTGCCGGAAAGATTGGCCATGGTGCAGCGTTCCCGGCGCCGCGCTGCCTGGCAAGGGATTTGCCAGCCGGGCTGCGGTGGGTGACCCGGTCGCGGTAGTGATAGAGAACGGCAGAGTGCATCCCAGCACTCCTCGGTCAGGAGACGCAGTTCTGCGGATCTCAATTCCAGGCGCTGGCATTCTTCCGGTTGACCCAGCACCCCGGCAATCTTGCGCCAGGGAAAGGATTTCACGGCACAGCATTGCCGAAAGAGCCGGGCTTTCTGCAGCGGAGATGCCTGCCCCTTGCCCGCCGGCCTGCCAGACGGTGAAGGCCGGGTTATCTTCGAGGCCGGTCTGCAGGGGATGATCCCATTCAGGAAAACCGTCAAGGTCACGGTCGTGTTCTTCGGTGAACCAGCATTGGATAAAGGCATTCAGCCCGGGTTGGATTTCACGCAGAAAATTCATGATCGAGGGTGCGCCGGTAGGTTTGCCAGGCCAGACTGGCGAGCAGCGGGGCAGCCAGCCATTGCCCGCGCTGACCGGCCAGGCCGGGTTTCCAATCCACTGCGCCTTCTTCAGTCTGTGCAGCCAGGAAGTTGCGCACCAGACCGGCAGCCAGTTCCGGTGCGCCGGGCAGGAGACCGGCCAGATAAGCCGGCCTCCAGAGGGGATTGTCCGCTCCAGAGCGGGGAATAATCGCTGCCATCCCCGCGTGGCGAATAACCGTGGTCCGGCTGGCGGGCGATGACAAAGCTTGGGCAGGGGAGATGCTGGACTGGGACCGAAGAACAGGCTGAAAGCGGTCTTCTGGCTGAGAGCAAGAGCGGCATCCCAGTCCGGGTCGCCGGTGTGGATCTCGATGGTCTGGGCGGCGTTGACCAGTTCAATCCTGGCCTGTTCCGCCTCCCAGGGACGGGCGGCCGTACGGCGGGCCAGTTCGAAGGAGTCTGACGGGTTGGCGAGGGCGGCATGAACCCAGGTGAGGCTGCGCGAGCCGCCGGCAGCGAGGGCCAGGTCGAGGACCAGGGATGGGTATGGACCGGGTCCGGGTTGGGGGCCGCCGGTAAGGAAGATGACCGGTGCCAGGTCCGACGTGCGCCCGGCCAGGATGTTCACCGAATGCATGGAGAGCGGTGCGAGGCTTTGTCCATCCAGCGGGGCGAGTTGACCGCATATTTCCAGGAGCAGCGAGAGCGTTCTGCCAGCGCGGTTGGTGACCGTGAAGCGCCCGGCAGTGGTGTGCGAATCGGGAACCCAGTATTCGGCAACGACGTCTATGTCGGGAAAAGGTGAGAAATCGAGCTGCAGAAAGTTGGGATAGAATCGACGCAGGCGCGGCGGCAGGGGAAAGGCAGCCGGATCGGTAACCATCTGGCTGCCCAGACTGAAGCGTGGAAAGATGCGCATGGCACGGGCGCGCAGGCCGTAGGTGGTGCGCAAGGCCAGGGCGGGCGGGTCACCGCCGCCGGTTTCGAGCTCCCAGATCTGATCGTTGACGTAATCGGGCGTACACAGGCGGAAATCCGCTGCCAGGGTGAGTGCCAGCGGGTCGCCGGGGCCGAGAGTCCAATCGCGCATGAGTACAGTATACGGGGGTTTGGGCCGAAGGTCAAAGGTTTTGTGCTAGAATCCTTGAACTCTCAGTCCAAGTAGCTGCAATATTCCATTGCTCCAGCCTTGATCGAACCGGACTGAGATCCAGAATAGAATTAAGGTTTACAAGGAATTATGACTACTCCTGAAGATCCACGTGAGAAATTTCGCCGGCTGGTGGACTCCGAGGCTGATACGCAGGGCGAGGCTCCTGCGGAGGAGTCTGGCGGCGGAAAGTACCACGCCAGCTGTCCACCACCCGGCAATCGATGAGAATGGTATGCCCCTGCCGCGGCGGGTGGAAGAGATCGATATGGGCGCCACGCGCGTTACACCGTCTGCATTCGAGTACACCCCGGGTACCGGCACGTCGGCCAGCTGTCACCAGGCGGCAGAGTCTCGGCGCCCCGCCGCCGACCTTTCAACTGGTCAAAAGCGGGCGGCTGTCTCCTGCGGGGATTGATCGTCTTTATTTTCATTATTGTTGCACTGGGATTGATCCTGGCGGCGGCTGGCATTTACGAATATTTCTCGATCGCCTCCAGCCTGCCCAGCGTGAGCGATTTGCAGCAGCGCGCTTCACAGTTCGAGACAACCCGCATCCTCGATCGCAATGGGGATCTTTTGTACGAGATCCTTGATCCACAGGCCGGGCGGCGGACATATATCCCTTTGAACGAAATCTCCCCAAACCTGGTGGCCGCAACCATCTCCACCGAAGACAAGGATTTCTATTCGCACGGCGGGTTCGATCCGCTGGCGATCGTGCGCGCCTTCTGGCAGAATATAACCAGCGGCGAGACGGTCTCCGGCGCTTCGACCATCACCCAGCAATTGGCACGGGCCGTGCTTTTTTCACCCGAGGAACGCGGCCAACGGACCTACCTGCGTAAAGTGCGCGAGGCCATCCTGGCGACCGAAATTGAACGTCGTTACAGCAAGGATGAGATCCTCGAACTCTATTTGAACGAAATCTATTACGGCAACCTGGCCTATGGCGTCGAAGCTGCTGCAGAGACCTATTTCAACAAGAGCGCCAGTCAATTAAACCTGGCTGAGGCAGCTTTCCTGGCAGGCCTGCCGCAGGCTCCGTCTGTGTATGATATCTATCACCAACCGGGATACCACCCTGGCGCGCTATCAGGGTGTGGTGATGGGGATGCTTGCCTTGAGCATGGAGCGTCATTGCATTTATGTGAGCAACGACCCTCAGACAGTCTGCGTGGATGGCACCGCTGCGGCAAATGCCATCCAGGAGATCCAGAACCAGACTTTCAACCCACCAACGATCAACATGCGTTACCCGCATTGGGTGCAGTATATCCGCGCCGAACTCGAATCGCGCTTCGACCCACAGACGATCTATCGTTCCGGCTTTACCGTCTACTACCACGCTTGATCCGGAAATGCAGGATGCTGCCCAGCAATCCGTTACAGCCCAGGTCAATGCACTGGCCGATAAACATGTTACGGATGGGGCGCTGGTGGCAATCAAACCTTCCACGGGTGAAATCCTTGCGATGGTGGGTTCTCCCGATTTTTATAATGATGCCAATGCCGGGCAGATCAACATGGCGGTCAGCCCCACACGGCAGCCGGGATCGTCCATCAAACCTTTCACATACCTGGCCGCTTTCGAGAAAGGCTGGACGCCTGCCACCCTCATCTGGGATGTGCCATCAGAATTTCCGCCTTCCGGCCTGCCCAACGACCCGAATCCGAAATATATACCGACCAATTTCGACCACAATTTCCACGGTCCGCTGCACCGTGCGCGATGGCATTGGCGAATTCGTACAATGTCCCGGCGGTCAAGACGCTGCAATTCGTGGGGGTGTATGGTGATAATGGCTTGATCGCCATGACCAAGCGCCTGGGTCTTACCAGCCTGACACGCAACGATTACGGCCTGAGCCTCACGCTGGGGGGCGGTGAAGTGAGCCTGCTGGAGATGACGGGTGGGTATGCCGTTATTGCCAATGGCGGGGTCAAGGTCCCGCCTGTGGCGATTTTGAAGATCGTGGACTTTAAGGGGAATGTGGTCTACGAGTACCAGCCCCCAAGCGGCGAACAGGTCCTGCGTCCTGAGCATGCCTTCCTGATGTCTTCCATTTTATCGGATAATGCCGCCCGCGTCCCCGACCTATGGAACAAACTCGGTCCTGAACCTGCCGTTCCAGGCGGCGGTCAAAACCGGCACTTCCAACGATTCGCGCGATAACTGGACGCTTGGGTTTCACTCCAGACCTGGCAGTGGGTGTGTGGGTGGGGAACGCTGATTACACGCCGATGGAAAATACCACCGGCGTCACCGGCGCCGGGCCCATCTGGGCGGAATTTATGACATTTGCCATCAACCATTTGACCAGTGGCAACCCAACACCATTTGCCATGCCGAGCGGGATCGAGCAACATACCATCTGCACAGTCTCGGGTACCCAACCTTCCCAAGTGGTGTCCCAGCCAGCGCGAGGAATATTTCGCCGCCGACCAGCCGCCGCTGCCTCCCGAAGATGACCTCTGGCGCCAGGTGCAGTTCGATACCTGGACGGGCCTGCTGGCCTCCGCGGAATGTACCAACGATTACATCGACGACATCCTGGCGATTAATGTGACCGATGAATGGGCGCGCCATTGGATCCTTCAGGATGAAAACGGCCAACAATGGGCGCGCGATATGGGATTCAGCGAAGTGTTTCTTTGTCCCTGACCGGAAGTGCAATGCCAGCGACCCGCGCCCGCAATTACAGTTTGTCGGTCTGCAGGATGGGCAGACCATCACGCAGAACTCTCTGGATATCAGCATTGTGGCGAATGCCACGGCTGGATTCCGTTCCTGGGAGTTGGATTGGAGTACGAGCGCAGCAACCCGAGAACATGCAGAAGCTGTTGGGGAATATAAACACACCAGTACATGACAGCCGACGAAAGTCTTATACCTGGGACCTGAACGGGATGCCCAATGGCCCGGTTCATCCTGCGCCTGTACATGCAAGGCGACGGATGGAATTTACGCGGACAAGAATATCCTCCTGAATCTTACTCCTGCCGACACCCACCCCAACACCAACTTCGACCTCCACACCGACCCCCACCGTCACCCCAACACCGACGCCAACGGATACTCCCACCGAGATACCACCGCCGACAGAGACTCCCACCGAGACACCAGCGCCAACGGAGACTCCCACCGAAATACCCACGCCGTAAGGAAAGCCTCCGGTCTTCCGGGTAAGGTTGTCTTGCTTAAATTAATTGTCAATCAGAGGGACTTATTGAGAGACGACCGGGCGCCAGGCCGGATCGAAATCCATT
Source organism: uncultured Chloroflexia bacterium (assembly GCA_963830665.1). Classification (GTDB taxonomy): domain Bacteria; phylum Chloroflexota; class Anaerolineae; order Anaerolineales; family Villigracilaceae; genus UBA877. The sequence goes on from CAWHNM010000025.1 coordinate 106,845, forward strand.
GTTTCAGGGTCAGGGTCGCCAGGCAGCCCGATGGGCATGCTGCCACTTTCATTCTTCATAATAAAAACATGGAATTTGCTGCTCGTGGCGCTGGATGTATCGATGTTTTCATAGATCACATTCAATCCATCCGGCGAAAAGCTGCCATGGTTGCCAAACGAGCCCATGCGCAAATGAACCGCCTCGGTGGTTTGACGATTCTCGTAATCGAAAACCATCAACCAGCCCAGCGCCAATGGGCCACTTGTCTCGCTGAAAAGGATGGTTTTGCCATCTGGCGACCAACTTGGCTGGAAGTCCCAATTGGTGGCGCCTCGTGGATCAATAGAGACTTGTCCTGCCCGATGTCGCTCATGACCCAGATCTGCAGCGCATTTGTCAGGCGGCTGTGACCAGTGTAGACAATTTGTTTCCCATCCGGCGACCAGGCAGGCTGGCGTGACCAATCCGGCAGGCGAACGTCAGTGGATGTATCTGTAAGGGGGGTCACAACATAATCGTTCAGGTTCTATGACGGAAATTTGAGCAAGTCCATTCTGCAAGGATGCAAAAGCAATGCGGTCCCCATCCGGCGACCAGGCCGGGTCAAAACCACCATCATCCATTGGAGGCAGTTCAACGAGCCCGTTGCCATCAACATTGATAACATACAAGTTTGCACCCGGATGATTGTTCTGCCGTGCCGGACAGGGCGAGATGAAGACAATATGCAAACCGTTTGGCGACCAATCCGGTTGGCAGGCGCCATCCGGCATATTCGTTATCTGTTGTTGTATCCGCTGCCATCCGTATTCATTACAAAAATTTGAGGCATGCCGGTCCGGTCAGATGCGAAGGCAATCTGACCAGATCCGCCTCCAAGCAGAGTAGAGTGTAGGTGGCAAAATCTGGGTGGGCGTGGGGTAATGGATGGCAGGAAAGTCGGCACCAATGTTTTGGTCGGGGTGGCGGTACCAATTGCATTCGGAGTAGCTGTCGCATTCCGGGTACTTTGAGGCGGTAAGGTGATCCGCAATCGTTGGAGTCGCCGTCGGTCGGTACAAGCGTGGGGGCGGCCAATAAAGCCGGGAGTCTTGGTAGAAATCTGTGACCAGAAGAAAACGATCGAGAGCACGGCAGCCAGAATTGTCAGCAAAAAGAAGGAAAAGAATATCCAAAGCCCACGCGTGCCACGGCCCTTCTTTTTTCGAGGTTTTGAAGCTGGAAGGGAGGGCGGAGGGGGAACAATGGGCGCAGGCACTTCCTGGGCAAGTTTCTCGATTTTCATCCGTTTCGCTGGCCCGGGGAGGCGGTTCGACGACAATTTCCCCCTCCAGGCGCTGCGTCTTGACGTTTGTGGAAGCCAAAGCCTTTTTGAATTCTTCCGCCGACTGGAAGCGATCCTCGGGGCGGACCGCCATGGCCTTCTCGATGGTATTGGCCAGCCTGCGGGAGACTTTCGGGTTGCGCTTTCGCACCGGCGTCAAATCGACATTATCCATGGCGCGCGCCAGACCGTCTTCGGGAATAATACCGGTCAACGCAGGCATAGAGGGTGGCGCCGAGAGAATAGACATCAGTGCGCGGGTCAGTACGGGCCGTGCCATACTGCTCGGGTGGGGAATAACCGGGAGTCATGGCACGTGCCCCGGTGGTGGTTGCCTGGCTGCCTTTGACCAGTTTTGCCAGGCCAAAATCCACCAGATAAATGTGGCCATCCGGCGTGATGCGAACATTACCGGGTTTAACATCGCGGTGGATGACAGATGGCTTGCGGGTGTGCAGATACTGCAGGGCATCGCACATCGCCGCGCCAATCAGGATGGCCTCTTCCTCAGAGATGGTGCCAACGCGTTCCATGCGCTGGCGCAGATCTTCCCCCTCGATGTAATCCATGATCAGATACTGGCCCTGGTCGCCAATAACGAAGTGATCGGTAACACGCGGCAGGTTTGGATGGCGCAGATTGGCCAGGATGACGGCTTCCAGGCGGAACTGGCGGGCATATTCGTCGCTGGTAAAGAGGTTTTCTTTAACCGCCACATCCATGCCCAGGTTCTCATCCACGGCGCGGTAAACCGATCCCATGCCCCCCTGGCCAAGGATTTCGACAATCCGGTAGCGTTTGTGTAACAGTGCACCACGATCGAGAGTTGTACCCATTACCGGCAGATTATATCAGAGGCGAAATTTCCCGCCACCAATCCAAACGAAGTGTATGGAAAGTGTAATGATGCGTCAATGCTTTTTTTCAGCCAGTTTCAGACGAATAAATGTCCATGGCGCCCCACCGGCCACCCAGAAACCAATCAGCGTATAGCGCAGGTAGCGGAGGAAATAAGCCAGAACGGTCTCGCCATCGGGGAAGATGAATTTAAGCCCATATCTGATGATAAGAACACCGGCCACGCCCAGCAGATAGCGCAAGACGAGCTTCCACCATAGGCCCTTTGGTCTGGAAGCCACCCTGACGAGCAAGCCAGACCAGGCCGACAAACAACCCAAAGAATCGTCCCGGCGGAGGTGGCAGCATCCTGCAATGAAAAGGCCTGGGTTGCATAAGGCCGCCCAATCCTGCGGCGGCTGCCAGTTGGTGGCTTTCAGCCAGATAAAGGGGATCACGGGCAGCAGGAACACCACCAGCGAGACCAGAAAGGCGGCGAGGACCTGCCGGCCTGGCGCCTTGTTTTTTTGCCCAGGCAGCCACCGGATCCCAGAATCGCAGCGTCAGCCAAAGGATCAGGCCGCCGATCAGCCAGCCAAGCAATACATCCTGTGGAAAGTGGACTCCCAGGTACAGCCGCGACAGCCCGATCAGAAAAATAAGCAAGCCAGCAACCAGCCAGCCCCACCATTTGCGCAAGTAAGCCGCCAGAATGCCCCATACCACAGCGGCACTTTGGGCATGGTTCGATGGAATGCCGAAGGATGTCTCTACAGCCAGGCCGCGCACACTGGGACTGTACCAGTACGGACGTGGGCCATGAAAAGCCAGTTTGAAGGCTCCATTGAGGGTGGTGCTGAGCATCAGGATGACGGCCACACGGATGCCCAACGAAGCTATCCACGCACCAATAGAGTATGGGCAGCGCCAGCATGAAGAATTCTTCCGTTCCCAGAAATGAGAAAAGTTTCATGGGCAGAGTTTGCCAATCTCCCAGCCCCTGCAGAGCTACAATAAGCCGAACACCAAAATCCAGAATGGTTTGCATGCTGCCTCCTCCACATTCGCTTTTTTGGGAATTGACGGTTTCGTTATATTTATTGTACACTCAAAGTATGAATCGCACCGCCTGCCCGCCTGTGGGATTTCCCTTCCGCAGCATTCCTGATTCTAGTTCTGCTGACAGCCAGCCAGCGCCTGTATACCACGCATTGGGCCTGGGGTCTGGAAACGGCAATCATTCTTACCCTCATCGGTGTTGTTCTGGGATTGGCCCTCGGTTTCAGCATATTCGAAGCGAGGACCGTTTTCTGGTTCAGCATTCGGCTGCAGCGTATCCGATTGTCATCCTGGTGCTGGGCCGGATTTTGTATCAGCGGAATTTCCTGGCTGGAACGCCTGGCCGATCTGAGCAATCGCCTGGCATATTCACTTGGCCTGTTCATCACAAACCAGCCAGTCAAGGATACCATCCTGTTCGTTGTTTTTATGGCGCTTGTATTCTGGATCATCGGCTTGATGGCCGGTTATGCAATGACACGTTACGGAAATATCATCGGCGCGGTTGTGCCTGCCGGGGTTGTGTTGGTGATCATTCAGTTATACGATCCAGCGCAGTGCAGGCAGTGATACCAATCTGGCCGTTTTATTTTTTCCTCTGCCTGCTTTTTCTCGGACGCCTGACTTATGTCCAGAGACGGCTTTTTTGGAAGGAACAACGCGTATCCATACTGGGCCGAATCGAGAACTGACCTGAATATTACTCTCATCGTGGTTGCGCTTGCGGCTGTGCTGCTGGTCTGGCTGGCACCCACCTCGGTCAAATCACTTTCAAATATCAAAACCGCCTGGGAGAATCTTACCCGACCGCTGCGGGATGTGCAGGAGAACCTGGGCCATGCGGTTGCCGGCCTCCAGGGAAGCGGAAGCGTTGCATCGGTCCAATTCTTCGGCGATGCGTTACCTCTTGGCAGCCAGGCTGCCACGGGTGAGACTGAATATTTGCAGATCCAGACGCCCACGCCAAACAGTAACGACACAGGCCGTTATTATTGGCGGGTACGATCCTATAATATTTACCTGAACGATCAATGGTATGCAGAGAATGTTTCCAGTGACACCTTTTACACCGGACCAGGTTCCCATCTCACTGGCAGATCCGGAAGGATCGACAGACAATTTTACATTCACTGCCGTTATCGGAGGACCTGACGACGCTGGTTACACCGGCGCGGCCTGTCTGGGTCAGTTATCCGTCAGAGTTGTTCTTCCTGCAAGTCCCGCAGGGGAAAATGGATCCGGTCCAGTTCCAGCCCGATCCGCCGGTTCTGGCAGGGGAGCAGTACTTCGTCCACGCCGATGTATACCGATCCAACCATCGATCCAGCTCCGCAACGCCGGAAAGATCTATCCTGACTGGGTCACCGGCCACTATCTGCAATTGCCCGATAACCTCTCGCCGGAGATCGTTGCCCTGGCCCAACGGATCACTGCGAGCGCCAAGACACCTTATGATATGGCAGTTGCCATCACCGAATATATGCGCAACAATATTACCTATTCAACTACAGTCGAGGATCCTCCGGCCGGCCGGGATCCACTGGACTGGTTCCTCTTCGATTCCAAGAAGGGATTCTGTAATTACTATGCCACAGCTGAAGTCATCATGTTGCGCAGCGTGGGAATTCCGGCCAGGATGGTGGTCGGGTTTGCGCAAGGTGAATTTGAGTCCCCGGATGATTACGTGGTCCGTCAGCGGGATTCACATGCCTGGCCGGAGGTCTATTTCCCGGATGTTGGGTGGGTTGAATTTGAGCCAACCGTAAGCCAGACAGCGCTCGCGCGTCCACAGGATGCAAGCGCCGCCTCTGCCGGGCAGGGCGGCCGCGAACCGCCATTCAGGCCGATCACCTCGGGCAGGAATATCCCTGAGGGAGCCGGAGATTTAGGGACAGGCCAGGGGCAGGCAACATCAAATGCCCTGTTTTTGCGCCTGATCTTCATCTGCGCTGATCGGCATCAGCATTTTTCAGTTGTATTCCTTTGGAGCCCTTGACAATCTCCTTGAAGCCGATCCAGCAAGCCTGAGGAAATCATTGCCGGCCCTTTTAAATCAATTCTTTGAAAAACGCGGATTGACACCACCGGGCTGGTTGCTGCAATGGGCCAGCCTGGCAGAATTAAATCCAATTGAGCGATCTTTTATGACGGTTTACCGAAGCCTGCATTGGTTGGGCGAGAAAGCCGCCCCTGCGCAAACTCCGGCAGAAGCTGCCGATGAATTGACCAGGCTACCTTCCGGATGTCTCGCAGGAGATCCATTCCCTGTTGCACGAATACCAGCACCATTTTTACAGCCAGAAACACGGCATCCCTGCATATCGCCCGCCGTGACGTGAAAGTCATCCGGCGGGAGGCAATGCGTCGTTGCAATTCAGCAGCGCTGGAGGGCATTTAGGGGTATATTTAGGCTTGGTTCTGAATAGAAAGGCATGAAGTAACATTTTGATTCCCAACCATTCTTGCAATTCACCAGGAAACAGTTATGACAAACGAGACCTACCGCACCTTTGGATGAACAAATTCTGGCGATCAGCAAATTGACCGGCCAGATGCGCAGTTCTTTGCAGACTGTGCGCGCCAGCCTTCCGCCGGATACCCTGGAGAGATTATCCAACCTGGAGAGCATGCTCTTCCAGGTCAGCAAGCAGGTGAATGCGGTCGAGGAAGAGCGGAGCAAATTGCTGGCTCTGGCCAACACCACCCAGGCGGTCAACTCATCCCTCGAACTTGACGAGGTATTGCAACTGGTCATGGATACCATTGTCCGCCTGACGGAGGCCGAACGTGGCTTCCTGATGCTGCGTGACGCGCAGGGCGAGATGGTCACGCGCGTTGCCCGCAACTGGGAACAGGAATCCATCAACCCGAATGAGTTTGCCATCAGCCGCACCATCATCCAGCGGGTGATCGATTCGGGCGAACCGGTACTGACCACCAATGCCCAGGAGGACCCGCGCTTTGGCGGCCACGATAGCATCGTGGTCTATAACCTGCGTTCGATCCTGTGTGTGCCGCTCAAGGCCAAGACTGAACTGATCGGGGTCATCTATGCCGATAACCGCATCCGTTCCGGGATTTTCAAAGAAGCCGAGCGGGACCTGTTGACCGTCTTTGCCAACCAGGCGGCGATCGCCATCGAAAATGCCCGTTTGTTCGCCTCGGTCCGGCGCACCCTGGCCGAAGTGACCGAACTCAAGAACCTGATGGATAATATTTTCGCCTCCATCGCCAGCGGCGTATTGACTGCGGATGTGCAGAACCAGATCACGCTTTGCAACCGCGCGGCCGAGTCCATCCTCGGGCAAAGCATCGCTGAACTGGTCGGCCAGCACCTGGACGAGGCCTTGCCGTTGGAACTCCAGGCACACCTGGCCTCCGTCCGGGATACCGATAAGGCGGTGATGGGTCTCGAAATTACCCATAACCACCCGCAGCGCGGCGCCCTGGATTGGCGGCTCAATTTATCTCCGCTCAAGGATGCCGATCAGACCACGCAGGGGGTGGCCATCGTGCTCGATGACATGACCGAGCACAATAAACTGGAAGCCCAGCGCCGCCTGCTGGAACGGATGGTTTCCCCGGCAGTGCTTGCCCAGATCAACCCCGACAGCCTGCAGATTGGCGGCCAGCAGACGCGATATCACCGTGCTGTTTGCCGATATCCGCGGCTTTACCAGTTTCAGCGAGAAGCAATCTCCGGCGGAACTGGTGGCTGTGTTGAACCGCTACCTGGCGGCCGGAGCGGAAGCTGTCCTGGCCCAGGAAGGTACGGTGGACAAGTTCCTGGGTGACGCGGTCATGGCCTGGTTCAACGCTCCACTGCCTCAGGCGGACCATACCCTGCGGGCGGTACGGGCCGCGCTGGGCTTGAAATCTGCCGTGGAAAAACTGCATGCCGAACTCCCGCCCGAAGCGCACCTTTCCTTTGGCGTGGGCATTCATTATGGCGAAGCAGTCCTGGGCTGGATCGGGACCGAGAAACGCCTGGAATACACCGCCATTGGCGACAGCGTCAACACCGCCAAGCGCATCCAGGAAAACGCGGCCAGGAACCAGATCCTGATCACCAAGGAAGCCTATGAACGGGTCAAGGACCAGGTGGAGGCAAATGCCTGTGCACCGCTCAAGGTCAAGGGGAAAAGCGAGGCGGTGGATGTGTATGAGGTGGTCGGGTTGAAGTAAGCCTTGGCGGTCAGCTCTAACGCATATCGGCGGTTAATGTGGGGACAAATACCCCATTGGCCCAATTTATCCATAGTGGTGAGAATGGATGCAAAAACACAAAACCCGCTGATCACCGCACGCACTGAACGGACGCGCTGGTTCCTGAAGGATCGCTTTGGCATGTTCATCCATTGGGGATTGTATGCCATCCCGGCCAGAGGAGAATGGGTCCGCAGCGTTGAGCGCATCAGCAACGAAGCTTACCAAGCCTATTTTGATGAATTCAATCCGACCCAATTATGACCCAAAGGATTGGGCAAAGCTGGCCAGGCAGGCCGGGATGAAATATGCCGTACTTACCGCCAAGCATCACGATGGTTTTTGCCTGTTCGACAGCCGGTTGACCGATTACAAATCCACCAACACCCCATGCGGCCGGGACCTGGTGCGGGAATATGTGGAGGCTTTCCGGGCCGAAGGGCTGAAGGTGGGCCTGTATTATTCCCTGCTCGACTGGCACCACCCGGATTACCCTGCCTACGGAGACCGGCACCACCCGATGCGGGATAACGAAGCCTATAAAGACCGGCCGCAGGATTTTTCCAGGTATATCGAATACCTGCATGGCCAGGTCAGGGAACTGCTGACGAACTATGGCAGGATCGACATCATCTGGTTTGACTTTTCCTACGACAGGATGAGCGGCGAGACCTGGAAAGCGGCTGAACTGGTCGAGATGGCGCGCTCGCTCCAGCCATCCATCCTGATCGATAACCGCCTGGGCGGTTCGGGGGAAAGCAACCGTCAATTTTGGCACCCAAAACCCGCCCGTCTATGCCGGGGATTTTGCCTGCCCGGAGCAGATCATCCCGCCCGAGGGCCTGGTGGATGAGGCTGGCCAGTCCGTGCCATGGGAAGCCTGCATGACCTTGAACAAGAACTGGGGCTACGCGGCGGCCGACAAGGATTTCAAATCACCGCAGCAAGTGGTGCGGGCGCTGGTGGAATGTGTCAGCAAGAATGGGAACATGCTGCTCAATGTCGGGCCGAATGCCAGGGGCGAGATCCCGGCTGAATGTGTGCAGATCCTGAGCGAGGTCGGCGAATGGATGCGCAGGAACAGCGCCAGCATCTACGCTTGCGGCCGGTCGGAATTTCCCAAGCCCGAATGGGGGCGCTATACCCAAAACGGCAAATACGCTGTATGCCCACATCTACGAGAGGGGGATCGGACCGGTAAACTTCCGGGGACTGGCCGGCAAAATCAAGAAAGCCCGCCTGCTGGCAGATGGTTCCGAGATCAAATTGGACCGGCCCTGGATGACGACGGAATATCCAACCGATGCGTTCATCGATTTTCCCAGTGCCCGGCTTCCGGACGAGCTTGATACTGTGGTGGAGCTGGAATTGCTCTGACCCGGATTTGGAATCAAAAACGAGCGGCGAAAGCGCCGCTCGTTTTTTGATTCCTGAAAAATTAGTTAAGACTGGGAGACAACCTTTGATCCCGGATCTGACGGTCTGGCCGGGACCAGTCCCCAGAAGAGCAGTCCCGCCAGCAGGGCCAGACGCGGCGCCAAAGAAGAAGGGAGCCGAAGGGCCCAGTCCGTGCCAGCCGAAGGCGCCCTGCCAGAGCAGGCCGGCGATGGCCGAGGCGGGGAAGGCCGTCAGCCCGATGGCGGCATTGTAGAGTCCGTAGGCGGTGCCGCGCCGCTCGGCCGGGACCAGGTCGGCGATGAAGGCCTTGGCCGAGCCCTCGGCGGCGGCGTAGTAGATGCCATACAGGCCGAACAAGGTCCAGATCTGCCAGCCGGTCTTCGACAGGGCAAAGCCGAGGTAGACCAGGCCGTAGGCGATCCAGCCGCCGATGATCAGGCGCCGCCGGCCGATCTTATCGGAGAGCGCACCCAGGGGTCCGGCCAGGACCGAATAGATCAGGTTGAAGGTCAGCAGCATGAGCAGGATCTGGAATACGTTCAGGCCGCGGTTCTGGCCGAGCAGGATGATGAAAGCATCCGAGGAGTTGCCCAGGGTGAACAGGACCAGCACCAGCATGAACAGCTTGAAGCGGGTGTCCATGCCCTTCAGGCTCAATACCGGGACCTGGGATTTCTTGCGAATGCCGGTCTCTTTTGCCCCCAACGCCAGCACCAGCACCGCCAGCACCGCCGGGACGATGCTCACCAGGACCAGGATCTGGAAGGTGTGGCGGGTCAGGTCGGCCGCGCCGCGCTCGGTCAGCCAGACGATCAGGGCGGCGATCAGGACGCCCAGGAAGGCCCCGGCCGTGTCCCCGGCGCGGTGCATGCCGAAGGCCAGGCCGCGCTGCTTTTCGTCGATGCTGTCAGCCACCAGGGCATCACGCGGGGCGGTGCGGACGCCCTTGCCGAAGCGGTCGGCCACGCGCACGCCCAGCACCCAGCCCCAGGCGTTGGCAATGTACAGGAAAGGCTTGGAGACGGTCGAGATGGCATAACCCAGCACGGTCAGCCATTTGCGCTGGCCGAGCTTGTCCGAGAGACCGCCGGCGTACATTTTCATCAGGCTGGCGGTGGTCTCGGCCAGCCCGTCGATCAGGCCGATGACGGCCGTCCCGGCGTTGAGCACGTTGGCCAGGAAGAGCGGCACCAGGTTGAAGATCATCTCCGAAGAGACGTCGGTGAGGAAGGAGGTGGCCGTCACCACCCAGACGTTGACGGGCAGGCTGCGCAGGCCGGTTTTCGGTTTTTCCACGATATTCTCCAAATATATGATTTTTTTAGCTAATCTTTTCCACCAAATGTACTGAAGGCGATCAGAGCAGCTGAAATGACAGCAATTGCCAGGGCAAAGAACAAAGTTTCCTGGGCATTCTTCCATTCGGCCAGCTTCTCCAAGAATTTCACCGCCATGACCAACACCAGGACACCGCCCAATTTGGCCTTCAGATCATGCAGATTATGGATTTGGATCCAATCAGGGAGGGACAGGTCGGCGATGAACAACTCGAACAGCCCAAGGGCGAAGATCAGGATGGCTGTGGCGATAAGAAATGCATCCACCACTTCGATAAGGGCGATGGTAATGCCGGGGTCTTTGGCTACGCTGGTAATTACCAAGACAATGGCATCCACAGTTTTAACGATACCCCAACCAAAAGCCGCCAGCGCCGCGCCAAGCAGCGAAAACACACCCAGGAGTATGATGTAACGAGAGGAAGAAAGGAATTTGTTCATGTGGCTCCGAAAAAATATTTCCTGCCTACTATACTACGGAAACAACCTTCCCAGCTTAACCTCAGCCATAGCATCCGGCCGGTAGCAGTAGAGTTGTGCGTGGTTTCCGGTCATGTCTTCTTCCTGCGGCCTGGAAATTTGGCGATGGCATACCAGACGGCGCCCAAGAGAGGCAGAATCCCGAGCATGGAAATGAAGAATTCGCCCGTTTCCATCCCGGCAACCAGCAAAATAAAGCCAAAGCCTGCCAGGATGGGCAGAACCAGAAAGTACTCGATCCACGGATACACGGGCAGATCCTGCCCGCCGGGTCCCAGGGTACCGCGGAAGAACGACCAGGCCCCGGCGAAGAAGAACATCAGCCCGCCCACCACCTGGCCGGGTCCCTGCATGTCCGCCAGGCCGGTTTTGAGCAGGCCAGCTCCCACCAGACTCATCCAGGCGCCCAGCAGACCAAATACAATCCCGAGCAGGATGTTTTCATAACGTTCCCGCATATTATTTCAGCCTCGGGATCCAGCGCCGTACGGACTGGCAGTACTGCTCATAGGCAGCGCCGAAGGTTTTGCGCAAATGGGGTTCTTCATAAAGAATGACAAAAAGATGAGCGCAGACTGCCACAATGAGCGGCATCCACAGGATGGAGGGCGAAGGATGCCAGAATACGTGCCCCAGCAGGATGAGCAGCGCGCCGACGTAGATCGGGTTGCGGACGTAGCGATACAGCCCGCTGACCACCAGTTCCTTGGGCGGGTCGGCGGGCGAGGGGGTGCCGTGGCCGCGCACAGTGAAAGCCCAGGCGCACCAGATCGCCATGGATGCACCCAGCCCCCATAACGGGAGCGCCAGCCAGCGCAGGGGGCCGAATGAGAACAAAGCCGGCTGAGAATTCATCAGCCAGATGGGGAAGATACCCATCAGCAGGAGCGGTACAAATATCATGAAGAGGCTGGTTTTTAAGGCGATCATGATTTTTCCCCTCATTATAAAGGCAATATTTACCCACGCTGCTTGAGCCAGGCCAGCAGTTTCTCCGACCGGCCAGCAGTTGATCACATCTGCCTTCGTCAGCCAGGCGCGCCGGGCGATGGCCACCCCGAAGGGCAGCATGTCGAGGTCGGCCTCGGAGTGCGCATCGGTGTTGATGCTGAGGGGGATGCCCAGTTCTTTGGCGCGGCGGGCAGTCGACGTCGTCCAGGTCGAGGCGGGCCGGGTGGGCGTTGATCTCCAGCGCCACACCGCTTTCGGCGGCGGCTGCCAGGACGGCTTCCATGTCCAGGTCAGCCGCCTTCCCGGTCGGGGATGAGGCGCCCGGTGGGGTGGCCGATGATGTCCACGTGCGGGTTGCGGATGGCGTTGATCAGCCGCTCGGTGACCTTCTCGCGCGGCTGGCGCAGGCTGGTGTGCAGGGAGGCCAGCACCAGGTCGAGCGCTGGCCAGGAACTCGTCCGGGTAATCCAGCGTGCCATCGGCCTTGATCTCCACTTCGGTGGCGTGCAGGATGCGGATGGTGTCCCCAGTTCCTTCTGGACCTTCTCGATTTCCTTCTGCTGTTCGGCGTGGCGCTCCATGCTCAGGCCGTCGGCCACGCCCAGGCTGACCGAGTGATCGGTGAAGGCGATGACCTTCATGCCGCGCTTGGCGGCCAGCGCGGGCCATCTCGAGCATGGTCAGTTTGCCGTCCGACCAGTTGGAATGGACCTGCAGGTCGGCGTGGATGTCAGCGACTTCGATCAACTTCGGCAGTTTGCCCGGCTTTGGCAGCCTGGACCTCGCCGCGGTCTTCGCGCAGCTCGGGTGGGATCCAGGGCAGGCCGAGTGCGGCGTAGACCTGCTCTTCGGTGGCGCAGGTGATCTCGCCTGAACCATCGGTTCGGAGCAGGGCGTGCTCGGAGAGCGACAGGCCTTTGTCGAGCGCCAGCTCGCGCAGGCGGACGTTGTGGTCCTTCGAGCCGGTGGCATACTGCAGGGCAGTGCCGAAGCGTTCGGGCGGATGGACCCAGACCTGGGCGCGCACCCCGTCGCCGAATTCGATGCGAGCCTTGGTCTCGCCCTTGCCCGAGCACGCGCATGACGCCCGGCAGGCGTGGTGAAGGCCTCCATGACCGGGCCCGAGTCCTGGGCCGCCACCAGGATGTCCAGGTCGCCGACGGTCGGGCGCATGCGCCGCAGCGAACCGGCCGGTGGAAGCGTCCTGACGCCGGGGACTTTCTTCAGGGCGGCGATGATCTGCCTGGGCGAGCGGGTAGGCCCGCCCGAGCGGGATGCGCCCGGAGCGGCGCGCCAGCGACTCGATCCCGGCCAGGATCTGCGCCTCGGATTTCTCGCCCATGCCGGGCAGCCCGCGCAGCTTTGCCTGCCCGGGCGGCTTTCTCCAACTCGGGCAGAGTGGTGATGCCGAGTTCCTTCCAGATCAGGGCGATCTTCTTTGGGCCCCAGGCCGGGCACCTGCAGCCAGTCGGCCAGGCTGGGCGGGACTTCCTTTTTGAGCTTTTCCAGGAATTCCAGTTTGCCGGTGCGCAGCAGCTCGTCGATCTTTTCGGAGATGGCCTTGCCCACGCCGGGGATATCTTCGAGTTTGCCTTCCTTCCAGTATTCATTGACGTCCCGGCCCAGCCCAGTCAGGTTCTCGGCGGCTTTGCGATAGGCCAGGGTCTTGTAAATGATCTCGCCCTTGATCTCGGACAGGTTGGCGATCAGGGTAAAGATGTCGGCTAAATCTTTGTTATTCACGGCGAGCCTCTTTCAAAAAAACCGAATAAAAAATCTCACCACGAAGGGCACGACCCCGCAGAAGCGTGCCCTGACAAAAACAGCCACATGTGCCTGCCTGCGCAAGTACCGCAGGTACAGGTGCGGCACAGTGCAGGCAGGACAGGCGGGGCAGGCGGAACACGAAGGGAAGAAAAAAACATTTAGATGCCTTAAATTGCCTTCGGGAAGACACCCAGGTATGCATCAGGACGGTTGCGTTTTGGGTGCGGGTTTCAGGAAATACAGCTCCATGAAATAGAACACCACCGACAGGATAAAATTGGCAGCCATCCCATGAGAGAAGTTGTCATTCTGAAATCCGGACAGGACGAAGAGCACGCCTGTGGTCGCTGCGAGGAAAACGGTGACGAAGGCCAGCGTCCCAACAATCTGGACGCTCCTGACCCGCGAGCGCAGGGAGCGGATCAGGATGACCAGGGCGCCGATGGGAAGCAGGGTCCCCAGGCCGGCATGGACGCTTTCCACGATGCCAGCCTGGTTTAATGCATCCGAGAATTTAGCGTTGGAATAGCTGAAGGGGGCAAGTTCTGGCGGACCGTTCAGGTTGGCAGCCATGCCCAGCTCGAATTGAAGGATCAAGAGGACCAGGATGACCATGACCTGGATTCGCAGCCCTTTTAGACGGTCTGTACTCATACTTGGAAGCCTCCTTTTTTTACTATTTTACTCTTAATAATTACGCCATCCATCCACCGATAGTATGATACCATCCGGGTTGACCTATGGACCATTCCGATCATGTAGCCCTTTTACGTCCGGCAGACCTGCGCCCCGGCGGCACCTGGGCAGACCTGGGGGCTGGCTCGGGGGCGTTCACGCTGGCCTTGCGCGAACTGGTCGGAGCGGAGGCCTCTATTTATGCCGTCGACCGGGACCGGCCCCGGTTGGGAGAACTGGAGCGGGCCTGGCGCAAGCGCTTTGGAGATTACGACCGGCTTGCACCTGCTGGAGGCCGACTTTACGCGTGCTCTGCATTTGCCCGCGCTGGATGGGGTTCTGATTGGCAAATTCGCTGCATTTCTTTAGAGATAAACAGAGCGTGTTGAAGCATGTCGGTTCATTCCTGAAGCCGGAGGGTATACTGCTGCTGGTGGAATACAACGTGGATGCGGGGAATTTATGGGTGCCCTATCCTTTGTCGTTCAAGACTTTCCAGGCACTGGTGGCGCAGGCCGGTTTTAGCGCGCCGCGCCTGTTGGGTACGCATCCTTCGAGCTTTTTGCGGGGATTCTATGCGGCGGAGGCGTATAAACAAGGGTGAGGGGGAGAAGGGGAAAGGGAGGATGAATGAGGAATGATGAATGAAATGAGATGCGAAAGAAGGGAGCAGGAACGAGTTACGAGTTGCGAGTAACGGGGTGTGAGTTTGCATGGATGAATTTCTGCATTAGGCCTGGTGCGAGGGCGATTCCTCGTCGCAGGATATGAGCAGGATCGAACCGTCAAATGTCACGCTTTCGACTGCCGAGTGGTCAGAGTAAATCGTTCGTCTGACCAGTTATCGAGATTAGGAGAGCGTTATATACTTAAATTGGATTTTTCGGATTTATCACCTGGCGTAAATTGCAGGCTTGTAATCCCTGTGATGAGGGTTCTTTGCGGCACAGGAAGGGAAAGACCATGAAACAGTTCCCCATATTCACAATTTTAATAATTGCGATCTTCCTGGCCGGATGCAGCGGGCCAGAAAAGCTGCCTACGCTTTCCCCGGAGTGCCACAGCTCCATCACGCGGACCACGGATTCGGTTTTGTTTCCAGAGATCGGAGAAGAACACGTGCTAACAATCTATTTACCGCCTTGTTATGAAGGGAATGGCCACTCTGCTTATCCGGTGGTTTATTGGACGAACGGAGATGGATCAGACCTGATTGATCGAGCTGAGCGAATGATAAGCCAGGGAGACACGCCACCCTTCATCATGGTAATGATCGGGATCGACCCCAATAAAGGATCCGGAGCCGACAAACAGATCATCGAGGATGTCATTCCCTACATCGATGCCCACTACGACACGCTGGCAGACCGCCAGAACCGCAGTATCACGGGTACCTCGCACGGGGGAGCCATCGCCATTCGGGCGGCTTTCCAGGCTCCCGAGCTCTTTGGGCGTGTGGCGGTGCTGAGCGGCGGAATTGCGGACGGTGAGCAGGAGAAATTCACAGATTGGATCGCATCCATGCCATCCGATCAACGGCCGGTGGTCTTGATCGATGTCGGCGATCAGGATGGGGTCATTGTATTGACACACCATCTCATGGATCTATTGGATAAAAACAATTACCCCTATACTTTCACGCATGCGCCCGGTGACCACGATTGGAGATATTTCGATCGTACCCTGGAAAAGAATTTGAAATGGCTTGTGCCACTCTATTAGGGTACATCTAATTCAGGCCTGTCTGAAAAAACAAGAATTACACAGTCTGCGTCGAGTTCGATCAAATGATCCTGTCTTCGATCTCCCAGGCATGGTCGAGGGCATGCCAGGCCAGGCGGCGGACGAAATAGCGCGGGGTCCAGCGCAGCCCGCCGCGTGGCCCACGCGCGGGGATCTCGCCGCGCACTGCCGAGGCCAGCGTCCCCAGGATGGCCTGCCGGAGCTGCGCCCAGGCCTGGCTGGGATCGTGCTCGACCCCTGACTTCCACTTCCCACCCAGGCTGGAAAGATAGGCGGCCTCGGCTTCCTGGACATGCCGGACGATATCTGCCAGATCCCGGCCGCCACCGCGCGGACCTTTACGCAGCTCCCGTCCGGCGGCAGCTTCAACGATGGTGTCGAAGGCCTGCCAGCAGGCTTCCAGCAACTCCTGAAATCTGTTTAATTCGGCAGCGTCAACTGGCCCGGCATCCTGGGAGGGGGCTACGCCGGGCGCGCCGAAATCGGTGGTGGAATTGCCGGCCAGGCGCTCGACTATGATTAAGTCAGAAACATTGTCAGGAGGGCTGAAGTGGAGTTGGGTGACCTGGAGGGCGCGGGCGTAGCGGGGTGCGTAATCGAAGAGGGCTTGCAGGGCGGAGGCCTCGTCGCGCCCAGAGCGGCACCAGCCCGGCCAGTCGAGGGCGCCCGCGAAGGTTTTGGTTTTACCGATTTCCAGATAGATCTGAATATGTTTTGCATGTTGTCCCATTTGCTACGCCTCCATCGCCTGCTACAAATATTGGTCATTGTAAATCACTTTTGTTTTATGTATACTATGGTCGAGAGTTGGAAGTGCCTAAATTCTCGGGTCGAAACCGTTTTCACGAGCAACACCAATCCCACAGAGCAAAAAACAAGAGTAAATATCATTACTCTTCGCACCCTTTATGGCAAGTATTATGCTAACCCACAATAATAGGCATTCCCTGAGAGTTGGAAGTGCCAAATTTCAAGTTTGACTTTCTCCCACTCCCTCCCTAACAATTTATTTGTTTCATAATCTGCCGATTTAAGTTCGGGTTGTGTTTACGATGTTGTCCCAGGAAGGCAATCATCTTCTGACCTATGCAATCTCAAGATTGAACCCGGATGTTTTCTTACATCCGGTTTGGGTACGGTTTGGCAAAAAGGAAGTATTAGCATCTCTCAGGATCATCGATGAACTCTTGGGCGCGGCCATAGCCCTTCAGGATAGTGATCCGTGCAGTGCCTGCCAAATACTTTTCATCTGCGCTGTCTGCCAAAACTATGCCGGTCAGCGCACCAATCTTTTGAGGACCATTCAACAAGCTTTGACGCTGGTCGAGCATAAAGGACTTGCCAAAGAGACTATTTGGGCTGAATGGGGCGCGAGCGCAATTTGTGTCCAACTAGGGGATTACGACCTGGCAGCCCGCCATTTGGAGGATTTGCAGGCCATATTGGGACAGCAAAATGAGTGGGTTTTGTCAGATTATGTTGATGTGATCAAACAGTCCTTATGCAACCCCGGGACAAGCAGGTTAGAAAAGCATTCCAGATCGCCGCGAGATCCACCATGCGGAGATCTATTAGCCAATACCTTCGAACTGGCTACAACATTGGGGGAATTTGCCACAGGCAGCTGAGTCAGCATCCGAATTGATCTCCAGACATCCCATTCATCAGACAGCTTCACAGACTATCTTCGTCCAACAGTGGCGGGGAGGTTGGAATAGATTTACACTGGCTCTCAGGAACAGGTTGAGCCTGCATTTGGGGGAAGACGATTTATATCCTGCCAAGAGACAGCTTTCTTTCTTGGGATCGCTTTTCGATTCTTTGCGTTTGCACCCTTCCTACTGGGAAGCGGATGCCCAAATCTCTGATAAGGATTCTAATCCCCCTGGCATATCAATTTTGTCAAAGGTGAAGGAAAATTCGTCCTCCATTGACCAGCTCCCCAACCTGAAGCATGTTGTGGCGGACGAACAATCTTCAGGGGATAAAACAACCACCACCCCCGTGATCGTTCAGATGTTGGGAGCTTTTAGCATGATCCTTCAGGATTTGCCGCTCAAAATTCCTACATCGCGTGGCCTGTGGTTATTTAAATACCTATTACTCCATCATGAACAAGATACCCCGCGAAGTACTGATGGATATTTTTTGGCCGGATGCGGGATCCGGAGGCAGCTCGAAACAATCTAAACGTGGCCATGCACAATCTGCGGCACGCTTTGCATTCCGTCACGGATGTGGTGGTGATTTGTTCGAGAATGGAGCCTATGGCATTGCAACCAATTTGGAAATATGGCTTGATGTGAAGGAGTTCGAGCATTGCATTAATGAGGGACAGCGGATGGAAGCTCAGAATTCAATTTGACCGCCGCGGTGACCAAGTATGAAATTGCGGTCAATCTCTACCGGGGGGATTTCCTGGCCGACAATCCCTACGAAGGCTGGACGGTGCTTGACCGTGAACGTATGCGAGTTGCTTATCTGGACACGCTCTACCACCTCGGCCAGATCGCTTAGCCAGGAACGGTACGCGGAGTGCGTCACCCTGTGTCAGCTCATCCTGAACCATGACCTTTTTCGGGAGGATGTTCATTGCCGTTTGATGCGCTGCTACAGCCGCCTGGGACAAGGACCGCTCGCCTTGCGTCAGTATCAAATTTGTGTCGAAACGCTTCGAACTGAACTGGAGGTTGATCCCGCCCCAGAAACGACACAGTTATATAGCCGTATTCGGCATCACGAACGCACATTAACCTGGGCAGGATTGTTTAATGCAGGATCAGGATCAGGATTAAGCGCCAGGACAGCGCTGGTTAATTGACGATAAGTATATTTTGATTACGCTATTGAATGAGCGGGCCCCTCAGCCAGTAGCGTCAGGGTAGCTCAGAGGAGTCACCTGGAGATTCACATAATCACGAGACCAAAGGAGGTCTATTATGGCAAATTATGGTCAACCACCAAACTTTACTGCGGATAAGATGTGTGCTACCGAAATACCGAAGTCCGGTGTAGCGATACAGCCATACTAATATTGTCCAGGCTGGGGATAGCTTGAGGTTGAGAGCATACTTCTTTTTTTACCAAACCTACAAAGGACGTGGTGCAACTTTCTGGGAAAAGAAAGCCAGTCAGTGATGCCTGTGAGGGCGATCCGAACCTCCTCCGTCCAACCAGCCGCAAAGGTTACATATTATCTTGAAGAATCTCGAAGGAATCAAACCCCCGGTCAAAATCCCTGGAAAAACCCTCAAAAAATTGAATGCACTAGACAGTCAAATGATAGCCGACGGCTATGCAGCATGGGTGTGGGGACAGAACGATCTTGTTTATAGAATCCGACAACTCTATTGATATTACTACAGGGATATTTGGATCGGGTATGAATCTGGAAATGCCAACGGCTGGGGCTGTTGATGGAACTTGGCAGGTATCAGTCGTGCTAAGTGGGGGGAGTGGTTCTGGAGTGGCCGTGCTTACTCTAGTGACATGTTCGTCCAGTCCTTCAAATGAAATACATTTGCGTTCCCGTCTAATGGCGGATGATCAATGACCTCGAAGGGGTCAATTCCGACTGGCACTTTCGAGGCCAGCCCTTTTTAGGAGGAAACGATGGTCGCACAACGAAGCCTCAACACATTAAGAAGCTGGTCGTGGATCCTAGCGACAAAAATTTCCTCCACAGGAATTGAGGAAGCCAATGTCAGCACAGGAAGTGACTACCCACCAAATGCAAAATCAGAGGCAAGAATAAAATCAGAAAAGGCGCACGGCTGGAAGCACAGAAGGCCCTGAGAGCTGCTCGTGCAAAGGGTGAACATGAGCATCAGGCAGGGAATAAAGCCGGGAAGCCTTCGATCGAAGATCGGGAGAATTTGGCAAACTCCTCAACTGGAGGTTGAACGGGAGCGTCGGCGCAGATACGGCAAGTTTCCTTCGTCATACGGCTGACGATTGATGGGCAGACAACTCCCGCGGATAGAGATCGAGTACATATCGGACGGTAGAAATCAGCGGTCAACAGGCATTGTAAAACCTGGTAAATTTGTCGGCTTCGATGGTGAAAGGCTTGTTGCCTACATGAAAGAGTGTATCAACCCCGCAAATATTACGGAACATGCCGTTCCTGCAACATCACCTCCTATTCGCCCTGCATCTCCTATAAAGGCAGGAGTCCCAACGCCAAAATCTCGCAGGCCAAGGGCTGGTTTGGTCGTTACCGATATACAACTGTTCAACCCGATGACGTCGAATTCTATGTCTTAAACTTTCGCGCCTGAGGAACCTTTTGTTATTCAGGCCCACTTCCAGCTAAAGGGACCTGAGGTACGCTTACTCACTGTCCAGGAGCCATCCTACACGTTGAAGGTTTTTGCCAACGAAGTCACTAGTGGCGGATCTCAGTTGCTCACAACCTTTAGCGACAGGTTGATTCAAAATAATGTAGATTACATAGCTCGAGCGGAAATGCCTGGGCTTCCACCCGGTATTTATCGCCTCGGCACTGTGGTCACTCTCGGCGCACCAATCATGATAGGTGGTTTCTATGACAAGACCATCCTTCAAGTAATCTGAGCAAGACTTGTAAAGCCAGCCACGCCCGCACCATCTTTGCTCCCGGTTTGAAAAGCATATTCGTCGCCGATGCTAGTCGAGATAAGAAACTGAAGTTTGCCGGTTTCGAAATAGCCCGGCGGGAAATTTTTCCTGCCGGGCTATTCGTTAATGGTAACCTGTCCCCTAAAACTGATCTAACTTTCTGTCAGGATCGAGACAAGGAGACAGGTCAAAATCCAAAGAGTACACCATCGAGCAGATCATCGGCAAACTACGGGATTTAGAAGTGCTTCTCAGCCAGTCACAGATTTAGAACTCCTCCAATACCCCAACTCCTTCAAATCTGCGCCTCGCCCTTCTGCCGCCCGCGCCGAAGAGCTCCTTCCAGAAATTGTCGTCATAGCGGCGGGAGCGGACCGGCAGCGGCATGGGGACGCCCCAACCGAGCAGGAGCACTTCCTCCTTGGGCTGCAGGCGCGCCAGCATGCCGCGCAGGGAGTCGCGCCCGGAGAGGCCCGAGAGCACGGCGTGCACGTCGTCCTCGTCGCCCAGCCAGCCGGAGATGCGCGTGCCGAGCTGGGAGAGGACCTCGTCGTAGATCTGGGAGGGGCGCTGGTCGATGATCAGCAGGGTGACGTAGTATTTGCGCATCTCACGGGCGATGCTGGCGAAGGTGGTCTGCCCGGCCATCTCGCGGTTGAGCAGCTTGTGGGCTTCCTCGACCACGATGACCAGTTGGCGGGGTTCGTTCTTGCCGGAGGAGCGGAAGGCGTTGGTCTTGTTCTCCCAGACCTGCTTGATCTTGCGGGTCAGCAGGTTGGAGACCAGCAGGTAGTCCAGGTCGGTCTCGTAGGCCTGCCCGAAGGACAGGATGACGTGCTTGCCGGCCTCGAGCGACTTGATGATCTCGCCGATGGAATCGGCGGCGGGTTTCTCGACGATGTACTCCTTGTCGAACAGGCGGCGGAGTTTGTCGTGCAGGGCCTCGGCGGCCATGACGTTCACGCCGGCATCGTCGGCCCAGGCGGCGACGCTATCCGGGTGCGGGACCTTCTTCGTCTTGCCCTTGTCGTCCTCCACCTCGATCTCGTCGCGGTTCATGGCTTTGAAGCGCCGGAACCAATCCCGGCCGAAGGAGACGGTCAGGGCGTGCAGCGTGGTGGGGGTGGTCTCCTTGAGGTTCAGCTCACGCGTCAGCAGTTCGATATCGGCGGGGGTGATATCGCGCCATGGCAATTTCGCAGGTTGAAATCCGGGGCGGTGCCGCGGATGGTCGTCCCGGCGCCCAGTCCCACCACACGCACACGGCTGGCGAACTTGGTCTTCAGCCCGGTGACGCGCAGGCCGGTATCGGAGGCGGTGTCGTCGTAGCCGTACTCGTTGTGCATGTCGAAGACCAGCACCGAGGCGCGGTTGTGGTGCATCAGCCCGGCCAGGACGATGCGGGTCAGGAAGGATTTGCCGGTGCCGGTGGCGCCGAAGACGCCGGCCGAGCGCTGGACGAACCTGTCCAGGTTGATGCAGACGGGATGGCCCTGCTCGCGTGTGTAGCCGATGACGAAGTTGCCATCCTTGTCCGGGTCGCCGAAGATCTCGGCGATGTCGCCGCCGGAGGCCAGGCGGACCGGGGCATGGTGCGGCGGGACGGTCTTGACCGGCAGCGGGCGCGGCGGTTTGTCGGCATGTTCCGCCGCCCAGGCCTTGTACTCGGGCGAGCCGGGTCCGGCCCGCGCTCGAGCATCAGGGCCGGCAGGATCTCGAGGTTGGTGTAGAGGGTCTGGCCGTGCAGGGCCTGCGCCAGGGCGGGCGGCAGGCGCGTCTCGGTTTGTTCGTCGGCGAAGCGCGGGTCGGTGGCGCCAAGCTGCAGATCGGTGACCAGGCCGTAGAACTGCCAATCGCCGCTGGGGATGACGACGAATGCACCTTCCTGGACTTCCTGAGAAGGGACGGTCAGCCGTGCGCGGAAGATTTCTTTCAATCCGCCCCGACGATATAGCCGATTGAGATTTTGATTTTCGATTTTAGATTGTTGATCGGTCATACTGTCTCGCTCTTTCGATTGCCATGCCGTCTTGATAGATGCAGTAAAAATGCGACCAGTTCATCGGTTTCTTAATCGGTCTTAAGACGTTCTGCAGGAATGCACTGGCTTCTTGAAGTAATCCAGCCAGTAAAGACATTCATCGGCCTCTTCCAGGCAAATTCAGCCTTTGCAATGAAATCGGCTTTTGATTTTCCCCGACAGGCTGCCCGGTAATTCGTCCCGAAAACTTTCCTTCAATCCGCCGCCAACAATGTAGCCAATAGGTTTCAAGTTATCATTCATTTTTTTCACCACAAAGAAACTACGTAACAGGGTTCACGAAGAATCTTTTATAATCACCAGCCAGAGTATCAAGGCCTGTGCGATATCTTCGGCAATCATTTTGCGCTTGATTTTCTCCACAAAGAAGGCCGGGCCGGCCTGGACGTAGGAGGGCAGGGCGCGCGCGCCGCGGAAAGTGAACTCGCCGCCGCGGATCTTGTAGGTGGAACCGGCGGGAATGACACGCGGCTCGCGATTGCGTTTGGCGATCATATTTACCGACTTTAATGGCCACATCGCCCATCAGCAGGTAGACTTTGACATTGGGGAACAGGGCCAGCTCTTTTTCGAGCAGGTGTGAGCAGTTCTCAATGGTTGGCGTGGCGATGCCGTAGCCGGTCTTGCCGCACTTGACCGCGGTGGTCAGGTAGACGCCCAATTTGAGAATATCGTCAATGGAGGCCACCTGTGCGCCGGCATCCTGGAAGGCCAGCAGGGTGGTCTGGGCGAAGAGGGCGTCCGGCCCGGCGTAATAGTAATCAGCAGGATTGACCGGGGCGGCCTCGGAGATGAGCAGGATGGAGACCTTAGCCGGATCGACTTCCACACCCGGAACAAGGTAACTCAGGCGGTTGGTATCGGTGCAGGGGAAATCGATACATTTTACAGTTGCATTCGGTTTCATGACTTACTCTCCTTTCCGTACTGACATGAACAAGCCGGAATCTTTGGTGATATGAAAGATACCCCCGCAAGATTCCATTTCAAAGGCGACAAACTCTCTGAACTCAGCCTGCCTTCCCACGAGGATCTGGCGCGCCCAACCGGATAGGATGTAGTCCACCAGGGGCGCAACTTCGGTCACTTCCAGGGCGTCTTCATAGCGGTCCATCTTCACCCAACTGAACCATTGTGAAAGCTGCGCCCTGCCATTTTCGAGGGTGAATGAATCGGTGTCCCTGCCCCATGAAGAAAACGCCGGATCGAATTTTACGATCAGATCCCTTATCTCAAACAAGTGGTGATCCCCAACTGTTGAAGCATAGAAGCGGCCGGCGGGTTTCAGAACGCGCCAGATCTCCGCAAGCGCAGCCGGCCTGTCCGGAACGTGATAGAGCATGTGATTGGCGATGACAGTATCGAATTGCTCATTCTCGAATGGAATGGATTGGGCGTCAATGACCTTGAACTGGAATGGAGGTTGTTTTTCAAGATTTCGCCTGGCTTCTTCCAGCATCCCTACAGAAGAATCCGACAGGAGGATCTCCCAACCGGCGGGGACGCGAGGCAGGTTCTCCAGCCAGAGGTAACCCGGCCCGCAGCCCAACTCCAGGATCCGGCATTGGGCAGGCAGGTCGAAATGATCATAGATCCAGGGATGCCAGCCGTAGGGATTGACGCTGAAGCGTTGGTGGAGTTGGACGCGCGCGTCCAGGTTCGAAGAATCTTTGTATTGCTTTTTGAGAAATTGGCTGTCATTCAATGGGCGAAGCATTGCGAATTCTCCCAAATCCGTTGTTCGGCCAGGTCAATGTACTTCTGGTCAATCTCGTAACCGACAAAATGGCGCCCGGATTCAAGGGCGGCGATGGCGGTCTGCCCGGAGCCCATGAACGGGTCCAAAACGATCTCATTCTCGAACGTGTAAAGCTGGATCAGGCGGCGCGGCAGCTCGACCGGGAAGGGGGCGGGATGCCCGACCTTGCGGGCCGATTCGGCGGAGAAATTCCAGACCGATTTGTTGTATTCCAGGAACTCATCGCGCGTGATGGTGCTGAGGCGTTTGGACGGGTTCTGGCGTTTGAAGGTCTGCTTGCAAAAGACCAGGATGTACTCGTGCACATCCCGCAGGATCGGGTTGCTGGCGGATTTCCAGGAACCCCAGGCCGTCGAGGGGGAGGCGCTGGCGGCCTTGTTCCAGATGATCTCGCCGCGCATCAGGAAGCCCAATTGGATGGCCTGTTCCGTAATGAAGGCGTGCAGCGGGATGTAGGGCTTGCGGCCCAGGTTGGCCACATTGATGCACATGCGCCCGCCGGGGACGAGCACACGCCAGGTCTCCTTCCAGACGCGCTGCAGGAAAGCCAGATAGTCATCCAGCGAAAGATCTTCATCATATTCCTTGCCGACGTTGTAGGGCGGCGAGGTGACCATCAGGTGCACCGAGCAGTCCGGAAGTTCGGTCATCGTTTCGGCGGAGTGACAAAAGATCTGTCGAGTGCCTCTAGCAGGGATGGAATTTTCGATATAATCGACCGCTTGTCCCTGTAACTGGCTGTCGTACAGTTTCCCGGCGTAGAAAGACGACGAGTCGTGGCCAGCCCGTCCGGGCGATCCGAAAGCGCTTGTTTTGGTTGTTTTTCGTTTTGCAGTCATGGTTTTTCTACCACCAAGTCACGAAGACACGGAATGTTGCGTGACTTGGTGCCCTTGTGGTTAGAGCACTTCCCCTAGCACACCTAGAACAGACATGAGAGTCGGGTAATCATCCCGTAGCAGGGTGATCAATTCCTGGGTGGCCTGCTCAACCCATTTACCGTTTTTCGTTTTATTTTTTACATCCAGTATGTGCGCGGCCAGCAGCTCGCCAATGGGAATGTCCTTGGCTTGCAGGATATGGCGGAAGTAGCCGAAACGACCTGCGCCGGTGAACTTTGCCAGCTCGGCATCCGAACACAGGTAGATCACGTCCAGGCTGAGAGGTGGACGGGGCGGCAGCAGGTGCGAGATTTTCCCGCCCTGTTCATACCCCACCGCCAGCACGGACATTTCGACCGGCACGATGCGGCGTTCGCGGTTATCGTGCATCACTTCCGGGCTGACATTTCCGGCCGTGACCAACTGTCGCACCAGCCCATCATCATCTATGTGAATATCATAGATCAGACCATAGACACAATAATCCCTGGTCGAGCGGGGCACGCACGAGCGCACCGAAGGCCGGGGCCTCCAATTGCGAGACCGAACAACCGGCGACAAATTGAGATGTGCTCGAGTGGAGCAAGTGACCAATCTGAATTGCGTCCATATTGCAAGTCCTCTACTTGTTCACGTCCGGCAGAACCGGTCTGCCGGGCTACTTCCTGGATCTGCCTTTCAAATTCTTGGCAGATTGCTTGTTCGATTCTGCATCCATTTCACTGCCGGCTGTGCGCAGTTCCAGCTCCAGCATTTGCTCAACCTGCTGTTTCTCATCAAACTTGACCACGGCAATCTCATGGGCGCGGTGCAGGATGTATGGGTAGGGTTTCGCTCCCATGATCTTGCATTGTTCGAGCAGGGCCGTGTGGAGCAGGTCGAGCTTGCCGGTGTCCGCGGCCACCCAGCCGGGAATTTCGACCCGTACCAGCCAGGGATGCTGCGTCTCGCCGACATTCAGGTAAAAGAAGTGCAGAGCCAGGTCGCCGGTGTAATGGGAACGTGAACCGGACTGCAAGCCAAAGACCGCCGAACGATGGCCGCCGGGCAGGAAGCTGTACAGCCAGCGGTCGGTTACGCCGCGCAGGCTGTGCTGTTTGCGGATATTTTTGAATTCTTCATCCGTGGAAAACCGGGCAATTTCCAGCAGTGCGGATGACCAGATCCGCGGCGGGTTTGTCCACATACCCGGCAACGGTCACGCCTTGGGCCTGCAACTGCGACAGGATGGATTTGTGGATTTCCAGATTCCTGCGGTAATCTTCCTCGCCAGCCCCTTTTGCCCCCCACAACTCGACCGGACCGTCGGTCAGGGCAACGACCGGAGCGGGGTAACCCGGAGCCAGTTCAAGCAGTTTGCGGCGCTCGGCGATGTCACGCTGCTGTTCAATGGCTTCCCCGGTCAGCATGCCGGTCTCGGTGAAGAGTTCGTCGCCGAAGAGCAGGTGACTGTCGGTGAAAACCTCGGGTGCTGTCTCCGGAGCCGGACTGGATGGCAATGGCACCCACGTTGACCAGCTGAAAATTGCACGGCGGCGTGCCGGTCAGGCAGGATCTGCGACCCGTCTGCGGCGAGCAGCGTGGCGGATTTTTGGCCAGCCGGCTCCGGGAAGGATGCATCCAGGCGTTCGTCCAGCGGGATGGCACAGCGCAGGGATGGGTCAGACCTGGCGGGCACGCTCCAGCTTGTCGCGTTCAGTTCGGCGGCCTTGTCCGCCCAGGCCTCCAGCAGGGAACGGGCATGCTTGCGCAAGGCAGCCTGCGTTTCCTGGCGGGCGCGCGCCCCCAGCCCGATCTGGCGAATTTTCTCAAAAACCTGCTGAAAATTCAGTGCCATTGTCCAATCCCTCCCGCATTATGCGGGACATTCCCGCTTGTAGTGCGGCGTACTTGTAGAACATTTGTCTCACACAACCTTGGAAGCTCTGTCGAACAAACAAGGCTTTCCAAGTATAAAACATTATTGTATTGTCTTACGATGAAACGGAACTCTTTGCAGGGAAGATCTCATCCAGCGCTGGGCCGAGCGAGAGTAATTGTCTCAATTCCAGATGGCAAATTGCTGCAGTCAAAGACAAGGCCCGACCAGGGAACAATTTCCTATTGCAGAGCGTCTTCAGTAATGTTATACCATTATCCACAAGGAGATCTCTATGCGTACAAAACATTTTCTGTTCGTTCCTCATTCTGGTCTTTGGCACTGGTACTGAGCGCCTGCGGAACGGCCGCGGCGCAACCCCGCACACTGAACGTCAGCGGCAACGGCACGGTCTACCTGACCCCGGATATCGCCTATATTTACGTCGGCGTTCACACCGATGACCCGGACCTGGCGAATGCCGTGAGCAAGAACAACACCCAGGCCCAGGCCCTGGTGGATGCGTTGAAAAATGCGGGTATCGACGGCAAGGATATCCAGACCAGCAATTTCAGCGTCTATACCAATAACAATGGCGGCTTTGACAAAACGACCGGCCAGACGAGTCGCAAACGGCACGTATTATTCTGTCGACAACACGGTCTACGTGACCATGCGCGACCTGACCAAGATGGGCAAGATCCTCAGCACGGCGGTCAGCTCAGGCGCCAACAGCATCAACAGCATCAGCTTCGACGTGGCCGATAAGACCGCTGCCATGGCCCAGGCCCGCCAAAAGGCCATGACAAATGCCAGCAACCTGGCGACCGAGCTGGCCAAGACGGCCGGTGTGAAGCTGGGCGAGATCCAGAACGTCACCTATTCCGACAATTCCCCCATGCCTTATTACGGGATGGGCGGCGGCGGCGCTTCGGCTCCGAATGCCTCCGTACCGATCCAGCCCGGCCAGACGCAGATCTCCGTGACGGTCAGTGTGACGTACTACATCAAATAACCGATTTCAGTCGAACCCTTGCCCGGCTCTTTGCAAGAGCCGGGCAATTTTTTCCGATGAGCAGCTTTTCGACCATTCTCTCCTCATCCCGCCTTCGAAGGGGAAGGGAGTCACTGTCTCGAAGCGAAAGATGCAGGTTGCGCAAATGCTTGCTCGAAATGATTATCTGACATTGATATTCAGTACCAGGAATTGCGAGGACGGGGCGGGAACTTATCTGCACTTGCCTCGTCTTACTGGTGTAAAATAATATTACCTGACAAGGAGTGTCCTATGAAAACCAAAATCATTCTTCCTGATCGCCGTACTGGTACTTGGCACCGTCCTGAGCGCCTGTGGTCCATCGAGCGTCACCGTCCAGCCGCAGCCGCCCGCAGCGGACGATCACCGTCACCGGGACCGGCAAGGTGACCCTGACGCCCGATATCGCCTACATCTCCATCGGTGTCCATACCGAGAATGCCAGCGCCAAGGATGCCGTTGCCGCGAACAACACCCAGGCCCAGGCGGTGATTACCGCCATCAAGGGCTTCGGCGTGGCCGACAAGGATATCCAGACCACCAATTTCAGCATCTACCCGCAGCAGCAGTATGATACGAACGGCAAGCAGACCGGCATTATTTACGTGGTGGACAATACCGTCTATGTGACCATACGCGACCTGAGCAAGCTGGGCAACCTGCTGGACTCCACCGTCAGCTCGGGAGCGAACAATATCAACAGCATCCAGTTCGACGTGGCCGACAAGACCGGCGCGCTCTCGCAGGCCCGCCTGGCCGCAGTTGCGGATGCCCACAAACAGGCGGATGAACTGACCAAGGCCACCAATGTCGGCTTGGGCCAGGTGCAGACGATCTCCTACTATGACAGCACTGCCCCCATCACGGTCCAGTATGCCAAGGCGGATATGGCGGCCCCGGCTGCCAGTGTCCCGGTCCAGGCCGGCTCGATGCAGATTTCGACCACCGTGACAATCGTATATGGATTGAAGTAACCACTGCAGAATTCGAACCTGTAAATTCAATCTCGATGATGAATGTCAGCCCTAACACTGAATCCCTTCTACGAATTTCGGCAAACCTCCCCCGCCTTTAGCGACGGGGGAGGTTTATAATTTCTGCACACTTTTTCAAAGGAGTTTTCCCATGCTGACTGTCGGTTACATCGGGCTTGGCCTGATGGGCAAGTCCATCGCCCGGAATATCCTTAAAGCCGGATTCCCGCTCGTCGTCCACAACCGCTCGCGGGCCGCGGTGGATGAACTGGTTGCCGAGGGGGCAAAAGCAGCCGGCTCTCCCGCCGAAGTGGCTGCGCAGGTGGATGTGGTTTTTACCAACCTGCCGGATACGCCGGACGTGGAGAAGGTGGTGCTGGGTGAGAAAGGCATCCTGGCGGGTGCGCAAGCCGGGCTTGATCTGGGTGGATAACTCGACCATCAAACCGGCCGCCGCACGAAGCCTGGCGGCGCAGTTGGCCGGACAGGGTGTGCTCAGCCTGGATGCCCCGGTCTCGGGCGGGGATATCGGGGCGCGCAACGGGACACTGGCCATCATGGTGGGCGGCCCGGCGGAGGCGCTGGAGAAAGTCCTGCCGGTCTTCCAGGCGATGGGCAAGACGGTCACGCATGTTGGCGAGGCGGGAGCAGGGCAGGTGGCCAAGGCCGCCAACCAGATCATGGTGGCGGCGCAGATGGTGGCGATGGGGGAACTGCTGATCTTTTCGCAGAAAGCCGGTGTGGACCCGCAGAAAGTGGTGGAAGCCATCAAGGGCGGGGCGGCCCAGTGCTGGACGCTGGATGTCAAACCGGCGCGTCTGTTTGCCGGCAACCGGACCCCGGGTTTCAAGGCGCACATGCAGGCCAAGGACCTGAACATCATCCTGGAAACCGCGCGTGAGTATGGCATCCCGCTGCCCTCGGCGGCCGTGGACGCGCAGCTTTACAATGCCATGCTCCAGAACGGCATGGGTGAACTGGATAATTCGGCGGTGGTTGGAATAATCGAAGAGCTGGCGGGAGTGGAATTAAAGACTAATCATGAAGCACTGAAAGGCGCACTGCAGGCGACACAGTGGCACGAAGCAGACACAAGGGTCGACTACAGGAGATAAATGAATCAATTCAAACATTCCTGGCCGACGCTGCGTGATTATGCCCTGGTGCTGGCCGGGGCGCTGCTCCAGGCGGTGGGACTGCGCCTGTTCCTCGTCCCGGCAAACCTGGCCATCGGGCGGGATCAGCGGCATTTCGCAACTTGATCAACCACTACACCGGCTGGCCGATCGGCGTGATGGTGTTCATTGGCAACCTGCCGCTGTTCCTGCTGGGCTGGCGTTACCTGGGCGGGCGGCGCTTCGTGATGCGGACGATCGTGGCAGTGGCGGCGTACTCGCTTTTCACCGACCTGCTCCTGCTGCTGCCATTTTTTCCGAAGAACGGCATCACCGACGACCTGGTGCTGAATTCGCTCTATGGGGCGGTGGTCAGTCGGCATCGGTTATGGGCTGGTCTACCGGGCGCAAGGGACCAGCGGAGGCTCCGATATCCTGGCGCGTATCCTGAACCGCTGGCGCGGCATCCCGATGACGCAGAGTTATTTGATGACCGACACGCTGGTCATCCTGGCGGCCGGATTCGTTTTTGGCTGGCAAGCAGGCCCTGTATGCGATCATCGTCCTGTACGTCAGCGGCCTGGTGGTGGACAGCACGCTGGAGGGCGCGGGCACCGTCCGCACGGCGCTGATCGTCACCGGACAGGCGGAGACGGTCGCGGAGCGCATCCTGTCGGAGATGGAGCGCGGTGTGACCATCCTGAACGGGACGGGCGCGTATACCGGCACAGCGCGGCCGGTGCTGTATTGCGTGGTGAGCCGATCGGAGGTCCAGCAATTGAAGACGATCGTCCACGAGATGGACCCGAAAGCTTTCATGGTGATCGGTCAGGCGCACGAGGCGCTGGGGGAAGGGTTTCAGTCGTTCAAAAAACCAGGCAGTCTGAGGTGTTCTGAGGTAACTGAGGTCCTGAAGTGCCTGAGAGAAGTTCCTGAGGCATTCTTTCAGGCAAGCATCGATACTTTGGCACTTAGAACTCCTAGCATCACTTCCCAAACTGGAGAATCACCCCCGCTACCAATGCGAACTGTCCCAGGTGATAGAGGATCATATTCGCCAGGCGGCCGTTCCTGATCGGATTAACGAATTTGTTCCAGGCCAGCAGGATGTCGGAAAAATAAAACAGGATGGCTCCCAGGGCAACCAGCCCGGAGGCAGAAGTTTTCCAGGCGGCGTTGTAGAGTGTCAGCAGGGCAGAGAGCAGCATCAGGGTGATGACCATCCCGTATAATCCGACCGGAAGCACCAGCCGCCGCAGGCCTTTCTGGCGCACCCCGGCAATGATACGCCGCAGGAGGCGCGCGGCGGTCAGCGCCAGGATGACAGCCAGTCCCAATGACCAGATGGGGGAGACATTCGGCAAGGGCGATATTCAGGCCGATGATGTAGGCCACGTGCGCCAGCAGAAAGGCGATCAACCCCGGGAATGAACCAGCGGTTGGAGAAGCGGGTAGAAAGAGATCATCAGGAAGATATCGCCGGCCAGCGAGAAGAAGATCCCCAGGCCGAAGCAGATCAATGGCAGCGAGCCGAAACCACCCAAGCCTGCCAGCAGCCCAAGCAGGACGAGCATGGCAGCCGGCTTGGCGATATACTCGACCTTCTTCCAGCCTTTGGCGACAGCCAGCCAGTCCGTCACGGCGACCAGGAAGAACAGGATGAAACCGGGGATCATTTTTTAGCCCTTGATCTTATATCCCAGACGGCGCAGGGCGTTTTCATCGTCGCGCCAGTCCTTGTCCACCTTGACGCGCAACTCGAGAAAGACTTTCCGCCCGCTCATGGCCTCGATTTCCATGCGCGCCGCCGAACCAATCTTTTTCAGCATGGCGGCTTTTTCGCCAATGACGATGCCCTTCTGCGAGTCGTGCTCCACCAGCAGGGTGGCGGCGATGTAGGCGTTACCGTTCTCCCGTTCGCTGAACTCGTCCAGGCGGACGGCCAGGGCATGCGGCACTTCGTCGCGCAGGAAGACCAGGGCGGCTTCGCGGATCAATTCTGCGGCAATTTCCTTTTCGTACAGGTCGGTGATTTGGTCTTCAGGGTACTCGGCCGGCCGGACCGGCAGGCGGGCGGTCAAGGCTTCCAGCAGCTCTTTCAGCCCCTGGCGGCTGGCGGCCGAAAAGGCCAGCGCCGGGGCATCCGGGACCAGGACCTGGTAGGCGGCTTGGACCAGCTCCAATGGCCGGAGCCGGGACTTTGTCAATTTTGTTGAGACCCAGGATCAGGTCCGGCCTGCGGCGCAATGCCTGGAGCAGGCTGGCAGCCTGGCGGTCCTCCTCATCCGGCTCGATGCTGGCGTCCACCAGGAAAAGCACCACATCCACGCCATCCAGGGCCTCTTCGGCTTCCTGGTTGAAGAACTGGCCGAGCTTGTGCTTGGGCGTGTGGACACCCGGCGTATCCACGAAGACGAGCTGGGCATCCGGCAGGGTCAGGATGCCAAGCTGGCGGCGGCGGGTGGTCTGCGGGCGCGGCGAGACGGCGGCGATCTTCTGCCCCAGCAGGGCGTTGACCAGCGTGGATTTGCCCACGTTGGGCTTGCCGAGGATGGCGATGAAACCGGAGCGGAAGTCAGTCATTATTTATCCACGACTCCGCTGAAAAAAGCGAGGCAGGCGAACACGAATAGACACGAAGATTAGATGTCATAAAGCGAGTCTATCATGAAAACGAACCCTGCGATAGGTTCGCAACCATTCGCAGGGTTCGTTTTACGCCATCACCGCCCCTTCCATTTTTAACAAGCCATTCTTTTGTCTTAACCCCCTCTCCCAAGCCATAGCCGTGCAGTTTCCCGTCCACGCCGATGACACGGTGACAGGGCAGCACCAGCGGCATCGGGTTGGTGGCTTCGGCGCGGCCAACGGCACGCGCGGCGCGCGGCCTGCCGATGCGTTCGGCGATTTCCTTGTATGTCCTTGTCTCACCATAGGGGATTTCGTAGGTGGCCTGCAGCACGGCCTGTTGGAAGGGCCGCAGCACGGTCCAGTCGATCATCCAGGGTGAAAGCCTGCTGCCGGCCGGAGAGATATTCGTTCAACTGCCCGGCAACTGCGCGGACACGCTCCGGGGCAACTTCAACCGTCCGTTTAAACCGTTTGACCAGATAGGCTTCGAATTCGGCCTGGGTCAGGCCGCATTCGATCGCCACCAGCCCGAGGTCCGATACCGCCAGCCAGAGTTTGCCGATGGGTGTCTCGCCGGTCTCGCCAATATACAATCCGGATTTCTTTTGCACAGGTGCCTCTTTCGGTCAACCACTGCAAAATATGACTGTTTTCCTTATAAAAAGACCTTACAGAATTGTCAGACAAGCGTAGGGTAAGCGTAGGGTAGCCGTCAAGTACAATTTAGACCAGGATGGTAATATATAAGCGTAAGGCGATTTCTCTTCTCCTCCTTTCAAGAGAGCCGGGGTCGGCGTCCCCGGCTCTCACGATTCTATCACAATGTTATAATCCTTCCGTCGGCGACCTCGTGCCGGAGTTGCGCCGTGATGATATCCCGCCTTGCCTACCGCTCCCGCCAATTCTGGAATGCCCTGCTCAGCCCCCGCAAGCGCATCCCGAGCGAGAGTCTCTTCCATATCTCACGCCTGCTTCAACTCAATCCTCTTCCGCCGGATGCAGCCTTCGGAACAGGCCCATGCTTACCAGATATTCAAACACCTGGAAAGCCGCCGGGCAGACCGATCCGGACCTGCTGGCGGCTGCCCTCCTGCACGATGTGGGAAAAATCCTGTATCCCTTGTCCATCCTCGACCGCGTAATGATCGTGTTGGGAAAACGTCTTCTTCCCGGAGCGCCGCACGAGCGCTGGGCTGCAGGGACGCCGCGCGGGCTGCGCCGGCCATTCGTCGTGGCCGGAACAGCATGCCGAGTGGGGCGCGGACCTGGCATCCCAGGCGGGCGCCAGTCCCCGGACCGTGGAACTGATCCGCCATCACCATGACTGCACCTGTGCCGGATCCGGATCTGCACACCGAACGCCTGCTGGCTGCCCTGCAAGCGGCAGATGATGAGAATTGAAAAGAGGAAACCATGACTGTCAAAATTAGCATTATCGGACTGGGACAAATCGGCGCCTCGATCGGGCTGGCGCTGGCAAATCACAAGGATCAGGTCACCACGCTCGGGTACGATGCATTCGCCGGAAGTCACCCGCAAGGCCCAGAAGATGGGCGCAGTGGAGAATGTCGGGCATAACCTGTCCGCCTCTGTTAAAGGGGCAGACGTGATCATTCTGGCCCTGCCCCTCGACCAGGTCTACGAGACACTGAAATCCATTGCACAAGATGTGCAGCGAGCAAGGGCTGGTGATCGATACAGCCCCGGTCAAAACAGGCTGTGGCAGCCTGGGCGAAGGAGTTCCTGCCACCCGGACGCCACTATGTTGGCCTGACCCCGGCTCTCAATCCGCTTGTTCTGGATGAAACCGGCACTGGCATTGAGGCTGCACGCGCCGACCTTTTTCAAAACGGGCTGATGGCTGTCACAGCCCCACACGGGACGGCTGGTGAGGCCTACAAACTGGCCGCCAGTTTTGTCACCCTGTTGGGGGCGCGTGCCTATTTTGCCGACCTGGCCGAGGTGGATGGTATCATGGCAACCATTCACACCCTGCCGGCCCTGGCTGCGGCCGCCCTGACGGAGACCGTCATTGGACAACCCGGCTGGGCCGATATCCGCAAATTGGCCGGACGGCCGTTTGTGGATGCCATGCGGCCGCTCGATTTGGAAGAGCCGGCTGCGTTGGCTGAAGCAGCCCGACAGAATCGCGTCAACACCGTGCGTGTGCTGGACGATTACATTGCCACACTGAAATCCTTGCGCGATGAGATTGACGGGGAGAAGAAAAAGAGCCTCCAGGACCGTCTCGAACGTATCCTGAAAGGACGCGCCCAATGGCGGCGGGCGCGCGCGGATGGCGACTGGCAGTCCAACGAGTTCACTCGAGCAGGAAATCCCCACGCTCAGTGATCTTTGGATGCAACAGCTTGGCCTGGGGAAGCTGCTCGGCCAGCGAAAAAAAAAGACAGAGGAAGACTAGCGCGAGCAATCTTTTCCCCGACCTTAGCCATCTTGCATTAAAGCCCATGGCCTTCTATTGTTATATCCTGGAATGTTCCGATGGCAGCTATTACACCGGCTGGAGCACGGATCCGGAGCGACGCCTCGTCCAGCATAACCGCGGGACGGGGGCGCGCTATACGCGCAGCCGGCGTCCGGTCCGGCTGGTGTACATGGAGGAGTTGCCAGACAAAGGTGCGGCTTTAAAACGAGAAAGAGCCATCAAGGCTCTCACGCGTCCGAAAAAACAAAAATTAATCAAGAATAACGTTCTGCAAGTTCAGATGGATGAACCGGGTTCCCTTAGAGAGAGTACACCTGAGCGATCGAACTCCGGGAGGCTGCTTTGCCATTAATTAATCAGTAAACAGGGGTAGATGTCCGAGGGAGATGATCTTCTCCCACCTGGCTCGTTCCCCTTCGGTCAGGATGGCAGCCTCGCCGACGATTTTCGCCCCGGCTTTTTCCATGATCATGCGCATCCCCTGCAGGGTCGAGCCGGTGCTGATAACGTCGTCCACGATCACGGCGCGTTTGCCTTTGACGTCTGCCTGGTCTTTCTCATCCATGATCAAGGTCTGTGGCTCGCCCGTGGTAATGGAGAGCGTCTCGGCAATAAGCGCGGCGCCCATGTAGGGCTTGTAGGATTTTCGCAGGATGATGTAGGGTTTTTTTGTCTCGACCGAGAGGGCATATGCCAGCGGGATGGACTTGGCTTCTGCCGTCACGATAACGTCGAACTTCAAATCCTTGAGTTTCTTCTTCAAGGCTTTGGCGCAGGCCTGCACCAGATCGGTGTCGCCAAGTATGTTCAGGATGGCGATTTTCAGGCCAGGCTTGATCTCAAACAAGCGCAGGCTGCGTTTGAGGCCGGCAATTTCGATATCATAGGTTTCATGAGCAGACATGGATATTCTCCTGAACAGGTTTCGGCGATAGTTTATCACAAATTCATTGAGCAGCGGGCTCTTACGGTATAATTTTCCTGCACGAGTCCTTTCATCCTTCTGATGATCTGTATTCCCATATGCTACCCGATTTGCAGCTCAATGCAGCCGCTGCGCCTGCGCAAACCACATCCCTGCGGTTCCTACGAATGGACTGTCGTCCGTCTCGGCGCGGATATTGGCCTGGAGTGCAAAGGCTGCGGACGCAGGGTGATGTTGACGCGCCGTGAACTGGCCCGGCGGATAAAGGCCGTTTTACCGGAGGAACCCCATGGCCAACCTTCCGACTGACAAACCTCATATGACCTTCCTTTTTTCGGATACGGGCGGCGGGCACCGCGCCGCCAGTGAGGCAATCATCGAGGCCATTCATTGTGAGTTCGGGGAAGCTGTGGTAACGCAAATGGTGGATTTCCTCAAGGATTATGCTCCGCCGCCTTTCAACCATTTACCTGAAGTCTACCCGGACCTGGTGCGCGTACCGGAACTGTGGGGTGCCATGTTCGACATCAGCGACGGCCGGCCGCAGGCGCGCATTGTGACCTCGACGTTCTGGCCATATGTCCGGCGTGCCGCCCGCCGGTTGGTGCGCGATCACCACAGTGAAATGCTGGTCAGCGTCCACCCGCTGGCAAACTCCTTTGCCCTGAAGGCGCTCGGGAAGGACCGCCCGCCGTTTGTCACCGTGGTGACAGACATGGTTTCCACGCATGCCCTGTGGTTTGACCAGCGGGCCGACCTGATCCTCGTCCCGACCGAAATGGCCCGCCAGAATGCCATTCAATACAACATGTCGCCTGATAAAGTCCGCGTGGTGGGGCAGCCGGTCTCACAACTCTGCAGCGCTCCGGTCGGCGACAAAGCACTACTCCGCAAGCGTTTGGGCTGGCCACAGGCCAAGAAGGTCATCCTGCTGGTCGGCGGCGGCGAAGGAATGGGACCGCTGGCCGAGACGGCGCGTGCCATTGACGAATCGGGGCTGGATGTGTGCCAGGTCATCGTGGCCGGGCGGAACAGCAAACTCGAAGCGGAACTGAAGGAACAGACCTGGGAGAATCCGACCTTTATATATGGTTTTACCCGTGATATGCCTGACTTCATGCGCGCAGCCGACGTCATTGTCACCAAAGCCGGGCCGGGGACGATTGCCGAGGCGCTCAATGCCGAACTGCCGATCATCCTGTATGCCAAACTGCCCGGCCAGGAAGATGGCAATGTGGACTTTGTTCGTGTCCGAAGGGGTGGGTGTCTGGGCTCCGGAACCACTGGCGGTGGTGCGAACCCTGACGCGCTGGGTTTGCCGTCCATATGAGCGGCAGAAGGTGGTGAAAAACTGCCGCCGCGCTGCCCGCCCTGACGCTTCACGGCAGATTGCACTCATCCTGGGAAAACAGGTCGGCCTGACTAACGATCTGTTAGAAGTACCCACTTCATAAGATTTGAGGGACGGACCTGCTGACCAGCCCGGCCAGCACAAAACCTATCCGGGGGACAATGACAGGCGGCACCACAGTTCATCGATTCCACGCGGAATGAAACCTCTCCAAAAGCCCTGTAGTATAATCCCCTCGTCATGCCCATCCTGGACGCGCACACATTTGAATTTTTCAGCCGCTCCCCGGAACAAACCCGCCGCCTGGGGATGCGCCTGGGTGCGTTGCTCCAGCCCGGCGATCTGGTCTGCCTGCAGGGCGAACTCGGGGCCGGCAAGACCACGCTTGTCCAGGGTGTGGCCCAGGGTTGGGGAGCGCTGGATGATGTTTCCAGCCCCACCTTCGTGCTGGTCAATGCCTACCGCCGGCCAGATTCCAGTCAACTCTTTCATTTTGATGCCTACCGGGTCGACTCGCTCGGCGAGGCCGAAGAATTGGACATGGACACTTACTTCTCCCAAGGGCCGCTGGTGATCGAATGGCCGGAGCGTGTGGAACCCATCCTGCCGGTCGAACGGTTGTGGGCCTGGCTGGAATATGAATCTGAAGAACACCGCGCCATGCGTTTTGCGGCGTGCGGAAAACGCTACGAAAGCTTGCTCGACCATCTCCGCCAGACTGTTTACGGAGGGGATTAATGCTGCTGGCGATTGATACCTCCACTGCCCAGATTGGACTGGCGCTTTACGATGGTACGAGCGTGCCCGGCGAATTTGTCTGGCATAGCGGCCTCCACCATACCCAGGAACTGGCCCCGGCGCTTGGCCGAACTTCTAAGGCGAGTGGATATTAAAATGGAGGCTGTTACTGCCTTGGGCGTGGCGCTTGGCCCCGGATCGTTTACCAGCCTGCGCGTGGGACTGGCTTTCGTAAAAGGTCTGGTGCTTGCCCGTCATATACCGATCATCGGCATATCCACGCTGGATATCGTCGCCGCGGCGGTCCCGCTCTGATCAGATCAGGACAACTAGCGGCTGGCTGCCGTGGTACAGGCCGGGCGCGGCCGCCTGGCGGTCGGCTGGTATACCGCTGGAGAAAACGAGTGGCAGGCGGATGGTCCGGCCGCAGTGACGACTGCCGATGAACTGGCAGAAAAAATCCATAGACCGGTCATCGTTTGCGGTGAAATGTCTGCGGATGAACGTCACCGGCTGGCGCGCAAATTTAAAAATGTAAGCCTCGCCTCCCCGGCGCAATGTGTCCGCAGGCCGGGCATCCTGGCAGAGTTGGCCTGGCAAAAATGGCAGGCCGGTAAAATTGATCCGGCGGCTGCCTTGCACCCATTTATTTGCATGTGGCGGGAGGCCTGCCGGCGTGACCGCGCTTATCCGCCGGATGACATTGGAAGATGTTCCGGCAGTCCACGAGATTGATGATGCTCTCGTTTAGTTTGCCCTGGCCGGAGCGTTCCTTCCGCTTCGAGTTGACCGAGAACCCGGTCTCGCGCGGCTGGGTCGCCGAAGTGGATGGGAAAATTGCCGCCATGCTGGTGTTGTGGTTTATCATCGATGAAGCCCATATCGCCACCATTGCCGTTCACCCGGATTTCCGCCGGCAAGGTATTGGCGAGCAAATTTTGTTACACGCACTGCAGGAGTGTTCAGGATGAAGGGGCGCGGCGGGCTTTTCTGGAAGTGCGCGCCGGGAATGTCGCTGCACAGGCCATGTATAAGAAATATGGTTTTGAAGTGGCGGGAGTCCGGCCAGGATATTACAAAGATAATAATGAGGATGCCTTGCTGATGAACTTGGAGAAATTCGATTATCTGGAGGCTGCATGAGCGCCGAAGAAGATCCTTGCCCAGGTTGCGAAAGAAGTATGCTGTTTGCCAAAAGTGCGCGCTGTATCACTCGCGTAAAAAGTCCGTTCCTGGTGAGGGACCGGCGAACGCGGAAATCATGTTCATCGGTGAGGGACCGGGTTTCCATGAAAATGAACAGGGACGGCCTTTTGTCGGCGCGGCCGGGCAGTTCCTGGACGAATTGCTGGCCCAGGCCGGGTTGAAACGTTCCGAGGTTTGGATCGGTAACGTGGTAAAATGCCGTCCGCCCGGCAACCGTGACCCGCTGCCCGAAGAATTGGCAGCCTGTAATGAATACCAGGAACGGCAGATTGCAGCCATCAATCCGAAAATCATCATCACACTCGGGCGTTATTCGATGGGCAAGTTTATGCCCGGAGCCAAGATCAGTTCCGTCCACGGACAAATGCGGCGGGTGGGAGACCGTTTTGTGATCGCCATGTTCCACCCGGCGGCGGCCTTGCACCAGGCGGCGCTTAAACCGGCCATCCTGAAGGATTTTGGCCAGTTGCCGAAACTTGCTCGAACAGGCGCGGGCTGCCCTGAAGCGTTCTGCCCCGGTGCAGGTTGCTGAAGAACCAAAGGAAGACCCCAAGCAATTAAGCCTTTTTTGATTGGCGAGTCCATTACCTCTCCATTCTGAAAACCCGGACTTGCAAACCTGTCATGCTGAAAGGATGCCATGAGCACAAAAGAAACCCTCATCAATAAAATGAACGACAAGACGGCCCGGATCGCCATCCTGGGATTAGGATATGTTGGCCTGCCGCTGGCGGTGGTATTTGCCGAGGCAGGGTTTAATGTCACCGGGATCGACCCGGATGTGCGCAAGCCCGATTCTGTGAATAAGGGCGTCAGTTACATCCCGGATATTTCCACGGAACGGCTTGCTCCGCTGGTCAAATCCGGACACCTGACAGCCACAACCGATTTCTCGGTACTGAAGGAAATGGATGCGGCCAGCATCTGTGTCCCAACGCCGCTGCGCAAAACCGGCGATCCGGATATGTCTTTCATTCTGTCTGCCACCGAGCAACTGGCGAAGTACATGCACAAGGGCATGGTGGTGGTGCTGGAGTCCAGCACATACCCGGGCACCACACGCGAGATCCTGCTGCCGATGCTGGGTGAGGCAAATGGGCTGACAGTTGGGGAGGACTGGTTCCTGGCCTTCTCGCCGGAGCGTGTTGATCCCGGCCGCGAGGATTTCACCACGCTCAACACTCCCAAAGTGGTTGGCGGCATCACACCAGCCTGCGCCGAAGTCGCCGAAGCCTGGTATGGCGCGGCGCCATCCAGCATATCCACCTGGTCTCTTCCGCCGAAGCGGCCGAGATGGCGAAGCTGCTGGAGAATACCTTCCGCATGATCAATATTGGCCTGGTCAACGAACTGGCGATCATGTGCGAGCGCATGGGCGTGGATGTGTGGGAAGTGATCGATGCAGCCGCCACCAAGCCGTTTGGCTTTATGAAGTTCAC
This sequence comes from uncultured Chloroflexia bacterium, assembly GCA_963830665.1. Lineage (GTDB taxonomy): Bacteria > Chloroflexota > Anaerolineae > Anaerolineales > Villigracilaceae > UBA877. The sequence goes on from CAWHNM010000025.1 coordinate 147,603, forward strand.
TCCCGGGCCTGGTCTGGGAGGGCATTGCATCCCGATCGACCCTCTCTACCTTTCCTGGAAAATGAAAGCCTATCAATACACGGCCCGCTTCATTGAGCTGGCTTCGGATATCAACACCAACATGCCGCGCTTTGTGGTGACGCGCATTCTGGATGCCATGAACGAGCGTGGCCAGGTACTGAAGGGTTCACGCTGCCTTGTGTTGGGCGTGGCGTATAAACCAGATATTGACGATATTCGGGAATCGCCCGCCCTGGATGTGATCGGTCTGCTGCAGAAAAAGGGCGCCTCGGTCGAATACCACGATCCGTATATCCCGACGCTTGAAAACCCATGAGGGCACAGAGATGCACAGCGTACCCGACCTGATGGCGGCTGTGCGCGCAGCGGATTGTGTTGTTATCACGACCAACCACACAACCTATGATTACAAGGCCATCCTGGATGCGGCAAAATTCATCTTCGACAGCCGCAATGCCCTCGGGAAAATGGGCAAGGACAGTCCGAAAGTGGTCAGGCTTTAAACCTGTTTCTGGCATATTAAGACTTAATCTATGGCACACTATCCCTCATCGACAGGTGCGGATGCTTCGATCACTCGCGCAATCCCGGGCTTGCAAGAGAGCGGGACTGTGACCATATTCCAAAAGACTTTCGGCGATCTGGGAGGAAGACCATCTGCTGCGCCGGGTGGTCAAAAACAGCAGTTATCTTTTCAGCAGCAATGTCATTTCAGCAATCCTGAGCTTTGTTCAAACCATCATCGCCGTCCGCCTGATCGGCGTTGACCAATTGGGGTCTGGTGGCCGCCATCCAGACATTTGCTTCCAATATCAATCGCTTCCTGTCCTTCCGGATGAGCGAGGTGGTGCTCAAGCATCTCGGCCCGGCGCTGGCGGATGAGAAGAAGGAAGAGGCTGCCATGTTCGTAAAGGCGGCCGGACTGATGGAAGCGATCACGTCGATGGCGGCATTCCTCATCCTGGTGTTCCTGGCTCCCTGGGCCTCCCGAGTATTTGCCAGGGATGTCAAGCACGTCGCACTCTCTTTATTTTCTACGGTGTGATCCTGCTCAGCAACCTGGTCTTCGAGACCTCCACCGGGGTCTTGCAGGCAACCCATCGCTTCCGACCACATGGCCCTGGCGAACCTGGTCCAGACCATCATCACGCTCGTGCTGATCGGCGGGACCTACGTGTCTTTTCCGCTGGGGCAAGGCTGGTGCCGATGTCCAGCCTGGTCCCGCCTGGTCCTGCTGGCCTATGTAGCCTGGGAAAACGTATTTGGCTTTGTCATATCTCATCGTGGCCCTGCGAGGAACTGAAGTGATAAGCTGGGGAAGGGTTGGTGGCGGGTTCCTCTGCGCGACCTGCCCAACAAGCGGAACCTGGTATCTTTTGCGATCAATACCAACCTGAACGGAACGGTCAACCTGTTCTTCCGGGATAACATCCAGCTTTACCTGGCCAGCGCTGCTCTCCCTGACGGCGGTCGGATATTTCAAGATCGCGATGACCTTCATCATCCCGATCACGATGATCCTCGATCCGTTCATCGCTCCAACCTATGCGGAGATTTCCCGCACGATCGCCAGGTTCGAGTGGAAGACGACCCTGCGCCTGCTCAAACGTATCACTGCGATCGCCAGTGCGGTCGTTTTGGCGTATTGGGCCGGTTGGGCATTGGCCGGCTGGTGGATCATTCCCACTACTTTATAAAAAACAGGCCATCCCGGTATATCCGTTTTGTTGATCCTGATTGCCGGTTATGGCTTTGCCAGTATTTTTCAATGGAATCGTTCGCTCTTTCTCTCTCTTGGCAAGGCAGGTTATCCAATTCTGATTTCCACGCTGATCGGCGTGATTGAGCTGGCCTTATGTGCATCCTGGTACCACGTCATGGGTATCTGATGATGGCGATCATTATTTCAGGTTATTTCATTGTTTCGATTGGTCTGATCTCCCTGCGCGGTCTGTGGGAAGTTCGCCGCAGGCAGATGGCGGTCAATTTTCAAGTATGACAACCATTCGCCGCTTTTTTTCCGAATCACCTTCCGAAGTTCTGATCGATCGGGCTCCCCAAAAAGACCGAATTCTGCCCCAGCGACCTGCTCTCCCGGGTATCAATCGCTGGGATTGGCTGTTTGCCCTGACGTTCCTCGCTTTCGCCGTGGTTTACTTCCTGGGACGCCTGCAAGGCAACTATCCGATAGTGATCCTGACTGGCGATGGCGGCAATATTGCCAGTTACGCGGCTGCCCTGGACCATCCCGGCTGGTTCCAGACTGACCCGGCCCTGGGCGCCTCAAACAATATCGGCATTTATGCCACCATCCATATTCCTCTGATCCGTGCCCTGAACCATCTGACCGGTGATTACGGCCTGGCGTATGCCTGGCTGGTGCTTCCGCAGACTTTCCTGCAGTTGCTCGGCTTTTACATCCTGGGGCGAGTGTTATTTAAGAACCGTTTCTGGGCTTTTTTGCTGGCCTTCCTGACCGCCATGACGGTCATCAATATCGGTTTGGGTGAGATCTGGGGTGTCTGGCAGGATGCCCTGCCGCGCGTCACCTTCCAGTCGCTGCTGCCCTTCCTGCTGGCGCTTGACCTGGTCTGGAAGGACCGCCCCAGGCGCTGGCCCTGGCTGATGCTTTTCGCCGGGCTGCTGGTGTATGTCCACCCGATCAGCGCCCCGGCCTGGGGACTGGCCGTCTGGCTCAGCCTCTGGCTTTTGCAGCCGAAGGACTGGACCTGGAAACGTCGCAGCCTGGTTATGTTGGGACTGGGTGTCCTGTTCCTGGTGGTGCTGACCCCGTTCGCGATCAATTACCTCTCCTACCGTGGGCGTGACCAGGCCGCCGACTACAACACGGTGATGGCAGTCCTGCAAACCTATTCGCCCTGCCAACCTTCTCAATGTTCCGGCGGCCTTGGGGAGTTTTCTGTGGAACATGACCCGCAGCCTGCTCCTGCCGGTGGCGTTGGCCGGGTTTGTCGTCACCTGGCTGTTGAAGAAGAGCGACCGCACACCGGTCAAGATCGTATTGCTCTGGATGGCAGGGATCTTTATCACCAGTGTCCTAATTCCATTCGCCGAACAAGTGATCGAACAGCCGCTTCCATATCCTGCCGCTCGAGACCGAACTGGTGCGCTGCATTCGTTATTTTGTGCCGCTCCTGCTGCTGTTTTGGATCTGGCCGCTGGCGGAATGGACGCCGCGGCTTGCCAATCCGCACGCCCGCCGGGCGCCAATAATCCTGGGGATCCTGCTCTTTGGCTTCTGGAGCGCCACGAACCGCCCCGCCGTGCGCGATATTTACCAGACATTCATCTGCTTTACGAAGGCTCGCCTGGTCTGCCCGGCGCCGGGTCCGTTGAATGAACTCATCCTTACCCTGCGCACCCAGACCCAACCTGGCGAAGGCGTGCTGGTGTTCAACGAGGATACTGCTTATGTTTCCCAATCCCTCAGTGTTCGTTACGCCGCGCTCTGCGGCCGCTGGTGTACACGTTGCGGGATAGTGGTATCCTCGGGTATAGCAACCGCTCCGCCCTGCCAGGTTGGCTGGAAACCACCAGACAGATGGAGACCTTGCGGGCCATGGCTGATCCCAGGAAACGTCTGGAGGGGTTGGTGCCTCTGGCAGATCGTCTGGGAGCCATTTACCTGGTGGTTGATTTCAAAGTCCCACCTGGGATTTTGGTTGACCTGCCGGTGAGCGTTGTGATGCAAAATGACGGTTATATCCTGCTAAAATTGCCTTAACCGCCTGTTTCAGGTATCATCTTCAAATCCAGCCCTCGAAATAGATCAGGATGACGCGTATGGCGAGTAACCCAAAAATCCCTTTGGCTCTTGAACCGGCCAAACTTTCCGTGGTTGTCCCAATCTATAACGAAGCTTTTTGCCTGTCGACCCTGCTGGCAGGAATTGATCGCCTATTGCCGGGAGCGGAACTGGAAATTGATCCTGGTGAATGACGGTTCCAGCGATGAAACTCCTGCCATCCTGAAACAATATGAAAAGCGACCCGGTATTTGCATCCTTCACCACAAACTCAACCGAGGTTATGGCGGCGCGCTGAAAACGGGCCTTTTGAATGCAGATACTCCTTACACCTTGACGATCGACGCGGACGGTCAACATGAACTGACCGATATGGATTCCCTGTTCAAGTTTGCGCTCGAAAAAGATGCCGATATGGTGGTGGGTAACCGCAGCAAGGATCCGCATTCCAGCCTGTACCGGAATATCGGCAAGTGGTTCATCCGAAGGTTTGCGGCGCTGCTCATGCCAATCCATATTTCGGATTTGAACTCTGGATTCAAACTCTACAATACCGGCCTCGTGCAAAGATATTTATCCATCTGCCCGGATTCGATGGCTTTCAGCGATGTGATCACCCTGATCTTCATCAAAAAACGCCACCTGGTGCTGGAACATCCCATCACCATCAGACAGAGGGCAGCCGGGAAGAGTACGATCAATACCTTCACCGCCGTCCAGACCATCATGGAAATCATCAATATCGCCATGCTGTTCAACCCATTGCGCATCTTTCTGCCTCTTTCCATATTTTGTATCGGGTTTGGGCTTGCCTGGGGGATTCCTATCATGCTGCGAGCCCGCGGTGTCAGTGTGGGAGCCATGCTGGCGATTGTGACCGGCCTGTTGTGTTTCTTCTTCGGCTTGATCGCTGAACAACTCTCTTCCATGCGCATGGGCTTGCTGGATACGGATAAAGAGCGCGACGAAAAATGAGAATAGTTTGTATCTCGGCGGCGCAAATCCCCTCGGATACGGCCAACAGCATCCAGGTGATGAAGGTCTGCCAGGCTTTTGTGCAATTGGGGCATGCTGTCACGCTGCTCGTACCTGGCAACCAAAATCCACCAATCGACGATCACCAGTTGATCGAGCATTATGGACTGGAGAATCTCTTCCCCATCGAGTGGCTGCCTTTACGCAACCGCCGCCTGTTCCCGTGGAAGGCCGTCTGGCGGGCGCGCCGCCTGGGCGCAGACCTGATCTATGCCTGGCCTCTGCAGTCGGCTGCCCTCGGCCTGCTGGTTGGGATTCCAGCCATGCTGGAACTGCACGACTTTCCCACGGGCCTGGTTGGGCCGCTCTGGCTGCGGCTCTTCCGGATGCTCCCGGGACGCAAACGCCTGCTGCCCATCACCGAAGCATTGCGGACGGCTCTGCACTTGCCGGATGGACAAACAGTCACCGCCCCGGACGGAGTGGACCTCGAGCGATATGGCTCGCTCCCCGATCCCGAGCCTGCCCGCCGCATCCTTGGCCTGCCGGCAGCCCCCACTGTGCTCTGCACCGGTCACCTCTACGCGGGCCGCGGCGCAGACCTCTTCCTGGGGTTGGCTGCTAAATTCCCGCAGGCCAGTTTTGTCTGGGTGGGCGGGCGCCCGGCGGATGTGGAAGACCTGGAAAGAACGCGCCGCCGGGCTGGCCAATGTCACCTTTACCGGTTTTGTGCCGAACGAGCGCATTCCGCTCTACCAATCCGCTGCGGATGTGCTGCTGATGCCTTACCAGCGCACGGTGGCTACTTCGAGTGGCGGGAATACGGCTGAGATATGCAGCCCGATGAAAATGTTCGAGTACATGGCTGCCGGACGCGCCATTCTCTCCAGCGACCTGCCTGTGCTGCACGAAGTGCTGGATGAGACGATGGCGATCTTTTGCCCATTGGATGACGCCGGTGCATCTGCCCTGACCCATCCGCCTGTGCCACAGGTACAGGCATGGGAATCAGCCCTGGGCGGGTTGCTTGGCGACGAAGGATCGGCGGGAGGCACTCGGTCAACACGCCCGGCTCGCCGTGGAGCAATACTCCTGGGTAAGGCGCGCGCAGCGTGTACTGGAAGGATTTAATGAAATCTCTGCGTGATCTGCTCTGGATTCTGCCCTCCAGCCTGGTGCTGGGACTGGTGCTTTCTATCACTGGTCCAGGGATATGGTGGATTGGTTGGCTGGCTTACTCCATCCTCTTGACTCTTGGCCTTGCTGGCACTTTCAGCGCTCTGGCGTTCGGCCGGTTCACCGCATGCGCTTGGGATGGATGTTATTGTTGGCGCTGGTTCTCCGGCTTGGGCTGGGAATTTTCTTCTCCCTTGTGCTGCCTGTTTACGGAAATAACAATGAGGTGCACCATGGAGGTTACATTTACCGGGATGCCTTCACGTACGATACGCAGGCCTGGGATCTGGCCGCCTCGGGCGATCCGCTCTGGAAGGCATTTGATCGTTCCTCTGGTATCGAGGAGCAGTATGGTGGACTGACCTTCACACTCAGCCTGACCTATCGCGTCTTCAGCCCGGATGCACATCGCTCCTGGCTGACCATTTTGCTCTCCGCCTTGATGGGAGCGCTGGGTGTCGGTCTGGCCTGGAGAGGGGTGCGGCAGGCCTGGGGGGAAGCCGTTGCATTGATCCTGGGTTGGATCATGGCGCTCTACCCGGAATCGCTGTTTTCAGGGTGCTTCCCAGATCCGCGAACCGTTCCTGTTGTTGTTCATCGCAATGCTCTTATTGGGCAGCAGCCACCTGGCAGGGCAATCGCTCAGCGGACTGCCTGGATCTGGCTGGCAGGCGGCACCCTCGGGCTGTTCCTGTTCTCGCCGGGCGTTGCGGTAGCAACGCTGGTTATCCTGGGCGTCTGGGTCTGGCTGGCGCGCCAGGAAGTCCATATCCGTTGGTGGTGGGTGGCAGGCCTGGCAGCAGTCATCCTGCTGGCTGGCCTGTTATTCAGCCAGGTCGTGGCAGGCACCCTGCAAGTCCAGGGAGGGCCTATTGGCGAATCTGGTCAATTGGTTGAAATATTCAATGAATTTCGGTGCATATGTCACCACCCTGAATTCCGGCTGGTTGCAAACGATTTTCAGGGCCTTGCCAGAATCGTTGCACCTGCCTTTTATCGTCTCTTACGGGATCGCGCAACCGGTCCTTCCGGCTGCCATTGCCGACCCGGCGGTCTGGCCGGTGCGACTGATTGGCATCCTGAGGGGGTTGGGTTGGTATGCGTTACTGCCCTTCCTGCTCTATTGCCTGCGCCCAATCTGGAAGACGACGGATAAGCGCGCGCGTATGGCCTGGTTCTGGCTGTGGCTGGCAGTCTGGGTCTGGATTATCCTGGCATCGGCCCGCGCTGGCGGCGACCAGTGGGATAACCCGCGTTACCGGGTCATCATGCTCATGTTCCAGGCCGGGTTGGCAGCATACGCGCTGCTTTGGGCACGCCAGACGCGTGACCGCTGGCTGGGACGCGTCCTGGCGGTGGAGGGGGTCTTCCTGGCATTCTTTGGCTACTGGTACGTTGCCCGGTACACGAATTGGCGGGCCGGGCAGGTGCATATTTTTATCGTGATCGCGGCAATTGTCATTATTAGCGCGGCAATCCTTGCCGGAGGGTGGATTTTGGATCGCAGGCGAAATACCTCGCGATGAAACCAGGCCTGCTTGACGGATTCCCGTTTCGGTTTATAATTCAGCGTTTGAATTTTGGATTTTTCACTGAGGAATGAGGAGTATGCCCACAGCCTTGATCACTGGCATTACCGGTCAGGATGGCTCGTATCTGGCCGAGTTCCTGCTCTCGAAGGGATATGGTGTGGTCGGCATGGTGCGCCGGTCCAGTACTGTAACCTTCGAGCGTATCCAGCACATTCAGAATGATATTGATATCGTACAAGGCGACCTGCACGATCAGAGTTCATTGGTGGCCGCCCTTGAACAATACAAACCGGATGAAATCTACAACCTGGCCGCTCAATCTTTCGTTGCCACATCCTGGAACCAGGCTGTGCTGACTGGCGAAGTGACTGCCATGGGTGTTACCCGTTTATTGGAAGCCATGCGGTCGGTGAATCCCAAGGCGCGTTTCTACCAGGCCTCTTCAAGCGAAATGTTCGGCAAAGTGACGGAAACGCCGCAACGGGAAACAACCTCCTTTTATCCGCGCAGCCCCTACGGGGTCGCGAAAGTGTATGGGCATTGGATCACGGTCAATTACCGTGAATCATATGGCTTGTATTCTGTATCGGGTATTCTGTTCAATCACGAAAGCCCGCGGCGGGGTTTGGAGTTCGTCACTCGCAAGATTTCAAACGGGGTCGCCAGGATCAAGTTGGGTTTGAGCAAAAAACTACAGATGGGCAACCTGGAGGCTCGCCGGGATTGGGGTTTTGCCGGGGAATATGTTCAGGCGATGTGGAAGATGCTCCAGCAGGATACCCCTGAAGATTATGTGATCGGTACAGGTGAAACTCACTCTGTGCGTGAGTTCGCCGATATGGCATTCAAATGCGTTGGGCTGAATTACGAGGATCACGTTGTCCAGGATCAACGTTTTATGCGCCCATCGGAAGTGGATATTCTTATCTGCAATCCGGCCAAAGCTCGCCAGAAGCTGGCCTGGGAACCGAAAGTAAAATTCCAGGGGCTGGTCGAGATGATGGTCGAAGCTGACCTGAAACGCATAAAGGAAACGTAATAGGTTTCCATGAATATTCCCTCAGAAACCGCCCGCGAACTGGCTCTGCTTGAGAATATCGAGAGCAATCCGGATGTGACCCAGGCTTCCCTTGCCACCCAACTTGGTGTGGCAGTCGGAACGGTGAACTGGCATCTCAAACGCTTGATCGAGAAGGGTTACGTCAAGATCAAACGGGCCGAGCGCAAGAAACTACGCTATATCATCACACCTGAAGGCATCGCGCTGCGCACCCTGCTTACAATGGATTATATCGAGCAACAGTTCCTGCTCTATCGAAATACCCGCCAGCGGGTTCGTGAGCATTTGCAGCAGATAAAAAACGCCGGCTTCGAGAAGGTCTCCATCCAGGGTGAAGGTGACGTTGCCGATATTTGCCGGCTTTCCTGCCTGGAGCAAGGTGTGGCCTTGACTAGCGATGTTTACGCGCCGGTACTCGAAATTGTCGGTCTGAAGGTGTTTTTACACCTGGGCGGCAATCATGAGTGAAAGGAATCACCCTGTAACGGCTATCAACGGCAACCTGCAGGATCATCCTTCCTCAGATAGCCAGTTTATTGTCCGGGCAAGCGCCTATGAAGAATAATTTTTGGAAAGATAAAAGAGTAATTGTCACCGGGGGCGCCGGATTCCTCGGGTCGTTCCTGGTGGAGAAGCTGATCCAACGCGGCGCGGCGGATATTTTAATTCCGCATATCGAACATTACAACCTGGTGGAACGCCAGGATATCCTGCGTCTCCTGGATGATGCCTTGCTATCGCCGGAGCAGCGTCCTGCCCACCTTCTCCCGCAAGGGCTTTCAGCCTGCTCCGCTACCAGATTTCACACCATCTGACCTGGTAATAATTCACCTGGCCGCGCGTGTTGGCGGGATTGGAGCCAATCGTGAGCATCCGGCAGATTTCTTTTATGAAAATCTTAATGATGGGTGTTGAGTTGATGCACCAGGCCTGGAAGCGCGGCATGGGCAAATTTATTGCGCTGGGAACGGTGTGCGCCTATCCAAAATTCACCCCCGTACCCTTTCATGAAGATGATTTGTGGAATGGTTATCCGGAGGAAACCAATGCCCCGTATGGGCTGGCAAAGAAGATGTTGCTCGTCCAGGCGACAGGCGTACCGCCAGCAGTATGGATTTCAACTCCATTTTTCTATTACCGGTCAATTTATATGGGCCACGCGATAATTTCAACCCGGACTCCTCGCATGTCATCCCGGCATTGATCCGCAAGTGTCTCGAAGCAAAGCAGCAGGGTGAAAAGGAGATAAATGTGTGGGGAGACGGCTCACCAACACGCGAGTTCCTGTACGTGGAAGATGCTGCCGAGGGGATCCTGCTCGCCTCTGAAAAATATAATGGGCCGGATCCTGTCAACCTGGGTTCCGGTTCCGAAATTTCCATCAAGGATCTGGTGGAGATGATCGCCCATCTGACCGGTTTTACAGGGAAGCTGGTCTGGAATACGAGCATGCCCAATGGGCAGCCGAGGCGCGGCCTGGATGTCAGCCGCGCCGAAAATCTCTTTGGTTTTCGGGCCGCTACACCTTTCGAAGAAGGGCTGCGCCGAACCATAGAATGGTATAAGGAACAACCCAAATAAAATGGCAGAAAACACAAGAACGAAACCTGATATCGAACAAACCGATCCCGAAAAATGGGACATGATCATCAGTCCACAGCGCAACCTGTTCGACCTGCGTCTGCGGGAATTGTGGCATGCCCGCGATCTCATCATGCTCTTTGTGCGGCGGGATTTTGTTGCCGTGTACAAACAGACCATTTTGGGACCGCTTTGGTACCTGATCCAACCTCTTTTGACCACGATCGTGTTTACGGTCATTTTCGGGAATATCGCCAAGTTGCCCACGGATGGCCTGCCATCCTTCCTGTTCTATATGTCTGGAACGGTGATTTTTTCTTACTTTTGCCAGCAGCCTTATCCAAGACCTCAGATACGTTTACGAGTAATGCCGGTATGTTTGGAAAGGTTTATTTTCCCCGCCTGGCTGTACCGGTGTCCATATTAATTTCCAACCTGATCGCTTTTGCCATCCAATTCGTATTCTTCCTGGCATTCATGCTGTATTTTTGTACTTCGTGGAACACCTTTGCATCCGAATTGGTGGATACTGTTCACTCCGGTGCTGTTGCTGATGATGGCTGGTTTGGGACTCGGCTTTGGCATCATTGTTTCCTCGCTTACCACCAAATACCGTGATCTGCGTTTCCTGGTGCAGTTTGGCGTGACAGCTGCTGCAATACATCACCCCGGTGATCTATCCTTTGTCAGCCATGTCTCCCAAATACCAGGCGCTGATCCGGTTGAATCCGCTCACTTCAGTCGTCGAAGCTTTCCGATATGCCTACCTTGGCTCCGGCTCGGTGGACCTGCTGCAACTGGGCTACAGTTTTGCAATCATGGTGGTCGCCATCGCCGTCGGCGCAGTGATCTTCAACCGTGTTGAAGCCACATTCATGGATACCGTATGAGCAAGACCATCATTCGCGTCGAAAACGTTTCCAAGGCTTACCGGCTCGGTCAGATCGGTTCCGGGACGCTTTCGGATGATATCAAGGTATGGTGGGCGAAAGCGCGCGGCAAGCCCAATCCTCTGCTCAAGATCGGGCAGGAGGATCACGGGAACCGGGAGGGCGAGTACCTCTGGGCGCTCAATGATGTCAGTTTTACCGTTGATGAAGGCACTGTGCTGGGAATCATCGGGCGAAACGGAGCCGGAAAAAGCACCGTTCTAAAGATCCTCTCGAGGGTGACGGCGCCCACGAGCGGCTATATAAAGGTTAAGGGCCGGATTGCCAGCCTGCTGGAAGTGGGGACTGGATTCCATCCCGAACTGACCGGGCGTGAGAACATCTATCTGAACGGTGCCATTCTGGGTATGAAACGGGTAGAGATCGACCGCAAGTTCGATGAGATCCTGGACTTTTCCGAGGTCGAGCAGTTCATTGATACGCCCGTAAAGCGGTACTCTTCAGGCATGTACGTGCGCCTGGCTTTTGCCGTGGCTGCCCACCTTGAACCCGAAATTTTAGTGGTGGACGAGGTGCTGGCAGTCGGAGATGCCGAATTCCAGCGGAAAAGCCTTGGGAAGATGGGTGATGTGGCACAGCAAGGCCGCACGGTCCTGTTCGTCAGCCATAATATGTCATCCATTTTACGCCTGACCCAGGAGACGATCGTGCTCGAACAAGGCCGCCTGGCAATGCGCGCGGCCTCTCCTGAGGCGGTCGATTATTATCTCTCTGCAGGCGATGCCAAGGCAGGAGAACGAATTTGGCAAAAGGAAGAAATCCCTCTCGATGCAACACCATTCCGCCCGGTCGCCCTGCGCCTGCTTGACCGGAACGGCCAAACGGTGGAGACGATCCGTTCTGTCGAACCTTTCTCGGTGGAGATGGAATATTACCTGGATGCCCCGCTGACCGGATTGCGCATCGGCATCTACCTCAACTCAACGCGCGGCGAACAAGTTCTGACCAGCTTTGACACGGATGATGATGCCCGCTTCGAAAAATTCATTTCCCGTCCCGCCGGACATTATTTCAGCCGTTGCGAATTCCCCAAGGACCTCTTGAATGGCGGGCGCTATGTTCTGGGAGTTAACGCCAGTTCTTATCGCATCCGCCGTTACTTTATGGATGAGAAGGCCCTGGCATTTAATGTGGATACCTCCGGGGCGCCCGGAAAACAATGGTTGGAACCCAGGCCGGGTGCGCTGCGTCCGCGCCTGGAATGGAAGATTGAAACAAGATGAAGCCAAAAACACTGGCTAAGAATTTACTGGGCGGGCTGCCCTTCACAGTCGAGCTGGATTGGTTCCTGCGCCAGAGGCATGCCGGCTTGAAAAGTCGTTTCAATCTGTCCCTCCTGGATAACCAACTGAAAGAGATCGTGGCAGAAGCGTCCGCGCATATCGATGGCGCCCCTCAGGGTAAGAAAATATTCCTGTTTGCCTCCTGGCATTATTGGATCGTGCATACGACCTTATGCGGTCTCGTGCTGCGTTCGATGGGACATGATGTCAGCCTCGGTTTCCTTCCCTACGGTGATTACAAACTGCCTGTCAACCGCTTCGATCTGCGCCGTCAGGACTTGTATGCGCGCAACATCCTGAAAAAGACTGCGCCATTTTTGAAAATTGTTCCTTTCCTGGATGTTGAGCCGGCCAGTCAGATCCCGCAGGAACTGATCCATGCTGTCGAACAAGTCACCCTGTTCGATGCCCAATATACGCTGCAGCGGGAGGATGTTGATAAGAATGAGGAGATCTACCTGCTTCGCCGCGAGCGTAACCTTGCGGCTGCCAGCAAAGCCTATGCCTACTTTCAGGAAAACCGTCCGGAGGTTGTCATCGTCCCGAATGGGATGATCCAGGAATATGGCGCTGTTTATGCAGCAGCTCGTTCGCTCGGCATCCCCGCTGTCACGTACGAATTTGGTGAACAGGACCGGCGAATTTGGCTGGAGCAAAACAAGTTGGTGATGTTTCACGACACTGATTCGGCCTGGAAAAAATGTCAAGGCCGGGTGCTCGATCAGGAACAACGCGCCTGGCTGGAGACCTTCCTGAAAGGCCGGCAGGGTTTTCAATTGGGAGAAGCATTTGCTCATCTGTACCAGAAGGCCTCGCGCTCCGGTCCGAAATCCATCCGGTCTGCGCTCGGGTTGGATGATCGCCCGGTGGTTCTCCTCCCGACCAATGTGCTGGGCGATTCTGCCACACTTGGCCGCACCACCTTCAGCCAGAGCATGGCAGAGTGGATCGAACGTCTCGTCCCCTATTTCGTAGCCCATTCAGACGTTCAGTGGGTGGTACGTATCCACCCGGCTGAAACTTGGACAGTGGGACCTTCGGTGGCGGAAATTATACACAAGGTCAACCCTGAACTACCGGCGCATATCCGCCTGATCGGGGCTACCGAGAAGATCAACACCTATGATCTAATGGACAACGCTGACCTGGCATTAGTTTACACGACCACTGCCGGGCTGGAAATTGCATTGCGCGGCATCCCGGTGCTGGTTAGCGGGAGGGCGCATTATCGGAAGAAGGGCTTTACGCTGGATGCGGATACTTGGGAAGAATATTTTGGCTTGCTGGATGCGGTTCTGGCCGATCTGCCTGGCTACCGCCTGACGCCCCAGCAGGTCGAAGCGGCCAGGAATTACGCCTACTTCTTTTTCCGCGAATACCCGCATCCTTTCCCATGGCATGTCGAAAAAATTCGAAAAGATCTTCGGCGGATTTCCATGGCTACCGTCCTCAGCGAAGCAGGACAGAGCGAGTTTGGGCAAACCTTCCAGCACCTGGCAGGCACCCCTCTGGATTAATGGGAGAATTATTTATGACGATGATACTCACAAATGAACAGGTGCAGGCGATATTACGTTGCCCGGTCACAAAACAGAGCCTGCGGTTATTGGAGCCCCAAGAAGTCACGCGATTGAACGGTCGGATTACGAAAGGCGAATTGCTGCATCGAGATGGCACACCGGTCAAAGTCTCGCTCGAATCCGGCCTTATTTCATGGGATGGGCGGTTTGTCTATCCGATCATGGATGGCATTATCCTTCTACTGGAAAATCTATCCATCCCTTTGGACAGCGACCTGGAAGGCGGCCGGTTTAGCCTGCGCACCGAAAAGAAGGTTTTGCAGGATTTCTATGACTCGATCGGTTGGCAGAAAAAAAACCAGGAAACTGCCAGTTTCGTGGATGCTCTCAAATGGGAGGATCTTCGACCGGTGGCGAGCGAGTATATTCACAACTGCCATTTGCGCGTGAACCGGTATATCCGGAACCATGGTCGGTATCTGCTTGATGCTGGTTCAGGGCCGATCCAATACCCGGAATACCTTTCCTATTCGGACGGGTATGACTACAGAATTTGCATTGATATTTCCTTTCTGGCATTGAAAGAAGCGCAGAAGAAACTCGGCAAGAAGGGCATTTATATTCTTGGGGATATCACCAATGTTCCCCTGCAGGACAATACTGTGGATGGGGCAGTTTCCCTGCATGTTGTTTATCACATTCCGAAGGATGAACAATTATCTGCTTTGCACGAAATTCAGCGAGTGCTGATACCCGGAGCGAGCGCGGCAGTCGTGTATTCCTGGCCAAATTCCAAGATGTTGAAATGGTGGCTTCTGCCCCGCCGTCTTAAAAAAATTTGGCGACGCCAAATCCAGAAATTGAAATCGCCAGTCAAAAAAATCCTGCACCGGGAAAACCAGAGGGTCACCGCAGAGCCGTCCACTGTTCCCCTCTCGCCTTATCACTATACACATAACCAGGCTTATTTTGAAGCCAATCTCAAAGGATTGGATTATGAAATTGCAGTTTGGCGGAGCGTAAGTGTGCCTTTTCTGCGCATGTACATCCACCCGCATTTATTTGGAGCTGCCATTCTGCGCGGGATTTATCGTAAAGAGGAAAGCAATCCACCCTTGTATGGGCGAATCGGGCAGTATCCTCTCTTTGTGATTCGGAAATAAATAACCAAGGAGAAAAATGACCCAAAATCGAGTGCTTGGTATCGGCGCCGCAGATTTCATTGTGAAATGGTAACTCTCAATAAGAATAAAATCGAAAAATCGAATGTCCAAATCATTCAATATGGGCCTTAAGGCGCACGTTCCCACACTGGTCTCTTTTGCACGGAGATTGCTGCGCGGCGAAAGTGGACAAGTTCAAAAAAACATTCGGGGTCAGTCAAACGTTTTTAAGGCTGATGGATGTACACTTTCAGGCGTGAAAGTGGACATTATTGGCAATAATAACCAAATCAACATGGGTCAAGGATGCACTCTGTCGAATGTTTATTTCCGCATACGAGGCTCTGGTCACCGAATTGAATTTGGGGAAAATTGCCGTGTTAGCAGGGGGGCTGTGATTTGGTTTGAAGACCATGATGGAGTCTTGCAGGTAGGAACTGGCAGCACGATGGTTGAAGTCCATATTGCGGTAACGGAAAATGCAAAAGTGATTATTGGCGAAGATTGCATGTTTGCGAATGACATTGACATCCGTACTGGCGACAGTCACTCGATTACCGACGCGCAAACTGGCGAACGCCTGAATTTTGCCGCAGATGTGATTATTAGCCGGCATGTCTGGATTGCTCCACATGCAGTCATTTTAAAAGGTGTTAATATTGGTGAAAATTCGATCATTGCTACCGGTGCCATTGTTACAAAATCGTGTGAACCGGGTATGGTGATGGGTGGAAACCCTGCCAGAGTGATCAAGACGGGCGTTTCCTGGAAGCGAAAACGGGTTCCAAGATAACAAAGGTAAGCGTAGTGGATATTTTGGATCCATATCAAAGAATCAGTATTCCTCAACATCTATTTATTAAGGAGAAAAAATGTCTCAGACACGTGTCCTCGTTACCGGTGCAGGCGGCTTCATCGGCCACCACCTCGTCACTTTCCTGCGTGGGAAAGGTTACTGGGTACGCGGCGTTGATATAAAATATCCGGAATACCGCAGCCTCTGATGCAGACGAATTCGAAATCCTCGACCTGCGCCGCTGGGATAACTGCCTGCAGGCGACGCGTGGGATTGATGAAGTCTACGGTCTGGCCGCCGATATGGGCGGGATGGGCTTCATTTCATCCCATCATTCCGAGATCCTGCACAACAATTCGCTCATCAACACCCACACCCTGGAAGCGGCCCGCGTCAATGGTGTCCAACGTTACTTCTATACATCCTCAGCCTGTGTGTACCCTGAATTCAAGCAGACTGATGCCAATGTTATCCCATTGAAGGAAGAGGATGCTTACCCGGCCATGCCGCAGGACGCGTATGGCTGGGAAAAATTGGTTATGGAGCGTTTGTGCACCCACTACCGTGAAGATTATGGCCTCCAGACCCGCATTGTGCGTTTCCACAACATCTTTGGTGATTATGGAACATGGGACGGCGGCCGGGAAAAAGCTCCCGCAGCCATGTGCCGCAAGATCGCAGTGGCCAAATTGACCGGCAACCACGACATCGAGATGTGGGGCGATGGTGAGCAAACCCGTTCCTTCTGTTATATCGATGATTGTCTGGAAGGGATCTATCGCCTGATGCGTTCCGATCATGTTTCTCCCACTCAACCTGGGTTCGGATCGCATGGTAACCATTAACCAACTGGCCGGGATTGTCGCAGATATTGCCGGGATCAAGATCACGATTAATCACATTGCCGGACCGATGGGCGTGCGCGGGCGAAATTCCGACAATACCACGCCTGCGGGACGTGCTCAAATGGGAGCCTCGGCTGACGCTCGAAGAAGGTCTCGAACGCACCTATCCCTGGATCGAGAAGCAAGTGGCCCAGAAGATGGGACTGTCGATACCTGCTTAGAGCGTTTACGCAAATGGCTTTCCTGACCATCTTTACGGCTCCCAAGCCGTTCACCAATCCGCATATCGCTGTCATCCAGCGTAACGCTCTCCAGGCCTGGACCCGCTTGGAGGATGTAGAGGTCCTTTTAATCGGTGACGAACCGGGCATTCCCGAAACAGCCAGGGAGATGGGCATCCGCAATGTGCGGTGAGGTGGAACGTGACGAAAAAGGCATCCCGATCGTCCGGTCGGTTATGCAGATCGGCCACGCCCATAGCGATAGCCCCATTTTGTGTTTCGCCAACGCCGATATGATCCTGATGTCGGATGTGGTGACAGCCGCGCGGCAGGCCTCCAGGCAGGTGCAGGATTTCCTGTTGGTGGGCCAACGCTGGAACCTTGAGCTGACCGAACCATTCGATTTCAGCGGTGATTGGGAGGCGCGGCTGCGGTCAGTGGTGAGCCAGCGCGGCCAATTCTATTCCCCCTGGGGCATCGATTATTTTGTCTTCCCGCGTCATCTTTACACAGAGGTGCCAGACTTTACCATCGGGAGACCGGCCTGGGACAATTGGATGGTCTATCATGCCCGCACGGCCTTTGGCATGGCTGTGGACGCCTCGCGGGACGTGCTGGTGGTCCACCAGAACCACGATTACAGTCATCTGCCGGGCAATAAACCTCCATATGGGTCGGAAGTCGCCAAGTCGAACCTGGCCAAGGCCGGCGGGCGCAAACGTGTATTTAATATCCTCGACACGAACCGCGAACTTGTGCATGGGACGGATTCGCCGGCCTCAGTTCCGGCTGGTGCGGATCTTGCGGCGGTTGGAGCGGATATTCATTAATAATGCGGGCAGGGGCTTGAGCTGGGAATTGTCAATCCGCCTCCAGCAGATGCAGCGTCCGTTGGCTATCCGGCCCAGGAGGTAGTCTTATGCGCATTGGACATAACCCGGCCCGATTTGTGGAAAAGGTTGCCCAACCGGCAGACATCACGGTAACAGTGGTCAACAGCATCCCATTCCTGAGCGGATATTACGAACAGAGTCTGGGCGTATTGAAGACCGTGGTGGAGAGCTTGAATGCCACCCGGGAACCTGCCCGGCCTTACGATGTGATGCTTTTCGACAACCATTCCTGCGCGGAAGTGCGCGCTTACCTGAAGGAAGCCTGCGACCAGGGGAAAATCCAGTACCTGGTATTTTCTGATACCAATATAGGCAAAATCGGCGCCTGGAATTACATGTTCGGCGCGGCGCAAGGGAAGTACATCGTTTTTTCGGATGGCGACATCCTGTTCCGGCCCGGCTGGCTCTCGGCCTCCCTGGAACTCTTTGAAACTTTTCCCAACGTTGGCATGGTAACTGCCCGGCCATTCCGGTCGCCCAAAAAATATTCGGGCGCCACGATCGATTGGGCGCGCCAGCAGGCCGCGGGAGTTTTCGAGGAAGGTGGTTTTATTGATTGGGAAATCTTGCGGGAACATGGGCGCAGCATCGGGATATCTGAAGACCGCGCCCGTGAAAAGTATCCTAAAGGGAGGGATTTCCGTCTGACCTACCAGGGAAAAGTTGCCTACGTTGGCGCAGGTCATTTTCAATTCATGACCCGGCGGGACCTGCTTCAGAAGATCATCCCACTGCCATCTGAACAACCGATGCGCGGAGAGCGTGACCTGGATATTGCAGTTAATGATATGGGCTATTTAAGGCTGACCACACAGCAGCCGCTGGTCCTGCACATGGGGAACCGCTTGCCAGAATCCAACCCGCCGGTTGGATCAAGATCGAAACACAAGACCCTGCTTCAACGTGTTCTTTGGTTGCCAGGGATACGGCATGTTTTGCTGTGGGTAAACAATCAGATCTTTCGATTGTACTTTTTCAATGTCGAGTAGGAACTTCTTAATTGGTGGGGAAGGATGGGGGTGTGCAAGCGGCGTCGCCGCTTGCACACCCCCGCCCCCAAGTTATGATGATCTGTCGATTAATCATGTTGGAATTCCATTGATGGAGCAACGATGAAGGTACTCTTTGTGGCTCTTCACGATCCGACGTTAATGGACCTGGCAAGCGGATCGGACTATTTTCATTACAAGGCCATTTGCGATAACGGCTTTGATGTAAAAGTGATCGGCCCCTTTGAGCCTCGGCCCGGTTCTGCTCGAACGTCTGGCGGAGAGACTGTATCTGAGAACCGGTAAGCGCTATCCCAAGTTCAAGATGACCACGGCCTGGGTGGCTTCCCAGGCCACCAACCAGGCTGTTCGTGATTGGAAGCCCGACGTTGTATTTTCAATCGTACCTTTTCCATACATTTTCTACCGGGAGAAAGCGCCTTGCATCTACCGGCTGGATACCACGTTCTATGGCGTGGAGGAATTCTGGCCCACATTTGGCCGCCTGGGCCTTTGGCTGAGCATGTGGCAGGAAAAGCGCGCCTATCATCAAAGCGCCAGGGTGATAACGACCAGCGCATGGTCGAAAAATATCCTCGCCACGAAGTACAACGTTCCGGAAAGCCAAATTCGTGTTTATCCCATGCCGAGCGCATTGCCAATGGAAATTGTTCCGCAAAAAGTTGACATTCCCAATTGGAAAGCCCTCCAGGGCACTTTTCGCTTGCTTTTTGTCGGTCGTGATTACCGTCGCAAAGGTTTGGATATTGCCATCGATGTGACGCGCAGGCTTGATCCAGGATGGCATCCCGGCCGAATTGACCGTTTGCGGCGCGCCGGGACAGTCGGACAGGTTGATAAAGTATGTGGGATCCTTCATGAAGAACGATCCCAAAGAATTGGAACAATATGCAGAATCTCTACCGGCGGGCACACCTGTTGATCCATCCGGCGTATTTTGAACCAGCCGGGATCGTGCCTGGGGAAGCGGCTGCATTTGGCACACCCACCATTACAAACGACACTGGCGGCCTGGCCACAACTGTGCAAGATGGCATATCCGGGATCGTCCTGCCGCGCGGGAGCCCGGCGGAGGCGTACGTTGCGAGGATCAAGGAGCTGATTGCCCACCCGGAGTCTTATTACCAACTCTGCCGCACATCCAGGCAGCGCTATGAACTTGAATTAAACTGGCAGGTGAGAGGCAAATGGCTTGGGGATCTCCTGCGCGAGGTGGTGGCGGAAAATCCCCAGGAGGAAAGCCATGCGTAAAATTGTTCAATTCTGCCCATTATGCGGAAGCGAACGGAATATCTTTTTCCAACGCTGGAAATTCCGCGGCCAGGATGTCGATAATCGCCTGTGCCAAAACTGCGGCCTGGTTTTCCAATCCCCCTGCATGGATGATGAAGAGGCTGCAGCTTTTTACGCAACGGAATACCGCCTGCTCAACGAAGGCAGTGTGACCCCGACCGCCCGTAATATGTCTGCGCAGCAGGCCCGGGCCGAGTCGCTGGCAGGCTTTGTCCGACCGGAAATTGACAGTCTTGCCAGCCACCTGGATATCGGTTGTTCGATGGGGATCCTGTTGGGACGTTTCGAAAAGGAATATGGATGTCATCCTGTCGGCATAGAACCGGGGGAAGCGCACCGCCAGCATGCGCGCCAGGCAGGCCTGACAGTCTACGCTTCGTTGGAAGAACTCGAGCAGAATGAACATGCCCGCTTCAGCCTGGTCAGCATGGCGCATGTTCTCGAACACCTGCCTGATCCGGTCGGATACCTGGTTCATTTGCGCGAAACCCTCCTTGACCCAGCCGGCTGGCTGTTACTCGAAGTCCCCAACCTCTACGCCCACGATTCATTCGAAACCGCCCACCTGGTGTCTTATAGTGCGCATACATTGCAACAGACAGTTGGGAAGGCTGGTTTTGAAGTGGTTCGACTGGAAAAACATGGCAGGCCGCGTTCGGCCTGGCTGCCGCTTTATATCACCCTGCTGGCGCGTCCGAAGAGAGGCATTCAACAGGCATTTCAGTTGCGTCCCGAACGCTGGGTGGCCCCCAAACGCCGGCTGGGGATGCTCAGCCGCCATGTACTTGAGCGGTTATTGCCTGGGCGGGCTTGGAATAAGGAGGACTAGCCTGCCATCTGCGGCCCAGATGGGATTTTTGGAAACCCTGGAAGTTCAAAAATGTATCCTTGACAGAAGGGGGAAGGGATATTATATTCAGGCAGTAAGCATACTAAATCAATAGACTATATAGAAGACAAGTACAATGCGCCTTTCCAAACGTGGTGAATATGGGTTGCGGGCAATGATCAACCTGGCCGATAACACCGACCCGGATAAACCCTATCCGTTGGTGCAGATCAAGGATATCTCAGAACGCGAAAATATCCCGGCCAAGTTCCTCGAGCAGATCCTGCTGGCGCTTAAGAATGCCGGTCTACTGCAGAGCAAGATGGGCTTTGGCGGAGGCTATTACCTGGCCAGGCCGGCGACCGAGATCAACCTGGGGCAGATCGTGCGCGTCCTGGACGGCCCGCTGGCACCCGTGCGCTGTGTCAGCCAGATGGCATACGAACCCTGCGATTGCCCGGATGAACAGACCTGCGGCCTGCGGATGGTGATGGGGGATGTCCGGAATGCGATCGCCGACATCCTGGACAATACCAGCCTGGCGGATGTGGCCCGGCGAATGAACGATACCCGGGTCCGCCTGGGTAAATCAAACTAAAGCAATTTTCAGGCTGTCTGAGGACAGCTTTTATTAGGCCGAGAAAGTCTATTGAAACAATAGACTTTATAATCTTTATAAAAGAATGGAGAATGCATATGCAAAAAAATACTCGTTTCCTGCTCGTTGTTACCCTGGTTGCCCTATTGCTGAGCGCATGTGGAAAAGCTGCACCAGCTTCGCAACCCCAAACGGATGCCCTGAAAGGCACCATAACGGTTTCGGGAGCTTTTGCCCTCTACCCAATGATGACCCGTTGGGCGGAAGAGTTCCAAAAGATCCACCCGAATGTTCAATTCGACATTTCCGGCGGCGGAGCTGGAAAAGGCATGACGGATGCCCTCTCCGGCGCAGTGGATATTGGCATGGTCTCGAGAGCCATCAAGCCTGAAGAAGAAAGCCAGGGCGCTTTCTACGTGGGCTGTGTCAAAGATGCGGTTTTCCCGGTTGTAAATGCAAAGAATCCGGTCATCGCCGATATTATGGCCAAGGGGATCACCCAGGATACCTTCCGAAAAATCTTCATCACGGAAGAAATCAAGACCTGGGGAGAGGTGGTCGGCAAACCGGAAGTCACGGACGAGATCCATCTCTACACCCGTTCCGATGCTGCCGGTGCTGCGGATGTGTGGGCGCAGTTCATGGGTGGTAAAGGCCAGGCGGATCTCAAAGGGATTGGCGTGAACGCAGACCCGGGGTTACTGGATGCAGTGGTCAAAGACCCGCTCGGAATCGGGTACAATAACCTTGGTTACGCGTTCGACCTGTCAACTGGTAACTTGCCAGCCGGAGCAATGGTGGTCCCGATCGATGCCAACAAGAATGGCACTGCGGATCCTGATGAGACACTTTCCACACTGGCTCAGGCTACCGATGCAGTTGCCACCGGCAAATATCCTTCCCCTCCGGGACGCGTCGAAAATCTTGTCACGAAAGGGAAACCCTCGGGCCTGGTCCAGGCTTTCATCGTCTGGATCCTGACGGATGGACAGAAATTTGTCCCCGAAGCAGGTTTTGTCCAGCTCACGCCCGACCTGCTCGCCGAGGCACTCGCTAAAGTGAAATGAGTCAAACCACACTTCAATCATTGCAGGGGAGGGCCGTGAAAACCGGCCTTCCCTTGTTTCGCGCCGCCGGAATGACAGCCTGGCCGCGACGGTTGTTCTTTGTTTTTTCGGTTATCCCGGTGGCCCTGGCGATCCTGATCCTGGTAATGCTGGTTTACAAATCCTGGCCGCTTATTGAGCACCCATTCCATCTGGCAGTTGCTGACCGGCCAGGTCTGGAAGCCGGAGGAGGGGCTGTTCGGCTTCTGGCCCTTTATCGCCGGAACTTTTTGGGTGACCCTGGCTGCGCTTATCCTGGCCGTCCCGCCCTGTCTTCTGACGTCCATTTATCTCTCGGAATATGCCGGCCATTCTTTGCGTATGCTCATGAAACCTCTGCTGGATCTGCTGGCTGCCATCCCGTCGGTGGTTTACGGCGTTTGGGGCACGCTCGCCATTGTCCCGCTTATCCAAAACAAGCTCATCCCTTTTATCCACAAGCATTTTGGGAGTATCCCGCTCATCAGCAGCAAGAATCCGACCGGGTTTGGCATCCTGGCCGGTGGGATTGTCCTGGCCATCATGATCATGCCGTTCATTATTGCGGTTCTTTATGAAATCCTGGATAACGTACCCAAGGGCCTGAAGGAGGCCTCCCTGGCGGTCGGTACCACCAAACTGCAGACCGTCCGCTGGGCGGTCCTGCCACGCGTACTGCCGGGATTGGTGGCCGGGATCGTGCTCGGGGCGTCACGCGCTCTGGGTGAAACCATGGCGGTCCTGATGGTGGTCGGGAACGTTGTCCAGGTGCCGCATTCCCTGCTGGATGCTGCCTACCCATTGCCGGCCTTGATCGCCAACAACTACGGGGAAATGATGTCCATCCCGCTGTATGATTCGGCTCTCATGACGGCTGCATTGATCCTGTTGGTCATCATTTTGATGTTCAATATTGCCTCTGCACTGGTATTGCGGCGCGTTCTGGGAAGGAAGTGGGTATGAAAAAACGTTGGGCCAGACGCCATATCGTTGAAGCAATTTTCAAGGTTCTTATGCTGGTCTCCTTTGCTCTGGTTGCAGGAAGCCTGACGCTCATTCTGTGGACGATTGTCAGCAAGGGTTTACCGGCGATGAGCTGGGCCATGCTTACCCAGACGCCCAGCGGTGGTTATTATCTGGGAAAGACCGGCGGCATTTTGAATGCAATCCTGGGGTCTCTTTACATGGCCGGCGGCGGAACCTTGTTGGCGCTCATTTTCGGACTGCCGATTGCACTTTACCTGGAAACCTATCTGGGTAATCTGGCCTGGAGCCGTTATGTCCGCCTGGCGCTGGATGTTTTGTGGGGAATTCCTTCGATCGTTTACGGTGCCTTCGGTTTTCTTTTCATGCTGGCAATCGGGATGCGCGCTTCCATGCTGGGCGGGATCATTGCCCTGACTCTGCTCGAGTTGCCGATCATGACACGTGCCATGGATGAGGTCATCCGCATGATGCCCCAGGACCTGACGCAAGCCGCCCTGGCGCTGGGTTCCACCCGGCTCGAAGTGGCCTTGCGGGTGGTCACACGCCAGATGCTGCCGGGCATTGTGACGGCAGTTCTGCTGGCTCTTCGGACGCGGAATTGGAGATGCCGCCTCGGTGCTTTTCACCGCAGGATATACCGACCGCCTGCCGACCTCCCTGCTGCGACCGGCTGCTTCACTGCCTCTGGCGGTCTATTTCCAGTTGAGCATGCCTTACCCGGAGGTCCAGAAACGCGCCTATGCTGCCGCACTTATCCTTACCTTGATCGTCCTGGCGGTCAGCCTCGGGTCACGCTGGCTGGCCGGACGGCTGAACAAGCATGTAATCCGTTAGTCGGACCATGCTTATTTTGGAAGTATCGGACTGAACTATGGATACCCATATAAAAATCAAAGACTTGAGCGTCCGTTATGGGGAACGGACGGTTTTGGACAATATCAACCTGGAATTTCCACGCGGGCAGATCACGGTCATCATGGGACCGTCCGGCTGCGGGAAGACCACTTTGCTGAAAGGGATCAACCGTTTTCTGGAGTTGGTCGATGGTGCCCATGTCAGCGGGCAGGTAATGATCGACGGTCAGGATATTTACGCCCCGGGCGTGGATGTGACCGAGATCCGGAAAAATGTCGGCCTGCTGGCGCAGCGCCCCTATCCACTGCCAATGTCGATCTATGATAACGTGGCTTATGGGATGCGTATCCATCAGATGTACCGCAATGGTTCCGAGATGGATGCCAAGGTCACGCATTACCTGGAGGAAGCCGGATTATGGGAAGAGGTCAAAGACCGGCTGCACAAACCGGCCACGGATCTTTCGCTGGGCCAGCAGCAACGGCTGTGCCTGGCACGCGGCCTGGCCGTGAGCCCGGCAGTCCTGCTGGGCGATGAACCGACCTCTGCTCTGGATCCGATCTCCGCCCAGCATATCGAGCAGCGCCTGATCGCCTTGAAACAGGAATATACCATTGTGCTCGTTACCCATATCCTGCGCCAGGCCAAGCGCTTGGCCGATTATGTGATCTTCATGTATTTGGGGGAGATGGTGGAATGCGGTCCGGCCCAGCAGGTCTTCGAGCATCCCCAAAAGGAGCGTACGCGTGCCTACCTATCCGGACAATTCTAAGCGTGATAAGAAAGTAAACGCAGGCGGCTTCTGCGTCTGGTTCACCGGTCTGAGCGGTTCCGGAAAGACCACCACGGCAGAGGTGCTGCTTGGGATGCTAACCAGGCGCGGTCGAACGGTAACATACCTGGATGGCGATGTTGTCCGGCTGCACTTGTCGAAAGGCCTGGGATTTTCACGTGAGGACCGGGATACGAACATCCTGCGGATCGGGTTTGTCGCTTCTGAGATCATCCGCCATGGTGGAGCGGTGATCACTGCCGCGATCAGCCCCTACCGTGCCACCCGTGAGGAAGTCCGCAAGATGGTGGGAAGCGATCATTTTATTGAAGTCTTCGTGGATACCCCATTGGAAGTGTGCGAGCAGCGGGATGTAAAGGGGATGTATGCGCGGGCGCGCCGCGGCGAACTGACCACTTTTACCGGGATCGACGATCCCTATGAGCCGCCAATAAACCCCGAGATCAGCCTGGATACTGTCCATGCGAATGTCGAGGAGAACGCCGCCAGGATCATCGCCTACCTGGAACAGCATGGCTTCCTGCGGTAAGCACCTGGTGACCTGGGTGATGGGCTTTCCTGCTGGCGTTCAAGCAGCCCTGCATCACCCAGCCGAATTGAAAAAACCGCCGATAAATCCATTTTCCTTTAGCAGCTCGAGGATGCGGGGCAGGGAATCTTCGGGAGGTTGATTCGCTTTGAGCTCAAGCTGATGCTGGATATCTGTATCGACCGGGTCGCCGACCAGGATCGTGACGATCTTGGTTGGATCGACGATGGTCTGGAACAGCTCCAGGTCGGCCTGGGTCAGTTCGACGGCGGTCACGATCAGGATCATCCCGGCATCCAGGAAGATATTGGCGATCTCGGCGATGCGGCGAACGTGCTCATGGCGGTTCTGGATATTGGAATGATCACGGATATCGGCATCCACTCCGTAGATCACGCTGCCCATCCCCAGAAAATATACGGTACTGCCGGAATGGAACAGGTGGGATTCCAGCGAGCGTGCCAGTCGTTTGCGGCCAATGCCCTTCCGGCCGGTGATGATTGCCAGGCAGGCGCGCTGTTTATAATGCTCCGACCGCTCTTCTTCCGTTACATCGCTCAGGATCCAGTGGATATTGCGCTGGAAGACGGTTTCCCGGGCGCCCGACTCGGCGTCCGAGAGCCCCTCCAGGACAATCCCTCCGCCGCGAATCTCGTATCCGTCCACAATGACAAACCGGCCGGTCTCAGGCAGTTCGTCCGCGTAGTCAAAGGCGATGGCGCGCTCAAGCGATAGGATGCACTCTGCCACCTCGTTCTGACCCACCTGTTCCTGCCCGGCATTGTTCTCCAGGCTGGAGGTATTCACGACCCGCAGAATTTCCTCGATTTGGAAACGACACCGGGCTGTGCCGAGCTTGATCACATAGGTCTTGTGCGGGGTAAACGGTTCCCTGCCCAGCCAGAACAGGCTGACGCGCAGGCGCTTGGCCACGTGTGGGGGGGTCTCGGTGAAACGCACTGCCATATCGCCGCGCTTGACATAGATCTGCTGGCTGAGCGTGAACCCGGCTGCCTGCCCGGAGACAAGCTCCGTCTGTCCCGAGTTGTCCATCGACTCGATCGATTGGACGGTGCTGCGCTTCCCCGAAGGATAAAAGGCGATCTCATCATTGACCTGCACCCGGCCGCTGCCGATCGTACCGGCAATGATGCGGCGGCTGTCACCAAATTGGGTGAAACGGTAGACATCCTGGATCGGCATGCGGAAAGGCAGATCGGTAAGCGGTTTTTCCTTGTGAAAGGCATCCAGCGCCTCCAGGGTGGTCGGTCCCTTGTACCAGGGCATGTTTTCGCCGGGCTGGCTGATGTTGTCGCCCTCGCGGGCGCTGACCGGGATGAACTGGTCGGGTTTCAACCCCACCTGGTCCAGGAACCCGGCATATTCGCGGCGGATCTCCTCGAAACGGGCCTGGTCGAATCCCACCAGGTCCATCTTGTTGATCAGGACGATCAACTGGCGGATGCCCAGCAATGAGAGCAGGTTGCCGTGCCGGCGGGAATTCTCCTGCACGCCCTCCTGGGCGTCGATCACCAACAGGGCTGCCTCGGCCCGGGCCGCCCCGGTGACCATGTTCTTGACGAACTCGATGTGTCCGGGGGCGTCGATGATGATGTAATGTCTTTTGGAGGATTTGAAGAAGACGCGCGCCGAGTCGATGGTGATATTCTGGCGGCGCTCATCCTTGAGCGCGTCGATCAGGAAGGCGTATTCGAACGGCATGGAATTCCGCTCGCAGTAGTCCCGGATCTGCTCCAGCTTGCCCTTCGGCAGCGATCCCGGTGTCGGCCAGCAGGCGTCCGATGACAGTGCTTTTTCCGTGGTCAACATGCCCCACGATGACAATGTTCATCTTTTCGAGATCGGATGCTTCCATATTTACATGTACCCTTCCCGGCGCAGCGTTTCCAGGCCTCCGCCGTCCTCGGCATCCTGGGCCCGTCCGGAGCGTTCCGCCACCCGTGAGAATTTGCCCGAGCGCAGCTCCTCGATGATCTCCGCCACCGTGCGGGCCTCCGAATCGACCGGGAAGGTGCACGGGTAGCAGCCCAGCGAGCGGTAACGCTTGCCATCGCCGTGGTTGTAGTAAAGCGAGACGGTCGGGATGTTCTCCCGCTCGATATATTCCCAGACGTTCAACTCGGTCCAGTCCAGCAGCGGGTGGATGCGCACGTTGGTGCCCGGGGCAAAGTCGGTCTTGAACTGGTTCCAGAATTCAGGCGGCTGGTCACCGATATCCCATTCATTGCGGACGTCGCGCGGGGAGAAGTAGCGCTCCTTGGAACGCGAGCCCTCCTCGTCGGCGCGCGCTCCGGCAATGATGCCATGAAAGGGAGCCGGGTTCAGCTCGCGCTCATAGCGGTCGCTGGCATGGTTGAAGCGATAGCGTACGCCTGTGCCATTGATGGTATCCGTCAGGGCGGTCGTTTTGAGCAGTTGGCAGCAGGCGATACGGTTGATCTTCCCGTCCGGGAAAGTGTTCCTGGCAGCCAGGGCCTCTTCATTGACTCCAACGATCATCGGCAGGTGCAACTCGCGCACCAGCTGGTCGCGGTAAGTGATCATCTCAGGGATTTTGAACTTGGTGTCGATGTGGATCAGGGGAAAGGGCACGTGCCCGAAGAAGGCCTTGCGGACCAGCCAGAGCAGCACGGTACTGTCCTTGCCCATCGACCAAAGCATGCCCAGACTTTTAAAATTGGCATAGGCTTCCCGCAGGATCCGGATGCTGGTATTTTCGAGTTCGTCCAGATAATTCATGTGTATCCTTTATAACTGGTGGAGTTCTACGCAACACTTTTCCTTGATACCCGGCAGGACGGATCCTGCCCCCCTTTATCAAAGGCCAATTATTTTACCCCATTTTATGGGTCGACGCCATTCAGCCCGGCGGAGTGAATCAGGGCTTTCATAATGTCGCTGGACTTGTGAAAGCCTGGCCTGACGTCCCGCCGCAATCGGCGGAAAAAGAGATTTTGGGGTGTGGTTGGTCGGCGCAGCCGACCAACCGCACCCCAAACCCCATTCTATCAAGCTACGTTGTGAAAGCCTGGCGGGTGAATCCTGGCTTTCATGGGTGAGGGTTTGAGCTGTTTGCTAAAGATGTTGCGGGGACTCGGGAGTTGTTATATACTCGAGCCGGGATTTACCCCGGTTCTCATTAATGGCAGCCTGATTTCTGTTTCAATTTTACGAATCAGGCCGCCTCGGTCTTTAATCGTTGCTCAACAATCTGAAGGAAGACATGAATGTTTTCGTCTTGAACACTGGCAGATGTGGCTCGACCACATTCATTATGGCTTGCCGTCATATTACCAACTTTACTTGTGCACATGAATCAAGAACCTGCGCTGCTTGGTGAAGATCGTTTTGATTATCCGGAAAACCATATTGAGGCGGATAATCGACTTTCCTGGCTGCTGGGGAGGCTCGATAAAATCTACGGCGATAATGCCGTTTATATACATTTAAAGAGAAATGAGAATGACACTGCCCGCAGTTACGTCAAGCGCTTCTCCAGCGGGATCATGCGGGCCTACAGAAAGGGGGGCATACTGATGGGATTGCAGGGAGAAAACGATCCGTTGGCTGTGGCTTTGGATTATTGTTTTACTGTCAACAGCAACATCGAACTATTTCTAAAAGACAAGACTCACAAGATGGAAATTAATCTCGAAAGCATAGATCAGGATTTCGCAGCATTTTGGAAATTTATCGGTGCTGAAGGTGAAATGACCGCTGCCCTGGCAGAATTCGACACTCGCTATCATGCCTCGAAAGTATCTCAAAGTGGTAAAAAAGAAAATCTGCTCACGCGAATTTACCTGAAGTTAAAAAGGGTGTTTATCAAACTCCCAAGGTTTATCAGGGATGCCTGACAAAGTTTTTTCATCGGAAGATCCTTCACCGGCGCAGTATTGTCGCCGGTGAAATTTTTACTCCAGCCGGCTTATCCTATTACCGGGCATGGAAAAGGATGGGATCTGGCTATAAACGTCGCACCAACCTCAGGTCATGGAATGTGCGCTACAGGCGTAAGAAAATCAGTGAACGTTGTAGAAAAGGGGGTATGGCTTGCTGCAGTCTTCCTTGTCGGAAGAATTTCTTTTTAGAATCTATGGGATATAATTCGAAAATTCGGTGGATGGCGCACCTGTTTTCATTATGATCCAATTGCAAAGGAAATGAGCAAATGCAAAACCGTTTCAAGAAAATCACCAAGCTTTTTGGTGAAACCGAACTAAAACTTTCAGACGAAATTGACCTGATCATGTCACGTTCCATTGACATCCGCGACTGCGAATCAGTCTGCCTGGCTCTGGGACCCAGAGGGAACCTGACTACGCTTACAGCAGCCACATTATTTCTGCATCCCGATTGCCAGGTTCTGAATCATGCCGGCACGCGCATCTATGGAAATAAGCAGATGGATTTTTTGTCTGACTACAGCGAGGCGAGGTTCAAGCGCTTCATTCAGTTTGCGATCAGGATCTCCAATAAAGGCTTTCGAGGCGACCGGGGCGGCTCCATCACATACTCGCATGCTTTCGATTCCAGGTACAAAACCAAGGAGATTTACCAAAAAACCGGAGAGGGTCTGGTAAAGGAACACATCCGCTGTCTTTTCTGGAAAGAGTCGCACCGAACATCCAACCTGATCCGTGAAAAGCACGTTGATCTGGGCAAAATCTTCAATCAAAATGACAAACTGCGCTTCCTGCAACCGATCCGAAACCCTATGGATTGCGCCATATCCAACTTGAATACCGGTCACGTGACCATGTTCAGGGGCCTGGACAAGAAATCGCCGGTAATTGATGTGACCAGGGCAATTTTGGATGAGATCTATTGGTTGGGGGAGCTCAAAGAATCATTTCCTGGGCGCTTTTCTCATTATTTTGAACATGAAATATCACGAAAGATGCTGGTTGATCTTGCAACCTTCCTGAAGTTGGATCCTAAGGAAGACTGGCTGACCAACGCTCTGGCAGTGATGAAGACCAAGCCCAGTTACGAACATGACAGCGGGCTCCTGGCTTTTTACCGGGATTATGTAACCACCAGGTTTTCGCGCTTTCCGGCGCTTTCGGAAGGGCTTATGCAATTCAGTTAATGCAGAGTTTTACTACTGCCTGACATGTCATTGCGCCTTAACGCTTATCAGCTCCGTGTCAAAGGGGCAGGCGGTCTTCAGTACGATCGGCACAAAATAGGGAAAGAATGAAATTATTACATTACGGCTTGCAGCGAAGCGGCACCAATTTCCTTGAATCGCTGGTTGCCAAAAAATATCGCGTTAAATTCTTGAATAGTAATATAGATGGAATTCGCCCGGATAGATCTTCTCCACTGCATAAGCATTTTCGGCTTTATGATGAGAAAGACATTGTCCCCGAGCCCAAATTCAGAAATGAACTCAAGATCAGCAGTTTAAAAGATTTTGAGGATCTGCTTGAAGTTATTCCAGATTACTATCTCATCATTTCCAAGGATCCTTACAGCTGGCTGATAAGCTATACCGATTGGGCCAGAAGGAGTAATTGGGCAGAGGTATCGTACCATTATATTCTTGAATATAATCTCTTTTATGGCAAATGGCTGGAACTCTCTCAACAAACCAAAAAAATCCTGTTTGTCAGGTATATCGACTTGTTACGCGACCCGGATGAAGAGTTGGATCGCCTGGGATCGATCATGCACCTGAAAAAGAAATTTCTTTACATGCTCCGGTCGAATGTGGTTCCGAAAGTGCCCCAATCCGGAGAATTTTCAATGGACAGGCGCAATTACTACCTTGGCGAGCAATATTTACAAGGCTACAAAAAAGAAAGCCTGCAGGAAATAAATGCTCTGATTGACCCCAGGGTAATCACCCAGCTCGGTTATGAGTTGAAGGAAAAAACCTTATAAGGATCTTATCACCAGGAGTTGCATTGACCGCTTCTCTGCTGTACTGTAACTGCCAACATTTTTTAAGAGGGGAAATCCTTGGAAGGTAGGAGAAACTGGCGGCATTCATAACGTTTTTTTTTAGAGATGATTAATTGTCTTGTCTTATTGCTTGATTGAGCAATTTTCCGGTTTTTTATGCGTTGTATTGGAAGGATTGGAATATGCGTCAAGGACAAAACCCTGCCAAGATGGGCCTCAAGGCTTACCAGTCAAAACGACTGGGAGTGGCCTTGTTGTCTTACATCCCCGACCAGGAGGGCTTCTTCAAAAATTCTCTGGAGATCTTGAAGTATCAGATTGCCAGCCTCCACGCGGTTACAACCGACTTTGACTTGCTGGTCTTCGATAATGGTTCCTGCCCGGCTGTCCGGGAAGAACTTCTTCGTCTATATAACAGCGGCCTCATTCATATCCTTTTTCTTTCGCAGTTCAACATTGGAAAAGTCGGGGCAATCAACTGGTTATTGTCTGCCATGCCCAACGAGTGGATCTGTTATTCGGACGGGGATATGTTCTTCCGCCCCGGCTGGCTGGAGAATAGCCTGGCCATTTTCGATGTTTTCCCCTCCGCCGGATTGGTTTTTGCACAACCCACCCTTTTCGATACCCTGCGAGGCAGCGGGCAGGCGTACCACCAACTTGAAACGGATCAGCGTTATAGCTTATCCCAGGAGCTTATTCCAGCGGAGTCGGTGCGGGAATACGCTTTGGGCTTTGGTGTGAAAGCCGAATTGGAGAAGCAAATGATGGAAACGCCGGTCCGCGTGGTGGTGGAAAAATCCAGCGGCGTCCGTGCAGTAGTAGGGGGAGGCCACAATCAGTTCCTTGTTCGGCGTGATGTCGCCCGCCGGATCGTTCCACTTCCAACGCAATTGGCATTAAGCCCGCTGGAAGACAGCGCTTTCAATCGCCGGGTGGATGATCTTGGTTTGCTGCAGCTCTCCACCATTGAACCTTTCACATTTCATGTCGGCAACCGGCTGGATGATTGGACACGCCATGAGA
This sequence comes from uncultured Chloroflexia bacterium, assembly GCA_963830665.1. Classification (GTDB taxonomy): domain Bacteria; phylum Chloroflexota; class Anaerolineae; order Anaerolineales; family Villigracilaceae; genus UBA877. Next base: position 180,321 of record CAWHNM010000025.1, read on the forward strand.
TCGATCGCTTGGGTCTGGAGGATGTGCTCTTATCCTCTGGAGACCGGCGCGATCGTTCGTCGCCGGCCAGCGTCAGCCGTTCGAAACAAAAGACTCTATCCCTGCTGGCGAGGGTCTCCCGCTGGCCTTTCATCGATAAGCTTTTGCGCCGCACCTACAACCTGTTATTTGAGTTTTATGCAAAATAAGGCCATGCCCAAACGGATTTTCATTAGTGCAGATCATGGGCTATCCCTGATCTACTTCCTTCAAAGCAAGGTCATACAGACTTTGCTGGACGCAGGTGTTGAAGTGATCCTTTTTACCGATGATGAAGCCCTGCCGGCCATTCAGGAACGCTTTCAGCAGCCCGGCCTGATCTTTGAAGGCTTGCGGCTGGATCAATGCGAGACACTATTTTCAAACGAGTCAGCCCCATCATCCAGCGCTGGTTGCACCTGCTGCGCTGGGTGGGGGGTTCCAACCGGATTAATACCACCGCAATGGATGGAAACTATCATCTGATTACCATTGGGTATACCGGTTACAGCCGGCTTGCCCTGCCTTTCCTGCGAGCCATCATCTGGGTTATGCGCCGCGCCCGCTGGGCGCGTCACTTGATCGTACATGCCCAGACTCGTTTCACCCCAAATATCTATGCAGACTTGTTTGAGAAATATCAGCCTGATCTGGTCGTCGCCAGAACTCCCGGATGGCGCATGGATCGTTATCTCCTGCGGGAGGCAGCCGCTCACGGCGTCCGGACGGTCGCGGCGATCGTCGGTTGGGATAACCCTTCATCCTATAACCTCAATGGCGCGCCGATGGATTACATCACCTGCTGGTCCGAGATCCAGAAAGAAGAGCTGGTACTTGGCTCGGATTGGGATCCGCAGCGGGTGAACATCTCCGGTATCCCGGCCTATGATGGCTACTTCCTGCGGTCCTGGCTGATCCCGCGCGATGAGTACTTCCGCCAGCACGGCCTCGATCCGCAGCGCAAACTGCTCTCTTATGCCTGCAGTTTTGAGACCCTTCATCCCAATTTTCCCAATATGGCTGCCATCATCGACCTGGTGAATAACAACGAATTGGCCGAACCCTGCCAGTTGTTGATCCGTTTCCATCCCAACCATTTCATCGCAGGTTCGCGCTTTGAAGAGGAGCGGCAGAAAGTGGCTGAATACGTCAAGGGAATGCCGCACGTTCACATCGTCGAACCGGTCTCATTGGGTGGAGGGCTGGGCCATTACTCCGGTGAAGATATGCCCGAGAAAGCCTCCATGATGGCCTGGTCGGATGTGTTCCTGACGGTCTATTCCACCATGGTGGTGGAAACCGCCATCCACGATAAACCCATCATCAGCGTTACCATTGATACGCCGGGCGGCTGGAACATGAAGGATGTCTATTCCCTGCCGCTGACCGCCATCGGCGACTGGCCCACCCACCAGCGTTTCCGTCAATCGGGGGCAGGGCGGGTGGCTGTCAGCAAAGAGCAGGTGCGCGAACTGGTCAACTTCTACCTAAAGGATCCGGCTGCCGATGCGAGAACCGCCGCAAGTTCATCCAGGATGAGTGTACCTTTACCGATGGCAGTGCCGGGAGGCGGACGGGCGAATACCTGCTTGGCCTTATTCAGGAACCTGATCATCCATGACGATACCCGAAGTTCTTGCCCTGATCCCGGCCCGCGGCGGCTCAAAGGGCATTCCGCGCAAGAATATCCGCCCATTTGCAGGCTATCCTTTGATCTCCTACAGCATCGCCGCAGCCTTAGCAAGCGGAGACGGTGACCCGCGTGATCGTGTCCACGGATGACCCGGAAATCGCCGAGGTCGCCCAGGCCTTATGGGGCGGAAACTCCCTTCCTGCGTCCGGCGGAACTGGCCGCCGACCGCTCAACCGACCTGCCTGTCTTCCAGCATGCCCTGAACTGGCTGGCTGAACACGAGAATTATCATCCGGAGATCATCCTGCATCTGCATGCCACCAGTCCGGTCCGGCCGCACGGCTTTATCGATCAGGCCGTTCGCCTGCTGCTTGAGCATCCGGAGGCGGAATGTGTTCGCAGCGTGGTCGCTCCCGGACAGAACCCCTACAAGATGTGGCAGATCGATCCTCAGTCCGGCCGTATGCTCCCGTTGCTGACTGTTCAGGGAATTGCTGAGCCATACAATACCCCCCGCCAGTTGCTTCCGGCGGTATACCTGCAGACCGGTCATGTGAATGCCATCCGCCCGGCAACCATCCTGGCTGGTTCGATGACCGGCAAGGTGATCCTGCCGGTCATTATCGATGCCAGCGTACGAAGTGGATCTGGACACCCTGGCGGATTGGGAGCGCGGTGAATGGCTGGTTGCCAACTATCCCCTGGATATGGTTCTGCCCGAGGAGAAAAGATGAGCAAGCCTGAAGTACTCGCCATGATCCCGGCACGCGGCGGTTCGAAAGGGATCCCGCGCAAGAATATCCGTCCATTTGCAGGCCAGCCTCTGATCGCCTATAGCATTGCAGCCGGACTGCAGGCTGAGACGGTGACGCGCGTGATCGTGACGACGGATGATGAGGAGATTGCCGAAGTGGCGCGCGGCTGTGGCGCCGAAACCCCATTCCTGCGCCCGGCCGAGCTGGCCCAGGATGGCACACTCGACCTGCCGGTTTTCCAGCATGCCCTGAACTGGCTGGCTGAACACGAGGATTATCATCCACAGGCAGTCGTACACCTCCGTCCGACCACCCCGATCCGCCCGCCGGACCTGGTGGATCGCTCCGTTTCCCTGCTGCTGAACCATCCCGAAGCGGACTCCGTTCGCGGGATAACCCCAGCCCATCAAAACCCGTTCAAGATGTGGCTGATGGATGAGGAGGATAATCCCATTCGCCCATTGACGACCGTTCCCGGGATCGACGAGCCATATAATTCGCCTCGTCAGATTTTGCCGAAAGCCTACACCCACACCGGCCTGATCGACACCATTCGCCCGGCAACCATCCTGGAATTAAATTCGATGAGCGGCAGGACAATCCTGCCGATCCTGTTCGATCCGGCTTACGATGCCGACCTGGATACCCTCGAGGATTGGAAACAGGCCGAACAAAGCCTCCTGCGCGACCGGCTAAAGATGGTCTGGCCGGGAAAACCGCCGCGCGGCATGCCTGAAACCGTCCGATTGCTCGTGCTTGATTTTGATGGCGTCCTGACCGACAACCGCGTCTGGGTGGACCAGGATGGCCGCGAGATGGTGGCAGCCAACCGCAGTGACAGCCTGGGCATCAACCGCCTTCGGCAGGCCGGGGTGGAAACAGTCGTGATTTCAACGGAAACCAATCCGGTTGTCGCCGCCCGTTGTCGTAAAATGAATATCTCCTGACATCCAGGGGGAAAACGATAAGGCAGCTGCTTTGAACAAGCTGCTCAAGGAGCGTAATGTCAATGCAAGCGAAGCTGTCTTTCTGGGAAACGATGTCAACGATCTGCCATGTTTCCCGCTGGTCGGATGGGCCGTGGCAGTCGCCGATGCCATGCCCGAGGTGGCCCGCCAGGCTGATTTTGTTCTGACCCGACCCGGAGGTCACGCCGCGGTGCGTGAACTATGCGACATGGTTATGGAGCAGTTGTCGGACAAATCCGGGCTCCCAACACAAAGCCTGACTTCTGAATTACAATTGCGCTCGTCCACCGGTTGACAGGCCAACCATTTATTCGAGTAAATTGATTGAAAATTATTATTTTGGAGGAATAAAATGTCAGAAATCAAGATTGGGAATACTTTGGTCGGTGACGGCCATCCCTGTTACGTTATTGCAGAGATCGGCATCAACCATAACGGAGATATCAACATTGCCAAGAAACTGATCGATGCGGCTGTGGCGGCAAAGTGTAATGCGGTCAAATTTCAAAAGCGGACGATCGAAATGGTTTATTCTGCCGAGGAACTGGCGCGCCCACGTGAGAGCCCTTTCGGCAGCACCAACGGTGATTTAAAGTACGGCCTGGAATTCGGCCAGGAGGAATATCGCCGAGATCGATCGTCATTGCAAGCAGAACAATATCACCTGGTTCGCCTCCTGCTGGGATGAACCGTCGGTTGATTTCATCGACTCAATTTAATGTGCCTTGCTATAAGATTGCCTCGGCCTCTCTGACCGATGATGGTCTGCTCCGCCATACCCGCGCCAAAGGCCACCCGATCCTGCTTTCCACTGGCATGAGTACCCTGGAACAGATCGATCACGCTGTTGAGGTGCTTGGGAAAAGAGGATCTGGTCATTCTGCATACCACCAGCACTTACCCGGCTCTTGTATGAAGAACTCAATTTGCGGGTCATCCCGATGCTGCACCAGCGCTATGGCCTGCCGGTCGGGTATTCCGGACACGAAACCGGGCTTTCCACATCGATTGCTTCCGTGGCGATGGGCGCTTGCATGGTGGAACGTCATATTACGCTTGACCGTGCCATGTGGGGCTCCGACCAGGCCGCCTCTGTCGAACCGCAGGGTTTCGCCCACATGGTCCGTGATATCCGCCTGGTCGAAACTGCCATGGGCGATGGCGTCAAGCGCGTCGATCGAACGCGAAGTGCCGATCATGAAGAAACTGCGCCGTGTCGATACGCAGGGCAACGGTTCATAGCAAGTTTGATTCGAGATGTCTCTTGCGGGAAAGTGATCCTTTCCGGCCTTGAATGCCCCCGGTCTTATCTGCGGGGCATTCAAAACGAAATCTGCCCGCAAAATTCAGTTGCTGAATATACACGGAGATGAATGACACATATCGGTATCATGCAAGGCCGCCTGGTCCCCCCGACCGATAACCGCATCCAATGTTTTCCGCGCGAGCGTTGGGCGGACGAATTCGCACTTGCCAGCCAGGCCGGGCTGGACTGCATCGAATGGATCTATGACCTGTATGGAGCCGATGTCAACCCGCTGGCGACGGATGCCGGGGTTGAAAAGCTCAAAGACCTTTCGCGGCAGCACAAGGTTAAGATCCTTTCCATTTGTGCGGATTATTTTATGGACAAGCCGCTTGTCCGGGCCAGCCAGGCGGAACTGGATGACCGTCTCAATACTTTCTACTGGTTATTGGAGCGGGGCCGCTTGATTGGGATCAACCGGATGGTGATCCCGTTCGTGGATGCTTCCCGCATCGACACCCAGGCCGAATTTGACGGGGTGGTGACGCTCCTGAAGCGCGTCCTGCAGGAGGCCGGGAAGACCGGCATCGAGATCCATCTGGAGACCTCCCTGAACCCGGCCCGCTTTGCCGAGCTCCTGGCTCAGTCTACCTCATCCACTGCTCAAGGCCAACTACGATTCCGGGAACAGCTCTTCCCTGGGATATGCCCCACGCGAGGAGTTTGCTGCCTATGGGGAACGGGTGGGCAGCGTCCACATCAAGGACCGCCTCCTGGGCGCGAGCACGGTCCCACTTGGGACGGGTGATGCGGATTTCCCGGCCCTGGCCGAAAGTCTGAGAAAGGTTGCCTATAAAGGGGATTTCATCCTGCAGGTGGCACGCGGCACCAGCGGAGATGAAGTGGCCTGGGCAAAGCAGAACCGTGAATTCGTTTTGAAACATTTCTGCCCGGCATGAAGACTTTCGACTGTGAGGATGAAGCAGGATGAAAACCCTTATCATCGGTCTTGGCGGGATTGGCCAGCGCCACCTGCGTAACCTGCGGATGTTGCAGGGGAATCGATATGGAGATCATCGCCTATGATCCCCGTCCCAATCCGCCGGTTCTTACCGACCAACTGAAGGTTGAAGAAGGGGCACGCCTGGAAGAAAAATACGACCTGCGCATCTTTCCCGGATCTCGAACAGGCTCTGGCCCAAAAGCCGGACAGTCGCCTTCATCTGCAACCCCACCAGCCTGCATATCCCGGCGGCGATCCGGGCGGCCCAGGCAGGTTGTCACCTGTTCATCGAAAAACCGCTTTCCCACAACCTGGAACAGGTGGATGAATTGATCAGCCTGGTGGAGAAGCCGCGGCCTGACAGGCAGTGGTCGGTTACCAGATGCGTTTCCATCCCTGTCTGCAGCGTCTCGCACGCCCTGGTCCAGGAGAAGACAGTCGGCCGGATCCTGTCTGTGCGGGCGGAGATCGGCGAATACATGCCGGGTTGGCATACCTACGAGGATTATCGCCAGATGTATGCTTCCAGGCAGGATCTGGGTGGAGGCGTGATCCTGTCGCAGATCCACGAATTGGATTATCTGTACTGGCTGTTTGGCCTGCCCCGGCGCATATTTGCGCTGGGCGGGCATCTGAGCAGCCTGGAAATCGATGTGGAAGATACAGCCGATATTTTGATGGAATGTCATGCTGGATGGTCATCCCATTGCCCATCAGCCTGCACCAGGATTACATACAACGTCCGCCCAGCCGGTTCTGTGAGGTCATTCGGCGATGCCGGCAAAATCCTGGTGGATCTTCGCGCGCTCACGTGTGGATGTCTTCGATGGTACAGGGCAATCAGGTTGAGGTCCAGTTCTTATGAAGATTTCCAGCGCAACCAGCTATTCCTGGACGAATTGAAGTGTTTCCTGGATGGTCTGCAGGGAAAACAGACGCCGCTGGTCAGCCTGCGCGACGGTGCGCAAAGCCTGCGCATGGCCCTGGCGGCGAAGGAATCCCTGGCCACCGGGAAAGTTGTTGAATTGGAAAGGTAAGCGTAAATGGAGAATGCAAAGAATTTATTTGATCTGACCGGCCGGGTGGCGGTCATCACCGGCGGAACCGGGCTGCTGGGCCAGCAGCATGCCGAGGCGATCGCCCGGGCAGGCGGGATACCCGTCCTGGCGGATATCCGCATCAATGGGGTCGATCCGCAAAGCCGGGAATGGAAGGAGCGTTTTGGCGAGCAAGCCTGTGCCATCCAGACTGATATCACCGATCCGGAAAGTGTCAAAAAGCTGCTGGCGGCTGTGCTGGATAAGTTCGGCCGGGTCGATATCCTGATCAACAATGCCGCCAATAACCCCAAGATGGAAAACAAGGCGGACGTGGAATTTTCCCGCCTGGAGTTCTTTCCGCTCGAACAGTGGGATGCTGACCTGAATGTCGGGCTCAAGGGTGCCTTCCTTTGCTCACAGGTCATTGGCAGTGAAATGGCCCGCCGCAAGCAGGGCGTGATCGTCAACGTGGCTTCCGACCTGGCAGTCATCGCACCCGACCAGCGCTTGTATCGCAAACCGGGCCTGCCCGAAGACAAGCAGCCGGTCAAACCGGTGACCTATTCGGTGGTGAAGACCGGTCTGATCGGCCTGACGCGCTACCTGGCTACCTATTGGGCCGATAGCGGCATCCGTGTCAATGCAATCTCTCCTGGCGGTGTCTACAACAACCAGCCGGATGATTTTGTCGAGCGGCTTGCCAGGCTGATCCCCCTGGGTCGCATGGCGAATGCCAATGAATACCAGGCTGCCATCCTTTTCCTGTGTTCGGATGCCTCATCCTATATGACTGGTACCAATCTGGTCATCGACGGCGGACGAAGCTGCTGGTAGGCTTGGAAACCTGATATGGAAAGTAGACTGAGATGAATCCCACGCACCTTGAAGAGGAATTGAAGATCCATACCCGGATCATGGAACAGACTGTCAAAGACTGCTCTCCGGTCATCCAGGAGATTGCCGGATGCCTGGTGGAGTGCTTCCGCCAGGGGAGCAAGCTTATGTTGTGTGGCAACGGAGGCAGCGCGGCCGATTCGCAGCACATGGCGGCCGAATTTGTCAACCGCTTCCGCATGGACCGGGCTGCCTTGCCTGCCATTGCGCTGACGGTGGATACCTCCATCCTGACAGCCATTGGAAACGATTCATCCTACGAATTTACCTTCTCGCGCCAGGTGGAAGCCCTGGCCAAAGCCGGCGATGTTCTGGCTGCCATCAGCACGAGTGGCAGTTCCCCCAATATCCTGAAAGCCCTGGAGGTTGCCCACGCTCTTGGGGTTAAGACGATCGGCTTTACCGGCGAAAAAGGGCGCCAATCCATGGCACCGAAGTGTGACATCTGCCTGGTCGTCCCATCGGCCGATACGCCGCGTGTCCAGGAAGTTCATGAATTCGTCTGGCATGCCATCTGCGGGATGGTGGAAGAGTGCTATTTGCTCAAGGATTAATCCCGATTAAGGTCCAGGACGCTTGAAAAACTAGTCTCAAACCGCCAGAGGATACCCATGCAACCTTTCTCCAAAAAACTCCTGAAATTTATCCGGCAGCCCTCTTTCCTGGCATTTGTCTATTTTGCTATCCTGAGTATCATCATGACTTATCCCTTGATCACCAGGATGGGCAGCGCCGCGACTGCGCCTGGCGGGGATGGCGGTTATTTCATCTGGCTGGTCGGTTGGTACCAGAAGGCGCTCTTCCAACTGAAGATTTCCCCATTCTTCGCCCCATATCTCAATTACCCGCAGGGCTGGAATCTGGCGACCACTGATATCACGCCGGCCATGGTGGCCTTGGCATTGCCCGGAAGCCTGCTCTTTGGTCCCACCTGGGGATACAACTTTTCCATGCTGCTCAGCTTCATCCTCTCTGGCTGGGCCATGTATTTGTGGGTGAAACACCTGACGGATGATACCGTGGGCCGGCCTGGTCGCCGGGACGGTCTTTGCCTTCCTGCCGTACCGCATGGTGCATTTTATTGTTGGGCACCTGAACCTGGTCGGGACGCAGTGGTTCCCGTTCTACTTCTGGGGCCTGTTCGACCTGCTGAAGCAGGAGAAATTTTCATGGAAGCCGGTCCTGATGGCTGGCATCGCGGCCGGGCTGATCGGCCTGACCAGCCCGTATTATGTTTACATGACCGTGCTGATTACGGCGTCTTCCTGGTGGGATTTCATCCTTTTCAAAGGATACAAGCGCTTGAAGCATGCGGTGTTCTGGAAAAGCCTCCTGGCATTTGGATTGCTGGCAGGCGTTCTGGTCGGGCTTTCGATGCTGCCGTATATTCGCCTGAACTCGCAGAACGGATTGGAAACGCGCCCGGTGGAATACATGAACCGTTATTCGGCCAGCCCGACGGACTTTGTCATCCCGTCCATCAAGCAGTTCCTGTGGGGAAAGTGGATCGATGATACCTTCAGTCCGGAAATTTACCATGAGTCGACTCTTTATATCGGGGCAGTGGCGTTCGTGTTGGCGGTGATCGCCTGGATCAAACGCCGCCAGCTCCGGCACCCGGAATTGCTGGGCATTGCCAGCCTGGTGGCGGCGGCCGGGTTTGTGCTTGCCCTGGGGATGCAACTGCATTGGCTGGGACGGATCGTTGTCTCCCTGCCCAGGTTCTTGCAACCCATTTTCCACCGTACGGACATGCCAACGATCTACCTGCCGGCCTATTACCTGTATCGCTATCTGCCGCTCTTTTCCAAAATGCGTGTGATGATGCGTTTTGGGCTGTTCACGCTGATCTTTACCAGCCTGATGGCTGGCCTGGGTGCCTACCTGCTGACGAAATCGGCCTCCGCCAAAGTCAAATACTGGGTCGCGATCGGCTTGCTGGTGCTGGTTTTCATCGACTTCTACCCAGGTTTCCTGAAGGATATCCGCCCGATCCCAGACCCGCCCGGTGGATACCTGGTTGGCGGCGCAGCCCAACACCGGTGCGCTGGCGCAGTTTCCCTTTGACGAGGAGTCCAGCCAGGGCCAGGTGTTATTTCACTCTGGTCCATCAGAAACCCTTCCTGGGCGGCGATTTCAATGCCAACCAGCCGGAACAGTACTCGCGCATCCTGCCGGTCATGAACAAATTTCCTTCCCCGGAGAGCGTGGACCTGCTCAGGCAGTTGGGTGTGACCTACGTGGTGGTGGATTCTGCCCGTTATACATAATTTCTCCAGTGTTGACCAGACCATCCAGTCTTTGGGTCTGCCTCTTCTACCATATCAGTGAGAAGCAGTATGTTTACGGACTGAGCAGGTGAATTTCCTGTCGAGATCATGGATGGCCCTATCGGCCTAATCAAGGTATCTGTTCTTTTATCATTAGGAGGTTCCTGTGGCTGAGATCAAGATTGGTGACCGCTTAATCGGAGACGGTCATCCCACTTACATCATTGCAGAGATTGGCGTTAACCATAATGGCATTCCACAACTGGCTTTTGAGTTGATTGATATTGCCGTGGATGCCGGCGCGGATGCCGTTAAATTCCAGAAACGTAATTTAAAGACCCTCTATCCCCAAAAATACCTGGATAATGTCAATGCAGGCGAGAAGAGCCTGCGTTATCTGCTGCCCATCCTGCAACAGGTGGAGTTACCGGAAAGCACATATCACGAGATCGTCGAGCATTGCAAGAAAAAAGGGCATTACCTTTTTGTGTTCTGCCTTTGATAAGGAAAGCGCCGATTTTTTGGAAACCCTGGGTGTTCCGGCTTTCAAGGTGGCTTCGGCAGATTTGACCAACCTGCCACTGCTTGACCATCTGATCAAGAAAAAGAAACCCCTGCATCCTTTCTACAGGCATGTCGCGCCCGGACGAGGTCGAATTCACGGTTAAATATCTCAAAGAACGCGCATGCGCAGTTTGCCTTGCTGCATTGCAACAGTACCTACCCGGCTGCTTTTGAAGATATCAATTTGCGCTATATGGATCAATTGCGTAAATTCGATGTGCCGGTGGGATATTCAGGTCACGAACGCGGCATTGCCGTTTCCACGGTGGCGGCCGCGCTGGGCGCAGCGATCATCGAACGTCACATCACCCTGGACCGGGCCATGGATGGTCCTGACCATGCTGCCAGCCTGGAACCACAGGGATTCAAGAAAATGGTGCGGGATATCCACATGGTTTCACTGGCCCTGGGTACCGGTGAGGAGAAATTCTTCTCGCGTGGCGAGATCCTCAATCGTGAAACCCTGGCGAAGAGTCTGGTGGCCGCCCGGCAGATCGAACCGGGCGAGGTTATTACTGACGAGATGGTCACTGTCAAAGGGCCCGGCCTGGGCCTTTCTCCGCAGCGTTACCCGGAATTGCTCGGCAGGCGCGCCGAACGGACCATTGAAGTCGATGAGCCCTTCGTCGAAAGCGATCTTGGTATTCACCCGCGAGCTGGACATGGAACACACGCTGCCCATGCAATGGGGCTTCACTGTGCGCTTCCGTGACTACGAAGAGTTGATGGTTTACAAACCCCGTTTCCTGGAGTTCCATTTTACGGATGCCGATCTGAACGAAAAATATCCCGGGGCGGATTACGATATGCCGCTGGTTGTGCATGCCCCGGAGTTTTGGGAACGCACGCTGGTGGACCTGTGCGCGCAGGATGAAAAACAGCGCGTCGATTCAGTCGCCCTGATCCAGAAATCCATCAATCAGACGCGCGACATGGCCAGGCACTTCAAAGGCACGCCCAAGGTGATCGTTCATACCGGAGGCATGACGCTCGACCAGCCCATTCAGGATAACCGTCCCCTGTACGAAAACCTGGGCCGATCGGTGGAGCAGATCGATTCCGAAGGTGTGGAAATCCTGCTTGAAAACCTGCCGCCTCACCCCTGGTATTTTGGCGGTCAGTGGATCACGAACGCATTCATGGATGCCAATGAAATCCGCGATTTCATCCTCCCGCGAAAGATGAATATCTGCTTTGACACGAGCCATTCGAAACTCTATTGCAACTGGGCGCATGTGGATTTTTACGAGCAGGTGCAGACCCTCCTGCCGTATACCCACCATTTGCACATCTCGGACGGTTCCGGCCTGGACGGGGAAGGTTTGCAGATCGGTGAAGGCAATATTGACTGGGTCCATTTCTTCCGCATCACGAAGGATTACCACGGCACCATGATCCCCGAGATCTGGCGCGGGCACCAGCACGCCGGGCAGGGCTTCATCCTGGCCATCCAGCGTCTTTCCGAGGCGTATTTAAAGGCACGCATGTAAAAGCGGGGTGGCCTTTCTTTGGATGATAATGGAAATGCAGGCTGATCGAAGAAAGTAAAAATATTGAGTAAAAAGAACTGGAAAATATTTTACCCTGTGCTGCTTGGGATCTATGCTGCTGTGGGGCTGGTTGGAGTCAACATCAGCCAGATGGTTTTTTCGGCAGGCGTACGATCCATTATTGTTGCGTCCATCTTCTCCGTTGCGGTATATTTTGTTTTTTGCTGGCGGATCAAGGATGAATATAAGGCTGCCTTACTTTGTGCCTGGTTCATGTTGTTCTTCTTTGCTTATGGACATGTGTATGGATCCCTGGAGGGCTTAAAAATCCTTGGAGCAGTCGTCGGGAGACACCGTTTCATCTTACCGCTTTGGCTGCTTATATTCGGGGCAGGTGGTTGGTGGATTTATCGACAGGCCGGAAGGATCGGATCACTCAATAGGATTCTAAATCTGGCAAGTATCGTATTGCTGATTATCCCGGTGATCCAGATTGGGGTATTTGAATGGCACCGGCATCGTACTGTTACCGGAACAGGGAGTGTACCAAAACCGTCCCTAACGCAAGGAGTCCCTGCATTATCCAAGGATCAATTGCCGGATGTTTATTACATCATCTTGGATGGATACCCCAGGCAGGATATGCTTTTAAAGTATCACAAGGTTGATATTAGCGACTTCATCAAGAATCTGGAGGCGATGGGATTTTATGTTCCTTCTTGCAGCCAGAGCAACTATGCCATGACGAACCTTTCTTTGGCATCCTCGCTTAATATGAATTATCTTGAAGGACTTAATCAGAACATCCATGCCATCGATTTGCCAAAGAGCATAATCGATAGCAGGATGCGCCAATTCTTACAAGGATTGGGGTATAAAACAGTCTCTTTTGACAGCGGAATCTGGTTTACCGAACTTCAAGATGCAGACTACTATATATATAAGAACCAGCCTGTAGTCAATTCTTTTTTTGATTTTACGCGGCTTTCCGAGTTTGAAGTTCTTTTTCTAAGGACCACGGTCCTTCTCACGTTGGAGGAGTCCAAGGCTGCCTGGCTGGACACGCTTACTCAAAACCCTCGAAAAGTTGGTTATGATCGTATCCTGTTCGAGTTTGATCAATTGGAAAAATCTCCAGCTTTGCCGGAACCTAAATTTGTATTTATCCATATTGTCGCCCCGCACTCCCCCCCTTTCATGTTCAATGCTGATGGCGCGTTAGTTGAAACCAAATCCACTTATCAAGGGTTGGCCGATGAATTACTGTATCTAAATAGACGAACGCTCGAGGCTGTTCAAGCAATTATCTCGAAATCTAAGAACCCACCTGTTATCATTATCCAAGGAGACCACGGCCTCGACAATGAAGTACGTATGGCAAATCTGATCGCGTATTATTTCCCTAATGGCGGTGCAAAAGTCCTTTATCCGACCATTACCCCGGTAAACTCTTTTCGGTTGGTTTTAAACACATACTTCGGACAAAAATTACCACTACTGCCGGATGTAAGCTATTTCTCAACATACGAAAAAATGTTTGCCTTTACGAAAGTCAAGTATCCCTGTCCTTGATAAAATGTCAAAATTGATGAGACGTATTAAACGAGTTCTTGATATCCTCCGCTTGGTCTGGATGGCGCGCCAGGTGGCGGGTCATGTACCGGGAGACCAGGGAAGGTTGCCTGTTGTCTTTTTCAATGCCTCGACTCGTCTGTCTGGCCTCAGCCAGAACGCGGCTTTTTCGCTGCTGGCCTCCTGGGTGGTCCGCCTCAGCGGCGTGCGGGTCATCCATTTCGTCTGTTGGTCCGGGATGAGTCGCTGCGTTCTGGGCACGGATCAGGATGCGCCTGAACATGCCATGCCGTGTAAAATATGCATTCGCCAATCAAAGCTGAATACTTCCGGCAAGGTATGAAAAAAGAAAATTGGAAAGTTTTCTACCCACTATTGTTTGGAATTTACCCAGCCTTGGGGCTGGTTGCCTTCAATATCACCCAGATCACTTTATTGGCGGGCTTGCGTTCTGTTTTGATTTCCTTTGTCCTTATTTTGGGGATTTATGCGATCCTCTGCTGGCGGGTCATGGATAAGGATAAAGCCGCGTTGTTATGCACTTGGTTTATCATCTTTTTCTTCGCATACGGGCACGTGTATGATGCCCTGAATGGATGGACAGCCTTTGGGATAATCTTGGGGCGTCAGCTTTTCTTGTTCCCACTCTGGTTGATTGTGTTTGGGGTCGGGGCGTGGTTGATTTTCATGAAAGCCAAGCGCCTGCACTCAGTGAGCCAGACTCTGAATATTATGAGCGTGATACTGGTACTCTTGCCAGTCATAACGATAGCGAGGATGGATTGGGAGCGCAGTCATCCCGGTCTTTCAAAACAGGCTGATATAAAGTTGGTTTCCCCCTCGAGTTCGCCTTCATCGGGACAATTGCCCGACGTATATTACATTATTTTGGATGGTTATACGCGTGGGGATATGTTGTTGCGGGATTATGGTCTTGATATCAGCGGGTTTGTTGGACAATTGGAAAAGATCGGGTTTTACATTCCCCGTTGCTCCCAGAGCAATTATGGCATTACAGCCCTTTCTCTGGCATCTTCTCTCAACATGAATTACCTGGATAAGGTGATCCCCCAGACTCACATTGAACCTGACAATTGGATTCCATTTAGCGAGCCGATCCGCCACAGCCAGGTGAGGCAGGTTTTCACGAGCATGGGTTACAAGACGGTTGCTTTCGGATCCAGCGATTGGTGGTGGACTCAGATCCCGGATGCGGATTATTCCTTTACACCCACTTCCTCCAACTGGGATACATTGATCAATTTCCGGGATTTTTCCCAATTCGAAGTTTTTTTTCTTAAAACCACGATATTACGAAGTTTGGAAGGATCTTCCGATGTAATAATTGCCAAAAAAATCCTTATCACTCTGGATCAATTGGAAAACGTACCGCAGCTGCCAGGGTCCAAATTTGTTTTTGTCCATCTGCAGGCGCCTCATGATCCCTACGTTTTCAGCCCGGATGGGGAGATTGTAATCACCAAATCTGAGGATCCGGGATACCCTGATGAGATCCAGTATTTAAACAAGCGCATAGTTCCGCTTGTCCAGACCATCATCAAACGTTCCACTGTTCCGCCGATCATTATCCTTCAAGCGGATCATGGTTGGGATACAGATGTCCGCATGGCGAATTTCAACGCGCTTTACTTTCCTAATGGCGGTGCCAAGGTCCTTTATCCCACCTTGACGCCGGTCAATACTTTCCGGCTGGTCTTCGATACCTACTTTGGACAAAAATATCCGCTCCTCCCAGACGTAAGTAATTATTCCACCGATGAAGATCCGCTCAGCTTCACCGAGGTGCGATATTCCTGCAACCCTTAATACCATTTGGACTACTCTGGGGCGGCGTCTTCGCCGCATCATTGAGTTGAGCCACCTGCGCCTCCTGGCGTGGCAGGTGGCGGGCCGCGCGCGCAGTGATCCAGGCCGGTTACCAGTCGTCTTTTTCAACGCCTCCACCCGCCTTTCTGGCCTCAGCCAGAATGCGGCTTTTTCTCTGCTGGCTTCCTGGGTGGTGCGGCTGGCAGGCGTGCGGGTCATCCATTTCATCTGCTGGGCTGGGATGAGCCGCTGTGTTCTGGGCACGGATCAGGATGCTCCTGAACAGGCCATGCCGTGTAAAATGTGCATCCGCCAGTCAAAGGTGAATACCACCGGGGCGGAGGTGCGCATTTTCACCTACCAGCAGGATGACGAACTGGCCGCAGCATCTGCAAACCCTGAGCCTGGATGAACTCCTGCGCTACGAACAACCTCTTCCGGATATTGGCGGGTCTCTTCCGCTGGGTAAACTGGTCCTGCCTTCCTTGCGGTGGAGATTGCGTCTCCAGACCCTGACCGATGACGAGGCGACTCGTTTCATCTGCCGCGAGTTCATGCTCTCGGCCTGGAACGTGGCGCGCAAGTTCAGCGTCTTGCTGGAAAATGTCAAACCGCAGGCAGTCGTCCTTTTCAACGGGATGCACTTTCCCGAAGCGACCGCAGCCTGGCTGTGCCGTCAGCGCGGCGTGCGCGTTATCACGCACGAATCGGGTTTCCAGCCCTTCAGCGGCTATTTCGTGGAAGGCGATGTCACCACTTACCCCATCACCATCCCGGACGTGGATCTCACGCCGGAACAGAATGCCCGTCTGGATGCCGACCTGCAGAAACGCTTGCAGGGTGATTTCAGCATGGCAGGTATCCATTTCTGGAACGAGATGCGCAGCCTGCCGGATGAACTTGTACAAAAAGCTGCCGGGTTCAAGCAGGTGGTGGCGGTCTTCACCAATGTTATCTTCGATACCACCCAATTGCATGCCAATGTGATCTTCACGGACATGTTCGCCTGGCTGGACACGCTGCTGGAGGTTTTCAAGGCACATCCGGAGACGCTCTTCGTGGTGCGTGCCCATCCCGATGAGGCCCGCCCGGGCAAGCGCAGCCGTGAGTCCGTGGCGATGTGGTTCGAGCAGAAGGCCGCCGCGCTCCCCAATGCGGTCTTTATCCCGCCGCAGGAACGCATCAGTTCGTATGAACTTGTCCGGCTATCCAAATTCGTGCTGACGTATAACTCCCAGATCGGCCTGGAGTCCATGTCTGATGGGTGTTCCGGCCTTGGGCGCGGCCCGGGCTCCGTTTGTGGATTATGATACCGTCTATTTCGAACACGACCGGGAAGCTTATCTGCGCAGGCTGGAATCCTTTTTAACAGCAGACCGGCTCGAGGTTCCCGGAGGAGGCGGTGAGGCAACACCCGCCGTTTCATGTATTACCGTTACTATCGCTTTTCCCTGCCATTTGGCGAATTTATTGAGTCCACTCCTCCCACCGGGTATGTGCGCCTGAAAAAATTCTCCTGGCGTGCCTTGGAGAAATCAGCCACCGCCCGTGCCTTGCGGGATGGACTTATTGCACGGCAAGCGCTTTGAACTGGATGCCTAGCTGCTCGGTGGTCATCCGCGCTTACAACGAGGCGGCGCATATTGGACGTCTGCTGGAGGGACTATTCCGGCAGACGTTGCACGATGTGGAAATAATCCTGGTAGACTCGGGATCCACCGATTCTACTGTGGACCTGGCAGCCGCGGCCGGCGCGGACGTGCTGCACATCCCCCCGGCGGAGTTCACCTTCGGGCGTTCGCTGAACCTGGGCCTGGCTGCCGCTGCCTCTGACCTGGTCGTCATCGCCAGCGCCCATGTTCACCCGGTCTATCCGGATTGGCTGGAGCACCTGCTTGAAGCCATTTTCCGACCCACAGGTTGCGCTGACCTACGGAAAGCAGCGTGCACCGGCTTCGGCGCATTTTTCAGAACAGCAGGTTTATCACCGCTGGTATCCGGAGCGTTCCGAACCACGCCAGACGCATCCATTCTGTAACAATGCCAACGCAGCAGTGCGGCTTTCCGCCTGGAAGGCGCACCCCTACGACGAGACTCTGACGGGATTGGAAGACCTTGCCTGGGCCAAATGGGCGCTCGGCGAAGGATACGGCGTTGCCTACAAGGCTGAGGCCGAGATGATCCACTCTCACCACGAGACACGCCGCGGCGTGTACAACCGGTATCTGCGTGAGGCCATGGCTTTCAAGCGGATTTACCCGGAGGCCCATTTCAGCATGTATGACTTCGCGCGGATGACTTCCGCCAATATCGCCAGCGATTCCTGGCATGCCTCGAAACAGGCTCTCCTCTGGAAAAACCTTATCAGCATCTTCTGGTATCGGACTGCGCAATTCTGGGGCACCTATCAGGGCTACCGCCGTTCATTGGAATGGAACTGGAGTTTGCGACAGACGTTTTATTATCCACATGGCGCGGCTGCACTCGATAAGCCCGTGCCCAGGCAAGTCGGACCGATTCAATACAAGGAATAACACAATGAACTTCCAAATCCTGATTTCCGGCGCCAATCGCGGGCTTGGTTTCGCGCTGACAGAAAAGCTCCTGGCGGATGGGCACCATATTCATGCCATCAATCGCCGGGAAAGCGCCGCGTCATTGCAGTTACAGGCAGACTACCCGGAGAGCTTGCACTGCTACGCCGGGGATATCAGCGATGAGAATTCCATCCGGCAGGCTATTACAGCAATATCCAGCCAGGTTGATTCACTCGATATGGTTCTGAACAATGCTGCAGTACACCTGGATCAATCCCGTTTGTCGTTGGAACAGGTTGATTTCTCGGTTTATTTGCCGGCCTTCCAGGTCAATGCCGTTGGCCCCTTGATGGTGGTTAAATATGTCCTGCCGCTGCTGCGCAAGGGGAAGAAGAAACTCATCGTCAATTTTTCGTCGGAAGCCGGTTCGATTGGGGCCTGTGAGCGCAAGAGTGAGTACTCCTATTGTATGTCGAAGGCTGCGCTAAACATGGCCAGCCGGATCCTTCAGAATGCATTAAGGGAAGAAGGTATCAAGGTGCTGGCACTGCATCCGGGCTGGTTCAGCTCGGACATGGGCGGCATCCATGCGCCGATCACTCCGTCGGATGCCGCAGAGTCGATTGTGAAACTATTGGTAAATCCTCCGGGGTTGGATGGACCGATCTTTGTTGATTCGAATGGCAGTACGCTGGAGTGGTAATATGCTCGAAGGGTAGCGCCCAAAGTCGTGTCTATTCGGTATAATGGGTGACCTATGACAAAACTCGCAGCCCTCGTCCCCATGCGCCACCATTCTCAGCGTGTCCCCGGCAAGAACTACCGTCCGCTGGCGGGCAAGCCGCTTTACCAGCACATTATCGAGACCCTGCTGTCTGTTCCGGAGATTTCCACCATCGTTGTGGATACCGATTCCGAGCCGGTCATGGACGGTCTGCGACGGGATTTCCCCCAGGTGGTTATTCTGCCGCGGCCCGGGAATTTACGCGCAGATACCATCTCCATGAATGAGATCCTGCTCTACGACACCTCCAGGGTCGAAGCGGATTTCTACCTCCAGACCCACAGCACCAACCCGCTGCTGCGCCCGGAGACCATCTCGAAAGCGATACAGACCTTTCTGGCCGATTATCCTGCGCATGACTCGCTCTTCTCGGTAACGCGTCTTCAGACCCGTCTGTACGACCAACACGGACATGCCCTCAACCATGATCCTAATATCCTGCTCCAGACCCAGGACCTGCCGCCAGTCTATGAAGAGAATTCCTGCATTTATATTTTTACCCGTGAAAACCTGGAACGACGCCACAACCGGCTGGGCGAACGCCCGCTGATGTTCGAAATGGATGCGGACGAAGCCTGGGATATTGACGAAGAGTTGGATTTTGCCATCACTGACTTTCTGATGCAGCACCGCATGAAATAAATCCAATCCCTGCAGGAAATAATAAATCTAATCTTCGAATATCAGATCATCGACAATGAAGAAAAACCTGTCAAAAGTATTTAATGCCCCCTGGTATTTCTTTACCTTTGCCGCTTATCCGGTGCTGGCGCTGCTTTCTCATAATATCTCGCAGGTCCGTTATACCGCCGGGATTCGTCCATTGGTCATTTCGGTTATGGCAGCCTCGCTTGCTCTTCCTGCTCTTCCGGTTGATCTATCGGGACTGGCACCGGGCGGCTTTTGCCACAACTGCCATTATTGTGTTGTTTTACACCTACGGCCATGTTTTTGACCTGCTCCAGAAGAAATGGAAAATCCCGCTGCCTGCCTGGTTGGGTGGATTGTGGCTTGTCCTTACGGTCCTGGCGCTGGTCTGGGCAGGCCGGCCCCGGGCCAGCTTCCAGAAGTGCCGCATTGACACTGAATATCATCTCGCTTGGCCTGACGCTGTTATGCGGCCGGCCAGGTGGTCAGGCAATCGGTTCCAGCCGGTCGGACAGTCGGATCAGCCGGTCGACCCGCATGCCCCGATCCAGGCACTGCATATCCCCGCCGGGCAGACCCCGCCGGATATTTACTATTTCATCCTTGATTCCTACGGCAGGTCTGACTTGTTGAAAGCCAATCTTGCAATATGATAACAGCGCATTCATCTCCGACCTGGAGAAAATGGGATTCTATGTGGCGAAATGCAGCCAGAGCAACTATCCTCGCACGGATGTCTCGCTGGGATCTTCCTTGAACCTGGATTATCTCCAAAACCTGAATGACAAGTTCACTCCTAAAAACGAGGACCGCACGCAACTATGGGAGTCCATCCTCCATAGTACCGTTCGTTACGAACTGGAGAATGCCGGTTATAAAACGGTTGCTTTTGCCAGCGGTTTTGCATTTACCGAAATGACAACTGCCGATATCTACCTGTCGCCCTTCGCCGGTCTGGTCGGCGATGACCGAGTTCGAAACCTTGCTCATCCGCACCACCCCGGCCCGCCACCTGGAGGATCTGGGCCTGGTCAATCTCGGCCAGATCGATGGGCAGCGCTACCGCGACCGCACCGGTTGGTATTGGATAGCATGGAGATGCTGGCGCACATGCCGGGTCCCAAGTTTGTGTTCATTCATCTCGTCCAATCCCCATCCGCTGTTCGTGTTTGCTCCGGATGGTTCGCCCACCAACCCTGCCCTTTTCATGGATGCAAATGGCATTTACTCGCAGGATGAACTATTACAACGGCTATCGGAACCAGGTCGGCCTATATTTCCACCCAATTGGAAAAAGCCGTGTCAACCCTGCTGGCCGATTCGTCCAGGCCGCCCATAATCGTCATCCAGGGTGACCATGGTCCCTGGCTTCAGACCGGCAGCGACCAATTCAAGATCCTCAACGCGTATTACCTGCCCGGCCATAATGACCTGCTCTATCCGACCATTTCACCGGTCAACACCTTCCGGCTGATATTTGACACATATCTGGGAGCAGATTATCCTCTACTGGAAGATATCAGTTATGATTCACCCGTCCCGTACGTGTTTAATTTCTCGACAGATCCAAATCCCTGTCTCGAGCCATTAACCTGCCTATGCCAACCATCCTTTTTTCTGCCCCTTACATGCTCTCTTCCCTCGACCGTTTCCGCCCGGTTCTCGAACACTATGGGTTGGATCTGATCACGCCGGATGTCCAGGAACGGCTCGAAGAAGCCGACCTGCTGAAATACGCCGGTCAATTTGATGGAGCCATCTGCGGCGATGATCGTTACACCGCGCGTGTGCTCGAGATCTGCGCCCCGCGCCTGAAAGTCATCTCCAAGTGGGGCACCGGCATTGATTCGATCGATGCAGCTGCCTGCGCCCGCCTGGGAATAAAGCTTTGTCGAACAACAAATGCCTTCACCCTGCCGGTGGTCGATACGGTGATGGGCTACCTGCTGGCTTTTGCCCGCCGCCAGCCCTGGATGGATAAGGCCATGAAAGCCGGCATGTGGGAAAAGATCCCCGGCCGCGCCCTGCACGAGTGCACGCTGGGGATTATTGGGATCGGTAATATCGGCAAGGCACTTACCCGCCGGGCACGTGCCTTTGGAATGACCATTCTTGGCAACGATATTGTCGAGATTGACCATGTTTTTATCGCCGAGACCGGCATCCAGATGACCACTCTCGAGACACTTCTGTCTGCTTCCGACTTTGTTTCTGTAAATTGCGATCTGAACCCGACCAGCCACCACCTTATCAATGCCCGGACATTGAGCTTGATGCGCAAGAACGCGGTTCTTATCAACACCGCCCGTGGCCCCATCGTGGACGAAGCTGCTCTGGTGGCGGCGTTGAAAGACGGTACAATTGGCGGCGCTGCCCTGGATGTGTTCGAGGTCGAGCCGCTGCCGCCCGACAGCCCTTTCAAACAAATGGATAATGTTCTGCTCGCCCCGCACAATGCAAATTCCAGCCCGGCTGCCTGGGAACGGGTGCATTGGAATACAATCAGGAATTTGATCGAAGGGCTTGGGCATGGCTGTTCGACGAGAACTTGAATGCTTGAAAGCTCCATCAAGAACCTGAAACGCAATCCGGAAGGCGGAAACAATGTCAAACTCTCAAGCATCAAATCAGCCAATCTCAAAGGACGGTTCTTATCACCGGCGCGGCTGGCGGTATTGGCCGCGCCACTGTTGCTCTGTTCGCTGAAAAAGGCTGGCGCGTCATCGGCGTGGACCGGGCTTCCGTTCGGCGAGGATTTCCCTGCCAACGGCCTGTTTATCCAGAGCGAAATTTCCCATCCGGAATCGATGGAGAGCATTTTCACATCAGGTGCAGCGCTTTTACTGAAACCCTGGATGCACTGGTAAGCAATGCCGCGGTCCAGGTGGCCAAACCGCTTGTCGACACTTCTGTTGAAGAATGGGATATGGTGATCGCCAACAACCTGCGTCCGGCTTTCCTGCTTTGCCAAGCTGGCTTACCCGCTTTTCAAGACGGCGGGCGGCGGGGCGATTGTCAATGTCTCCTCCGTCCATGCAGTGCAGACTTCCACGAATATTGCTGCTTATGCTGCCAGCAAGGGCGGTCTTCTGGCACTGACGCGCGCCATTGCCATTGAGTTTGCCAGGGACAACATCCGTGTCAATGCCATCCTGCCTGGCGCGGTGGATACCCCCATGCTGCGTGCCGGGCTGGACCGGGGCCATCTTACAGGCGAGGATATCCATACCCGCCTGGATAATCTGGCCCGCAAGACTGTCAATGGGCGCGTTGGTAAGCCGGAGGAAATCGCCCATGCCATTTACTTCCTGGCTGATAATACTCAATCCTCCTTCATGACCGGTCAGGCGATGATCGTGGACGGCGGCGCGACTGCCAGGTTAAGCACCGAATAACCGGGAATCCACCATGAGTGTAAAACAGACTTTGAAACAAATCATCCCGGCTTCCGGCTGGACTCTTCTGCGCAAGACCTACAGCGGACTGATGCACCTGCCCGACCTGCCTTCTGTCTATTTGCATCCCTGGCGGCGCGAAAGCATGGCCCGCCTGGCCGAATTGAAGGATATTCACAAGGGCAAACGTGCTTTTATTATCGGTAACGGTCCCAGTCTAAAACAAACCGACCTGGGTAAGCTCAAAGGAGAATTCACATTTGGCCTGAACCGTATCTACCTGATGTTCCCTGAATTGGGCTTCGGCACCACGTATTTTGTTTCAGTCAATGACCTGGTGATCGAGCAGTGTATCAATGATATTTCCGCTTTACCCATGCCGAAGTTTCTCTCCTGGCACTCGCACCGCTTCTTCCCACTGGGTCCGCTCCCGGCTACCTTCCTTTACACCACATACGATAATCCTGCCTTCGCCCGCGATGTCCGCCACCGGGTCTGGGAAAGCGCCACGGTCACATATGTGGCTCTCCAATTGGCTTTCCATATGGGCTTTGAGCAGGTCATCCTGGTCGGGGTGGATCATAAATCGAATGTCCCCGGCAAAGCCAATACCACAATCGTCTCGCAAGGGGATGACCCAAATCATTTCAATCCCGGCTTATTTTGGCAAAGGCTTCCGTTGGCAGCTCCCGGATTTTGAAATGTCCGAAATCGGATACCGCCTGGCGCGCCAGGCCTATGAGGCCGATGGGCGGCAGGTCCTGGATGCCACGATCGGCGGCAAATTGACTGTATTTCCCGAAAGTCGATTATCTGTCGTTGTTCTGATCATGCCTGATCTTCCACTCGTTACGATTGTGACCCCATCCTATAACCAGGCGCGTTTTCTGGAAGCCACTTTGCGCTCGGTGTTGGAACAGGATTATCCCCGGATCGAATATCTGGTTGTGGATGGGGCATCCACCGATGGGAGTGTGGAGATCATCCGCCGTTATGCAGACCGTCTGGCCTGGTGGGTCTCCGAAAAAGATTCGGGTCAGTCGGAAGCGATTAACAAGGGCTTGCGCCGGGCGCGCGGCGAATTTGTCGGCTGGTTGAATTCTGACGATATATACCTCCCCGGAGCGGTATCCGCGGCCGTACGGGTTTTCCAGTCCCACCCGCAGGCTGGCCTGGTCTATGGGGATGCCCTGGCTATCGACACGGACGGTAAGCCGTTCAACTTGATGCGTGCCCGCCAGTACACTCTGATGGACTTGATGGCCTTCCAGATCATCTGCCAGCCGGCGGCTTTCATGCGTCGTTCGGTTCTGGAGGATGTGAATTATCTTGATCCAGCTTACCAGCTTTTGATGGATAATCTGCTGTGGATGTGCATGGCCCAGAAGGCTCCCATCGTGTACGCCCCGCAGACTTGGGCCGCCGCCCGCTACCATGACCAGGCCAAGAACCGCACACGCGGCGCTGCTTATGGGCGGGAAGCCCGCTTATTGATTCGCCGATTTGAAATCCCGGCCGGAATTTATCGATCCCATCCGGTCAGATGAGAAGCGCATCCTGGCAGGGGTGGAACGCTTCGATGCCTTTTATCTCACTGATGCAGGTCAGCCACGCGAAGCTTTACGTTCCTACTGGCGCTCCTTCCGCCTTCATCCATCGACTGCTCTGGCGATTGGAAGCATATCCTGCTGGCGGTTTTCATTCTGCTCGGGTTGCAAAAAATGCGCAATCTCTATGACCGTGTACGCACGCGCAGGTTGAAGTCTGGACGTTGAAAAGGTGCGGCGAAAATGGATTTTATGGGTCATTCCATTTTTTACAGGTGTTCAAGGTTCTGCAAGAGTAAGGAGATAAGATGAAAATAAAAAGCATGGGGATTAACCTCATTAGCCGTCCCTGGCTTTGGAAGACAGCTCTGGCGGTAGTTCTGCTGGCGAGCTTTGGGTTGCGCATGCTCAACCTGAAAAATCCGCCTCTGGATTTTGCGGGTACCCGCCAGTTGTTTTCTGCCCTGAAAGCACGCGGCATCTATTACCAATATGTCACGAATGTCCCGGAAGCCACGCGCCGCCAGGCCATTTCCCTGGGTAATGTGGGTATCGTCGAGCCGCCGGTGTTGGAGAATATCGTCGCGCAGACCTATCGGCTTGACCGGCGAATATCTGTGGATTGCCCGAATTTATTCTTCCTTCTTTTGGGTGATTGCCGGGCTGGCGCTTTTCCTGCTCATCCGGGAATTTGCCTCCACCAGCGCAGCCATGATCGGGACGATATTTTACCTTTTTGTGCCTTTTGGGGTGATTGCCAGCCGGGCTTTCATGCCTGATCCTCTGATGGTGTGCCTGATTGTCTTCTCACTGTGGGCGCTTTTCCGCTGGCAGAATACCTCCAGTTGGAAATGGGCGATTGCATTTGGGATCCTGGCCGGTGCGGCATTGTTCGTCAAGAACCTGTCGGCATTCATCATCGTGGGCGGGTTTGCCGGAGTCATCCTTGGGGCGAGAGGCCTGAAACGATCCATCCGCGACCCGCAGGTCTGGACGATGGGCGGGTTGCTGATCCTGCCGGTGGGCATTTATACGCTCTATGGGATCTTGAAACTGGGATATGGCTGGACAATTTGCCCTGCGCTTCTTCCCGAATATGTGGATCGATCCGGCTTTTTATTTTCGCTGGGCTTTTACAGTAAATGCCAACATTGGCTGGACGGCTGTCCTGCTGGCTGCTCCTGAGCATTTTCCTGGCCGATTCGAAGCGTGAGCGCCCGCTGCTTGATCGGATTATGGATCGGATACTTCCTTTTCGGTATGACCTTTTCATACCACTTCTTTACCCATGATTATTACCAGTTGTCTTTCATCCCGGTGGTCGCCATTTCGATGGCGCCCGGCTTGCGCCTGTTCTTTGAGCGTTTCTTCGAGTACAGTGCCGGGCTCTTCCCACGCCTGGCGCTGATCGCGGTTGTGCTGGTTGGAATTGCCGTCCCAGCCTGGTATGCCCGCGACATGATTGTAAAGCCAAACTATTACAATGAGCCCAAGTTCTGGGCTGAGATCGGTGATAAACTCGGCCATGACGGCGGTGTGATCGGTCTGACCCAGGATTATGGCTACCGCCTGGCCTACTGGGGCTGGCAGGGTGCGGATAATTGGTTCACCAGTGCCGATATTGGCCTGCGTTACCTGGCCGGGCAGAATGTGGACCTTTTGAAGACTTTCCAGAACGATACCGCCGGAAAGAAATATTTCCTTGTCACCATGTTCGGGGAGCTGGACAAGCAACCAGCCGTCAAGGATTTGCTTTACAAGAATTATCCCATCTATGCCCAGACGGATGAATATATCATCTTCGACCTCCAACATCCTCTGACGACCCAGCCATAAGGAAAACGGTCAAAAATGGAAAGCAGTCCACAACCCAAATTATTTGCCAAACCCTGGCTGACAACAGCTCTGCTGGTGGTGCTTTTCGTCGCCGCCCTTGGCATCCGGCTCTATGATCTGACCGACTTGCCGAATGATTTCTATATGACGCGCCAGTATCGTTCCCTGATCATTGCACGCGGAATGTACTATCAGCATCTGACCACTGTCCCGGATTGGCAGCGCAACATGGCAGTCGCCCAGTGGAAGGCGGAAGGTCTGATCGAGCCTCCCATCATGGAAAGCATCGTCGCACTGACCTACAACCTGACCGGTGTGCAGACCTGGATGGGCCGGTTGTATGCCTCCCTGTTCTGGCTGATCGGCGGTATTGCCATCTGGCTGCTGGCGAAAGAGATGTCCATGCGGGCAGGCGGGATCATTGCCCTGGCTTATTATTTGTTTGTTCCTTTTGGGGTGACGGTCAGCCGGGCCTTCCTGCCCGATCCGTTGATGGTGGCCATGATCGCCTGGTCATTGTGGGCGCTCTACCGCTGGGAGACACACCGAACCTGGAAACTGGCCATCCTGGCCGGGGTATTGACCGGCCTGACGATCTTCGTCAAATCGGTGGCGGTCTTTCCCCTGTTGGGCGCAGCCGCCGGATTGGTGATCAGCCGGGCCTCCTGGAAACGTATTTTTACCGACAAACAGACCTGGGCTGTGGTTGGCATCACGGTCGTCCCGAGTGCCATTTACTATCTTTATGGAATCATTGCAGGAAATCTGGGCAGACCAGTTTGCACTGCGTTTCTTCCCATCCTATTGGAAGGATGCCTCTTTCTATGGGCGCTGGATCTTCATGGCGGCCGGGTTCTCCGGATTTGCAGCCATGTTTGCTGCGCTGATCGGCATCCTGTTATATCCCACCAACCGGCAGCGCTTCATCGCCATCGGCCTGTGGGTCGGCTACATCGCCTATGGTTTTACCTTCCCTTATCATTTCATCACGCATGACTATTATCATCTGCCGATCATCCTGGTGGTCGCCTTTGGCCTGATCCCGGTGGCGGATTTCCTGGTGCAGGCTCGTGTTGGAGAAAAAAGGCTGGGTCTGGCAGGCTGCCTTCGCCGGGATCTTGTTGCTCGGTGTGGCGATGCAGATGTGGGCATCGCGCAATACCATGGCAGTGGCCAATTATCGGGATGATGCTCCTTTCTATCAGAAGCTTGGCAAATTGATCGGGCACGAAAAAAAGGTGATCGAAGTTGCCGGCGATTATGGTTATCGTCTGGAATACTGGGGCTGGATCGATGGCTCTTACTGGCCAAGCCAGATGGATACCAACCTGCGTCAGCTGGCCGGTCAAACTGCCCCGGAATTTTCCTCTGAATTTGCTCAAAAAACCGCCGGCATGGACCTGTTCGTGATCACCTCCCAGGGGGAACTGGATAAGCAGCCTCAATTGCGGAATTATCTGGCTGCCCATTATCCTGTGTTTGCAAAAGGCGACGGTTACCTGATCTACAATCTCAAGCCCTGACCCATGTCTGACATCGACCTCACCTCTTGTTTCGATTGTCACCCCCTCCTTTAACCAGGCGCGTTACCTGGAAAGCACCATCCGTTCGGTATTGGATCAGGATTATCCCAACATCGAATACATCATTGTGGATGGCGGGTCCACCGATGGCAGTGTGGAAATTATCCGCCGCTACTCGGATCGGTTGGCCTGGTGGGTTTCGGAAAAAGACCGCGGCCAGACGGATGCCATCAATAAAGGTTTTGCCCACGCAAAAGGCGAAATCCTGGCCTGGCTAAATTCAGACGATACTTACGAAACAAATGCCGTGAGGGAGGCAGTCGCGTTTCTGCAGGACCGGCCCGAGGTTGGCCTGGTGTATGGCGATGCCAATTTTATTGATGAGAACGGGCGCATTATCGGCCGTTTCCCCGCTGCCCAGACCAGTTACAGGCGTCTCCGGCAGGGCTATGTCCACATTCCTCAGCAGTCAGCCTTCTGGCGTGCAGACTTGTGGCGCAAGGTTGGTCCGCTTGACCCTTCGTTTTACTTTGCAATGGATTACGATTTGTGGGTGCGACTGGCAGCCCTGGCCCCCGTGCAATACTTGCCGCGCCTATGGGCCAATTTTCGTCTGCATACCCAGGGAAAAACGATCGCTCGCGGATGCTCGCTGCTGGCCGGAAATGCTCAAGGTACATTATCGTGATGGCGGCTCATGGTTCGGGGTTTTGCCAGCCAAATACATCCTCCGGAAGGTGGTTGCACCGCTTATCAGTGCGCGCCGCCGGGCAAAATTGCAAATTGGAAGATAATCCTCAAAAAACTGAACGAAGATCTATCCAGGCCTGGCATGGTTAGTTCCAGGATTGTCCCGGTATGCTCGCTCTCCTGAGCAAATCGCCCTGTTTGCGTTCCATGGTAAAATCCTCCAGTCTTTCCGCAACATCATCAGGTAATCATGCAACCAACACCGATTTATGATTCAGCCCAATTGATACCGCATGCTCTCCAGGAACTCAAGGAAGCATTGAATTATCGTCACTTGCTTTTCCAACTGGTGCGGCGCGATATTCTCACCCGTTATCGGCGCTCCTTCCTTGGCGTGGCCTGGACCATGCTCAGCCCATTGGGCATCATGCTTGTACTCAGTTTCGTCTTTTCGCATCTATTTACCCAAACCCGTGCATACCCCGCCTATATTCTATGTGGTCTGATGGCCTGGAATTTCTTTTCCCAGAGTACGACGAGTGCGATGAGCAGCCTGGTTTGGGGGGGCGGGTTGCTGCAGCGCATTTATATCCCGCGTGCTTCTTTTGGTATTTCCGCCATCGGATCAGGCGTGGTTAACCTGGTTTTATCCTTTGTACCGCTTGTTATCGTGATGGCTGTCACAGGGTCACCAGTCCGTATTACGGCAGTCTTCTTGCCGGTTTCTCTTGCTGTTGCTGGCCTGTTTTACCCTCGGCCTGGGTCTTATGATTTCAACACTGGCAGTCTATTTTCCCGACGTGGCCGAGATGTACCAGATCATCTTGACTGCCTGGATGTACCTGACCCCAATCATTTATCCCGAGACCGCCATTCCGGCCAAATATCAATTGATCCTGCATCTAAACCCCTTATATTACCTGGTCAAACTCTGGCGTCTGCCTTTGTATGATGGGCTTTGGCCTACCTGGGGCGAGTTCTGGCCGGCCGCGTTGATTGCGTTTGGGATGTTGCTGGTGGGGTGGCTCATCTTTACCTCAAAATCCGATGAATTTGCCTATCGTGTCTGAATCGGCTAAGATACCTGTTGAGGAGTCCGTGACTGATCCTGAAGAGGCTGTTCATCTTGAGGCTGTTTCAGTGCGCTATCGTGTGCCCAGTGAACGCGTTCGCACTTTCAAAGAATACTTCATCCGTCGTTTGAAAGGCGAAGTCCAAATGCGAACGTTCTGGGCGCTGCAGGATGTCGCCTTGAATGTCTATCGGGGTGAAGTTTTTGGTCTGGTGGGAGTGAACGGGGCCGGGAAGAGCACCCTGCTCAAGGTGGTTGCGCGTGTTTTGCGCCCCACCAAAGGCCGGGTGATTGTAAGAGGCAGGGTGGCGCCTTTGTTGGAATTGGGCGCCGGTTTTCATCCAGAACTGACCGGCAAAGAGAACATCTTCCTCAACGGTGCTTTGTTGGGTTTCAGTCACCGTGAAATGCAGGAAAAATATGACCAGATCGTTGATTTTGCCGAACTTGGTCAATTTATTAATGCCCCCATCCGGACCTATTCCTCCGGCATGTATGCACGCCTGGGTTTTTCGGTCGCCACGGCCAGCGAGCCGGATGTGTTGATCGTGGATGAGGTTCTATCCGTCGGGGACGAGGCCTTCCAAAAGAAATGTGCAGACCGCATCGAGGCCTTTCGCCAACGTGGCGCAGCCATTTTGCTGGTCTCGCACAGCATGGCATCGATCGAAGCGATGTGCCAGCGGGCGGCCTGGTTGGATCATGGGAATCTTAAAGGTGATCGGTGAGCCTGCCCAGGTCATCCGAGCCTATCGTGAAAGGGTAGGGTGAGAATTATGGCATTCGAACAGACAGACATACCGGATGTGTTGGTATTTCAGCCCAAGGTCTTTGGCGATGAGAGAGGTTTCTTTCTGGAAACCTTTCGTGCGGATGTATTTGCCAGATCGGGCATCCCCGGCCCTTTCGTTCAGGATAATCATTCGGGTTCCCAACAAGGTATTCTGCGTGGCCTGCATTACCAGATTCGCCAGGGGCAGGGCAAGCTTGTGCGTGTGGTTGTGGGAGAGATTTTTGATGTTGCCGTGGACCTGCGGCGTAGTTCACCGACCTTCGGCCGCTGGGTGGGCGTACTGCTTTCTGCAGAAAACAAACAGCAGGTATGGATCCCGATAGGTTTTGCGCATGGATTTTACGTTTTGAGCGATTGGGCGGAATGTTATTTACAAAACTACTGATTATTATGCTCCCGAATGGGAACGCTCGCTGCGGTGGAACGATCCAGCTCTGGGGATCGAATGGCCGCTGTTGAATGGACAGGCACCGATTCTTTCGGAAAAAGATTCCCATGGAAAATTATTATCGGAGGCGGAGCTGTTCGAATAGGAGTTGCACAATGAGGAATATACTGGTTACCGGCGGCGCAGGGTTTATTGGCTCTAATTTTGTCCGTTATGTTTTACGGACCCAGCCTGATGTTTTCATCGTCAACCTGGACCTGCTGACCTATGCCGGCAGCCTGGAAAACCTGAAGGAATTGCCATCTCATGGATCGATATCGAATTTACCAAAGGCGATATTTGCAATCAGGCCTTGGTCGAGGACATCCTGCGACGCCATGAGATTGATACCATCGTTCATTTCGCCGCCGAGACGCATGTTGACCGTTCCATCCTCGGCCCGGCTGCATTTGTGCAAACCAATATCTTTGGCACTTTTTCCCTTCTGGAAGCAGCCCGCAAGGTCTGGTTGGATGAAAATAAAGCGGATGCAAAAACTGTCCGCTTCCATCATATTTCCACAGATGAAGTCTTTGGTTCGTTGACGCCGGATGCACCTGCTTTTGAGGAGACAACCCCTTATTCCCCGAATTCTCCTTATGCGGCTTCAAAGGCCAGCAGTGACCACCTGGTACGCGCTTATTCGCACACATACGGTTTGCCGATCACGCTCACCAACTGTTCGAATAATTACGGGCCATACCAGTTCCCCGAAAAACTCATTCCACTGATGATCTTGAATGCTTTGGAAGGAAAATCTTTGCCCATCTATGGCGATGGGAAACAGATCCGTGACTGGCTGTATGTGGAGGATCATTGCGAGGCCATCTGGCAGGTGCTGCAACATGGGCGGATCGGTGAGAGTTACAATATTGGTGGGAACAACCAACCCACCAACCTGGAAATCGTGGATACCATCTGCGAAATTCTGGATGAGTTGAAACCCGGGTCGCCTCACCGGCCTCATGCCGGTTTGAAGAAATTTGTGTACTGATCGGCCGGGCCATGACCGGCGTTATGCCATGAATATCAATAAAATTGGGCTGGAATTGGGCTGGCAGCCGAAGTATGCTTTGAAGGAAGGTCTCTTGAAAACAGTTTGTTGGTATTTGGAGCATGGCGATTGGATCCAGGCCATCCGCAAGCAAAAAGAGTACCAGTCATGGCTTGACAAGAACTATACCGAACGTGTGGAGAGGCCAGAAATGAAAGGAATTATCCTGGCGGGCGGCAAGGGAACACGTTTGCACCCACTCACCCTGGCAGTCAGCAAGCAACTCCTGCCGGTGTACGATAAACCCATGATCTATTATCCGCTTTCGATGTTGATGCTTGCAGGAATACGCGAGATTCTGATCATCAGCACCCCTGAGGATCTGCCGCTTTTCAGGCATTTGCTGGGCAGCGGCCAGCAGTGGGGCATGCAATTCAGTTATGCCGAACAAGCCGAGCCGCGCGGCCTGGCGGATGCCTTTATTGTCGGAGAACAGTTTGTTGGTGAAAATCCGGCCTGCCTGATCCTGGGAGATAATATCTTCTTCGGCCACGGACTGGCTGATCAAATGCAAGCTGCAGCGGAGTTGGAAATCAGGCGCACAGGTGTTTGCCTATCCGGTACGTGACCCACAGCGCTATGGCGTGATTGAATTCGACGATCAGGGCCGCGCCATCAGCCTGGAAGAAAAGCCGGCCAGGCCGCGCTCGAATTATGTTGTTCCGGGATTGTATTTCTACGACCAGCGCGTGGTGTCCTTTGCCAGGGCGCTCAAACCCTCCGCACGCGGTGAAATCGAGATCACAGACTTGAACAAAGTCTATCTTGAAATGGGCCAATTGCAGGTTCAACAATTGGGACGCGGGATTGCCTGGCTGGATGCCGGCACGCACGAATCGCTCCTGCAGGCGGCCAATTTTATCCAGGCAGTGCAGGAACGGCAGGGAATTATGATCTCCTGTCCGGAGGAGATTGCCTATCGCAAGGGTTTCATCTCCCGCGATGCGTTAATCGAAATAGCTGGTTCTTACAAGAACAACAGCTATGGCGAGTATCTGCTTCGGTTGATTGAGACAGAATTTTAATGAAATCTGCTCCTTTTAGGCAACACCGGCCAACTTGGTTGGGAATTGCAGCGCACCTTGCAGCCTCTTGGTGCTGTGTTCGCATGCGATTACCCGGAAGTCGATATGGCCGATGCGGCCAGTATTCGCAAGATTGTACAGGATTGTCGCCCGGATGTGATTGTTAATGCAACTGCTTATACTGCCGTGGATAAAGCCGAGAGCGAACCGGAACTTGCTGAAGCGATTAATGGCACTGGACCGGGTGTGCTGGCAGAAGAAGCCCGCAAGCTGAATGCGGTCTTGATCCATTACTCAACCGACTACGTTTTTGATGGCACTAAAGGCTGCTCCGTATGAGGAGACCGATCTTCCTCACCCTGTCAACGTGTATGGAAGAGCAAATTGGCCGGGGAGCAGGCCATCCAATCTGTGGGTGGGGATTACCTGATCTTTCGTACAGCCTGGGTTTACAGTCTGCGCCGTGATAGTTTCGTCTCCAAGGTATTGGAATGGGCGCGTAAAAATGAGACCTTGCGAGTGGTGGATGATCAGGTCAGCAATCCCACCTGGGCGCGCATGCTGGCAGAGATAACTGCACAGGTCCTTGCCCATGGGATTGGCTACCTGCGGGAGCGAACCGGTTTATACCATTTGGCTGGCGCAGGTCATGCAAGCCGCTATACCTGGGCACAGGAGATCCTCAAGACTTGATCCGGCTAAGCAGGAACAGAAGGTGAAACAACTGCTTCCTGCACTGACCTCGGACTTTCCCACTCCGGCTCAGCGTCCGCTTTTCTCGGCATTGGAATGCCGGAAATTTGAACAGGTTTTTGATCTTCATCTGCCAGCATGGAATGAAGCCCTGGAATTGGCGTTTGGCAAATAGGGAGGAACTGGTTTACGTAACCGGGGATCAATTTTCAGAGTCAACGTGCCAGCGAGATAAATAAAGGAAGGGCGGATTTTCTTGACGCACTGATCAATTCCTTCACCATTAAGGAAAATCATACTCTCCCACATAGAATCTTCGAATGTTGTCTTTGTATTTCCCATCGTCGTATTCTTGCTTATCGAGTTCGATCAGCCTTTTTGACAGGCTTTCAAAGACCTGTGGCACATTCAACCTGTCCAGATCTTGCGAAATATTGGTGAGCATTTCCTCATAACTGTTGTATACATTTGGTAGATTCTTGAAACGATCAGTAAAGAAGTCTTGGTTATAAACTGCAAATGGAATTGCACCGCTTCGAATACTCTCCACAAAATACCCATCCAAACCTTCGCCAAAAGTGATTGCCCATTTTGCCCGGGAAAGTAATCGTTTATATTCCTCGTAGGGCACTTTCTCGATTATTTTGATTGCCAACTCAGGGTGTTCACTTCTAATTTTTGCCAGAACTCTTCCCTTGTATTTCTGGGAGTCATTGGAGACAATCATCAGGCCTTCTTTTTCTTTGTACGGGCGATGATAGTATTCCGTTAAATTGCTTGTAGAAAAATTATGAAAAGGTATGTTGTAATAATCCCTTAGTTGTTGTGTACAATACCTTGGATGAGCGGTTGTACAGGTTACAAATTTCGTCAGTTCTTTGACTTGAGTCACGATTTCGCGAGCTGGCATCAGCCAGACATTTTGA
Source organism: uncultured Chloroflexia bacterium (assembly GCA_963830665.1). GTDB lineage: Bacteria > Chloroflexota > Anaerolineae > Anaerolineales > Villigracilaceae > UBA877. The sequence continues at coordinate 214,551 of CAWHNM010000025.1, forward strand.
TTCAAAATATTGATGTGGAAATTGGGAATGTTTAGCAAGAATTGCTTTTCCGTATCCGTCAGACAAGCCAGGAATCGAATAACAAAATTCTCTGGAAGGTGCAAGGTGAGTTCTTCTATCCTTGTAAAATACGAATATAGTTGCTCGAATCTGTAAATATCAAAGGGATTCTCAAATAATGTAAATTTTGTAAGCAGGGAGCTTCCAGGTAGGGTTACAAGAAGTACTTCAGCATTATGGATCGGTTTGGCAGATTGAGAAACTTTAGCCAGTGTACAAATGGACATGATTCCGCCATTCACTACATTAACTCCCGGGACAATGAATACGATCAATCGGGAGGTGCCTTTTAAAAAATTTTCCTCCATGCTCTTATTTTGTGCCATTACCACCTTTCTTTTTGGCTCCAAGATGGATTGTTCAATCATCGTTGTGGCAAGAATGATTGTATTCCTGGAATGCAAAATGAGACCCTTTAGTAACCTAAATGGTCTTTCGCGTTGGCTTCCTGGAGGAATCAGCCTCATGCGTGCTTTCCTATAAAAGTTAGTCATCTTCTCCGCGATGCTGTTAAAAATTATCTTCAATGCTGCCTCTTGGGAATGTATAAAAGCTTCAAACCTGCTTTTCCCTGCTCAATGTTCTGCCGAATTCCACATGCTTCGATTGGAATGCCATTTCCAGACTTGTGAATTCACTCATAATAAGGGCTGAACCCGGTTACAAAGGAATCGAGCAAAAGCTGGGTGGTATCAGCCGGAAAAAAAAGATTATACTCTATTGGCTGAGAGCATATTTGACTGCCTTTCCAGTCCTGTTTTTGGGCCTCTTATCAGATAAAGACGAAGCGGTTATACTATTCGCTCAATAGCCGGGTTTTATACGTTGCAAAGCATTTTGGGGCTCCCACTGCGATCAAAATCCTGATGGCTTCCTATTGGTGGAGTTTTGGGTGCGCTTGGGCTGGAGCCTTGCCAACTTATCAAAACATAATTTCATTGGATCCATCCACTCTTATCGTATGTTTCTACAAACCCTGCTGCGATTGCTGAGAGATTTAGGTAAATAGGAATGCATGTCCTTGCATTGACCCGTTATAGTTCACTTGGTCCCAGCAGCCGTGTCCGGTTCTATCAATACGTCCCCTTCCTGTCTTCCTTCGGGATGGAAGTCAGGGTTGCCCCTCTGTTGGGTAACGATTATGTCCGAAATTTATATGGTGGGAAACATCAGCCAGTCTTCTCAATGCTCCAGGCTTACATAAGTCGAATTTTATATTTGGTGAATAGCCGGCACTTTGATCTTCTTTGGATCGAAAAAGAACTGTTACCCTGGATACCAAGCTTTGCTGCCGAAGTGTTGCTGCAACGAGGTATTCCTTGCGTAGTCGATTATGATGATGCAGTTTTTCACCGCTATGACCAGCATCACAATCCTTTTGTTCGTGCCCTCCTGGGTAAAAAGATCGACGCGATCATGCGCCGGGCAACCACGGTAGTGGTGGGCAATGAGTATCTGGCCGAACGTGCAAGCCTTGCTGGTGCTGGCAGGATAGAACGTCTTCCCAGTGTGGTGGATATCAGCCGCTATACAACAAAAGAAAATACCGGCGAACAATTTCGCATCGGATGGATCGGTTCTCCGATCACTGCTCCATATTTGGGATTGATCAAAGAAGCCTTGGAACAGGTTGCCAAATTGACCGGAGCACGCGTGGTGCTGGTTGGCTCCGGGGACCAGGATCCGCTCCCGGGCGTGGCCAAGGACGTTCTGCCTTGGAGCGAGGACAGCGAAGTCGCACAGATCCAATCCTTTGATGTAGGTATCATGCCTTTACCGGATGGCCCTTTTGAGCAAGGGAAATGTGGCTACAAGCTTATTCAATATATGGCCTGTGGGCTTCCGGTGGTCGCCTCGCCGGTTGGGGTCAACACGCGCATCGTTGAACAGGGCATAACAGGTTTTCAAGCTTCCACTAACACTGAATGGGTGGAAGCCTTGGTCAAGCTGGCTCAGGATGCCGGGATGCGGGCTGCTCTTGGAAAAGCGGGCCGCATAAAGGTGGAACAGGAATATAGTTTGCAGGTCACAGCCCCACGATTGCTACAAATTATTACAGAGGCGGCCTCGCGCTAGGCATATATTGCTATCCCATTTACAGATGACAGTCGCGTTTTGGCGGCACCTTCTCTTGACGTATCCCATCCTTTATGGCAATATCCAACCCCTGAACTCTCGCGCTTCCCACCTTATTTCAAGAAAAGAATATGACTGATTCACGGCAGATCACACAGAGGCCTTCAGAAAACCTGCACATCCTGATCGAGCCCTCGCGCGGGTGGCAGGCACTCGAGTGGCGGGAGCTCTGGGCTTATCGCGAATTGCTGTTTTTCCTGACCTGGCGTGATATCAAAGTGCGCTATCAGCAGACAGTGCTGGGTGCGGCCTGGGCCATCCTGCAGCCTGTTCTAACCATGCTGATTTTCAGCATCATCTTTGGAAGCCTGGCCAAGCTACCCTCCGACGGGATTCCTTACCCCGTTTTTACTTTTACCGCTTTGCTGCCCTGGCAGTTGTTTGCTTTTGCGTTGACCTCCTCCAGCAACAGCTTGATCGACAACCAGAACCTGATTACGAAAGTCTACTTTCCTCGCCTGATCGTTCCGCTTGCCTCCACAATCGCAGGCCTGGTGGATTTTGCGATCGCCTTCGTTGTTCTGTTGGGTATGATGTTCTACTATCATATAACGCCGCAGGCCTATGTCTGGAGCCTGCCTCTCTTCCTCCTGTTGGCGCTGGCCAGCGCGTTGGCAGTCGGATTATGGCTTTCAGCCCTGAATGTAAAGTATCGTGATATCCGTTATGTTGTCCCATTCCTGTCTCAATTTTGGCTGTACGCAACCCCCGTTGCTTATAGTAGTCAATTGATTCCCGAAAAATGGCGCTGGCTTTTCAGCCTTAACCCAATGACCGGAGTGGTGGAGGGCTTCCGCTGGGCATTATTGGGTAAGAGCGCATTGAACCTGCCTTTCCTGCTTATCTCGGCGGTTGTTGTGCTCGTGTTGCTTGTGAGTGGATTGTATTATTTCAAGCGGGTCGAATCTGGCTTCGCGGATGTGATCTGATGGGCGATATTGCGATTCGAGCTGACAACCTTTCCAAACAATATCGTATTGGAATGCAGAAGGCGCGTTACCAAACCTTTCGCGACGCCCTGATGACCGCTGCACGCGCGCCTTTGCACTGGTTCAAGGGCGAAGCGGCCCAGGAACGGAATAAAATCTGGGCCCTGAAGGATATTTCTTTTGAGATCAAGCATGGTGAAGCGGTCGGCATTATCGGCCGCAACGGAGCCGGGAAAAGCACGTTGCTAAAAATCCTCTCACGCATTACCAAGCCGACGCGCGGAAGAGCCGATATCTTTGGGCGGGTTGGCTCTCTTTTGGAAGTCGGTACCGGTTTCCACCCTGAACTGACCGGCCGCGATAACATATATCTTAAATGGGGCAATTCTGGGAATGCGTCGGAATGAGATTGACCGGAAGTTCGATGAAATTGTCGCCTTTTCTGAGATTGAGAAATTCCTGGATACGCCAGTAAAGTATTACTCCAGCGGCATGTATGTGCGCCTGGCTTTTGCCGTGGCTGCACATCTGGAACCGGAGATTTTGCTGGTGGATGAGGTCCTGGCGGTGGGGGATGCCCAATTTCAAAAGAAGTGTTTGGGCAAAATGGGCGACGTGGCCCAGGGCGGACGCACGGTATTGTTCGTCAGTCATAATATGCAGGCAGTTCGGTCCCTGTGTAGCGATGCCTTCCTGCTAAACGGAGGCAAACTTGTTTCCAAGGGTGATGTTCAATCAATCATCCGGGAATACATGGCTTCCCAGAGCTTGAGCAAGGGAGAAGTTGTTTGGGAGCCTGAAACCGCTCCCGGAAATTCCGAAGCACGCCTGATCTCAATCCGCGTTCTGTCTGATGAAAACGAAGTACAAGAATCCTGTCCCAGCGACCAAGACATCCTCATAGAGATGTCATTTGCGTCGGAAAAAATAAATAAGGCTCTTTGTGTTGGTTTTGATCTGATCACCGCAGACGGCACTATAGTCTTTCGAAGCTATCAAACCGATTTACCCTTTGAAGAATGGCTGATCATCAATTTGGGAATAAATCGTTGGCGATGCATAATTCCAGCCGGTTTGCTTAATGCAGGCGAGTATTTCGTTTGCCCTCGCCTGAGCATACACAAACTGTACTGGATCGTGAAACAGGATATGTCCGTAAAATTTAATGTGGTCCTGGGTCATGGCGTTTCCCCATTTTGGAATTCTATTAAAGATGCTAATTCTCATCCGGGAGTGATCGCTCCAATCCTGAAATGGGTATCTGCGCCTGGATCTACCCCCTCAAAGGAATAACTCTTCGATCTTAATCATTTTGTTCATAACTTGTCGAAATTTGGGATACTCTTGACTGAAAATCTGGCTCTGATCTCGATAATCACTCCTTCTTTCAACCGGGCCGATATGATTGGCCAGGCAATTGAAAGTGTTCTGGAGCAAGCATATTCTCCTTTGGAGCATATCATCGTTGATGGCGGCTCCAGGGATGGTACATTGAATGTGTTGGCGCAATACCCACATCTTAAAGTGCTAAGCGAGCCTGATAATGGCATGTATGATGCCCTCAACAAAGGCCTTGAGCTGGCGCATGGAGAGGTTATCGGTTTTCTCAATACGGATGATCTATATCCTCCCGGAGTGTTTAAGGAAGTCACCCCGCTCTTCGACAATCCAGCAGTCGATGCAGTCGCCGGTAGTGCGGTGGTTTTTTATACCGGCATAAATGGAAAGAATGAGACGCTCTCGGAGATTACCCCATCCGGACCGGAGGATCTATTGGAGCGGATGGTCCTGACCACCCCTGGATTTAATGCCTGGTTCTTCCGTCGCAGTGTTTTTAAGAAATTCGGGGCTTTTAAAGCTGGCTACAGGCTCTCCGGTGACAGGGAATTTATGATCCGCCTGGCGCTCGCCGGGATTTTCTATGTACGGACAGACCTCATAACATACCAGTATCGCCGCCATGCCGGGGCGCTGACATTCAATTGGGCTAGTCCTTTCTTTTTGGAAAACGCGCAAGAACATCTGAAATTGACGGGTTATTTCCTAAGCCAGGTCGGAATGCCGGGAAAGTCCAGGCAATATTTCCAAAAATTGCGGACGCGGGATACGGCCAATGTGGTGCTTTCTCTCATTCGCAGGGGCAGCTTTGGAAAGGCTTGGTTTTTTGCGCGGGAAGGCCTCCGCTCCGATCGGGCTTGGCCTCTGGCATTTTTCGCGGCGGCTTTCCACCGTCTGGCCCATCCTCCAAAGAGGCCCCCCAATGTCTGAAGGCGTTCAGGTTATGCCATTCGATATTTTGATTTTATCGACCTCCATGGCAGTTCAACGGTAGGATCTGCATCGATTTTGGAATTCTTTCGTCAGAATGACACGGTTATGATTGTTCACCAGCGCTCGCAAAGCCAGGACGTCACTGCTCCACTCAAGATCGGGCCGGAGCTTGCAGGGAGAAGAATAGCCATCTTCATCCAGTCGCTTACCATAGGTGGAGCAGAGCGCATGTCGCTAAATTTAATCGAGGGACTGGTCCAAAACGACATTCAAGTTGACCTTCTGCTTGCGGACCGCTCTGGAGGGCTTTTATCAGAAGTCCCCCCTGGGGTGAATGTTATTGACCTGCAGGGGAAAAGAGTGCTCTTCTCGTTATTCCCACTGGTTCGCTATTTGCGCATGCGCTGTCCCGTCCTCCTTTACAGCGTACAGATTCACACGAGTTTGATTGCAATCTGGGCGGTTAGACTCGCACAGGTTCATATACCTTTGGTGATCTCTCCCCGCAACATGCTATCCACCGTCCTTGCTGCCGGGCCAGGCATCCGTAACAGGTTGGTTATAAAACTGGCTCGCTTGTTCTTTCGCTCTGCTGATGCGGCAATTTGTGTATCACAGGGTGTGGCCGAGGATTTTATTAAAGTCACCGGGATGCCGCGCCAAAAAACGCACGTGGTCTACAACCCTGTTGTGTCTCTCGAACTGGAACAAAAGGCGCAGGAATCCATCGCCCACCCCTGGTTCGCATCCGACGATCCACCTGTAATTCTGGCGGTTGGAAGGTTGGTCCCTCAGAAAGGTTACTCAACTCTCCTGCGCGCTTTTTTCATCATTCGCCAGAAACATCCGGCACACTTGCTTATCCTGGGTGAAGGTCAGGAGCGCGCCAGCCTGGAAGCGTTGGCAAAACAAATGGATCTCACGGAGAACGTTCAGATGCCTGGTTCAGTGAAAAATCCATATGCTTATATGGCGCGTGCCCGGCTTCTGGTGCTCTCGTCAGAATGGGAAGGCTTGCCGAATGTCCTTATTGAGGCTTTGGCGTGCGGAACACCCGTGGTCTCAACCGATTGCAGGAGTGGACCAGGTGAAATTCTCGATGGAGGGCGCTTCGGCAGGCTTGTACCAGTCGGAGATCCAGATGCCCTGGCATTGGCAATTCTGGAAACACTGCAGGAGACTCCTGACCGGGACCTGTTGAGACAAAGGGCTCAAGATTTCACACTTGATGAATCTGTGAGAAAATATATTCGCATTTTTGAATCGTGCTTGTTATCCTATGATTAATCGTCGTGTAAAAATCCTTCACGTGATCACCAGCCTCAATATCGGAGGCGCTGAGACGATGCTCTATCGCCTGCTGAAGAGCATGGATGCGGTCCGATTCGAAAATCAGGTGGTCAGTTTGATCCGCCCTGGTCCGGTCGGGGATAAAATTCAGTCCCTGGGTGTCCCGGTGTTCTCCCTGAACATGTGGCCGGGCAGATTGTCTCTTGATGCGTTGTTTGGCTTGGTAAAAATACTTCGGCGCGAATCTCCAGACCTGGTCCAAACCTGGCTCTATCATGCTGACTTGCTTGGCGTATTGGCTGCCAAAATAACCGCTGTACCGGTCGTATGGAATATTCGCGCCTCCAACATGGATATGACCTTTTATCGCCGGTTGTCAAGTGTGGTTCTAAGAGCTTGTGTCCAATTTTCAGGCTGGCCGCAGGCGGTCATCGTAAACTCAAAAGCAGGCCAGGAGTTCCATGCGCGTTTGGGGTACCACCCGCGGCTTTGGGCTCATATACCAAATGGCGTTGATACCATGCAGTTCCATCCAAATCTATCTGCCCGCGTGGCTCTCCGTAACGAACTCGCGCTTGCACCGGATACCCTTCTGATCGGTCTGATCGCTCGTTTCGATCCGATGAAAGACCACTGGAATTTTCTTCGAGCCGCCAGTCTTCTCGCTTTGCAAAATGCTGATGTTCATTTTGTATTGGCAGGCAACGGAGTGGAAGCGTCGAATCTGAGTTTCCGCGATTATCTTGACCGGGATGAACTTCGTGGAAGGCTCCATTTGCTTGGACAAAGGGATGATATCTCAAACCTGACTGCCGCACTGGATATTGCCTCGTCATCTTCATCGTTCGGTGAGGGATTTTCCAATACGATCGCTGAAGCGATGTCGTGTTCTGTTCCTTGCGTTGTTACAGATGTGGGTGATTCGGCTTATCTGGTGGATAAGACCGGGGTTGTGGTGCCGCCAATGGATCCACAAGCACTGGCAGATGGCTGGCAGCGAATAATTGCTCTTGGTGTTGAAGGACGGAGTGCGCTGGGCGCAGCCGCGCGCCAACGCATCCAGCAAAATTTTCAACAGGATGAGATCACACGCCAATATGAAGGCCTTTATGATAGCCTCATGAAAGCGGCCAGTCAGCCTTCATGAAATATCGGGAAATTACGTGGTGATCAGGGGATAGGGGGGTATGCGACCCCTTCGCCCTCTCCACATTCCCATTTCCTGACTAATGATTTCGTAATTCCATTGCGCCTATCAGCCAGTCTAATATGCCATTAGATGGTGGTAAGATTCGTCAGACATTATGTGCGGAATCACTGGCTTCTTGGATATTTCCCAAAACAAGGATCAAACCTCATTCCAGGCGATTATTACCCGTATGATGGAAACGATCCGTCACCGTGGTCCGGACGACAGCGGCAACTGGATGGATGCTCACAGCGGGATTGCATTGGGATTCCGCCGTCTTGCCATCCTGGATCTTTCACCCGCCGGTCACCAGCCCATGTTTTCTGCCGATGACCGTTATGTCATCGTTTTCAATGGCGAAGTCTATAATTTCAACCACCTTCGAAATGAACTTGCTGCTTTGGGCTATTCCTTCCGGGGACATTCCGATACCGAGATTGTGCTGGCTTCGATTTGCCAGTGGGGCATTGCAAGAGGCGGTGCAGCGTTTCAATGGAATGTTTGCCTTCGCATTGTGGGACCGCCAGCGAGCACCGGCTGACCCTGGTCCGTGACCGGCTTGGGATCAAACCTCTGTATTATGGCTGGGCTGGCAGTGTCTTCCTCTTTGGGTCAGAACTCAAGGCATTGAAGGCACATCCGGCCTTCCATGCTGAAATCGACCGGGGCGCACTGGCGCTCTTACCTGCGCTACAACTATATTCCTGCTCCTTATACGATCTACACGGGCTTTCGCAAACTCCTGCCCGGCACGATCCTTACCCTGGCAGGAGATCAACCGGGTGAATTGCCCGAACCCGAACCTTATTGGTCGGCCCGCCAGGTGGCCGAATTGGGCGTCGCTCACCTTTTTGAAGGGTCCGACCAGGACTGCGGTTGAAGAATTGGATGCCCTGCTGCGTGAATCGATCCGCGAGCGGATGGTTGCAGATGTCCCTTGGGAGCATTTCTCTCAGGAGGAATTGACTCGTCTGCTGTGGTGGCCCTGATGCAGGCTCAAAGCAGCCGTCCCATTCAGACGTTCACCATCGGTTTCCACGAAAGTGATTATGACGAAGCCGGATATGCCAGAGCGATTGCCCGTCATTTGGGCACTGATCACACCGAACTCTACGTTACTCCGCAGGAGGCGCAGGCGGTTATCCCGCATCTGCCAACCCTGTTCGATGAGCCATTCTCCGACTCTTCACAAATCCCCACTTTTTTGATCTCTGAACTTGCCCGGCGGCATGTTACCGTCAGCCTCTCCGGGGATGGCGGCGATGAACTTTTTGGCGGCTATAACCGTTATTCCTGGGTGCGCAAAATCTGGAAAGCTGCTGGTTGGGTGCCCGGTGCTTTCCGCACTCTTGGCTCGGCCGCGTTGCATGGGGTGCGCCCGGCCGCCTGGGAAAGTCTTCTCTCGAACCGGCTCATACCATCCCGCTGGCGCATTTCCGAGGCCGGCGAGAAAATCCGCAAAGTGGCCGAGATCCTCTCAGCCAACGGCCCGAAAGATATTTATCTGGATCTGGTTTCCCATTGGAAAGATCCCTCTGCGGTCGTGCGAGGTGCTGCTGAACCCCCGACCTTGTTGACCCAGCCGGATGCCTGGGCACAATTACCGGATTTCACCTCCTGGATGATGTATATGGATCTGGTCACGTACTTGCCGGATGATATTCTTAGCCAAGGTGGACCGGGCCAGCATGGGCAACAGCCTGGAATCACGCGTCCCTTATCTGGATGATCACCGGGTGGTGGAATTTGCCTGGCGGCTTCCAATGCACATGAAGATACGCAATGGAAAAGGGAAATGGCTTTTACGTCAGGTTCTTTATCAATACGTGCCCAGTGAGATGCTGGAGCGACCGAAAAAAGGATTTGGCGTGCCAATCGACGCATGGTTGAAAGGCCCATTACGCGGATGGGCGGAAGCCTTGCTGGATGAACAACGATTAAAGGATGAAAACTTTTTAAACCCGGAACCGATCCTTCAAAAATGGCAGGAACACCTGACCGGAAAGCATAATTGGCAATACTATTTATGGGATATTCTCATGTTCCAGGCCTGGCTTGAAGCCAACAAGTGAGCTTTTGTGAAAATCTTGATGTTTGCAAATACAGACTGGTATCTCTATAATTTTCGATTGGCACTGGCGCAGGCATTGCGCGCGCGTGGCGACGAAGTGGTTTTGGTATCTCCGGACGGCCCATATCGGTCCCCGCATGCAGGCGATGGGTATTCGATGGTTGCCATTCCCACTTGCACGACGCAGCCTGAATCCTCTCAACTGCGATCCAGGCAGTTGTGCGCCTGCTAAGGTTGTATCGGCGGGAAAAGCCCGATCTGGTTCATCATTTCACGGTCAAATGTGTTTTATATGGTTCTCTGGCATGCCATTTGCTTGGGATCCGTTCTGTCGTCAATTCGGTGACAGGCCTGGGTTATGTGTTTATGGATGGAGGTGGCGCGCGTCGAGTGGTTGCGAGGCCTGATCAAGACTTCTTACCGGTTGTTGTTGAAGCGCACCTGGGTCATCTTTCAAAACCCGGATGATCAGGCAGTTTTCCTGGAGAGTCACCTGGTGGATCCAAAACGAGTGGCGCTCATTCGCGGCTCCGGGGTGGATATCCGGCACTTTTTCCCACAACCTGAACCGGCAGGTATACCGCTGGTTATTCTGCCAGCCCGGATGTTATGGGATAAAGGTGTGGGTGAGTTTGTGATGGCTGCCCGTATCTTGCATGCGCAAGGGCTGCGCGCTCGTTTTGCCTTGGTTGGCGATAGTGACAATGAGAATCCAGCCTCAGTGCATGCTTCTCAACTGCGTGCATGGGAAAAAGAGGCTGTGATAGAATGGTGGGGCTGGAAGGAGAATATGAATGACGTATATGCGCAGGCAGCCATTGTTTGTCTGCCGTCCTATCGGGAGGGCTTGCCAAAAACATTGATTGAAGCGGCTGCCTGTGGGCGTCCGATCGTCACCAGCGATGTACCAGGTTGTCGGGAGGTCGTCCGACCGGGGGAAAATGGTTTGCTGGTTCCGGTCCGGGATGCCGGAGCGTTGGCCGAAGCACTCCTCGATCTGGTAAAAAATCCGCATATGCGCAGCGAAATGGGAATCCTCAGCCGGGCCATTGCAGAAGAAGAATTCTCGATGGAATTGGTCATTTCTCAAACTCTTTCGCTCTATCAAGCCTGTCGAAATGAGCGCGGTTGAGAAGGGAATTATGACGATTTCATTTCTTGAATTAGTGGATCTGTTCAAAGCCAGTTTGGGAGGATTAATAGTTGTGCTGGCCTTGTGCCCTCTGGCGATCTGGATTGCCAGACGGACGGGTTTATTGGATGTTCCGGGTAGTGCAGCCCATAAGCAGCACATGCGTACTACTCCTCTGGCTGGTGGTATCGCATTGGTTTTGAGTTTGATTGTTTCCGTGCTGATTTTTAATTTAGCGAATAAAGATATTTTCCCCTTGCTGGTTGCAGTTTTTATTATTTTTTTGTTTGGTCTATGGGATGATGCGAAAGGCTTGGGAGCCCCTCTCAAACTTGCCGGACAGATGCTGGCATCCGTTATGCTGATCGCATCAGATGTCTCTGTTCATTTCCTGGAAGGTTTATCCATCCCCTACCTCAGCGGGCATATGCTCATAGTATTGGATTGGGGCGTGACGATTTTTTGGTTTGTCGGGATTACAAATGCCTTTAATTTAATTGATAGTATGGATGGATTGGCTGTCGGTATTGCCGGAATTGCTTTTGCATTCTTTATGATCATGGCTTTGGTCGCTCAACAAACCTCCCTGGCTGTATTTAGCGCCTGTCTGTTGGGGATATGCATTGGCCTGTATGCTTTTAATGTCTCGCCGGCCAGGCTCTTCCTGGGTGATTCTGGCGCGCAAACCCTGGGGTTCACCCTGGCTGCTGTTGCCATGATCTATACGCCGCATAATCTTCCTCAGGCTTCATCCTGGTTCGTGCCTATTTTTGTGCTGGGAATTCCAATTTTTGATACTACCATGGTGGTTGCTTCGCGTTTACTGCGCCACCGGCCAGTTTTCCATGCGGATCGCACCCACACTTATCACCGGCTTGTTGCCCTGGGTTTGGATCCTGCCCGGGCTGTATTTGCCATTCATTTATCATGCCTTATACTGAATTTCCTGGCCTTCATAGCTCTTTCCCTGCCGCCCCTGGAATCTACCCTGATCTTTTGTTCAGTTGTTTTGGCAGGTATGGGGCTGCTTTTTTTCTTTGAGCGCAAGAATCTACAATTCGAAGAATAATATGAACGATCAAGAATTTTACCCTCGCAAATCATTGGAACTTGCCTTTCAGCGCTGGTGGGTTATTGTAGTGTTGACCACTCTGGGCGGAATTGCCGGCTGGGCAGTTCATTTCATTCGCCCGCCATTATATGAATCCACTTCAACGATAACGGTAAGTATGGATTTCCAGAATCGCAAGCTTACGCAAAGAGAACAGGACTTTGCTTTCAGCGCTTCTGGGGCGATTGGGAACTCGACTCGAGGTAAAGGATCAAATCATGGCGGAAGCGCAAGCCAAAGGCTTTCCGATTGATCTGAATCGACTTGAGCAGCAGATGTTTTTGGAAAGAAAGCAATCGGTCTGGGAGTTCCACATCAGAAATCGGGACCCTGAAACTGCCGCCGAACTTGCGAACCTGTGGGCGGATAAGGCGATTGAGGTGCTGAACGCAGATCTGAAGCATGCCTTACGGGCAGACCAGATTCAGGCTCAAATCAATAGTGTTACCAGCAGCCAGCCTGCTCCAGGTTCGTCTGGTTATAGTCCAGAGATTCAAGCTGCGCTAAAGGCCTTGTCAGATGACCTTTTACAGGAAAAGCAATCAAGTCAGGGTATTATTTCGATCATGAAATTTGCCCAAACTGGAAACGCTACCCCTTCCCCAGAACCCTGCTATTTATGGTCTGGCAGATTTTGTCCTGGCGGGTGCATGTATCGGATTTGTCATTTCTCTTTGGGCGGCAGGTAGACATAAGGTTCTTGGCCGTGGCTGAGAGACTGAGGCAACTTGGCAGTCTCACGCTTGTTACAGCCTGGGCGGCCCTTTTCCTTTTGATGCCGATAACCAGTTTGCCCCTGCTTTCGCGCCTTGCCGGAGGCGCAGAAGTAGCTCCTGCAGCGCTCTTCCCGCTTGGCTGGTTGGTTCTTTTCTGGTTTATCCCCTACCTCCTGAAAAAAGGAGCCATACCACGCGAGAGCATACCCTTTATATTCTTCATTTCAGTTGCCATTATCGCCAGTGCTGCCGCTTTATTTCTTAATGCCCCACCCTTTAAAAACGCCAATATTCCTCGCGAAGAAATTCGAGCCATCTTTACTTTATTGATTGGCGCGGCCTTCTATCTGGTGACCGCCAGTTGGTTTTCCAAATTCCCATCCAGGTTGAGCTTCTTCTTGAAGTGGATCAACGTGAGTGGTTTCATTGTGATCCTCTGGGCAATGATCCAGGCATTTTACATTTTTCTCTTTCAGGGGCATTATCCTGCCATTCTTCAGATGTTCCAACATCTTGTCTCCACGCGTGATCTCTTTCCTACCAGGGTTACTTCTTTTGCTTTTGAACCATCCTGGCTGGCGCACATGATGAATTTAATCTATTTGCCCTTTTGGCTTGGCGCAACCATCTCGGGAACTTCGGTGCACCGCTTCCACCTCTGGAAAATCTCTTTGGAAAACATCTTGCTCTTGCTCGGAGCGCTGGTTGTCTTTCTTGCCTCCAGGGTGGGGACTCTGGCGCTTCTCGTGGTATTGGCGTTTTTAGGACTTTATGCTAATGTTTCCCTGGCCCGGCGGGTTTATCAATGGAGCCTGACCCGCTTTGCCCATTTTTCTACGCTGATAAAAAAGGGTATTCGTATTCTCTTGCCTTTGATCATCTTGTTGGCTTTTATCGGCATTTATGTTTTAGGGGCAGTCGGATTGGTCTACGGATTGTCTCACGTGGATAAACGCCTGGCGCGTTTTTTCCAACCTCTCTCGCTGGCACAATGGACCCAGTTGATCGAAAACCCCTACGCTTTTTTTAATTATCTGGCATTTGCCGAACGTTATGTCTACTGGGTGGGCGGTTGGAACATCTTCAATATTCATCCAATCCTGGGGGTCGGACTGGGGAACGCCGGTCTCTTTTTTCAGCGTGAACTCCCCTCCTATAGTTGGAATCTTCCAGAGGTCATGGATGTATACTATCGGTCATCTGCGCTCCCGAATATCAAAAGCCTTTGGGTTCGCCTGCTGGCCGAAACAGGTATCGTGGGCTTTTCATCCTTTATCGCCTGGCTCTACGTAGTGTTCAGGTTGAGGTGGTTTGTAAGACTCAGCTAAGAACCCTCTTTTCCGAACGATTGGTTGGAGTGGGTTGTTTGTCCTGCTGGCCTTCATCAATTGAAGGTTTCAGTACGGATACTTTTGCACTTCCGTATCTGTGGGTATCACTTGGGATTGTCAGTGCCATGGGCGCGCTGAATGCGCACTTCAACGGAAAAGCCGTGATACGTGAAGCGGATTTTTTTGATATTATATAGCCATGCGTAAAACTGATTCGCCATACATTACAGACTGGTTTGCTGTTTCCATCCGCTGGTTGTTTCTGTTGGGGATCTCAATCTCTTTGTCATTGGGGGGGAAATTACTGGAATTGCCGAATATTCTCTTGATCGGGCTGGTTTTTTGGAATATTGGTCATGACCCTGCTGACTGGACTAAATCACCGTTTGGTGCTCCATCGTGAGATTAGTACAGGCATTGATATATTGTTTGCTGCAGCCTATTTCGCTCTGGCGGGTGGTTTTGCCAGTCCGGCTTTCTGGATCGTATTCCTGCCTTTGATAACGTGCCACGCTCTATTTTGAAGTGATCGGCGCGCTCATTTCCGCTATTCTAATGACTGCAGTGCAGGTTGCTGTAACGGTTTTTCAAACCCTTGATCCGATTGCTTTAATTATCCTGGGAATTTCTTCCTTGTTCACCTTTATTCTTGCCGGATTGTTTGGGTACATCAGTGTTCGGCTTGTCCAAACCATCCGCAAAAACCGTCAGGGCCAGCAGGAAATTCAGCAAAAAAAACTGAATATGGAGAATGAACGTCTGCGTGCCATCTATAGTCTGACATCCACCTTGCTGGCCACTCTGAATTACCATCGTGTTCTCGAATCTGTCCTGGATCTCAGCCTGAGTGCCCTGAACACGGACGCCGAATCAAGCGCGGACGATCGCCTGGTATGTGCAGTGCTTCTTGTTTTCCAAAAACGAGACCCTTGAAGTTGGCTCAGCACGCCGCCTGACTCCTGCCGATATGCGAGTGGTCTTACACGGGCGGGAAGGGGCAATTGCCCAGACGATCGAACAGGATAAACCTGTCCTGCTCAACGATGTCCAAAATGACCCGGAATTGACCCATTTTATTGCCTTCCAAAGATGCAAAGAGATCTATTGTTTCCCTTTGCGCAGCGGTTTCAGCGCTTATGGGGTTTTGCTCTTTGGTCATCCCCAGCTGGGCTTTTTTACCCGCGACCGGCGTGAAATCCTCGATATCCTTGGCAGCCAGGCAGTAATTGCCATTCAGAATGCGCGTCTTTACCAGGATGTCGTCGACGAGCGCGAACGCATGATCGAGGCCCAGGAAGAGGCCCGTAAGAAACTGGCCCGTGACCTGCACGATGGTCCCACGCAATCTGTCTCGGCAATTGCCATGCGAGTGAACATGGCTCAACGTATCCTGACGAAAGACCCAAAAGCGGCCATGGAGGAGTTGGGCCGAATCGAGGATCTGGCCCGCCGTACTACGAAGGAAATCCGTCATATGCTTTTCACCTTGCGACCGTTGGTGCTTGAATCGCAGGGACTCGTTGCTGCTCTTCAATCGATGGCAGATAAGATGAAGGAAACCTACTCACAGAATGTCATCATTGCCGTGGATGAGAATATTCTTCAGGATCTTGAAGTGGGCAAACAGGGCGTGACTTTTTTCATTGTCGAAGAAGCCGTCAACAATGCCCGCAAACATGCCCAGGCAGAGCATATCTGGGTGAACTTGCGCCCATTTGAAAAAGAAATGGCTCCTGCTTGAGGTTCGGGATGATGGCGTTGGCTTCGATGTTGCCTCCGTTAACCGCTCCTACGACCAGCGCGGAAGTCTTGGCATGGTCAATCTCCGTGAACGGACCGAACTGGTCAATGGCGTGCTGAATATCCAATCTGCACCCGGTAAGGGAACCCTGGTACAGGTCTTTATTCCTTTATCGGACGAAGCGGCCGACCGGTTGCACCACGCCTCCGGGAATCGCAATCCCTGATCTGAAAAAATGCCAACTGCTGCCGGTTTACATTACTTCTTGCATGAAGGGGGCAGCGTATTAAAACCTCCTCTGGTGCTCATTCACGGCGCGGGTGGCGACCATTTATCCTGGCCGCCGGAAGTGCGGCGTCTGCCGGACTATCGTGTTATTACGCTTGATTTGCCCGGTCATGGCAAAACGGAAGGGCCGGGCCGCCAATCTGTCCAGGATTATGCTCGCGATGTCGTAGATTTCATGGATGTTGTCGGCCTTTCCCGGGCCGTGTTCGTCGGGCATGCCATGGGTGGTGCGATTTCGCTGGCCCTTGCTCTCGATTACCCCGACCGTGTTGCCGGGATTGGATTGATCTCAACTGGTCCAACCTTGCCTATCCCATCTTCGGTTATCGAAAATGCTGCCAATCCATCCACTCTCCCGTTGGCCATTAAGAGTTTGCAGGAAATGTCGCTTGGCTCCCAAACCCCGGAAAACTTGAAAGGGATCATCTTCAAACGCCTGACTGAAACCAGGCAGACACTCCTGCTGGATGACTTGCTGGCCTGTGACCGGTTCAACCTGTCGGATCGTCTCAATGCCATCCGGACCCCTGTCCTGGTTGTTTGTGGTACGGACGATAAACTGACTCCCCTGCATTTTTCCGAGATCCTCTCCAGCAAGATCCCCGGCGCAGCTCTGCAGACGATCGAAGGAGCAGGTCATATGCTTGTTCTCGAGCAGCCCGGTCGTCTGGCGAAACTGATCAGCGTTTTTTTGTCAACCATCCCGTATTCGCCGGGAATGTAAATCCCCGGGTCCTTCCAGCAAAAAAAGTCGCCCAAAGCTGGCTGCCAGGAATTCATTTTCCAAATATTTCTTTTAGAATGGGAATGGCATTCTGGACTGCCCGTGCCCGGTGGCTCAGGCGGTTTTTTTCATCCATTTCAAGTTCGGCCATTGTGCGGCCAAGTTCCGGGATAAAAAAGATCGGGTCATATCCAAACCCGTTCGTGCCGAGTTCTTCGGGAATGATCTCCCCCTCGCACTGACCGGTCGCCAAGCCGTACCTCGCCGGATGGCAAAGCCACGGCCACGGTGGCACGGAAATGTGCCGTCCACGGACGCCGCAAACCCTGAAGTTTTTCAAGCAAATACTTCCGGCGATCGGCGTCTGTGGCCTCCGGCAGGGGGCTGAAGCGGTGGGAGTGCAGACCGGGTTGGCCATCCAGGGCATCCACTTCCAGGCCCGAGTCATCACTCAGGGCGATCATCCCGCTGGCTTGTGAAAACGCCCCGGCTTTTTTTGAGGCATTCTCGGCATATGTCTGGCCATCTTCGGGTATTTCAAGCACCAGGCCGAGCTCGGCCGGGGTGAGCAGGGTGATGCCGGTTCCATCCAGAAGGGCTTTTATCTCTGCGACTTTCCCTTTGTTGTTGGTGGCGAGAAGCAAACTGTGCATGCTTATCCTGTATTTATTCGTCAGCTTTTGCGGATTTGTTTCAGCGCCCACTCGGCGTGGCTGCGGACGAGCGGCTCATCATCCTGCAGGGCCTCTTCCAGGGCCGGAATGCCTGCCGGATCCCTGGAGTTCCCCAGCGCTACGGCCACGTTGCGCAAATAGCCGCGTCGCCGGGCCCGCTGGACCGGGCTGTCCTTGAACTTCTGGTTGAATTCGTGCGGTGTGAGCATCAGGTCGGCTCTCAAATCCGGGCTTATCACGCCAGGGAATGCTGCCAGGCTCGGGTCGTACTCTTTTGCTGCAAACCGATTCCATGGGCAGACCATCTGGCAAATATCGCAGCCAAAGACCCACTTACCCATCTGCGGGCGCAGGTCGGGCGGGATTTCGCCTTTGTTTTCGATGGTCAGGTAGGCGATACAGCGCCGGGCATCCAGCGTCCGGTCGGGCAGGATGCAGCCGGTGGGACAGGCTTCGATGCAGCGTCTGCAGGTTCCGCAGCGGTCGGCTGTAAAAGGCGGGTCGGGTTCCAGATCGATGCCAAGCAGGATTTCAGCCAGCAAGAAAGTAGGAACCGCTTTTCGGATTGATAAGACAGGTGTTTTTTCCGATCCATCCCAGGCCGGCCCGCTGGGCCAGGTCGCGTTCCAGGATCGGGCCCGTATCGGTGTACCAGCGCTGCTGGAACGCGTCACCGGCCAGGTTCTCGATAAACGCGGCCAACTCTTTTAATCGTTCTGGTAAAACCAGATGGTAATCCCGGCCCCAGGCATAAGCGGCAACCTGTCCGCTGCAAGCCGCTTTCTTCCGCCGGCATGCTGGCGGTCTTCGGGTCCGGATAGTGCATGCCGAGCATTAGGATGGAACGGCATTCGGGCAGGATCAGCCGCGGGTCACGCCGGCACACACGCGCGCGTTCATTTGCCAGATATTCCATCGAACCATGCCGCCCCAGCATCAGCCAGTCTTCGTAGGCCGACATATGGGGCGGGGTTTCTGGAGTGGTGATGCCCACCAGCGCAAATCCCAGGCGGCGGGCTTCATTTTTGATAGCCTGGCTGGTTGACGTGGAAATGGTTATTGCACCTTATGTAGATCGTTAAAGGTGACCGAGGAAAATTGACACCCTTGTCATTCTGCAAAACGAAGAAGGCGCCGTAATCACCCTTGACCTTGGGGGCTTCGAAGACTGACTGAGATATCAATGGTTTCGCCGGGCGCAACTTTATTGGTAAGGTTTACCGATCCGATGGTATCCCAATTTGTCCCAACGCCGCCCCATCCAAAAACAAGCGCATAATCCTGGTTCCAGGAGCAGGGACCCAGGTTCTTGACCGTCCAGGTCTTGATCATGACTTCACCAGGGACGGCTACGTAACCATCTGGAATGGTCACATCGGCAACGTATTGCATGTTGTCGCAGCTTGCTTGCGAAGTGGCTTTTGGCGTTTTCGATGGCAAGCGGTGTGACCGATGGCGTACCGGGCTCGGGGGTATCTGTGATCAGCGGAGTATTGGTCGCTTCCGGGGTGGCGGAGACCTGGGGGTGTTGGTGGCGTCGGTCTGGCCAGCACAGTCTGCGTTTGCAGGGCCAGGGCAGTCGAAGCGATCTGTGTATAGATTGGAGCCGTGTCAACTGTGGCCGTGGCAGCCGGACCTCCGCCGCAGGCGGACAGGGCGAGCAGGCTGATGGCTATCAAGAGCCCGGATAATCTTGCTAACGTGTTTCATTCTGAACCTCCAAATGAAAATGATTGTCAATTGTGGAAATCTTGCGAAATGGCGATTTTATTATAACAGAATCAACCCATGAACAAAGTTGCCGGGTAAATTCTGATTTTTGAACCCTTGCGAAATTAGAACATATGTACTATAATGCGCCTATCCCCAGCCTTGGGTATAACCTATTTTTCTTTTTTACGAGGAGCTGACACCATGGAAACCCTGATTGCCGCATGTGGATTGGATTGTGCTCAATGTGAATCCTACCAGGCCACCCAATCCAGTGACCTGCTGATGCTGGAAGCGATTGTTGAAAAATGGACCAGGGAATATAACGCTTCCGGGCTGACGGTCGAGAATATCCAGTGTGATGGTTGCATGACTGCCGGGCGCAAAACTGGTCATTGCAGCGAATGCCAGATCCGTCTGTGTGCCATCGAGCGCGGACTGGCGAACTGTGCCGTCTGTCCCGATTATGCCTGCGAAAAATTGCAGAGCTTCTTGAAGATCGTTCCACAAGCAAAGCTTAATCTGGAGGCTATTCGCACGGCTTAGTCTCAATATGTGAATATCCATCCAAGGCCGGGAATGACAGTCCATTCCCGGTCTTTTCCTATTTTCGTTTAATCAGACCTGTTCAGGTATAATTCCGCCCATGCTTTCCCCCGAACAGATCGAATCCCGCCTTGAGCGGATCCTCTTAAAGGTACAAAAACCCGGCCGCTATGTGGGCGGGGAATTGAACAGCGTGGTTAAAGATTGGGAAAAGATCGAGACCAAAGTGGCCTTCGTTTTTCCCGACATCTACGATATTGGCATCTCCAACCTGGGTCTGCAGATCTTGTACGACCTGGTCAACCAGCGCCCGGATGCGTTGGCTGAACGTGCCTATGCTCCCTGGGTGGATATGGAAGAGCAGATGCGCGCGAATGCCATCCCGCTCTATTCGCTGGAGACGAAACACGCCCTGGCCGATTTTGACATCCTCGGCTTTTCTCTGCCTTACGAGACACTCTATACGAATGTCCTGAATATGCTCGATCTGGCTGGTATCCCGCTCCGCTCTTCCGAGCGAAGCCAGGCAGACCCGCTGGTCATTGCTGGAGGCCATGCCTGTTTCAACCCCGAGCCGATGCATCCCTTCATCGATGCGTTCGTGATCGGGGAAGGCGAAGAAGTTATCGAGGAAATAATTGATGTCGTGCAGAGAGTCAAAGGTCAAAGGTCAAAGGTCAATGACCTTCGACCTTCGACATTTGACCGCACGCAGCTCTTGCAGGAATTGGCGCAAATCCCTGGCGTCTACGTGCCGCGCTTCTATGATGTAACCTATCTCGCAGATGGCAGCATTGCAGCGATCACGCCCAATCTTCCCGGAAGCCCCCAAGGTGGTGCTCAAGCGCATGCTGGCGCAGCTCCCGCCCCCGACCACGCGCTTCATTGTCCCGAACATTGATGTGGTGCACAACCGCGTCTCTGTGGAGGTGATGCGCGGCTGCACCCGCGGCTGCCGGTTCTGCCAGGCGGGCATGATCACGCGCCCGGTCCGTGAAAGGAGCGTGGACGAAATTGTCCAGGCGGCGGCAGAAGCAGTCGCCGCCACCGGCGCCGAGGAATTGGCGCTGTTGTCTCTGTCCTCCTCCGATTACACCGATGTGCTCGAACTGGTCACCAGGATCGGCGAGAAGTTTGGCGGCCGGCACCTGACCGTCTCGCTGCCCTCCCTGCGTATTGACACTGTCTCGGTGGCGTTGATGGAGAAACTCAAGGACCGGCGTTCCGGTGGGTTCACGCTCGCCCCGGAGGCCGCCACCGAACGCATGCGCCGCATCATCAACAAGTTCATCACCGATGAGCAGTTGCTCGAAACGGCCCGTGAAATCTATGCACGCGGCTGGGTGAACATCAAGCTCTATTTCATGATCGGCCATCCCAGCGAGACGATCGAAGATGTGCAGGCCATCGTTGACCTGTGCAAGCGTGTTCTGGCCGAGGGGCGCAAGTCGCTGGGCGGCAAGGCCAAAGTGCATGCCGGGGTGAGCACCTTCATCCCCAAACCGCACACTCCCTTCCAGTGGGTGGCGATGGATATCGCTCGAGCAGATCCGCGCCAAACTGGATCTGCTGAAGCGGGAATTGCGCGGCCCGGCTTTCAAACTTTCCTGGACGCCGCCGGAAGATACCCTTCTGGAAGGCTGGCTCTCACGCGGCGACCGGCGCATGTCCGAGGTGATCTACACTGCCTGGAAGAACGGGACAAAGTTCGATGCCTGGCAGGACCAGCGCCAGCTGGAAGCCTGGAGCTCGGCATTTTCCGCCCAAAACCTTGACCCGGCCTTCTACACCCACCGCCCGCGCCGTGCTGACGAGGTTTTCCCTTGGGAGCATATTTCGGATGCCGTTCGCAAGAAATATCTGTACCAGGATTACCAGCGTTCGCTGGCGGGTGAGACGCGTGCGTGACTGCCGCGAGGATTGCGATGCCTGCGGCATCTTGCCGACTTTTGCAACCGCCCGGCGTGAGTATCCCGGGATTATACTGGAAGTGCCCGGAAGTAAAAAGCCCTGCGCGGCCGGCGCTTGGCGGTCGGCCATGAGATTGCGGATTACTTTCGCAAAATCCGGCGCGTTGCGTTACACCGGCCACCTGGACCTGCAGACCACCTGGGAGCGCACCATTCGGCGCGCCGGGCTGCCTCTGGCGTATACGCAGGGCTTCCATCCCGGGCCCAGGGTCCAGATTGCTTCAGCCCTGCCGTTGGGTTTCCTTGGGCGGGCCGAGATCGTGGATATCTGGCTGCAGGAAAATGCAGGGCTGGCCCTGCCAGGCGACCAGCTCGCATGCTACTGGATCTGTTGCAGCCCGCCGCGCCGCCAGGACTTACCATTGTTTCCGTGGAGCCGGTGGATGAGGCCGGCCCGGCCTTGCAGACCCAGGTATCTTCGGCGGAATATCAGGTCACGCTGCTCGATCCGGTGGATGAGGAAGAACTGGCCAGGCGCCTTGCAGAAACGCTGAAAGTTGATTCCTTGCTGCGTCAGCGGCGTGGCAAAACCTACGATCTGCGACCCTTGATTGAAGAGCTTTCCATCATGTTGTCCTCTCCCGCGCCCTCAACCTCAACCGGGGATCACCCCATCACCTCTGGCACAGAAGTTCGAGCAGACCGGGCAGGCGAACAGGCTATCAGGATTTTCATGCGCCTGGCTGCCCGGGCTGCTGCCACCGCGCGCCCCGAGGAAGTCCTGGACGTGCTTGGGATCCCCTTGAATCCACGCGCATCGAACGTACCGCCTGATCTGGAATAGAATACGGTCACCCGCCTGATCCTTTAAAAAGTGAAATGGAATAATCCAGGGAGATTGCCATGGGGTTGATCGTTTCCGGTTTTATTGGTTTTGCCACCTCATTGCTGTTTGCTAGTATTCTTTACTGGCTGGATCGCTTTGAGAAAGAGCCGCTGCTTCTGCTGGGCGGCGTCTTCCTGTGGGGTGCGATTGTAGCTGCTGGCAGCGCCTTCCTGATCAATACCACTCTGGGTTTGGGCATTTACGTCTTCACCGGCTCGAATTCTGCCACTGACCTGGCAACCGGTTCCATTGTCGCCCCGATGGTTGAAGAAATTCTCAAGGGGCTGGCTGTGCTGGGCGTCTTCCTGGTCTTTCGCCGCGAATTCGATTCGGTCCTGGATGGGATCATCTATGCCGGTGTGGCTGCCCTGGGGTTTGCCGCCACCGAGAACGTCTACTATATTTACACGTATGGTTTCCAGCCGAAGGTGGTTGGAGCGGCCTGTTCATGCTGGCCTTTATCCGCGTTATCCTGGTCGGCTGGCAGCACCCATTCTATACCGCCTTTTTTGGGATTGGCCTGGCCGTGGCACGTTTAAACCGTAGTTCGATTGTCAGGATCATGGCTCCGCTCGTGGGACTGGCTCTGTCGATGTTCACCCACGCATTCCACAATACCATGGCTTCGCTTCTGAGCGGTTTTGAAGGGTTGGCAGTGGGTGCATTTTTTGATTGGACCGGCTGGCTCTTCATGTTCATCGTCATCCTCTGGGCCACCTGGCGTGAGCAGCAAAATTTGAAGAAATATCTGGCAGCTGAAGTCCAGGCTGGAACGATCAGCCCGGCCCACTTCCGCACGGCCTCTTCCGGCTGGTTGCAAATGGCTGCCCGGTTCGTTGCGCTGTTTACGGGACGCTACCGGAAGACGGCCCGTTTCTACCAGGTCTGCGGTGAATATGCCAACAAGCGCCGGCAGTATGCCGCCCTCGGCGACGAAGGCGGCAATTTGGCAATTATTCAGAAACTGCGCGCCGAACTCATCAACCTGGCGCCGTATGTACAGGTCTGATTGTCTCGTGGTAAAATCGCGATTACCCGCCCCTGTAGCTCAGTGGACAGAGCGTTAGCCTCCGGAGCTAAAAAGGGGAGTTCGAGTCTCCCCAGGGGCACCAGAGACGCCGCATAACGCGGCGTTTTTCGTAAGATTTGCAACCCATGAAAAAACTCTTTTACCTTTTGATTTTTCTTGCTCTGCTGGTAACCGCCTGCAGTACCCCGGAACCGGTCACCCAGGTACCGCCAACGCCCACTCCTCAGGCTACGATTTCGCCTGCGCCGACCTTCACCGCCTCGCCCACTGGTACGCCGCTGCCTCCTTCGCCTACAGCCACTCCCAGCCTTATCGAAGGCACATCTGACGATCAAAGTCAATGTCCGCAGCGGCCCCGGCACGACTTATGCTTCCCTTGGCCTGCTCAATGCCGGGGAGAAGGTTCAGATCATTGTCCGCGACGACACCGGCAAATGGTACCGCATCCTTTATTCCCGCTGCCTCGGGCGGATCCGGCTGGGTGGCTGCTCAATTCGTCCAGGTTGCTGCCGGGACCGCTGTCCCGCTGGCAGTCCACGCCCACTCCAACCGGTCCGAGCGGGCGCGTCATGCAGCGTCTGAATGTCCGCTCCGGGCCGGGCATGACGTTTCCCTCGTTGGGGGTGCTCGAACCGGATTCGGTGGTTGCGCTGACTGGAAAAAATTCCACCGCCTCCTGGTTCCAGATTGACTATCCCTCCGCTCCCGGCGGGCGCGGCTGGGTGACCGCCCAGTATATCCAGACCGATGCCACCGATCTGCCGGTGTTGGACGATTACGGCACACCGGTCGCCGGCGCTTCTTCCGGGCCGACAGCCCTTCCCGTCACTCCCACGCCAACAGTTGGCCCTGCTTTTGCCGATGGCGATTCTCCCGCCAACCCGGCCGTCCGCGTGACTTTCTCGGCCTCCGGCACGCGCTCATTTACATACTCCAGTCAGGTCTCCGCGCCGGATGGCGATCCCGAGGATTGGGTTGAGTTCACACCCTATGCCATCACTGGCACGCATGCCCGTCTGGTTTTCAGCCTGACTTGTTCCGGCAATGGCACATTGACCGTCGGGATACTCCGCGGTGGCTCCTTGCTTACCGGTTGGGGGAGTTTGTCATGCGGCGATTTGGATAAAATCATCCTTCTCCCGGCCGGTCAAGCGCTTGCAGATCAGCCTGGCCCCGGCTCCGGGGAATGCTCTGCGACTGGTGGATTATATTTTGACGGTGCAGAATGAACCCTAGCTGATGTAATCGCTCATTGACTCCGCCTGTTTTTTGTTTCTTTCTCTGGACGAATACCCCTCGACGGTGTATATTTGAGATATCGTTCAAATGTTCTTTAAACTGACGTAGTTTTGAATTCACTTGCAATTGAGTCTCCGGGAAATGTTCAATGACTGAAATTGCTCCACACCGCATCAGCGAATTCTTACGCATCGTCTTCGTTCGATTGTGGCAGGAGCCCGCCGGTTTACCGGTTGGGGAAGTTCTGGCATATATTCCTCAGGCAACTCCATTATCTGAATACGAAAGGGAAGATTTTCCATCCACCCATACGCCCAGGTATGAGAGAGTGGTCAGGCTTGCCACGCCCGCCTATGTAAAAGCTGGCTGGCTCGTCAAGAGTAAAGGCCGCTGGTATCTGACAGACGATGGAAAACAGGCCTGTAAGAGCTTTACAACTGCCGACAAATTTTATCAGGAAGCCGGACGAATATTTGAAGAATGGCGCAGGAACCGCTCACTCCAGGCGCTTGTCACGGAAGAAGCCGAGGAAATGGCCTGGGAGCAGGTCCGCAGTTATTTACAGGAACTCAAGCCATTTGAGTTTCAAACCCTGGTGGAAGACCTTCTGATCGCAATGGGGTATCACATGGCCTGGGTTGCCCCTCCGGAAAAATATCGCGGATTTGTAAATTTTGTGATCTATACCGACCCTCTGGGGCTCAGCATTCCTCGGATTAAGGTGCATGTATTGCATGGCGGCCAACCCGTATTATTGGAGGGATTGAAGGCATTCATATCCCTGCTGGCAATCGGCGATGCGGGAATTTTTATTTCATCCGGGGGCTTTACCAGGAGCGTGATGGAAGCGGCGCAGGCGCAAATATCTTCCAGGATCACCCTGGTTGATTTGGAAAATTTCTTCGACCTGTGGGTGGAGTACTATGATCAGGCTCACTCAGGCGGGCCGGCAGCGTTTTCCTCTAATACCGATTTATTTCCTGTCACCGGTGGAATAACCCCGAATTTTGCTTTGTTGCGACCATAAAAGCCCTCTTTTGTTATTGCGCCGCCCCAGGCTTTATCGGGGCACTTGCACCTGCTTTAAGTGCAGGTGAGTAATCTCCTCGCGGGGCAATATCCCGCCGCACAGCCCAGGTTACTCCGTATGCTATAATGAATCGCATGGGCATTCTAACCGGCCTCATCATTGCCATCTCCCTCGGCTTGCTGGGGATTTTTTTTAGTATTCGCGCCGGTGTCCGTTCTTTGCAACTCAGCCGCCGCCAGGCCAGTTGGCCGGAGCGTCGCAGGCAGGTGGCAGCCGGCCGGCGCTATTTTGGACTGGCGTTTATCTTAATGTGATGATTGTTGCCGGCGTTGTCATTATCTTTAATGGAGATATTTCCCGCCCGGTCCTTCTCATTACTCCCAACTGCCTCACCGGTACGGACCGCGACGATCGCCCCATCTGAAACAGCTGCACAGCACTCCTGCCCTGACGAGCACGCTTGTGCCGACCGATACGCCGACCCTGACCTCAACTCCTGCGCCGACATCTGACCAGTACCCTGCTCCCCAGCCAGACTCCCTTGCCCACGGATACCCATTGGCCCACCTGGACGCCCAGCAAAACACCGACCGCCACGTCAACCCCACTTCCCACCCGACTCCTCCACGGACATCCACTCTGCTTCCCGACCCATACTCTTCTCCCGACGGATACCCATTGGCCGACCCTGACGCCCACGCGCCACCAAATAAATGATCGCCGGTAAAAAAAATGCGCGAAACCATTTACGGTCGTAATCCTGTCTATGAGACCCTGCGCGCCAGGCGGCGGGATGTTTTTCGCCTGCAGGTTGCCGAGGGCGTGCAGGAGCGCGGCCGCCTGACCGAGATCCTGGATCTGGCCGCGCAGCGCAAGATCCCCGTCGAACGCGTCCCGCGCCTGCGCCTGGATAAACTTAGCGATAGCCATCAAGGCGTGGCGTTGGAAGTCAGCGGTTATCCTTATGTTGGGCTGGACGATATTCTCGATAATGCCAGGCAGCGCGGCGAACCGCTTTTCGTGCTCATCCTGGATACCCTGCAAAACCCGCAGAACCTGGGCACGCTCATCCGCACGGCGGAATCGGTTGGCGTGCACGGTGTGCTGATCCCGACCCACCGGGCGGCCGAGATCACCCCGGCGGTTGTCTCCGCTTCGGCGGGAGCCTCCGAGCATATGCTGGTGGCGCAGGCCAACCTGGTGCAGGCCATCCTCGCGTTGAAGGAAGCGGATGCCTGGGTGGTCGGTCTGGATGAAGGCCCCGAGTCCAAAAGCCCTTCCGAGGTCCGGCTGGATGGCGCCCTGGCGGTGGTGGTCGGCAGCGAAGGGGAGGGCATCCGTCCGCTGGTCAAGTCCAATTGTGATTTCCTGCTGCGTCTGCCCATGCAGGGACAGGTCGAATCGCTCAACGCCGCCGTTGCCGGGTCCGTGGTGCTTTACCTGGCCTACCTGGACGCGTCATAAATCGTAGGGGCACGATATATCGTGCCCCAGCCTATATCGTGCCCCAGCCGATATCGCTCCTACCTATATCTTGCCTTTATCGGAGAAAATCATGCCAACTGCTTCATTCCATTTTCCGCGTGGCTTCCTGTGGGGGACGGCCACCGCCGCCCATCAGGTCGAAGGCAACAACACCAACAACAACTGGTGGAAGTGGGAGCAGGAAGGCCACACCGCTGACAAATCCGGACTGGCCTGCGACTGGTGGGGCGGGCGCTGGAAGGAAGATTTCGACCGCGCCGCCGAGGCCGGACAGAATGCCCACCGTCTGTCGGTGGAATGGAGCCGCATCCAGCCCGCCCCTGATCGTTGGGACGAGGATGCCCTGGAACGCTACCGCGCCATGCTGCGCGGCCTGCGCGACCGCAATATGACCGCCATGGTCACCCTGCATCATTTTACCGACCCGCTCTGGCTGTGCGAAATGGGCGGCTTGGGAGACCCGGGCAGTCGTGCCGCTTTTCGAGAAATTCGTCCGCAAGACGGTCGCGGCGTTGAAAGAGTACTGTACGCTGTGGTGTACCATCAACGAGCCCAACGTTTATGCCCTGGAAGCCTATGTCGACAGGAAATTTCCACCCGGCCGGATGAACTTTATGCTGGCCTTTCAAGTGCGAGGCCAACCTGCTGCGCGGCCATGCCGCCGCCTACCGGGCCATCCATGCAATCCAACCGGAAGCACGCGTTGGCTTTGCCCATCACCACCGGCCGATGCTGCCGCGCTACTCCTGGTTCCCGCTGGATGTGCTGGAGCGCAACCTCCACTTCAACGCCATCAATATGGCCTTTCCCAGCGGCATCCTCACCGGTGTCATGCGCACCCCGCTTGGCAATACCAGGATCCCCGAGGCCAAAGGGACACAGGATTACTTCGGCCTGAACTATTACTCGCAGGATACGGTCGCCTTTGACCTGCGCAGACCCGGCGAACTGTTTGGCCGCCGTTACTATCCCAAGGGCAGTGATATCGCCGAGGGCGGCATGAACGCCAACATTCCGGAAGGGCTTTTCAGTTCCACTCAAGTGGGCCTTGCAGTTCAACGTGCCCATCCTGATCACCGAGAACGGCATCGAGGATACCAAGGACACCCTCCGGCCGCGTTACATGGCCGGGCACATCCACCAGGTCTGGCGGGCGGTCAACTTCAACTGGCCGGTGCGCGGCTATTTCTGGTGGACGCTGGTGGATAACTTCGAATGGGAGCGCGGCTGGACCCAGCGCTTCGGCCTGTGGGAGTTGGAGTGGAGACCCAGGCGCGCCGCAAGCGCCCTTCCGCGGATCTGTATGCCGCGATCTGCAAAGAGAACGGCCTGTCCAGCGAAATGGTTCAAAAATACTGTCCGGAGATTTACGAAAGCTGTTCCCGGGATAAGAATGGCACTGTCACCTTCAAGGTGACTGTCACATGACTTTCAATATTATGAACCCGACCCTCGAAACCATCTTCCACCGCCGCAGCATCCGCAAATACACCGACCAGCCGGTCGAACCGGAAAAACTGGACCTGTTGCTGCAAGGCTGCCATGGCTGCGCCCTCCGCCATGAATTGCAAGCCGTGGGAGTTCATCGTTGTCACTGATCCGGAAAAGCTGGCCCAGTTCCGCCAACGCCTCATCTTCGGGGACCGCAATGCCCCGGCGGCCATCGTGGTCTGTGGGAATCCCGGCCTTTCCACCAATCCGGCTGCACGCCTGTTCTGGGTGCAGGATTGTTCTGCCGCCACCGAGAACATCCTGATCGCCGCGGTTGGCCTGGGACTTGGGCACGGTCTGGATCGGCGTTCATCCGGTCGCAAATTTTGTCAAAACGGTGCGCGCCATCATGCTCTATCCCCAAAAAGGTCACGCCATTATGCATCGTTTATGTGGGCTACCCGCTGGACGATAAACCTTCCCGTACGCAGTATGACGATCAGCGCGTCCATAGGCAGGAATATCCGAAGAAATAGAGGGCTATCCCATGATCCTGGATCTGCCATCGGATTTCGTCACGAATATTCGCCGTTCCTTTCCCGCCGGCGGCGAAAAATGGCTGGCTGAACTTCCAGACCTGCTCCTCCAGGCTGCCCGCACCTGGGACCTGGAACTCGGCCAGCCTTTTCTCCTTTCATATAATTACGTCTGCGCGGCCGCACGAAAAGATGGCACAGCCGCCGTGTTGAAGATTGGCGTTCCCAACCGGGAGCTGACCAGCGAGATCAATACCTTGCGCGTCTACAATGGGCAGGGCGCCTGCCGCATCCTGGAAGCGGATGCTGAAAAGGGCATGCTCCTTTTGGAACGTCTTCGCCCGGGAACGATGCTCGTCACGCTAAAAGATGACGACCAGGCTACCGAAATTGCCGCAGAGGTGATGAAGAAGATTCATCGCCCTGTTCCACAGCAGGAGGGTTTTCTCAGTCTGCAGGGCTGGTTCGACGAGCTGAAAAAACTGCGCCCGCTTTTCAACGGCGGGACCGGACCTTTCCCTGAAAAGACCTTCGCGACAGTCGAAGGTCTGATCCGCGATCTGTTCGCCGAGCATCGCCCGCAGGTGCTGCTGCATGGTGATTTTCACCACTTCAACATCCTTTCCTCCGAACGCGGCTGGCTGGTCATCGATCCCAAGGGCGTGGCCGGCCCGGCGGAATATGAGGCTGGACCATTGCTCACCAATCCCTATAATGTCATGCCGGAAGAGCCGCAGGCCATCCGCCGGACGCAGCGACGCATCGCCATCCTGTCCGGGAAATTGGGGTTCGACCGCCAGCGCCTGCGGGCCTGGGCGATCTGTCACTGCGTGCTATCCTCGTTTTGGGATATGGCCGAGGATGGCTCCGGGGGCGAAAACGCCCGGGTCTGGGCGGAGATCATGCTTAAGCTCAAAGTATGACGGACCTGCCCTAAGCCAGGCTGAGCAGCAGCCACAGCCGCGTGACTTTGGCAAAGCCCTGCCATTGCTGGGCAGGGCTGATAGCTTTATGCAATGAAATCCCCGAATTTATATCGGGGAATTCGGTCACCTAATACTTTAGCTCGCTGATTTCTTCGTCAGCCAGGAGTTCTTCCGCCAGGGCATGCTGGTCCAGCGCCCGCCCGTCTATCTCCCATATATCCCTGCGAAAGTGTGCTTGCCGCATTGGACGATGCGAGCGGATTTTCATCCGGTAATCCTTGAATATCTTTTCGAGTTCCTTGTCTTTGCCCGGCCGGTCATTGTAAATGATTTCGTAGGAACGTGCTTCACGGCCTTTGACGTCCAACCAGCGGTCCAATCGGGTGAACAGGTCGAGCACGATGACCACCAGCAGGGCGGTCGCCACGCCCAAAATGTACTCCCCCAGCCCAACCGCCATTCCCAGCGCCGCTGCCACCCAGATTGATGAAGCGGTGGTTAAGTCCCTTGACCTTTCCCTCCGCGAACAGGATCGCCCCCGCTCCCAGGAAGCCGACGCCGGTGACGATATTGGATGCCACCCGCGATGTGGCAGTATCGGTAAACTTGTATGAAAGGATCGTGAACATGGCCGCCCCCACCGTGATCAGCGTGATCGTCCGCAGGCCGGCTGACTTCGAATGCAGTTCGCGTTCGAAGCCGATCACTCCGCCGATCAGCAGCGCCACCAGGATTTTGACCAGATCCTCCGGGGTAAAGACAGGCATATCAGGCTCCTTCTCAAAAACCAATTGGGCAGCCATCCGGTTGCCCCTGAAATTGTACTACAGACTCTTCTTCATCATTATTTACAACGCAGAACGCCTATCCCCCCGCACCTTGCCCCCGAAGGCGGGCCTCAGCCGGGCGGCCCGCAGACGCCTCCGCCTGGAGGTAACGACGGCGATGTGATCGACGGCGAAGTCCGCGACGCCTAATTCCCACTCAAACTAGCAGGCGACCAATCCATCCGGGTTGGTCGCCTTTGTTGTTCCATGTTACTCTCGCCTTCAGATGGAAGCAGGAATGTGTAGGGAAACCACACCTGAAATGCGGTTTTTCTCCCGTTATTGATATTATCTTCCGTTCAATGCCTGATAATTGGTAAAAAGGTTCTAACGCATGGGTCATCGGGCCAACGCAGGATGAATAACCCGGCATATCCATCTGCCAGATAGATATAATTCCCGCTTACCACCACATCTTTGGCGCTATTTCCCGGTGACACGATAGTATCCCAACTCGGTCGGCGCAGCGGCGTTGTTAAAACTGATAATGTGCAGCCCGCCGCCGATTTTGTGCAAGGTATTTGAATCCCAATTTGGGTGCTCCGCCACGTAAGCAACCTTACAGGCCACAGCAGTACTCACCACTATTCTAGGTGTTTGGTAGTAGCCTGTTTCCAGCGGCGCACTTGGGTTGGCGATATTCATCATATGCACGCCGCCTCCTACATATTCGCTGCCATTCCACTCACGCACTTCCACGATATAAGCATAATCTCCTTCCACTGCGAAGTCTTGCACATGCATATCAGATCCTCCCACAACAAACGGTGAGGCCGGGTTGGTGATGTTGATTACGCGCCAACTGTAACCCCATGCGTAAGCATGGTTGCCGTACACTGTCACACCCTTTGGCAGGGATTCCTGAGAAATTCCGATTTCAACTGGCATGGGATTTCGTGATATCCCAGACGTGCAGGCCGGCAGTCAGGCCTGCGATATATGCGTAATTTCCACTGGTTGCCACGTCCGTGACATACCCTGGTTCTACAGTTCCAAAACATCCCACTTGGAAGGGTGCAGCTGGGTTGCTTTCATCCAATACACACAGGTCGCCGCCTTGATGACCATAGGCAAAATCACCTTTAAAATTCTGAACTATGTAGGCAAAGCTTCCCCTTACGGCAACATCCGCCGCCCCCACTTGTATATGGGAAGATCCTAGGATGAACGGAGCGTTTGGGTCAGCGATGCTCACTACGCTCAGACCCTGATAGTTATCGGCGAGATAGGCCCGGTTGTCGCTCACCGCTACACCGTTGACGTCCTGAGGTGAGACATAGGATCCTATTCTGGTGGGCTCGGTCGGACTGGAAATGTCAATCACGATCATACCGCGTCGTGCGTCTGCCATGTAGGCATGGCTGCCCATTATCGCTACTCTCTTGGCATCGGTGACATCCGGGTAGAGGGTATTATAGGATCCCACTTCAGTCGGCGTGGTGGGGTCGGTAAAGTCTATCACCATCAAACCGCCGTTTTCGCCTGCGACATAGGCGAAGTGTCCGTTCACCGTCACGTCATTGGCAGTGATGGCGTAAGGGGGGCTGTAAAAGCCAACTTCAGTGGGATTGGCTGGATTGGTGATGTCCACAACGCGCAGACCGTGAGTGCCAGCGGCAACAAATGCGTAATTTCCACTCACTGTCACCCCATAAGCGTCGAAGACCCCCACGAGTCTCAACCTCATTCGGCGCTGCTGGGTTGGTGATATCCACAACGTGCAGACCTCGGGATGAATCTACCATGTATACGTAGGGCCCGTTCAACGCCACGCCGATGATCCAGGGTGAGGGTTTGTAGTAGCCCACTTCGCTGGGTGCTGTGGGATTGGTGATATCCACCACGCGCAAGCCTTCGTTATTATCAGCGATATAAGCGTATCCTCCGCCCACTGCCACATCCACAGCTTCACCAGGCGTTTCGTAAAAACCTGCTTCCACAGGGGCGGCGGGATCGGTGATGTTCACCACGCGTAAACCCCCGTCAATATCTGCCACATACGCGTAAAGTCACCTGCCACCACAATATCTAATATGATATCAGGCATGGGCAGGGTTTTACCCAATACAATTGGCGCAGCCGGGTTGGAAACATCCAGGACGACCATGCATGGTCCTTCACCGATGTAGACATAATTTCCACTAACCGCGACTGCATAGGTAATGCCACCAATATGTCCAACATACTCAATACCTGCGGATTGCTGAGGTAGTAAGGATGGCTGATAAATTGGGTTTACTGAGGCCGCCAGGGATATTGGGCTGTCTGAAGTACCCTTCGTCTCCCAAAATGCTGCTCCGATGGGCGTATTTCCTTCGGAAAAGCCCGCCATTTTTGAAGTGGCAGAATAATATAATCTGGTGAAAATGCTGCCAGCTAGGAGAATCAGGACAGATATTTTATACCAGAAGGTAGGTGAGACAAAATGATCAAACACGTTACCCTTCCTTTTGATTTATCAGAATCCGCCCAGTTATAACTATAAAAATAACTTTTTACTCAAATCTGTTTTTGCCGATGGTCTGCTCAATCATAAAACGGCAACCGATAACAGTATCGCGGAAATGGCCCTTGTAAGCAATAAGCATATGAAAATGAAATTTCACACACCTGCAAATAAGGATTTACTCCTTCAACCTTCCCAGCTCATTTGCCATTGACAAACAGAACAAAGGTTCTATAATTGCCCTATGCCTCTTCTCCTGTGCCGCATCCCAACCTGCCCTGATCCAGGTTATTCATCGAATTCGGATGCCCGTCCAGAAATCCGCTCTCGCTTTCCTTCAACACACACTGCCAAGAGGAAAATTAATTGTTTCCCCTTTGTTCCGCGGAACATTTATCTTCCTCCCCATTTTGCGTTCTGTGTATAGACCGGACACATGGGTAACAGGTGTTCGGAGACATGGGTAACACATGGTTTCTTTAACATTCATTATCAGCCCGTAGGCTAATCCTGGCAACCTTTTGGGTGCAAAAGAACACATCAAAGATGCCATCTTGATCCGCTGGACGCAAGGCCACCGGGTGATACCGGAAGGCAGCGCTGATCTGGAAGGTGTGGCCATGGAAATATATCTTTCCAGACATATCGACTTTTCGGAGTATGTCATCAGCGGGATACGTAACTGGAGGAGGCTGGCCGGGAAAGAACGCGGGGATGAATTATATTGGGTGGAGGGGGTGCAAAGCTGCAAAGCTTCATGCGGTCGGACATAGTTATAAACCTGCTGCCAATCATCAAAGATCTGCTGGCTTTCTTGTAAGGTGGAAAAAGTACGCTGCTTGATCACTTCTGCCAGGAGGGTACGGTTGAGCCGCTCATCTTTACCTTGTGTTTGTGGGTGATAAGGACGGCCATGGGAAATGGCAATCCCCAATCGGATCAGCCAGGCTGTCAGGAGCGTGTGCCGAGCTTCCAAGTCGAACCCCCAGGGCGATCCGTTATCCATGAGCATGCGTTCTGGAAGACCAAATTGCTGAAAAATGGCGGTAAGTTGAGCTCTGACCGTCTCCATTGTCTCGTTTGGGCATGCTTTCAGCCCTACCAGATAGCGCGTAATGATCATCGATGACCGTCAGGGGATGGCAGCGGCCTCCTCCTTCCAAGGGAAAATGACCCTTGAAGTCCATCTGCCATAACTCGTTCGGATGCTCACGCTCAAACCGTACCATCGGCTTGTGTTTCTGTGCTTCATCCAAATCAATCCGCTCATACCGATGTAAGATCGCCGTGATGGTGCTCGCAGATGGCACATCTGCCTCCCCTTTCGAAAATGCAACAAAACGCGGCCCAAACCTACAAAAACGTGGAAGGCAAATCTCAAACCCACGTGAGCTTGAAGCAACGCTGCTTCTCCAAGCTGCCGCGCGGCTGCAATCGGTGCACGATTTCTGGGACGAGAACAGGACACAGCTCGACGAGGCGCTGCTCTACAACCGCAAACTCTGGACCGTATTCTTGTCGGAGATGACCGACGCCAACAATCCGATGCCGAAGAGCGTTCGCCAGAACGTCGCGAATATCGGTTCGTTCGTCATGAATTACACCGTCACGGCGATGACGGATTCGCGCCCGTCTCATCTCGGCTCGCTGATCAGCATCAATCGGGAGATCGCGGCAGGCCTGCTGGGACGCGCCTGATCCCCGAGCGGTCATCCACCAACAACAAGCCCCGCGGCATGCCGCGGGGCTTTTTGCATTTGGGGGCAGTGAGCGCTCAAAATTCGCAATAAGCTCCAATTCAGGGCTCGTTTTTGGCTTGAAGGAAGCGCGGCACTTCGCGGTACTTTAGCTTTTCCAGCGATACGCTTCCCAAGCTAATGTGCGCGGCTATGGAAAAGGGAATACCGATAAATTCCAACTACGCCTTACCGCACCTGTCCTTGATCCAATCGGACGAAAAAGACGTTCAAACGAGGCCAGTTGCCTGGTATGTCCGCCAACGACATAGTCCAGGCAAAAAACCGCCTTCTGGACCTGGACAATTGCGAGCAGTTTTATCGGATTTATCACCGAGGTTCAAAAACAGCCCTACGACTGGCGAGCATCGCTAGAAAGCTCGCCGCATTGCAAGACCACCTGAAGGTACCTCGCGATCCCGCGCCAAACGTCCGGATTCCTCCAGCACGTTAAGACCGGCAGCGATTGCGGCGGGGCCACTCGGACGCGCCTGACCCCAAGCGATCATCCGCCATAACAAAAACCCCCGCGGCATGCCGCGGGGGTTTTTGCATTCAGCGCGACGAGCGCTCACATGTACTGCAAGATACTGGTCTTGAGCAGCATCACGGTCGTCTCCAGCGTCGCCTGGAGGCTCGTTTGCAACGACAGATCTGTTCGCCGCGACCTGCTCGGTCGGCGCGACCTGTCGCCCCTGCAGCAGGTTCCCCAGCGTCGTGTTGGTTGGTCGTCGCGCTCGTTGGCGTTTTGCAGCGCGACCTGCACGCCGGCGAGCTGGCCCAAGATGTCGGCGCTGGTCTGCTGGTTTGGTGCGCCGTTGAGAGCGTGGCCGATGCGCTGCTTCAGCGCCCCGTATTGAGCTTCACCGTCGGGGTCGGTCCCTGAAAATTGCACTGCGGCGAACACCGCGAGGCTCTGCAGCGAGGTGCGAAGGCCCTGTTCGTTCGCCCGCGCGCCATAGCCCACGACGAGCGATTCGTCGCCACGGCCGAGCGCCGACTGACGCGGATCGTCGGTGGCGTTGTCGCCGACGTACCAGGCCACGGTGGTCGCCGTTCCGTCCACCAGCGCGGTCGCCGTGTCGAACGGCGGCCCGTCCACGCGGAGCGGCGGGTTGCTGGCGTCGGTGTTGAAGAACTGGTTGCCGGCCTGGACCGCGGAGGCGGCCACCAGCTGGTGTTGGCCAGGGTCCCGAGGCTCTGGCCAGTGCACCTCCAGATTGAGCGCGGGTCCGTCGACGTGAGGCCGATCGTGAACTGATCCGCCGCCGCCGACGACGCATTGGTCGCCGTCTTCGTCAAGTCCTGATTGCTGCCGTCCGGCAGCGTGGAACTGAAGCTGATCGTATCGCCGGGGTTCGGATTGGTTGCGCCGAGATCGACATCCATCGCGCCGGCACACCGGCGGGCGGGTTACGATCGCTCCCGAAGTAGCCGTCGTTGCGCCGACGAGCTTGAAGCCGAATGGCGATAAGCAATACGTTACGAAGAACACACAACAT
>CAWHNM010000026.1:0-26364 GCA_963830665.1 uncultured Chloroflexia bacterium
GGCAGGTGCAGGATGCCGTAGTAGCCCGGCAGGGAATCCGGGTCGGCCCGACGTCGGTGGCGCCCTGCACGTTGTCGTGGCCGCGGTAGATGTTGCAGCCGCCGCCGGAATGCGCCGACGATCGCTGAAACCGAGGAAAGCATCGATGTTCAGGCGGCCAGCACCATGGCGTTGCCGTTGGTGTGCTGCGTCTGGCCCATCGCCCAGATGATGAAGCCCGGGCGGTTCTCGGCCAGCGTCTTGGCGATGTTGAGCACCTCGGCCTCGCTGCAGCCGGTGGCCTCGGTCACCTCGTCCGGCGTCCACTTGGCCATCACTTCCTTCTTCACCTCGTCATGCCGGTACACGCGCTGGCGGATGTATTCCTTGTCCTCCCAGCCGTTCTTGAAGATGTGGTGCAGTATCCCGAACAGCAGCGGATGCCGGAAGTGCGCAGTTCGGCGCAGGCGGTTGATATTTCGTCGAGAACAGCGGCGCCGCGTTGGCTCCCACCCTGGCAGGCGCGATCGCGCGGCTGCACACAGCAAACAGGTCGCCATTATGACAGTCTGTATTTCAGCCTGGGTGCTGTGTTTCTTCCTGTACCTGGGGGCACTGTTCTTCGTGGATAATGGATTAAATCCCTGCGCGCCCAATTGGCTACCCGGGCAGCCCAGAAAAAGACCGGAATATTGGAATGACCCTGTGTAGGGGCACGGCGGCGTCGTGCCCCTACGATTAATCCATGAAAAATTCGGTCGACCTTGCCAATCGGAAACAGGTCCGGGCTTTCCTGGAACCTGCCTGGCCGGATTTACCAGAACACACCTGTGTGGGTACCTCCGCTGGAAGGTGACGAACGCCTCCGGCTGGATGCGAAGCGCTACCCGTATTACAGGCATTCCGCGGCAGCCTTCTTCCTGGCGCTCCGGGGCGAACTTCCGGTTGGACGTCTGGCCGTGCTGGATAACCGCCGGTACAATGATTACAACCATGCGAAGGACGCCTTTTTCTATCTTTTCGAGTGCTTCCCGGACCCGCAGGCGGCGCAAGGACTTTTCGATGCAGCCATTGCGTGGGCACAGGGGCGCGGCCTCGACCGGCTGCTTGGCCCGAAAGGATTCACAGCGCTGGACGGCCTGGGATTGCTGGTGAAAGGTTTCGAGCATCGTCCCGCCCTCGGGCTGCCGTATAACCCGGCTCTACTATGCCGGGTTGGTCGAAGGCCTGGGCTTCAGCCGGGCGGATGAGATCGTCTCCGGCTATCTGGCAGCGGCTCAATTCCCGATCCCAGCGCTTCCACGAACTGGCGGCGCGCATCCGGGAAAGACGCGGCTTGCAGATCGCCCGGTTCCGTACCGCCGCAGAACTGCGCCGGATGCTCGCCACTTGAAGGTCCAACGGCGGCGCTGGATGGAACCAGTGGGGGTACGCCCCTTACGGATGAAGAGGTCCATTCCATGGCAAACCAGATCCTTTGGTTTGCCGATCCACGCCTGATAAAGATCGTCATGAAGGATGAAAAACCGGTCGGCTTTCTACTGGCATACCCGGATATTTCGGCGGCGCTGCAAAAAACGAAGGGCCGGCTCTTCCCTTTTGGATGGATCACGTTCCTGTACGAACTGCGCACGACCGACTGGATCAACATCAACGGCGCGGGGATGATCGAAGAGTACCGCGGCCTGGGCGGAACGGCCATCCTGTACAGCGAGATGTTCAAGAGCGCGATCGAGAACCCGCGCTACCGGCATGCTGAAATCGTGCAAATCGGCCTGGAGAACGATAAAATGCAACGTGATATGGAAAATTTCGGGATCGATTTCTACAAGACCCATCGTGTTTACGAGAAAAGGCTTTAGATGATCCCGGAACAGGAATTTGGCCTTTTCCTGACGGCATTAAGGTTTTCTGCCGAAAAGCACCGCCACCAACGGCGCAAAGACCCGGCGAAATCTCCTTATATCAACCATCCCATCGAAGTGGCCGAACTGCTCTGGTCGGTTGGCGGGATCCGGGAGATGAATGTCCTGATCGCAGCCGTCCTGCACGATACCATCGAAGATACGGATACGAGTTCGGCAGAGATCCAGCGCCATTTTGGAGAGGCGGTGCTTGCTCCTGTCCTGGAAGTCACTGACAATAAAAGTTTGCCAAAAGCAGAGCGTAAACGCCTGCAGATCGAAACGGCAGCTCATAAAAGCCTTCCGGCAAAATGCATCAAACTTGCCGATTCCATTTGCAACCTGAGGGATATATACCAGATTCACCCGAAGGCTGGCCGCTGGAACGCATCCAGGAGTATCTGCTGTGGACCGAAAAGGTGGTGGCAGGCTTGCGGCACCAATCCTGAGCTCGAAAAAACGTATGATCTGGAATTGGCACGCGGAAAGAAAAAGACCAACATTTAACCAAAGATCGCTTAATCTGTTCATAATTTTATAATGGGGGAATCATGGTCAAAATCGTAGCTGATACCACATCCGGATTGCCGCGTGAATTACTCAAGACGCTTGGCATCCCGCTCATCCCACAGATCGTTTGCTTCGGGGAAGATTTTCGTCGTGATGACACCGAGCTGGACACAGCCGCTTTTCTGCAAAAACTCAAGGCTTCGGCCGAGCTGCCCAAGACCGCCGCGCCGCCTCCGGCGCTTTACCTTCCGATCTTCGAGCAGGCCCTTAAAGACGGGGAAGATGTGGTGGTTGTGGCCCCCTCAGGCAAGGTCAGCGGGACGGTCCGCTCGGCAGAGGTGGCCGCACAGGACTTTCCGCAACTAAATGTGTCCGTGGTGGATACGCAGACCATCGCCGGTAACCTGGCCAGTCTGGTTCTGCTGGCGCATGCCTGGGCTCAGGAGGGCGCCACGGCCGATACCATTGTCAGCCGCTTGAACGAATGGATCCCGCGGGGGCACATCTTTTTCCTGGTCGATACCCTCGAATATTTACAGAAAGGCGGACGCATTGGCGGAGCCAAAGCATTGCTGGGTGAAATGCTGCAGATCAAGCCGATCCTGTGCCTCCAGAACGGGCAGGTGGAGCCCTTCGAGCAGCAGCGCACCAAGCGGCGCGCCCTAAAACGGCTGCTGGAAGTGGTTGAGGAAAGCTGCCCGAAGGGACCGCAGGCGAATTTGTGTGTCATGCAGGCCGATGCCGCCCAGGAAGCCGGTGCGCTTGCATCCGAACTGTGCTCCATGATGAGTTTGACCGATATCCCCATTTACGAGCTGCCGCCGGCCATCGTAACCCACGGAGGCCCGGGCGTGCTGGGGATCGGTTTCTTTGTGACCTAAAAAGCCCTATGGTATAATTCGCAGGCTATTGCGCAAATTCCCACGCAAGTGGTATTAGGAGAATAACTATGTCAGGTCACAGCCACTGGGCAACCATCCGCCGCAAGAAGGGTGCTGCCGATGCCAAGAAGGGTGCTATTTTCACCCGTCTGGCGCGCGAAATTGTCATGTCGCGCGCGTGAAGGCGGCGGCGACCCCGATTCCAATTTCCGCCTGGCCCTGGCGATCGAAAAAGCGTGTGGCGGGAATATGCCCAAGGAAAATATCGATCGAGCCATCAAACGCGGTACCGGCGATGACAAAGATGGCGCCGTTTATGAAGAAATCACCTACGAAGGCTATGGTCCGCACGGCGTGGCGTTGATGATGGATTGTGTCACCGATAACCGCAACCGGGCCGTGGCGGAAATCCGCCACCTGCTCAACCGCAGCGGCGGGAACATGGCCGAAGCCGGAGCCGTCGGCTGGCAGTTCACCCGGAATGCATATTTCTCGTTCCCGGAGAGCATGTTGGGCTACGACAAAGCCTTCGAACTGGCCCTGGATGCCGGCGCCGAGGATGTCCAGCAGGACGGTGAAAACGTCGAGATCATTGGTCCGGTGGACGCCTTCAAGAAGATCAGCGATGCCCTCAAGAAAGCCGGCGTCTCGCCGGATGACGCCGAACTGCGCATGATCGCCAAGCAGGACCTGGAATTACCGGTGGACCAGACCCTCTCGGTGCTGCGCGCGATCGAAAACCTCGAAGAACTCGATGACGTGCAGGCTGTCTTCCATAACCTGAAGATCTCGGATGAGGCCCTGGAAGCCCTGGAGGCCGAAGAGACATGACCCTGGTGCTGGGGATCGACCCGGGAACGGCGACGACCGGTTACGGTCTGGTGCGCGACCGGGAGGATGGCAGCCTGGAATCAGTCCTCTACGGCACCATCCAGACCCCGGCGGGCAGCGCGGCCCATCAGCGTTTGTCGATGCTTTTTCATCAATTGAATGATCTCTTGCTTCTCCATCGTCCGGATTCCTGCGCGGTGGAGAAGTTGTTTTTCCAGAGCAATGTAAAAACGGCCATCGCGGTCGGACAGGCACGCGGAGTGGTGCTGCTGGCGATCAGCGAGGCCGGGCTGGACCTGGGCGAATATACGCCCAACGAGGTCAAGCAGGCCGTTGCGGGCTATGGCTCCGCCGGAAAGAAGCAGGTGCAGGAGATGGTGCGTGTGCTGCTGGCGCTGCCGGAGTTACCCAGGCCCGACGATGCTGCCGACGCGCTGGCAATTGCAATCACGCACCTGCACACCCGCCGGTTCTAACCATCGGGAAAGCCGTCAACCATTCATCGATCATTATCCAGTTTATCTGTGTTCATCCTGTGGCAAATCATTCTTAAGAACTCCTGAAAGGCAAATCATGATCGCAACCTTACGCGGTGAAATCACCCAGGTCGAAGACAACGCCGTCATCATCGAGACCGGCGGGGTCGGGCTGCGCGTCTTTGTGCCAAAACCGCTCCGGGATCGCCTGAAAACCGGTGAGGCCATTTTCCTGTTTACCCATCTGGTGGTGCGCGAAGATGACTGGAAGTTGTATGGCTTCGAGACCCAGTCGGACCGGGAACTTTTCAACACCCTGCTGGGCGTGGACGGAGTGGGTCCGCGCACGGCCCTGGCAGTCCTCTCGACCTTAAACCTGGATACCGTCCAGCGGGCAGTCTTCAACGAAGAACCGGACCTGCTGAGCCGTGTGCCGGGCGTGGGCAAAAAGACCGCCCAGAAGATGGTCCTGTACCTGCATGACCGCTTGAAGCCGGTCAGCGGGCTGGAGCGGATCGCCTCCATGAGCGACAGCGATTCCGAGGTGCTGGCCGCGCTGACCGCGCTCGGCTACAGTGTTGTCGAGGCGCAGACTGCCATCCAGAGCCTGCCGAAGGATGCGCCGGAAGATGTGGAGGAACGCCTCCGCCTGGCGCTGCAGCAGTTCACTGGGAAGTAAAATAAAACAAAAAACAATCACGGACATTGTCGGAGGAGAAATGCTGGATAAAAAGATCGCCTTCATCGGTTCGGGAGTCATGGCCGAGGCCATGCTTTCCGGTCTTTTGCGTCAGAAATTGGCCAGGCCCGAAGACCTGTGCGTCTCCGATCCCCTTCCCGAACGCAGCAAGGAGCTGCACGAAAAATACGCTGTCCAGCCGTTTACGGACAACAACCAGGCTGCCGAACATGCCGATGTGGTTGTCCTTTCCGTCAAGCCCCAGCGTCTGACCGAAGTCCTTGGCAACTTGAAGGGAGCCGTCCCTCCCGGGGCGCTGGTGCTTTCCATCGTCGCCGGGGCCACCATGGGGAAGATCAGCAAAGGTCTGCATCACAACGCCGTGGTGCGCTCGATGCCCAACACGCCGGCCCAGATCGGCGAAGGCATCACCGTCTGGATCGCCTCGCCGTCGGTCAGCGAGACCCAAAAAGAGACCGCCCGCACCATCCTGAGCGCCTTCGGCGATGAGATCAATGTGGATGATGAGAATTACCTCGATATGGCCACCGCCCTCTCCGGCACCGGCCCGGCGTATGTGTTCATCTTCATGGAAGCCATGATCGATGCCGGCGTGCACATGGGTTTCTCACGGCATGTCTCCGAGCAGTTGGTCGTACAGACCCTCCGCGGCTCGGTGGACTATTACCAGACCCTCAACCAGAAAGCCAGCGTCCATGTGGCGGCGCTCAAGAACCAGGTCACCTCACCGGGTGGGACCAGCGCGGAAGCGTTGTATTACCTCGAAAAGGCCGGCTTCCGCACCGCCATCAGCCGCGCCATCTGGGCAGCCTACCAGCGCTCGCTCGAGCTGGGCCGGGAAAAACCGGTCCACATCCCCGGGAAGGATGGCGGGGAGGAATAGGGGGGAATTAAACCCGCCGCCCGACTCCATTGTAGCCACTCTGAAACTGTGATTTCAGCGCCCATCGAACGGGGTTCGAGTTGGGCTGTATAGTATTTCCCTTGCCCCCAAGAACATAGGTGTGTAAGGTTCGAGGACTGGCTGGTCCTGCTCTAGCCTTCTTGCTGAAAAATACTGTACACCCACAAGAGATGAATTGGCCGGGGTGAGCAGGCGATGTTGCAGTCATCTCCCCAGTGCTTATGTAATTGACCACTTATCTTCAGCAGGGGCTCCGTGCGGAGTATTGGTGAATTACTCCTTGCAGGCGATCAGTGCAAGAGGATCGAAAACAAGATTATCCGCCTCATCCACAGCACCCCGGGTTACGATCCGGATCGCAAGCCGGCC
The DNA here is from genome assembly GCA_963830665.1 of uncultured Chloroflexia bacterium. Classification (GTDB taxonomy): domain Bacteria; phylum Chloroflexota; class Anaerolineae; order Anaerolineales; family Villigracilaceae; genus UBA877. The sequence goes on from CAWHNM010000026.1 coordinate 6,555, forward strand.
CGGAAAAGTTCACTCCATCCTTGCTTTGGATAAATAATCCACCGGTGATCAGCTGCCTGACTTGCTTTCCATGGCAATTCGGGCATTCCGGTTCAAGGCCCGCCTCTTTCTCTTGGAAGGAGGCGGTGACATCAAAGACAGTCAGGCAATCTTCACATTCATAACAGTACATGGATCGATTCTAGCAGCATGAAGACCGGCGGGCGATCAAAGCGAAATTCAGGCCCAATAGCTCGCTGATCTCGTTATTGACCTCACGCAGGTACGGCTTGATGGCCTGATGGCTGGCATCGTATTCTTGGATCACGTGATTCGATCGGACGCGGTCAAATAACATGTTCCTTCCTAATGACTTCAGCAGACCAGGAGTGACGGAACCCGTTTCCTCGGCATGGTACAGTTGTTCCTGCGCCTTTTCCAATTCTGCGAGCAAGGTTTTTGCGGCAGGATCGGTCTCTAGCGCTTGCCTAGCCCTACGCTCCCTGGTAAAAGGCTCGGATGAGAATAAACTCTGACCCAGGGAATGGCTGACTTCCTGTAGTTCATGTGAGAGTAAGGTTGTATCGCTCATCAGTATTCCTTATCCGCAGCTACCGCTGCTGCACGCAGCCGGGAAATCCAGGCCGGTTTCTTCCGAGAGAATGTCGCCCAGGGACTGGCACATGGTCACAAGTTCCTGCTGGGCCGCCAGGTATTCCATGACCGACTCATGTGAAATCACGTCCCATGCAGCCGTTCCAGTTCCGCCTTCTCCGCGGGAGTGAGGGAATTCGTTCGCAACTTCATCCGCAAGGATCGCTGCAGATCCCGGTACGCGGCCATGTCGGCCTGTGCATCCGGCACCTCAGTCGCGATAGCGGAGCATCACCTCGAACGACTTGAACACCTGGGATTTGGCCACGGCGCTGGGGGAAAAATCCTGCATTACTGGTTGATCATCCTCAGGTGAAGCCACCTCAAGTTCATCCAAAGTATTATCGACCATTTTTACCACCTCCACTTTCATACTTCCCGAGCAATTCGGGTATTTGAGCCAGCATGTCATCTCGGACCTGGCGGAAAACGGCCAGAACTTCCATTTCAGAACCTCGGGCTTCGGCCGGGATCGAAAAGCCCAAATGGTTTTTTTCGACCTTTTCCGAGCCAGATGGGACAATTCTCGGCTGCATCACGGGTCCGACCACCAGGTCAAATTTTACGCCCCGAAATTCGTCCGCCGCCTTTCGAGCGGCCCACGTGCTGGATGCCGATCTCAGCCAGCGCTCGCCAGTGCCTTGGGATGAACGTATCCGGCCGGCTACGCCGGCGCTGTAAGCCTGCCATTTTTCTCCCATCCGGGCGTTGACAATGGCCTCCGCCATCTGCGAACGGCAGGAGTTGCCGGTGCACAGAAACAGCACCTTGCGTTTGATCGGTCATGCCGTCACCTTTTCCGTTCCATAGATCTGCTCACCCAGTTCGGCCAGCATCTCCAGCCCCTTGATTTCCTGCGGCAGGAGCGGGATCTGGACCACCGGCAGGCCGAATCGTTCCGCAATTTCAACCAGGTACTTCTCCTGCATCAGCCGGCGGGCGTGGGTGAAGGCGGTATCCGCCTGCTCCTCCGGGATGACCATGTTGGCCACCACCAGGCCAGGATGAATGCCCACCGTGCCCAGTTCCCGCGCGGCCCGCCAGGCTTCCAGGATGGGCGTCGCTTCGGGATACATCACGAAGGCAAAGGTGCTTTGCTCCGGATCGCGCATCATCTCGATCACCTTTCCAAAGCGCTGCTTGGCCACGTCATCCGCAGCAGAGGTGTCCACCGAGGCAAAGATCTTCACGTCGAGCTGCTTGCTCCAGTCCACCGGCAGTTCGAGCAGGCGCAGGGTGTGACCGGTCGGCGCGGTATCGAAGACCACCGCCTGCCATTCGTCCTGGGAGGCGTATTCGATGAACTTATCGAAAGCGGCCATCTCTTCGGTGCAGGGCGAATTCGAGTTCTTCTTCCATCACCTCGATGGCCTTTTCCGGACGCCCGCGCTCTGGCGGGCATCCTCCAGGATGCGTCTCTTATAGGTTTCCGCGGCGGCCTTCGGGTCGATCTTGACCGCCCACAGGTTCGGTTGGCCTGCCACCGGGGCGATCTCGTCTCCCACCGGGCTGTCCAGCACATCCCCCAGGTGCGCTGCCGGATCGGTGGTCAGCAGCAGGGTTTTGTATCCCTGCCGGGCCAGCCAGACGGCCGTGATGCAGGATGCGACGGTCTTGCCCACCCCGCCCTTGCCGGCAAAGAACACCGTCCGGCGATGACCATTCGGCTGCAGGCGCGCTCGAACATCTTCAAGCGGAGTCGCTGGCGTTGCTATTCTGAGGTTGAACCTGCTCCGCTTCAAATGTTCTCGCCGGCAGAGGTTCCATCAAAGAATATTTTCCCCACCTGGCGCAGTCTCTCCACGCCTTTGATCTCACCTGCCAGCAGGGTCATGCGTTGTTTCGGGTAAGGCAGTTCCGCTTCGATTTGAACCAGGTAGCTGTGCCTGCATTTTCGCGCGGGCAGCAAAGAGGGCGTTCTGTGCGCCTTCGGGCGGGATGATGCTGTTGATGATCAGGCGATAGTTGTGGATGCCCAGTTTGCTCAGTTCACCGATGGCGCGTCGGGTTTCCTTGATGGAAATGGCTTCCGGGTGCAGGACGAAGACAAAGCTGGTCTGAGCGCTCTCACGCATCGCGCCAGGGCACGCTCGTACTTGTTCTTGGCATCCTGGATGGCCGCCGCCGGGCCCAGGCAGGTTTGCCCGCTGCCTGCGCTGGCCGCATCGATGGATTCGCTCCACTCGGCGGGCAGTTCCAGCAGGCGGATGGTGTGGCCGGTGGGGGCGGTGTCAAAAATGACCACATCGAAAGCCATCGGCCTTGTCGGCTGGCGCTTCCAGAAAATCGGTGAAGCGGTCAAAGGCAGCCACTTCCGCCGTGCAGGGGCCGCTCATCTGCTCTTCCATCACCTGCACGATCTGTGGCGGGAAAGGCCGCCCGGATGGGCGCCATGGCGCGGTCGATGTATTCCTGCGTGGCTTTGTCCGGATCGATTTCCATCGCCCACAGGTTGGGAACACCGCTAGATCGGGGTGATCTGGTGACCGATCTCCTGTTCGAAAGTGTCGGAGAGATTGGAGGCCGGGTCGGTGGTGACGATCAGGGTGCGTTTGCCTTCGTCCGCATAGCGCACGGCGTGGGTGCAGGCCATGCTGGTCTTGCCCACGCCGCCTTTACCGGAGAAGAAGATGTATTGGGTCATGCTGTGGCTCCATCCAAATGCGTCTTCGACTTCGCCAGGATCGGATATGCCGCCGACTTTGATCACCTTGCCGTGCACAACGGTGATCGGCAGCGCCGCCATTTGCTGTTCGCGCACGAGTTTCATCACCTCGGCGTTGCTGAGGAAGGCATTCGGGTGGCTGGCCATCTGGTAGCGCGCCACGCTGACACCTTCTGGCTTCGAGCGTCATCATCATTTCGTTCAGGTCCAGCAGGGTCTGGTCGATGGTCGGTCCGCACATACCGGTCGGGCAGCACATCGGCGGATCAAAGATTTCCACATCCGCCGCTTTGGCTCTGTCGATTGGAACAGATCAGAGATGGGAATAGGTTGTGTCATATTGGTTCAGTCTCCGTTGAAGTATTTTGGTAAAAAAACTATCTTGCTTCTTCGAGATCCAGGCGAATAAACTCGCCCTGCGGACCGCAGGTCAGCCGGCGCGGTTTGATCCGTTCAGGGTCAAAGAAGGTACCCCAGGCCTGGTTGAGTTTCTCCAATGCCTGGCGGTTGATCGAATAGTACATCCAGCGGGCATCCTCCGCGTCCCGTTCGACATCGACCAGGCCCGCCTCACGCAGCACCCGCAGGTGGTGGGAGATCAGGTTCGGCGCCATCTCCAGCCCGCTTCCCAGCTCGCAGTTGCACTGCACGCCTTCCATCAGGAGGTGAAAGATGAGCAGCCGGTTGGGCTCTGCCAGTACTTTCAGCCATTTCGCCATTCGATCCAGATTAATGGGAGAGGACAGGCAGATTTGGGAGGTAAATAGTTCAACATACATTGAATTATATTCTCAGATCTTATGTACGTCAAGGGTATACGTAACATGGCGCTCCCAACTCCATTCTAAGGATTTTAAATCAACGCTTCAATTTGAACTTCAAACTGATCCAAATCCAGAGGCGCTTCATCGTTCAGACCGATATCCTGCTTCCAAACCACCTGCCCCTGAGAATTCAGCAGCACCAGCGCCGGAGCACGCGCCACGCCAAACTGCCGGACCAGGTCGGGGCGGCGGTCGAAATCCACGCGAATCACGTTCAACCCCAAACCCGCCGGAAGCTCCCAGGCAGCAAGTTGCGCTTCGGCGCTCAGCACCACCGTCATCTGGCATTCGCAGCCGCGCGACAGCGTGAAGAAAATCAACGCCGGTTGGCTGTGCAGTTCCAGCGGTGGGTGCGGCTCAAACCAGCCTTCCTGCACAGCCTTAAGCGCCAGCGGTCCCAGGAAAAGACCTGCCAGCACGAGTAAAGCCCACCATCGCAGGGTGCGTTTTGGCTCCATCACACCAGCCACAAGAAATACAGCCCGACGCCGATCACGATCATACCGCTGGCTTTTTCGATGATCTCCGACCACCTTCCCAGCTTTTGAAAGCTTTTCAGTACGCCAGTGAAAGTCCCGGCCAGCACCACCGGCACCCCACGTCCCAAAGCGTAGATGAACAGCAGCGCTGCGCCATAAGCAAGCTCCCCTTTGGCCATCACGTAGGTCAGGATGGCGGCCAGCACAGGTGTGGCACATTGTGAAGCCACCAGGCCGGAAACCAGGCCCAAGGCCAGCGCACCGGGGATGCCCTTCAGCCCAATGCGCTCACGCAGCCCGCCAAACCACAGGGGCAGGTTGAGCTTCAGCACGCCGAGCATGTTTATTCCGATCACGAAACAGATTCCGGCTACAAGGTAATACCACCAACGCGTGGATGCCCCAATCAACCCGCCAATCAGAGCCGCCGCCACGCCCAGCAGCATGAAGGTCAGCGCCAGCCCAGTGGCGAAGACCAACGAGAGAATGAAAGCACGGATGCGCCGCAGGTCATGGCTGCCGCCCACAAAGCCAACGATGAGCGGAATGGTGGCAATATTGCATGGGCCAATGCTGGTCACCACCCCTCCCACGAAAGACCAGTAGAAAGGCCAATAGGGAAACATCTTGCAGCGCGGCCGGGTCGAAGGGCATCTCAATCTCCTTTGGCCAGGGCAGTCAGAGTCTGGCGAAGTTGTTCGGCTTCTATCACGCCGACAGATATATGCTTCTGGCCGGTGCGGTCGTAGAAAATCAGGGTGGGAATATACTGCAGTCCGACCTGCCGCAGGAGCGCTTCGTTGCGCTCGTCGTACACATTGGCATCCACCAGGACGATCGAATCAGCAAACTCCGGATAGACCCGTTCTACAATTCCGATCATCGTGATGCATTGTTGGCAGTTGTTCGAATGGAAAAAAGCCAGCGTTGGGCGGTGTTCATTCAGGGCGTTTTGGAGCTGCGTGGCGGGCAGATTGCCGGACGTGTCTGCTGTCTGCACTTGTGGATTATTTCCCGCCTTAAGCATCAGCACGACAGCAATCAGCACTACCACCCCGGCCACGATCAGAATTCGTCCGAGATTGTTTTTCTTTTTATAATGACGTTTCTTCGACATGGAAGGCTCCCATCAGGCTGCGCAGTGCGGGCTGAGTGCTCAATAGCAGTAGCAAGACCATGAGGATTGACGAGCTGATACACCAGATGCACACCGCCCTTATCACGAAGGGTTCAAGGTAGGTCAGGTAAGCAGAGAAAATTGTCCCAAAGATGGCCATGCCAAACAGGGCGAACGGTGCATTTTCCGAAAGGCGACCCCATTTCTGCCGCCCGGCCCACCAGACAGCCAGGATGCCGATATATCCCCCTGCGCCGAGCACGCCGATGGGCAACACGCCCCACAGGCGGGCGTAGGAACTGGTCTGCACGCTGTTACAGTCTCCCACCGGCCCGCACATAGCCGGAGAAGACGTGATTTCGATGTAGGATAAATAGCCAGCTATAGCCAGGCCGATCACACACAGGATCGGGATCAGCCAATCTCGCCAGGCAGGCACAGGCGCGAGATGAATGTCTTTGAATACGCCGTATATCAACCTCCCGAGCGCGTAGAACAGGGAGATAACCATGCCGGCCAGCACAACGATGGCAAGTGTGAAACCGTTATTACGCCTGCTCTCGGCATGAGGAACGGGGACCTCCAACGGAACTGGATTGACCTCGACAGATGCCGACGGAGTTGTCAGAGATCCTAGAGCCTGTGTAGGCGTTGGTAGGATGCTGGCCACGATCGGATTGTCCGGCCAATCCAGGCCGCCTTGAGCCAGATAGGATTCGATCAGTCCAGGTAGCTCGGCTGGGATCTGATCTGAACCGATCAGGACCTGTTGGCCAAGTATTAGAAACGGTACGCCCACGCGTTCGCGCGGGATGCCATAGGCCGCTCCGACTTCATACAGGAAATCCACATCCTCCAGTGTCGCGACCTCAATCATGAGGATCTCCAATTGTTGGCCGTATTTTTCCTGAATCGGAGGCAGGAAGTTTTCGATCACTTCATGGCAATGGGGACAGCCATCCTGCCAGAAAAGCACGGCACGAACTATGGGCGGCTGCGAAACCATCTTTCCCCCTAGTGATTGAGCTGATACAGTGTGGTAGCATACCAACAAACTCACCACGATAAGGATGCCTATCAACCAATGAGTAAGCCGTCGGAGGTTTATCATTTCAACCTATTGTAGGTCCATAACGATCTGTTTACTGGCAAGCGCTCGACGCTTGGATAAAGACAGCAATGCCCAGGGAATTTCCTTTCGCCAGCGAATGCTTTCATAGTTTACTCGCTTCAGGCAACTCCAGGCAGCTAACCATCCCTTGCCCGCAGTTACCGCACTCGAATTGGATGGTGGTGTGTTGAATTTCAAAACTCTCGTCAAGGGTTTCTTTGAGTGCGGATAACACCTCCGCGGTCTGGCTGATGGACTGGTCATCCACTGTGATGTGAGCGCTCAGGGCGATGTAACCGGGCGCGACCGTCCAGACGTGCAGATCATGCACCTGGCTGACGCCGGGCACCTTTAGCATGGTTTCGCCGATGGTTGTGGCGGTCATCCCTGCGGGCATTCCCTCCGCCAAAATATGGACTGTCTCCTTAAGCACCCGCCCTGAACTGAACAAGATCAACACCCCGATCAGCACGCTAACCAGCGGGTCGAGCCAGGTCCAGTTCACGAACAGCAGGATCAGGCCGACCACAATCACACCCACCGAGGCCAGCGCGTCGCCCAGTACGTGCAGGAAGGCGGCGCGCGTGTTCAGGTCGTCGTGGTCATGCTTGCTCAGGGTAAAAGCCACAACCAGGTTGACAACCAGGCCGATGATGGCAATGACCAGCATCGGGCCGGCTTGCACGACTTCGGGGTTTTGGAAGCGATTCCAGGCTTCGCGTAAGATCTCGAAGGCGATCAGGAAGAGCGTCGCGCCGTTGGTCAGGGCGGCCAGCACCTGCATGCGGTGGAAGCCGTAGGTATGGTTATCGTCGGCCGGCAGTTTGGCCGCCCGGATGGCGAGATAACTCAGGCCGAGGGCAAAAGCGTCCATAAAGACGTGCGCCGAATTCGGAAAGCAGCGCCAGGCTGTGCGTCCAGAAATCCGCCCATAAGCTCCGCAAAGAAGATCAGTCCGGTCAGAGCCAGGGCAAGTACAAAACGCTTTTCTTTGAATTCATGAGAGTCTATCTTGCAAGGTGACGTTGACGTGATTTTCCATTATAGTTTTGCTCCTTTATCGGCTGGATGATGCATGGAAAGGTTATTTTTATACCAGTCCCACCGCCAGCAGGCCACCCCATACGGCCAATCCGCCGAGAAAGATCCACAGGATGTCGATCTTGAACCAGCGCACCGCCACAAAAGCCGTGCCCGCCAGCGCAAAAGCCGTGGGGCTTGTCAGCGCCACGCCGCCCAATTGCAGCAGGACAACCGCCAGCAGCCCGACAAAAGACGCCATCACACCGGCCAGTGCGCCGCGCACGACTTTCAGATTGCGGATGCGGGCAAAGATTTCGGTGAACACCAGCGTCATGGCAAACGAAGGCGAAAAGATGGCAAAAGTCGCCAGCAGGCCACCCCAAAAGCCGGCCAGTTTGTAGCCGATGAACGTGGCGATGATCAGGAGCGAGCCGGGAGTGATCTGCCCCAGCGCCAGCCCATCTGCAAACTGGCTCATCGTCAGCCAGTGATGCGCTTCCACTGCTTCAGCCTGAATGAGCGAGACGATGGTATAGCCGTTGCCGAAGGCCACCGAACCGATTTTGAACAGGGATAAAGCCAGTCCGCCTATTTCGGATTTCAGACTCCACGAAAAGACCGACGACCGCCAGAACGACCACCACCACCGCCCCAATGCCTGCCCAGCGTTTCGCGAAACCGGTTGCACCTTTGCGAGCCGGTTTGCCCGCCCCGGCCATTTTCCCGGCGTCCGCCGCCGGGCGGATCAGCCAGGCACCCAGCGCCAGCGCCACCAGCACGATCAAGATTGAGTTGACTTTGAATAATAAAGCGGCAAAGGCCAGCAGCATGATGACTGCCTGCGTACGGTTTTGGATGTTGCGCCCGCCCATCTCCAGGGTGACGTTGAAGCACGATGCCCACCACCAGCGCTTCCACCCCCAGAAAGAGCGGATGCACCCAGGGCAGGTTGCCGGCGGCAAAGTAGAACGCCGAAAGTACCGACATCAAAACAAAGGTCGGCAGGATAAATCCGGTCGTTGCCAGGATTGCGCCGATCACGCCGCGCAGTTTATAACCCACGTAGGCGCTGAAATCCACCATCAAGCGGGCCGGGATACAGTTGCACCATCGCCATGCCTTCGTTCACTTCTTCTTCGCTCAGCCAGTGTTTATCGATCACCATCGCCTTGAGTTTTTGGATGATGGCCATGCCGAAGGCGGTCAGGCCGATGATGAAGTAGGATGTAAAGATAGTCCACAAAGCGAGATTTGCGGGCGGGGTCGTACTTCCAAAATAGTTGACTGAATCGGTTTCCATTATTTATCCATTTTAGACGGCGGCGCGCCTGGCACAGGCGCACCGCCGCGCACCTTTAAAGTTTGTTTTCACTGACCAGCGTCAACCCGTTGCGGCGGATCAAATCGCGCACATCCGGCAGGAAGGCCTGGATGTCTTCCTGTTCGGTCGAAGTGACCTCAAAGGACATGAAGGAGGGCGTCTTCTCCATCGCGCCTTTCACGGTCGGCACTTCCAGCCGCAGGTTGACGAAGTCATACGGTTGTTCTTTGATCAATTCTTCCATCTGGACCAGGAAGCGTTTTTCGCCAAATTCACCGGCGATTTCAAAACGCACGCGCGTGGTCAGTTTGGCCACCGCGTCTTCAGCAGCGGCGCGCGCCTTGAGCGCATCCTGCTTGGCCATCTTCTCTTTGGCTTCCTGGCGCACAACCTTGAAGATCTTATGTTCGCGCTCCAGCTTCCAGATCAGGTCGCGGTCAGGGAACTCGATCGCCTGCATCGGGCAGACCGTGCCGCAGGTGCTGCAGCCCACCATGCAACTCATCGCGTTGACCGGCACGGCTTTGTTATCCTGCATTTCGTACACACCGCGTCCGCAGGTGGTGTAGCACAGCGTACAGCCAATGCAGGTATCGGCGTCTACCACTGGGAACCAGGGAATATCCTTGCGGGGAATCCCATGCCACATTTCATCTTTTGCCATTTAAACTCCTTTTGCTAATGCAACTTCTCGACGTGATCTTTCAAGATTGCCTGCCAGGTAAGCCTGCACGGCCTCGTCAATGTTGGCTACATCCGTCACGACCGGGCGGATATTGGCCTGCTTCATGCTTTCATACGCACCTGCGCCCATGCCACGCGCCAGCAGGACCTCGCAATCGGCGATGGCGGTCACCATGCGAGCGTGACGGTCCTGCGCGGCCGGATCGAAGCCGTGACCGCGCGGGTCTTCTCCATGCGATTCCTCATGGGTCTCTCCACCAAACTGGTTGTGACCCATCTTGTCGCGTTTTTCACTGTGCGACGATTTTTCCATCTTCAACGGTCACGACCACGTAAAACGGGGCCCGGCCAAAATGCTGGCTGATGGTCACGCCATCTTCTGAAACAGCCGCGATTTTCATGATCAACCTATACCTTCGCTGCGCAAACCATGCAGACGATTTTGCCATCTTTGACGCGGGCGTAGCGCTCGACCATCACTTCGCCGCATTCGGTGCAGATACTGGGTATTGAAGTCATGCGGCGCGCGCGGCGGGCAGTTTGGTCTCGCCGACCGGCTCGACGATGAACAGCTGTTCCGCCGGGGCAGACATCATCATCTCGATCATCGGCTCGACCAGGGCAGGATCGATCTGCGAGGCAGGCACACCCTTCTTGCGATAGTCGATAAATTCGCTTTCCTTGCTTTTCTGGATGGTCTCCGGGCGGGTGACCACGCGCACGCTCTTGCCGCTCTTGCGGTCGATCAGGGTCAGGGCAAACTTGCCGTAGCCCAGTTTCTGGATGTTGCCCTTGCCAAAGGTGCAGCCGGTCGCCATTTGCACGCCGTCGGCGTAGCAGGTGGCGCAGTGATCGGGGTCGATCTCCACCAGGGCGATCAGTTGTCCATCTTGGCGCGTTCCACGCCCAGGGCTTCGAGAGCCGCCATTCCAGCGCGCAATCCCATCGGCATGGCCGGGCATTTGTGCCCGTGCAGGAGCAGACCAGCCTTGTAAAGTTCGTTGTTGGTATCCATTGTGATAAATCTCCTTGTGAAATATTCAGAAATTAGGATTAGCGCTCAATCAGAGCGGTTTTTTCGTAGCCAGAGCACGGGATGCAGACCGGCTGACCGTCCTTCATGCGCACGTAGCGGTCAAAGACATACTCGCCGCACACGCTGCATTTGGTCTTGTTGAACGAGCCTTTGACCGGCGTGTACGTGAAATCGGGCTTGGCTTCCACCTTGAAGATGGCTTCATCCGGCTGGTCATACACCCACTGGATGACCTCCCGCCGCACTTCCAGCGGGATTTGGGAAGGCTCGATGCCCTTCTTGCGGTAGACAAAGAACTCGAACTTGCCCATCGCGTCGATGAAATCGGGCAGGAGCGAGTAGCGCACCGCGCCCTTTTGCGGATGATAGAAGGTGGCCGCCAGCTTGCCGTAGAAGGTCTTGGCGATCATCACCTTGCCGTAGGTCGCGCCGGTGGCGATTTGCATTCCGTCCATCATGCAGGTTTGCGGGTGGCCTTCGCCCAGTTCGGGGAAGATGAAGAAACCGTGATCGGCTTCCTTTTCGACGCCCAGGTATTCCAGCGCCAGCTTGCCCATGCGGTAGCCAATCGGCATGAAGGGACATTCGTGAGCGTGAAATTCAAAGGCCCATTCGGGGGGAATATGTTGCGTAGTCATTTTAAATCTCCTTTTCAATCATTTTTCCCTTCATTTATTCGAAGAAGGGTTGGGTAGGAATTACTGCTAACCAAATAGCTTAACCAAAATCTGGACTGCAAATGCCCACATGATCAGCCCCAGGCCGGCCTTGATCATTTTGGTATTGATCTTCATGCTGACCCTTGCCCCAAGATTCCCGCCGATGAGAACGGCAATGCCGGTCACGAGGATCAAGGGAAGATCGAATTGGTGAGAGGTGGCATGACCGAGGATCCCGGCCAGTGCCGAAAACGAGATGATCAAATGGGAGGAGCCTGCCGCGATCTTGGTGGGGGTCTTCAGCACATAGACCATGAACGGAACGATGAAAATACCTCCGCCAACCCCCAACAGGCCGGCCAGGAAGCCCACTGCGAGCCCTACGATGGCAATCAGGGTGACCCAACCGGCAGTAAAGGGTTTTTGCGGTTCAACATTCGTCTTCTCCTTCTCCCAGTAGGAATAGATCATCCTTGCCCCCACAACCAGCAGGAAAGCCACGAACAGCCACAGCAGGAAGGTGGTGTTGAAGGATTTCGACAAGTGCGCCTCCGGCGAAGGCGCCAAGGCTGATCCCCGGGGCGAAGATGAGGGAAGTCTTGTAGTCGATCATCTTCTTTCTATAGAAAATATAGCCTGCCGACAACGAAGTGATGAGATTCAACACCAGGGATGTGGACGTGGAAAGCAGTATCGCATATCCGAGCAGTGATCAGCAGCGGCGAATACACCGAGCCCCCGCCCTGGCCAAACATCGAAAATATGAATGCGATCGCAAAAGCAAAGATGACCGCCGCGATGAGAGTGGAACTAATGACCATATTTGTATGTCTCCTCAATTATCAGAGTTTATGCACTGGTCCTGTCGTGCAAGACCCGGCCGATCTTTTTTGGAGTGAATTGTGAACCCCGAAACATATTCGATAAATTGAATAGGTTTTACCGATTTTTTTCCCTGCCCAGAGGCAGGGAAAGGACTTCTCCAACTCATTTCGAAAACAAAATATCAGGTTGTTTTTCGACCTGGGGCAAAAACTGCTCGATTGCATCCAATGCATGGGCCGCATAGATCGAACCCGGTCCTCCTCCCATCAGAAGACCGACCCCGATGGTTTCCAACAGCTCCGGCCGAGTGGCGCCGGCCGCGATGGCATCGTGAACATGATAGGCAATGCAGCCCTCACAGCCCACCGCCGATGCTGATGGCCAGGGCCATCATCTCTTTGACCTTGCCGCTGAGAGCACCATCTTCGACGGCTTTTTTGTGCAGGCGGGCAAAACCGCTCATCGGCCCGGGGATTTCCTGCCCAAGCTGCGTCAGCCGCTCTTCCAAATGCTTATGGTATTCAACGTAGTCGGTTGTCATGAATTGGTTTTCTTTGATTGGAATCAAGGCTTGGCGCACATGAAGCCCAGGGTGGACACAGGGCAGATATCGTGCAGTTCGCGCACGCCAGTCTCCTGGCAGATCTTCACCGCGGCCTCATTGAAGCAGCCCGGCGGCATCCAGATGACCTGGGCTCCGGCAGGCGATCACCTCGGGCATGACCTTTTCGGACACGGCCGGCCCAAGCGCCACAATGACCACTTCCGGGCGTTCGGGCAATGCGGCCAGCGAAGGGTAGCAGGGGTGACCGTCGATGTCCGGGTATTTCGGGTTGATGGGCATGAGCGGGATGTTGTTCTTATGGAACGCTTCGAAGACCTCATACCCGAAGCGAGTATGGTCGGCCGAGGCACCCAGCAAGGCAAATTTCTTGAAACGTATTGAAGACTTCCGTCCCGGCTTCGTACATGTCGACTTCCCTTTTGACCGGCGATTCCGGTCAGATGATGTGTGCGGAAAATGAAATCATGCTCTCCAATTAAACGAGGACTGGCATGATTCTTATACGGTTTCTGTTACAAAGAGCTTCTTTTTCAACCAGAAGGACACGTTGACCAATCCGATCATGACTGGCACTTCCACCAGGGGGCCGATGACTGCTGCAAAGGCTTGCGCCGGAAGAGATGCCAAAGACGGCTACCGCCACGGCAATAGCCAGTTCGAAGTTGTTGCTGGCCGCGGTGAAGGAAAGCGTGGCGGTCTGCTTGTAGTTCGCGCCGGCAGCTTTGCCCATGAAGAAACTGACCAGGAACATGACCACGAAGTAGATCAGCAAGCGGAATGGCGATGCGGACCACATCCAGGGGCAGCTTGATGATAAATTCGCCCTTGAGCGAGAACATGACCACGATGGTGAAGAGCAGCGCCGCCAGGGTGATCGGGCTGATCTTCGGGATGAATTTGTCGTGATACCATTCCTTGCCCTTCAGTTTCACCAGCATCAGCCGGGTCAGGAATCCGGCAATGAAGGGGATGCCCAGGTAAATGAAGACGCTTTTGGCGATTTCGCCAATGGTGATATGCACCGCCGCGCCCGACTGGCCAAACCAGGTCGGCAGGATGGTGATAAACACATAAGCGTAGACGCTGTAGAACAAGACCTGGAAGATGCTGTTGAATGCCACCAGGCCGGCGGCGTATTCGGTGTCGCCGTGCGCCAGCTCGTTCCAGACGATCACCATGGCGATGCAGCGTGCCAATCCGATCATGATCAGCCCGGTCATGTATTCCGGGTAACCGCGCAGGAAGATGATCGCCAGGGCGAACATCAGGATCGGACCGATGATCCAGTTCTGCAGCAGGGAGAGCCCCAGGACCTTCCAGTTGCGGAAGACATCGCCCAGTTCATCATAATGAACTTTGGCCAGCGGTGGGTACATCATCAGGATCAGGCCAACCGCGATGAGCATATTGGTCGTCCCAATCGAGACGGATTCGTTGAAGTCTGGCACGGCCTTTGGGAAGAAGAAGCCGATGCCCACCCCGACCGCCATGGCCAGGAAGATCCATAGGGTCAGGAAACGGTCGAGAGAAAGAGAGCCGCTTTGTAGCAGCTGGCTCGGCCAGTGTACTTTTGGGAAGAGTCGTTTCAGCCATGTTACGTTCCTCCATTAGCGCAGTTGGTGATGAAGGTGGTGATCTCGGCTTCGCTGGGAATACGGCCGGCAGAAACCACCTTTTCGTTGATGACCAGACCAGGCGTCGCCAGGATCTTGTATTTCATGATCTCGTGTAATCGGTCACCTTCTCGACCTTGGCTTCGATGGACAGGTTATTGATCGCCCGTTGGGTCAGATTAGCCAGGTTGACGCAGTTGGCGCAGCCAGGACCAAGCACTTTGATTGTGAGCATATTCGATTCTCCTTTGGATGATTTTTCTTCCACAATTGGATTGAATTCGGCCAGGGAGATCGCCTGACCGCAGCAGGCAGTCACGCAATCTCCGCAGTCGGTACATATGGCATATTCGAACACGATCCGGCCGCCGAGGGCAGATTTTTATCGGCCACATGGCGGATGGCCCCCTCCGGACAGGCCGGGATCGCCGGGCAGGTCACCATGGCGGGACATTTCCGCTCGTCCAGGACCGGTTTCACAGCCACCACCTCGATCTTCGGCTCGATGATGATCTCGGATTTGACCGAATTGGCGACCAGGCTGTATTTCTGCGCCGATTTCAAGGCTCGTTCGATCCGCCCGTGGACCACCAGAGGATCTTCCCCGCCGGCGGAGACGCGAATGACCGGCCAGAAACGCAGGTGAGTGAAGAGTTCGGTGCGGTCGAGTTCGATCAGCTTGGTGCCCTCGGCCCGGCAATCGTAGGAGAGCAGGTTGAGCTTGATAGCGCTCGGTCGCCCAGATGAACATCATCATGATGCAGGTGTTGGCGGCCGCCACGAAGGCATCCTCCGGGGTCAGCACACCGGGGTGACCCTGCGCATCCGGCGGGGCGGAGAAATCCATCTCCGGGCCGTTGCCCAGGACGATGTGGCCCCAATGCTCGCCTTTCCAGGCGACGGTGGTGTTGTAGATGGCGGTGCGGCTCATTTGGCTTCCTTCTGATTGCTGATGAACGATCGAATATTCTTGCTCCAGGACCGCCGCATAGGCACGCTCTTCGTCCGCCGGGATCGGGTTATAAACCTTCACGGTCTCCAGTAATTCCTGCTCGCGGCCTGAGGCGGGCGTTTTGCCGGCCTCGATGCAACTGCTGGAAGATGAGCGGCAGGGCGATCAGAGTGACCGTCTGCCCGTTGACGAGGATATCCTGCACCGGGATACCGGAACCGCAGGAACAGGTCGCCTGGACCGGCTCCTGGACGACCGGCAGATCTGGATTCTTCCACTGCGCCGGCCGTGCGGTTCCAGTGCTTTTGAAGCAGGTCATCCACCAGTTCAGCCATTTGTGCCGCGGTGGCCTCCACGGCCTGCTTCCCGGCCTCGTTCAGACGGCGTTTGCCTTCCGGTTTTCCCAGGCCTCGTTCCGCGACGAGATCGGTGACGACGATGCTGGCGGCCGGCTTGCCCGAGTACATTTCGGTACCACGGGCCGCACAGCGCTTGTCGCAGCCGTCGATGGCAATGGTCGGATAGAACTTCGCAAAGGCGCGGTCGCCTTCCCCGCCGGCCAGAAAGAGCGGCAGGCAGATCGTGACCGTGTCGCCGGGCGCAGTTGCTCCAGCACTTTTAGAGCCGCCAGGCGGGTCACGGTTCCTTCGGCCAGTTCTTCGCCTGAGCAGGAGACGATGCCGACCTTTCTTCTTGGGCAGCTCAGGCATTTTCGCCTCCCTGTTTACCGGTCGAGGATCCCATCCACCAGTGCTGGAGACTTCCTCGGCCAGGACATGTGCCAATTTTTGCCCGCCCTCGTTCAGTTCGGCGATGCCCTGGCGGCTTGAGATCCTTGTGTTGGCGGTATACATCCAGGACCGCAATTTCCTGCGCGACCGTGCCGCCGCTCTGCCGGACCATTTTGGCAGCGCAAGCCAGCTTGCAACCGTCGATGGTGATCGCCGGGGTTCCGGCGACTACTGCAGCTCATTTCTTCATCACCCAGCACCAGCAACGCCAGCGGCACAAGTTGGGTCTGCGCAGGGCGCAATTCGTCGGTGACTTCGTAGGCAGCTTCCCGACTGACGGTCCCGTACGGCTTGCCGATCCCACTGCAGGGCACAATAATGACTTTCTTGTTTTTACCCGTCATAGTTTCTTTGTTTCCTCTTCTGCCTGGCCCTTCATGATCTCGAAGTAGGCCTGTGGGTCGAGCAGCCTTGCCGCGTTCGTGTTTCCCAATCGGCGACTTCCATCACCGCCAGCCAGCCGGCCCCGTATGGATCCTGGTTGATGGCCTCCGGTGCGTCATTCATGGCAGGATTGACTTCCACGATCTTGCCATTCACCGGAGATGTGTAAGTGATGTTCACCTTGATCGTTTCGATATTGGCGATATCATCACCGGCCGCCAGGGTGGTCCCAACCGGTTTCACATCCGCAAAGGCGATGTCGCCATTGCGCTGTTGGACAAAATCGGTCAATCCAATCCGGACTTGACCGCCTTCTTCTTTGGCCCAGACACCTTCGTCAGAATAGAAGCGGTCCGTGGCCACCTTGAAGGTGAATTTATCAACTGTAGTTTCCAAAAAAACTGGCATAAACTTCTCCATTATTTAATTATTGAGAATTGTTCCTACGGGCATTGGATGACGCCTTGCGCCCACAGGCAGCCGCCGCAGGTTGGGAAAGGATTGGCGAAGCAGTCTTCCTTATTGGTCTCAGACCAGCTGCAACCTCCACACCAGGTACAAGGCGAAAAGTCAAACGCATCCACACGTTTACGGAAATCGACATAGTCAGGCAGGTTCCAAATGGTATTTAGGCCTTGCTCACCCAGATGACCAACGATATATCGGTCCACAGAGCGAGGCTGATTGTGCAGGAATGTATCATAATGGTGCATCAGGGCCAGGCAGGGGCTGACCGCGCCATCCCAGCAAATGCTGACCACGCCTTTCTCGATGAACGGGCATCGCCCACGGTCCTGTCCGAGAGTAGCTCCGTTCCAAAGCACGTTCTGACGGTTCCGGATCGACTGAAAGATTGCTTTTTGGGTGCTCTCATCCAGGTCGATCCGGGGCAGGTTAACTCCTGGTGCAAAAGGAGAAGGGGTTGAATCCACTCATCCATGGAGCGGATGTAGAGCATTTCCTTGCACATCTCCTCCGTATAAGGGAACACATTCGTGACCATGTATTGCGATATTCCCAACTTGGGTCCCATATGGATCAAGGCGGGCAGATCGGCAATATTCTTCTTCATTGCAACAAAAGCGATGCCGATCTCGGGCATTCGGGCAGTATCATGACGCATATAGGAAAGACGTTCGATATTCTCAAGCACTTTGGGCAGAGTTGCACCCAGCCGGACATCGGAATAACTTTCTGGAGTAGCACCATCCAGAGAAACCCATAGCATATCCAGGCCGGAGTTAATCAACTCTCGCGAACGCTCCTTCGTGAGCAAAATGCCGTTCGTGATAAGCTCAACCTTCCGCGCCAGCGGCTTGACCTGTTTCACCTTTTCAGCAATGTCAGCGATCAACAATGGTTCGCCAAAACCTCCAAAGAAAACATCCGGTCTGGATGGTAATCCTTGCAGGCTTCCGACCACACGCTCCCACATATCTGATGACATGTCACCCTGGAACTCATCCCAGGAGTTGCGGATGCAGGTCGTGCAGTTGAGGTTGCAGCGGCTGGTCAATTCCACATAAACCTTAGCCAGTTGCGTGATTGGACGTTGCAGGTGCAGTCCCCTGGGATCTTTCTGTACGAGCATCTGTACTCCCGGGCAAATCCCGAATTCCTCGGCCATTTCCTGTGGCAAGACCACACGCCCTTCTTCGTCTACGGTAATCCAGGATTCCATTCTGGGGAACATTGGTTCTTATTCGCTCCTCTTGAAAGAATATGCCATGATCAGTTTGAGAATGCTTGTCCCGTAAAAAGGATTTCCTAAGCGGTTATTGAGATGAATGTTCCGAAGAACATTTGGGGCATTCACAAGATCATTCCGAAATGTGCGCCTTGTTGGCAGCAGAAGAAAGGTTCATACCGGTCAACGAGGCAGCCAGTTTCACCATCTCCAGGATTTCGGGCTTTTCCAACCGATAATATATATACTTGCCATCCCGCCGCGTATTCAGAAAGCCGGCCTCACGCAACGCCATCAAATGTTGGGAGATATAGGCTTGACGGTAACCAAGACTGGCTTCGAGGTGGCAGACGCATGCCCTCGCCCTCGCCTATCTCCAGTAGAATTTGAAGGCGGGGTTCAGGACTGATGACCTGCAATAAATCACTAACTTTATCTAATCTCGTAGATGTATCATTTTTTATCATCTCGCGCCTCTGAATGTATTATAGGCTTATATTCGGATCAGGGAATATGACATTTGTCATTGAATTGCCATTAAGTCTTCGACATTGTTCATTCAAAACTCGCTGCTTCTACCAAATGATCATGATAAATCGAAAAAGCCTATGGGGTTCACAGGCCTTCGAGACGGAATAATTTCTTAACGCAGCCATCTGGATATTTTGTTCGTCCAGCCAGATTTTCGACCTTGACATAGCTCAGGTCGCGTACATGGCTCAACTTGGCTAGCTTTTGACCGTCGGTGTCTTCGAACTTCGCCGGGTCTTCTAAGGACCTTTGCAGGCGTTGATTGACACCCGGCCAGGTTCTGGGCTAGTTCTTTTCAGCATTATCGCAGACCGTGATCGGGTACTGGGAATGTTTCCCCTGTAATGCTCTATCCCTTTGGAACGATGGCCGGACATGTGGATGCCGATCTGCCTCCAGTGACTGACCGTTAGCGAATTCCAGAGCCTTCGGCTCCAGTCCGGCGCTGTGGACCATAAATCTATCACTGGCGTACTTGCGCAAGAAGGCCTCCTCCATTTGGCTGCGGGCTTTTTTCCCATCAAAAAGGACACGCGATTTATCAATATTTTTCTCCTGCAATGACAAAGACAAAGTGTGGAGTAATGCTAGCATCCAGGGTAAACAACCCATAAGATCATGGAATGCAACTGTTAATGACTATCAAACTTGTATGAAAAACAGGATGGGCTTATTTCCTGGCCGGCACGCAACCGAACCCGTTTCGACACTATCGATGTCGCTTGCCCTCATGCCTTTCACGGGTGTGGTTTAATTTTTCCTTCCATTGACAAACAGAACAATTGTGCTATATTTCTCTCGTGCTACCGCCTGCCTGCACCCGCCTCCCCAACTGCCCTGATCCAATTCCTTCCTCGAACTGGCGTGCCCGTCCAAAGATCCGCTCCCGGTTACCTTCAATCCACACACT
>CAWHNM010000027.1:0-32810 GCA_963830665.1 uncultured Chloroflexia bacterium
GAACTCCAGTAATTCTTCGCAGCCGCCCTCGCGGGATCAGAAGCCCAATCAATCGAAAGATAAACGCAAGCGCCATCGGCATGGGCCGCCGGATTTTCACGTGAAATATGAGCGCAAGCTGGTCGCCAATCCAAATCACAGGGTGGAAGTGAAACCGCAGGTTTGTGAGCGTTGTCAAAGCGATCTGTCAAAAGAAAGCGGCAAATTGGTGGACGTGAACCAGATCACGGAATTGCCTGAAGCGAAAGCGGAAGTGATCGAAGTGCGGCAGTATGCGGTAGAGTGTCCATGTTGTGGGCATGAGCAGATTGATCAACCTGCGGCTGGCTTGGAAATGGGGCGTACATTCGGAGCACGTCTTGGAAGGAACCGTGGTGTACTATCGCCAGGAGCAGCATATGAGCTATATGCGCACGAAATCTGCTCTGCGAGACTTGCATGGAGTTGAGATCAGCCAGGGCGGGATCGATCCGATCATGCAGCGGAGTGGGAAGAGTGCCATTGAGCAAGCTGCGCCCATTCAAGCCGAAATCCAGCAGAGCCGGGTGGTGCATAGTGACGAAACCAGAGCCCGAGTGGATGGGCAGAACTGGTGGCAGTGGGTTTTCTGTTCTGCCAGTGCCGTATACCATGTGATCCGCTTTGATCGTAGTGTGGATGTCATCAAAGATGTTATGGCGGGACATATCGTGGATGTCTGGGTGAGTGATTGCTACTCTGCTCAAGTGAAAGCTCAGGCTAGGCAACGGCAACTCTGCATGGCACACCAACTGCGCAACCTGCAAGCCGTGGTTGACTGCTATCCGGCTTCTTTTTGGCCAAAGGCCATGCAAGCCTTGTTCCGTTCGGCGGTTCATTTGCACAATCAGAGAGACCATTTGTCTCCGCCAGTATTCCAAACGCAAGTTGAGCGGATTGAACATATCTGCGACTGGCTGCTCAAACGCTCGTTGGAACAGCCCGAAGCCAAAAGACTTTTGAAGCGGTACCATAAGTACCGGGACTGCCTCTTCGTCTTCTTGCACCGAACCGATGTCAATCCAACCAATAACCTCAGTGAGCGTTACTTGCGTCCATCCGTCGTGCATCGCAAGATCATTGGCTGCTTCCGCTCCGGCTGGGGCGCACGGGCTTATGCTGCGCTTGCTTCGGTCATCGCCACGGCTGCTTTGAATGGCGTTTCATCCTTCGACGCGATCCAAAACCTTTTCGGCACGCCTTCACTCCCACTTCCTGCGGGGGTGTGAGTAGATACGTTTAATCCAATAGCACATTTATTCTAACACATTTGCCTCTTGACTCGCACCATACCGGAGGGTCTATACTATGCACACTGACGGCCGTCAGAACCAAAAGGGAAACTCATGATCAAGATCGGCGACTTCTCCAAACTGGCACACGTCTCCATCAAGACGCTGCACCATTACGATGACCTGGGGCTGCTCAAGCCCGTCCATGTGGACCGCTACAGCGGCTACCGTTACTACGAGATCGGTCAATTGTCGCGCCTCAACCGCATCCTGGCCCTGAAAGATCTGGGGCTGTCGCTCGAACAGGTGACGGAGCTGCTGCGCGAAGACCTTTCGACTGCCGAGATGCGCGGCATGCTGCGCCTGAAGCAGATGGAACTGGCGACTCACGTTGAAGAGGAACAGGCCCGCCTGCTGCGGGTCGAACAACGCCTGCGCCAGCTCGAAATGGATGGCGCCCCGCTGCACAGCGAGGTCGCGGTGAAAGATGTCCCGGCACAAACGACGCTGGTGGCGCAGATCGTGGCTGCCAGCGAGGAGCGCTTCTGGCCCGCCCGCGCGAGCCTGCAAACCCTGCTGCAGAACCACCTGGAGCTGGCCCGGCTCAAACCGGCCACACCCTGGTTCGCCCTGTTCGACGACCTTCCCTACCGGGAGACCGACCTGGAACTGACCCTGGCGGTGGGCGTCGATCTGCGCAGCGGACAGCGCGCCGGCGACTGGCAGGACACTCCCGTGCGCCTGCAGGAACTGCCGGCGGTGCCTGCCATGGCGAGCGTGATCCACACCGGGGACTATGCCACCCTGCCGCAAGCCTACGCTTCGTTGTATGCCTGGACGCAAAGCAGCGGTTACCAGCCGGCCGGATCGTATCGTGAGCTTTACCTGCCCGAGAGCGGGGTCAGCGCAACCCCGCTCCCGCTCAGCCAGGCTGGCGTGATCGAGGTGCAATGCCCGGTCGAGAAAGCCAGCATTCCAATCAGCCTTCGTTCCGATCAAAAAGGAGAACCCATGCAACCCGAAATTGTCAACCGTCCCGGCCTTCAAGGCGATCGGTCTTTCGTATGTCGGCAAGAACGAACACGGCGAGATCGGCCAGATGTGGGGCCGTTTCAACCAACGCGCCAACGAGATCAAGCGCATCAACGACTAAAGAAGCCTTTGGCCTGTGCTTCAGCACCGTCGAAGGGCCCGCGCGTCCTGGTGAGTTCGAGTACGTGGCCTGTTTCGAAGTGGCCGATGACAAGTCCGTCCCGGCGGGCATGGTCTACCGCCAGGTGCCGGCTTACAAGTACGCCGTCTTCACCCATCACGGCAAGCTGGACAACCTTGGCGAGACCTACCAGTTCATCTACAACACCGGTCTGGCCCAGGCCGGCCTGAAGCCGCACCCCGACAAGTTCGACATGGAAGTCTACGACAAGGATTTCATCTTGGTTCGGACGAGTCCAGGTTCTACATCTATGTAGCAGTCGAGTAACCGCAGACCGCCCCCGACCTCCCCCATTTTCCAGGACTGTATAGACCTGACAGAAAATGGGGGAGCTGTGTTTAATTTCTGGCAGGTTTTAACGTATAATTTCCTTACCGGAGGAACGCCATGCCCAACCTGCCCGAAATCGATACCCCATTCCTGCTCGACTTCCTGACCAGACTGCTGAACACCCCCAGTCCCACCGGGTTGGCCGAACCTGCCATTGCCCTGACTGAAGAAACCTTCAAGCCCTTCAAAGGACTGAAACTCTCCCGCACCCGCAAGGGCGCGCTGCTCGCCACCTGGACCGGCGAGCGGGACGATGCTCCGCGCGCCCTGACCGCCCACGCCGACACGCTCGGTGGCGATGGTCAAGGAGGTCAAGTCCAACGGGCGGCTGAAACTGTCCCAGATCGGCGGCTACCCCTGGAACACCATCGAAGGCGAAGGCTGCACCGTCTTCACCCGCTCCGGGCGGCAGGTGCGCGGCTCCATCCTGCTGACCAAGGCCTCCAGCCACGTCTTCGGCAAGGAGGTGGAGGAGATGAAGCGCAGCGCGGACAGTCTCGAGGTCCGGCTGGATGCCCGCACCCTATCCGAGCAGGAGACGCTCGACCTGGGCATCGGCGTCGGCGACTTCGTGGCTTTCGACCCGCGCGTGGAGATCAATGCCGGTTTCGTCCGCTCGCGCCACCTGGATGACAAGGCCTGCGTGGCCTGTCTGGTGGCGGCGGTCAAGGCGCTCAGCGATGCCAGAAAGAAACCCGCCCGCACCGACGCACTTCCTGATCAGCAACTACGAGGAAGTCGGGCACGGCGCGGCTGCGGGCATCCCGGCGGATGTGGAAGAACTGCTGGTGGTGGACATGGCCGCGGTGGGCGAGGGCCAGAACTCGGATGAGTTGCATGCCTCGCTGTGCGTCAAGGACAGCGGCGGGCCGTACCATCACGGCCTGTCGGACCGGCTGCGGGCGCTGGCCGAGAAGTATGCCATCCCCTACAAGGTGGATATCTACCCGCACTACGGCTCGGACGGCGAGGCCTTTTGGGCTGCCGGCGGGGATGTGGCCGTGGCGCTGATCGGCCCGGGTGTGGATGCCTCGCACAACTATGAGCGCACCCATACCGAGGCGCTGGTGGCGACGACAAAGTGGGTGCTGGCGTATTTGCTGGAAGAGTAAGAGCAATAAACACAAAGGAACACGAAGAGAAACACCTTGGTGAACCTTTGTGAGTCTTTAGTGTCCTTTGTGTTGAAAAGGTAAATTCATGAATTTCAACGACTACCAGACCAAATCCCGCAAGACCGCCAAATACCCGCCCATCGGGCACCCGGTCATCTATCCCACGCTCGGGCTGACCAACGAGGCCGGGGAAGTGGCCGGCAAGATCAAGAAGATCTTCCGCGATAAAGATGGCGTCATCGGCGAAGCCGAACGCGAAGCCCTGAAAGGCGAACTGGGCGACGTGCTGTGGTACCTGGCCCAGGTCTGCACCGAGCTCGACCTTTCGCTCGACGAGGTGGCCGAATACAACATCGAAAAACTGTACTCCCGCCTCGAACGCGGCAAGATCGGCGGGGATGGAGATAACCGCTAGATCGGAGCAGAAACCATCGCGCTTTTCGATTGGATCCTTGCCGCGATCATCCTCAACCTGCTGGCCTGACTTTTCTCATTCCCGATCCCATTAATTCATTAATGGTATCATGTGATTAATCAGGGGTGAGGAGCGGACTGGCGGTATAAAAACCGCCTGTGTAAACTCTAATCATTCTCATACGAAATCCGCCCGGCTTTTTGGTAGAATCAAACCAGACACAATTTGTCCGAATGCGTAGGAATGGGGACTTTCCTGTTCCTCGAGGAGATCTATATGGCTAGTATGGAACGTTTTACCCAGCGGGCACGCCATGTGCTGACCCTGGCTCACCAGGAAGCCGAGCGCGCCCACCAGGGATTTATCGGCACGGAGCATCTGCTCCTGGGTTTATTGAATGAAGATGGCGGAGTGGCCGGGCGGGTCCTGCGCGAACTTGGCCTGGAGACCGAACGTGTGCGCGAGATGATCCAGCGTGTCAGCGGCGAGGGACATTACGAAAGCGGCAAGATCGAACTTGCCCCCGATACGCAGCAGGTGCTGGAATTTGCCATCGAAGAAGCCCGAAAAATGGGCCATCACTATATTGGCACCGAACACCTGCTGCTCGGACTGGTGCGCTCGGAAGGCGCGGCCATGGAAGTGCTGAAGAAATTGGGCGTGACGCCCGACCAGGTCCGCCGGCAGACCCGCCGGGTGCTGCAGGAAAGTACCGGGAGCGGCGCCTCGGCCGTCCCTGAGACCGCCAAGCCGGGCGGCAAGCAGGAGCCCAAGACCCCGCTGGTGGACCAGCTGGCGACCGACCTGACCACCCTGGCCGAGGAAGGCAAACTGGACCCGGTGATCGGCCGCCAGACCGAGATCGAGCGTGTCATCCAGATCCTGGCCCGCCGCACCAAGAACAACCCGGCCCTGATCGGTGAACCGGGCGTCGGCAAGACGGCCATCGTCGAAGGGCTGGCCCAGCGCATCACGGATGGCGATGTACCCGCGCCGCTGCTGAACAAGCGCGTCCTGAAACTGGATGTGGGTTCACTGGTGGCCGGGACGATGTACCGCGGCCAGTTCGAGGAACGCCTGAAGCGCGTCATCGACGAACTCAAGTCCACCAAGTCCATCCTGTTCATTGACGAATTCCACATGCTGGTGGGAGCCGGTTCAGCCGGGTCCGCGGTGGATGCAGCCAATATTCTCAAACCCGCCCTTTCACGCGGCGAATTGCAGTGCATCGGTGCGACCACGTTGGACGAATATCGCAAACATATCGAATCGGATGCCGCCCTGGAACGCCGCTTCCAGCCGATTGTGGTGGATGAGCCCACGGTTGAAGAGACGATTGAGATCCTCAAGGGCATCCGCAAGATGTACGAGGAGCACCACCACCTGGTCATCTCGGATGAGGCCCTTGAAGCCGCGGCCCAGCTTTCGGCCCGCTATGTCTCGGACCGTTTCCTGCCTGACAAGGCCATCGACCTGATCGACGAGTCTGCCAGCCGTGTGCGCATGTACAAATCCGGGGCGACCGTATCGGCCAAGGAGATCTACAAGCAGCTCAAGAAGGTGCGTTCCAACCGGGCCCTGGCCCAGGAAGAGGGCAAGCCCGAGGATGTGCTCACCTGGGAGACCCAGGAAGCCGATTTGAACGAACAACTCAAGCAGATGAAGTCCAGTTGGGAGCGCGCCAAAAGCCCGGTGGTCAGCGGCGAGGATATCGCCGAAGTGGTCGCCATGTGGACCGGCGTGCCGGTCACGCAGATCGCCGAGGCGGAGTCGAAGCGCCTGCTCAAGATGGAAGAGGAACTCCAGAAGGTCATTATCGGCCAGAAGGAAGCCATCCAGTCCATCGCCAAGGCGGTCCGGCGGGCACGCGCCGGCCTCAAAGACCCAAAGCGCCCGATCGGCTCGTTCATGTTCCTCGGTCCGACCGGCGTCGGCAAGACCGAGCTGACCAAGGCCCTGGCCAAGTTCATGTTTGGCAGCGAGGAAGCCCTCATCCAGCTCGACATGTCCGAGTTCATGGAACGCCATACCGCCAGCCGCCTGGTGGGTGCGCCGCCCGGATATATCGGTTACGACGACGCCGGCCAGCTTGACCGAAGCCCTGCGCCGCCGCCCGTACTCCATCGTGGTCTTCGATGAGGTCGAAAAGGCCCACCCTGAATTGCATAACATGCTCTTGCAGATCATGGAAGAAGGCCATCTCGCGGATGCCAAGGGCCGCACCGTGGATTTCCGCAACGCCATCATCGTGATGACCACCAACGTCGGCGCGGAGGAGATCAAGAAGCAGACCTCGCTCGGCTTCCAATTGAAGCGCGACGAAAAGACCGAAGAGCGCCAGTCCTATGAAGAAATGCGCAAGAAGCTGACCGAGTCGCTCAAGAAGGTCTTCCGCCCGGAGTTCATCAACCGGCTGGACAGTGTCATCGTCTTCCGCTCGCTTAACAAGGATGACATTCGCCAGATCGTATCGCTTGAACTGAACAAGGTAACGGAACGCCTGGCCGACCACGAAGTGAAGTTGACTGCCACCGAAGCCGCGCTGGACCTGTTGGCCGAATCCGGTTTCGACGTGGAAATGGGCGCCCGGCCTCTGCGGCGGGTCATCCAGCAAAAAGTCGAGGACCCGCTTTCGGATGCCCTGCTGTCCGGGACTTTCTGCGAGGGTTGTACCGTTCTCGTGGATGTTGTCGAAGGCGAGGTTGTTCTGACGCGCGCCCCGGAGGCGGAAGAAAAGGCAGCCGAACCGGTAACGTGATTTTGTAGGGCACGCATCGTTCGTAGAGACGCAGCAGTGCTGCGTCTCTACTCGGAGGATTTTATGGGTAAAGATCTAGAGGTAGCCACGCTGGCAGGCGGTTGTTTCTGGTGCCTGGAGGCCGTCTTTGATGAATTGAAAGGCGTGGAATCGGTCGAATCCGGCTATTCCGGCGGACACGTCCCGAGCCCGAGTTATGCGCAGGTCTGCGATGGGGATACCGGTCACGCCGAGGTCGTTCAGGTGACGTTTGATCCGCAGGTGCTTTCGTACAAGGACCTGCTGACCGTATTCTTCACCATCCACGACCCGACCACCCTGAACCGCCAGGGCAATGATGTCGGCACGCAGTACCGCTCGGCGATTTTCTATCACGACGAAGACCAGAAGAAAGTTGCCGAGGAAGTCATCCGGGAGATCAGTGCGGCCAGGATCTGGGATCGATCCAATCGTGACCGAAGTGACGCCGTTCGACAAGTTTTACATGGCCGAAGATTACCATCAGGAATACTTCAAGAAGAATCCTTTCCAGGGCTACTGCCGGGTGGTGATTGCTCCGAAAGTGGCCAAGTTTCGCCACAAGTTTGCGGAGAGACTGAAGAAATAACAGAACGTGTTTGTAGTTGCGACTTCAGTCGCTGTACCCATAAAAGACGACTGAAGTCGTCACTACTGACTAACTTCTATGGACTCGATCCAGCCCATTCCCCCTGCTTCCTGCCTCATCGCCCACTTTCCACGTGGGCGATGTGCCCGTTTACGGGGATGCCATTCTGGCTCCCATGGACGGGTACTCGGACTGGCCGTTCCGCTCGCTGTGCAGCGCGCTCGGCTCGGCCATGAGTTATACCGAATTCGTCAGCGGCGGAGCGGCATTATGCATGCATTCGAGCACATGCTGCCGCGCTTCACCTACGAAGAAGCCGAGCGGCCGGTCGTCTTCCAGATCTACGGGGATGATCCGGATGAGATCCTGAAAGCGGCTTTGCGGGTTCAGGAGCTTTCCCCCGATATCATCGACATCAACCTGGGCTGTCCGGCCAAGACCGTCGCCAACCGGGGCGCCGGCGTGGGCCTGATGCGCACGCCGCTGAAGGTCGCGCACATTTTCCGCGACCTGAGCGCCGCGCTGGATGTGCCGGTGACGGGGAAGATCCGCCTGGGCTGGGAAGATTGCCGCAGTTATAGGTTGATCGCCCGCATCATCGAAGAGAATGGCGGTGCAGCCATTGCCGTCCACGGGCGGACGAAGGAGCAAGGCTACAGCGGGCGAGGCGGATTGGGACGCCATCGCCGAAGTGAAGGCAGTCGTGAAGATCCCGGTCATCGGCAATGGGGACGTGAAAACGGCAGCCGATATCGAACGCATGAAGAGACACACCGGCTGCGAGGCGGTCATGATCGGGCGTGCCGCGGTCGGCAACCCGTGGATCTTTTCCCGCCTCGACCGGGACGCAGGTGACTTCCGGGATGGTGCATCAGATGGTGCGCCAGCACCTGGAACGCAGTGTGGCTTTTTACGGCCCGCATAAAGGCCTGATCTTGTTCCGCAAACATGCCATGCAATACCTGAAGCTCCAGCACCTGCCGCGTGCCACTGCGCACGAAGATCATCCTTCAGGAGGATGCAGAAGGATTCCTGTCCCTGCTGGATGAAGCATTTGCTGGGTTGGGATAAGAGTACCTGACAAAACCTCGCTCCAGGCGGCGCACCCATGCTTAACGCTCCAGGCGGCGTCCCCGCCGCCGAGGATGGCGCCTCCAGGTTGATGGGGAGTGACTCCTCTCGGTTATATCCTCGGCGGCCCGCAGCGGATGCGTTTGCGCAAGTCCGCCAGCGAGTTCTGCTGCATGTACAGGCTCTCCAGCCACCAGGTCGTCCCGGCTTCGGCATAGGCGGCCACTTTTGCGGCAGCCGCCCCCGGATCGGAAGGATCGGTCCAGTTGATGATGGCCACGTCGAATGGGCCGGTGCTCGTGCGCTCGCGGCCGGATGAAATCCAACAAATCCACCACATCCTGAGGCGTCAGCAGGTTGTCTCCCGCTCTGCTTGAGCGGGATGACGCCATCCCAGCGGGCCGCGCGCCGGAAGGGCGCTTTGGCGGGCCACCAGCCGCCCACCCAGATGGGGATGCGCGGCTGCTGCAAACTGGGCGGCGCGGAAAGTGACGTTTTTGACCTGGTAGGCCTGCCCGTGCTGCTCGAACGGCAGCCCTTTCCACAGGCCGGTCAGGATCTCCAGGCCTTCATCCAGTTTGGCAGCGCGGGCTTTCCCGTCGCAATCCTCGCCAAAAGGCTCATAGTCATCCGTCACGCCCAACCCTACTCCCAGCGTCAGCCGCCCGTTCGACAGATGGTCCAGCGTGACGGTCTCGCGTGCCAGCTTCCAGGGACGCCGCCGCGGCACAGGCGTGACCGTTGCGCCCAGGCGGATGCGCGTGGTGGTCATGGCCATGGCTGCCAGCGCCACCCAGACATCCAGCATGGCTATGGCAGTTTCCCCGGTGTTGACGTGGTCCCACAGAAAAAAGCCATCCCAACCAGATTCCTCAGCCTCATGTGCCAGTTCGGCCAGGCCCCTGGCGCTGTGTTCCGCTCCGTAATTGGGGAGATAGAGAGCATATCGCATGGTTCTTCCCTTCCGACCGTACCCTTTTTAGTATACAAGCTTAAGCTTTCCGGTTGTCACATCCAGGGCGTAAATATTCGACTCCAGGCTGAGATAGACAGTGCTGTCCTGCCAGGCAATCACCGTTGGGATGGAATAAAAATCCCCGGAGACCCTGTTCAACGCGATGGTTTGCTTCCCCTGGCTGGTCCCATCCGCAGGGTTAAAAGTTTCCAACATGAGCTGGTTGGGTTTGGCCTGGAACTTGATCAATACCAGTCCACTTGGGGCCAGCTTCCAGGTCCAGCCCGAACCGCTATCGTCGATCAGGCCGGACATCTCGTTGGGTGGATCGATTGGTGAGGCCCCCTGCATGTCCAACCTCCAGGCCAGGCTTCCCGAAGCAGCCTCCACGCCCCATAGCTCGAAGCGCTCGCTGCCGCGCGTCCGGCGGGCGCGCACGATCAATTTATCGCCTGCCATGCTGA
This sequence comes from uncultured Chloroflexia bacterium, assembly GCA_963830665.1. Taxonomy (GTDB): domain Bacteria; phylum Chloroflexota; class Anaerolineae; order Anaerolineales; family Villigracilaceae; genus UBA877. The sequence goes on from CAWHNM010000027.1 coordinate 10,179, forward strand.
GCGGCAGCAGGCTGTAATCCGGATTGGTCAATAGAACTTGCATGCTCCCGGCAGACTTATCCACCACCAGTAGGTCATTGTCGTTGCTGAAATAAAGGCTGGAGCCGGTCATTAAATACTGGAAACCATCCGGAGAAAAATTGAAGTTGTTTTTAGCGGAGGCGCTCCAGGCAGTCTGTCCACTGGTCAAGTCAAGCCGCTGCACGCACCCATAGGAAGAGTTGTACACCAGGTAGAGCGCATTCTCGACCTGGTCATAGACAAGGCCCGTATCGGTGTCCAGGTCGGATGTGTAATCATTGTATGTGCAGGTTGGAGTGATCAAATTCTTCTGGTCGCCGGTGGCCGGGTCGAGAAAGATCAAACCGTAATGGTAATCGTTATCGATGTAGTCGATCACCACCAGGAAATTCCCCATCCGGCGCAGGCTGCGGTCGTAGCCGCTCAAGCGTTTGCTCCAGACCAACTGGCCGGTTTCGGCGTCGTAGGCCTGGATGGTCTGGTCGGCGTTGTTTGTGATCACCCGCCCGTCCGCGACCAGCAGGGTGTCTGATCCATAGTTCACTTTGTCCGGCATTTGGGCCTGCCAGGCCAGGCTGCCGTCGCTTTTCTGGTAGGCCAGCAGGTCGGTTGCGTTGGCGGCATAGATCAGGTCTGGACCGCTGGCGATTCCATTGGCGTACCCGTCGCCCGGATAACTTGGCAGCCTGCCAGCGCAGCTTTCCGGTCGTTCCGTCCACCAGGCCGATAAAGCGGGTATCGTCTTCGGGATTGTAGAATAGCGCCGCGATATCCGGGCTGGCAGCCTGTCCGGATGAAACCAGGGCAACCGGCCCATTGGGATAGTAGTGTTTGGTAAGCGGGCCGCCCGGTTGGCGCATCGCAAAGACCAGGGCCAGAGTGACACCCAGGATGATGGCGAGGGTAATGAAAGTGGCCAGCAGTTTGCCGGCCGGGCTCGTGCGCCGTTCCTCGGCGTGTACGACCGGGGTGCGGAAGCCGGCTTCGGGCGAGGTCGTCTGGCCGGCTTCGATTTGTTCGACGGCATACTTGGCGCGCGTCAGGCCGACATCATAATATTCCCTGTAGACTTTGATGGCGCCGATCTTGTCCCCGCGGATAGTCGATGCTGCACCTCCACCAGCGCCTTGGTCAGTTCCTCCGGGGAGTGCAACCCGGCCGTGGAGGCTGTCGCCAGCCGCCCGGCCTTGAGCGCATCAATGGCATTCTGGGCTTCCTGTTGATCGACGCCATAGGTCTGGCGGTAGCGTTCGATCGCATCGGCCAGGTTACCGCCCCCGGCCACCCGGCGGATTTCGTCCAGGGCCGAGGCCGGGGCAGCCGCCTGGGTCGGCAGGAGACCCGGGATCAGGGAGACGTTGCCGCAGAATTTACAGCGGATGACTGCACTCGTCCCGTCGGCCTCCAGTGGTGCACCGCAGGCGGGACAATCCAAAGAGGTTGGCTGCATTGTTCATATGACCTCCGTCCGCATAAAAAGCCTTGTCAGATCAATTATCAGCGTTTCCGTGAGGCAGGCAAGCCAACCCTATGCGACCTATTACGAAACAAGGAGTGCAGAACATTTCTCTGTACTCCTTGTCAGATCAACCAGAACGTTTTCGCATCATACCGCTTTTGTGGCGCGGATGTCGATGACCTTGTTCACCAGCGGTTGGATGGCCTTCTGTAAGCGCCTCCATCTTTACACCTTCAACCTTGAAGGTGACCAGACCTTCGGATGGGCTCTCGCCCATGAAGGTCCCCAGGGCGATGATATTTCCGCCCACATCGTGGATGGCCTTGGTCAGGCCGGCCAGTTCTGCCGGGCGTATCCGGCATGCTGACCGTGACCCGGATGCCGGCGCGCCGGGCGCCCAGCAACTCCAGGAAGATGCGGAACAGGGTGGTCTCGGTGATCATCCCGACCAGTTCCTTGCCGCGCATCACCGGCAGACCGCTGAAATTGTTGTCGGCCATGATGCGGGCGGCCTCTTCCAGGGGCGTGTCTTCGGTGACGGTGATGACTTTTTTGGTCATGATGCCGGTCAATGGTCAGCTTGCTGAGCAGGTAGGTCACCTCGTAGATGCTCAAACTGGTGGCCTCGGACGGTGAGGCCTTGAGCAGGTCCGCCTCGGTGACGATACCAACCAGTTCGCCGCGTTGGTTGACAACCGGCAAGCGCCGGATGTGTTCCTTGTGCATCAGGTCAAGCGCCTCCGGCATGGGCATTTCCGGCCGGACAGTGATGACCGGTTTGGACATGCGTTCTCCGACTAACATAGGGTGCCTCCTATCAAGAATAGTGGATACGAATTTCGATTTACATCAAATGCATAGCACCGGGTCGAAGCTTTAGTAGCTGTCGTACAACGAGCGGACCCGCACTGCCGCCCGGGCCTGCTCCAGCGTCCAGCCTTCCGGCAGGGGACAGGTAACATTCAGGCTTTGACCGGCTGGCAGGTCGAAGTAGTTGTCGCTGAAGACCACATCGGCTCCTTCCAGTTCCAGCTCGACGAAGCGCGCCAGGGAGCCTGTTTTCACCTGGATGGTCGACCTGCTGACCGGACGCGGAGACTTGTGTCTCGATCTGCGGTGCCGCCAGTTCCAGGTGCTTGTTGGGGGCAAAAGTTGCCACCTGGCGTGCGAGGAGTTCCCGGCCCTTCCACAGTTCGGCGATGAAAACCACCTGGCGGCGGTTCTCGTCGCTGACGTGTCTGCTGAAATCCAATGCCCGCACGCAGGTGCATCGCCAGGGCCGGTGCGGACACATTTTCGACGCCCTGCTCGAGGCGTTTGCCCTGCCAGCGTTTCCAGCGACCAGCGTACCTCGCCGGTCCAGGCTGTGGTGGTGTCGTTGGTGACGAACAATCCCATGCGTTCTCCCTTGTCTTCCACGGAAAGCAGGATGGGAGCATAGAATTTGCGCGCCGCGTAATGCAGCGCCTTCCAGCGCCCGAAATAGTCAATGCTCGACCAGGATGCCACCGGCCAGCAGTCGTTCAACTGCCAGATCAGGGTGCCGCTGACCCGCTCACGCTGCCCGGCGCCAGTGTTCCACCCCGTAGCGGATGCCCTCGGCCTGCAGCACCATGCTCAGGTAGACCAGCGCCTGGAAATCCTTTGGCATCCGGAACGTGTCGGTCATCTGGCTGACCATCAGGCCGTTGCCCGAGCCGGAGCGCTGGTGATGCTCCATGACGTAGGAAGTCATGTTCTGATCTTTGGGGGCGGCGTAGGTCTGGATGGTCTTGTAGGGCGGCAGGGCCTGGAAACCGAACTCGCTCATGAAGCGCGGGAACTGCTCACGGTAGGCGCTGAACGGTTTGCGCCCGTGCCAGACGTCCCAGTAATGCGTATCGCCGCGCTGCTGGCTGTTCGGGTTGGCAAACGGGATCCCCGAGGAGGCCGAACTGGGCCAGTAAGGCCGGTCGGGGTCTTCGGCCGCAACCACGTCCGGGAGCAGGTGGTGGAACATGCGGTCATAGCCGGCCTTCAGACTCTGGATGGCCGGGTCGTTCGGGTCGTTCCACTTCCAGTCCACCCAGCCCTGCTCCATCTCGTTGTTGCCGCACCACAGCGCCAGGCTGGCGTGGTGCCGCAGGCGGCGCACATTCTCGACCGCCTCCACGCGCACATTCTCGGCAAAGCCGGCATCTTCCGGGTAAATCCCGCACGCAAAGATGAAGTCCTGCCAGATCAGCAGACCATACCGGTCGCACAGGTCGTAGAAGCGCTCTTCCTCGTAGAACCCGCCGCCCCAGACCCGCAGCATGTTCATGTGGGCCGCCGCGGCATCCCGGATCAAACGCTCCATGTAGGCATCGCTGATGCGGGTGGGGAAGGAATTGGCCGGGATCCAGTCTGCACCCTTGGCGAAGATCGGGATGCCGTTGACCACGAAGGTGAAGGACTCGCCCCACTCGTCCGGTTCGCGGCGCAATTCCACGGTGCGCAAGCCCGACCTGGTAACTGCGCTGGTCCAGAACCGTTCCTTCCGGATTCCAGGGTCACTTCCACCTGGTAAAGCGGCTTGTGCCCCGAAACCGTTCGGCCACCAGAGCTGCGGATTGCTGATTGCAGATTGCAGATTGCAGATTGAGACGCCGTCACCGCGACGGTTTTGGTTCGGCTTCGACCGGTCTCGACCTTGCCATCTGGCGAGGTGACCTTCAGCGTGATCTGCAGGTCGGCCTGCTCCCATTGCTCGATCCTTGACTTCCGCACTGACGGTCACTTTGCCATCCGCATGGATCTGCCGGATGTGGACATCCTCGAGCTTCGCCTGGCTGTAGCCTTCCAGGCGGATATCCTTCCAAATTCCGATCGGCGGCAACTTTGGGCCCCAGTCCCAGCCCCACTGGCAGGGGGCTTTGCGCAGGTGCGGTCCGCCGAGGATGTCGCCTCCGCCCATCAGGGGTTTGTCGGCCTGTCTGGCTTTGATGTACGTTGACCGGGGCGCGAAAGACGATCTTCAGTTCATTTTCGCCCGCCTTCAGGAGTGGCTTCACATCCCAGGTCCAGCGGCGGAACATGTTATCGGTCTTGCCAAGCAGTTTTCCGTTCAGGGAGACTTCGGCCAGCGTGTCCAACCCGTCACAGACCAGGGCAATGTGTTCTTCATCGGTCAGGGCTTTGTCCACGTTGAAGATGCGCCGGTATTCCCAATCGCTTTCGGCCACCCATTGGACTTTCTTTTCATTGTCTGCCACGAATGGGTCAGGGATGCGTCCCAGGGCGAGCAGATCGGTATGCACGCCGCCCGGGACGATTGCCGGGAGCCATTCCTCGCTTCCCGGATTGACGGAACTGCCAGGTACCACTCAAGGTTTGTTTATACATATGTAATCCTGATTATGAATTTGGCATCTTCCCAATCAGCCGGGAGGATGGTCGTACTAGCCAGCATAGACTCGATAATTGACACCATTCTTGCTGGTACTTTTCACAGAATACATTGTATCATCGGCTATTTTTACAATATCATCCACTGATTTTGGGGTTTCATTGCAGATCACCACGCCAACGCTGAAAGTTACCATCCAGCCATTCTTCAACATTTCATTCGCCAGGCTGGAATGCAGCCGGCTGATGACCAATTTTGCCGCCTCTTCACTTGTTTCAGGCATAAGCAAGGCGAATTCATCGCCGCCCAGGCGGGCAAGCGTATCGGAGGGCCGTATCTGCTGGCGGACGCTGTCTGTCACCGCCCGCAGGACCCTGTCGCCAACGCTGTGTCCGAGGCGGTCGTTGATGGATTTGAAGTCATCCAGGTCAATATAGGCGAGCGCGAAGGGCCGGTGGTAGCGTTGAAAGCGGCTTATTTCGATTTGGGCCAATTCGTAAAAGTAGCGGATGCTGACCGCCCCGGTCACGTAATCGCTGCGGGCTAATTCCTGGTTGAGCTTGTAGCTCTTTTTCAAGTTCGAACCCAGGATCGAGACCACGGAAAAGAACCCCATCCGTATAATGGTATTCCAGATGTAAACCGAAGGATGTGAATAAGACAGCCCGGCGGAATAATCCGCGATGAACCACACCAATGCACTGGCAGATGAGAGCAGCAGCCCCATCCGTCCGTTGGTAAACCAGACGACCGTAAAAATTGGGATCAAATAAAAAAGGGAAAAACTGACTTCATACCCGGTAAAATAATCAATGATGCCCAGAATGATAACGAACGCAAGTCCCGTACTAACCCAGAATGGTTTACTTCGTTTCTCGAAGAAAGAGGTTGCGTCCATTGCTCAAAGTATAGCATAACGCACGCCGAATTTTTCGCATGTCGCTTTCCAGGCGGAAGGTATAATACCCTTATGACCAAAACCAAAACCCACACCCGTTACGTTTGCCAGCAGTGCGGACGCGTCTCCGCCGGTTTCATGGGGAAATGCCCGCAGTGCGGCTCGTTCAACAGTATGGTCGAGGAGATCGTTGCCGAGGAAACCGGCGGGTTCGAAAACGGCCCCACGCGGCCTGAGCGGACGCTCCACCCCGCGCCGGCTTTCGGAGGTCAGCAGCCAGGCCGAGGAACGGATCGCGGTCCCGATCGGCGAGTTTTCACGCGTGCTGGGCGGCGGCCTGGTTCCCGGCTCGATCGTGCTGGTGGGCGGCGACCCCGGCATCGGCAAATCCACGCTGATGCTGCAAATGGCGCTCGCCATGGCGACCCGGCTGCGGGTCCTGTACGTCTCAGGCGAGGAGTCCGAGCGGCAGATCAAGATGCGGGCCGCCCGCATTGCCTCCGAATCGACCTTCCCGGCGGACCTGTTCCTCGTCACCGAAACCAGTCTCGACACGATTTTCGAGCACGTCGCAGCGGTCAAGCCGGACCTGTTGATCGTCGACTCCATTCAAACAGTCTATATCCCCGAGATGGATTCGGCTGCCGGGTCGGTCTCGCAGGTGCGCGAGAGCGCTTCCCGGCTGCGCGAATTGGCCAAGTCTTCGGGCGAGTCGGTCTTTGTCATCGGGCATGTCACCAAGGAAGGCACGATCGCCGGGCCGCGCGTGCTGGAGCATATCGTGGACACGGTGCTCTACCTGGAGGGCGACCGCTTCCAGGCCTACCGCCTGCTGCGCTCGGTCAAGAACCGTTTCGGGGCCACGGCGGAAGTGGGCGTCTTCGAGATGCTCGAACGCGGGCTGGCCGAAGTGACCAACCCATCCGAGGCGTTTTTGGCGGAGCGCATGGTCAACGCGGCCGGTTCTGCCATCGCGGTGACGATGGAAGGCACCCGCCCGCTGCTGGTGGAGGTGCAGGGGCTGACCAACCCGGCCCAGTTCGGCAATGCCCGCCGCACACCCAACGGTGTGGACTACAACCGCCTGCTGATGATCGCGGCCGTGCTGACCCGGCGCGTCCGGCTGAACCTCTCCGAAGCGGATATCTTCGTCAACGTGGTGGGCGGCTTGAAGATCGACGAGCCGGCCGCCGACCTGGCGATTGCCGCAGCGGTGGCCTCTTCGATGAGGGATTTGCCCGTGCGTGCCGATACGGTGCTGATCGGCGAGATCGGCCTGGCCGGGGAACTGCGCATGCCGGGCCAGATGCCGGTGCGCCTGCGGGAAGCCGCCAAACTGGGTTTCAAGACTGCCATCGTCCCGAAACGCCTGCGCAAGGGCGAGCCCTGGCCGACGGATATCGAAGTGGTGGAGGCCCGTTCGGTCCAGCAGGCGCTGGAACTGGCTTTTGGTGTCCAGCGGGAAGCGCCGAGGGGCAGGAAGGTGGCCTGATGGCATTCCCAGTGCGCGCCACAAATGTGCTCCCTGATAATGCCAGGCTGGTTTACTCCTTAAACTTGCTCAAAAACAAGCGGGTTTTCTGGCTCCTGCAAATCCCGGCCTTATTCGGCTTCTTTATTTTTGGCTTTTTGTTCCTGATGTGGACCATCTGGCTTCGTCCCGGTTTACGCCAGAACCTTTTCCAGCGGGTCTCAAAATAACGCTCCTGGATTTGCTTGTTTTCATCATAAGTCTGGTGGTATTTCTCGTATTGCATGAATTGATCCATGGAGCGTTCTTCTGGATATATCTCGCGCAGCCGGCCCAGGTTTGGACTGCGCAGCGGATACGCTTACGCCGCCGCCCCCGGCTGGTACTTCCCGCGCCGGCAATATCTTGTGATTGCGCTGGCACCGTTCTTGCTCCTGAGCATCCTGGGAATGATTCTCCTGAGGGTGGTGCCGGTTGGAATGTTGGCAGCCATCTTATTCGGCACGGTCACCAACGCGGCCGGTGCAGTGGGTGACATATGGATCGCAATCTTGATACTCAGGGAACGCAGAAGCATAGTTATCGAAGATTTGGGAGATGGCTTTAATTTCTACACACCCAGCTGATTAATAGTGGGGGGTAAACCAATTTCAGGCCGGCCCCCTATTGATGCAAAAAATCCAGAAAATTTTTATCTAATTTTCATCTTGCTAACGGTAGAATATGAGGGAAACCACTAACCCTTGGAGGCCCCATGCATTACCTGCCATTTCATCTCCACTTTGGTGACGTTCGCCTTTGCGACGGCTGTTTTCATCCGCTATCTCCGGCGGCGCGGACCGCACCTTTTAATGTGGACCATCGGCCTGCTGTTCTATGGCCTTGGCACGCTGGCGGAAGTCCTGCTGGCTTTTTCATTTAATGGGCTGGTGCTCAAACTGTGGTACCTGAGCGGAGCGATGCTGACCGCGGCCTGGCTGGGACAGGGTTCGATTCACTTATTGATCCGCCGGCGCGCTGTCGCCTGGACCCTGACCGGGATCCTGGCGGCCATCTCGCTTCTGGCAGCCGGCCTGGTGCTCTCGGCTCCGCTCACGTCTGCAGCGTCTTCTTATAATGTCGCCCAGGCGATCTCATCCCAGTACAAAGACATCCTGACGCGCGGCGGAACAACGATTGCCATGACGATTGTCTTGAATATTTATGGCACCCTGGCCCTGGTTGGCGGGGCCATTTATTCGGCAGTCATTTTCTTCCGCAAGCATGTGCTGGCCAACCGGATGATCGGCAATGTATTGATCGCCATCGGGGCGTTGGCCCCGGCCATGGCGGGATCGTTCGTCAAGTTGGGTCTGGTGGATGGGCTCTACTTATCCGAGTTGATCGGCGTGGTTTTAATGTATATCGGTTTTATCCAGGCAACCACCTCTCAGGTTCGCCAGGAAGCCCCGGTTACGGCGGGGTAGGCTCAGCCTCGGCCCTCTGACTTCCGAAGTTTTCGTCCCTCTGCGGGGCAGGTGACTTCGGAAGTCTTTTTTACAGGTATAATCTTAAAATTGGAGTCACCCATGACCATCCTCGACCTCCCCATCCTCTCACGCATTCGCCGCAACCACGGGCTGGAACACGCCACCATCACCATCCTTTCCCAGCTTTTCCCACACCGGCCCCTGGCCGGTTATTCCTTCCCGGCCGGCTTCTTGCTGGTGGGCGATGTGTCCACCGAAGAGCTGCGCGAGGCGGTTATCCAGGCGCTCGCCCGCATGAACAATGGCGAGCATACCCTGGCGATCCACCCCAACTGCGGGACGAACTTTGTGGCCTCGGGATTCGTGGTCGGTGCGCTGGCCTGGCTGGGGATGCTGGGGGCGAAGAAAAGCCGTGATAAGGTCGAGCGCCTGCCGCTGGTAATTGCCCTGGGGATCATTGGATTCATTGCCAGCCAGCCGCTCGGCCCGATCATCCAGGAACGCATCACCACTTCCGGTGACCCGCAGGGCATGTCAGTGGTGGATGTTTACCCGCTCCGTTTCGGGCGGTTCAGCCTGCACCGCGTGATCACGCAAGGCTAGGATCTTTACGCACAGGGTTGGATTACCCGGGCACACACATGTCAGAAACTCCCTCGATTCTCATCCTGCACGGCAATGACGAGTTCGCCATCTCCGCGCACATCGATAAACTGTGCGCCGGCCTGGGCGACCCGTCCACCGCCGAGTTGAACATTGCCCGTTTCGATGGGCGGGCCGGCCTGGATTTCGAAGCCCTCAATACAGCCGTTAACGCGGCTCCTTTCCTGGCGCCGCGGCGGGTGGTGGTGCTCTTCCATCCAGGCGCGGCCTTTCCGTCTGCGGAATCCCGGAAAAAATTCACCGGTCTGCTCGACAAGGCCCAGCCCGGCACCTGCATGGCCCTGGTGGAGAACGAAGAACTTCGGCGTGATCACTGGCTGCTGAAATGGGCGGCTGCTGCAGGCGGGCGCGCCGGGGTGCACGTTTACAGTATGCCCAAACGCTGGGAAATGCCGCACTGGATCGAGTCTGAGGCGAAAAAACAGGCCGGCCGGATCGACCCGGATGCAGCCGCGCGCCTCTCCGAGATGGTCGGTCAGGACACGCGCATCGCCGCGCAGGAACTCACCAAGCTGCTGACGTACGTCAATTTCGAGCGGCCCATCCGCCTGCTGGATGTGGATAAGGTCAGCCTCGTCAGCGCGCAGGGCAGCGTCTTCGAGTTGGTGGATGCCCTCGGTCAAAATGACGGCAAAAAGGCCCAGCGCGTCCTGCACCAGTTGTTGGAGGACGAGGAAGCCTTTGAATTATGGGGCATGGTCATCCGCCAGTTCCGGCTGCTGCTCCAGGCCCGCGAGCTGCTGGATGACCGTGCGACGGTACCGGAGATCCAAAAAGAGCTTGGATTGCACGAGTTCGTGGCCCAGAAAGTCAGCAGCCAGGCCGGCCGTTTTTCGATGTCTTCGCTGGAAGCCATTTATCATAAATTGCTGGAGATCGATGAAGCGGCCAAGACCAGCCAGGTCCCGCTTGACCTGGCGCTGGATACGTTGATCGTGGAATTAATGCAAGCCAGGTGACACCCGTAAGGATGTTTTCGGACAATTTACAGCCTGCGACTTCCGGGGGATATTAGAATAAAGACAATTAAGGGTTAATTAGCTATAATAAAGTCCTCTTATTGTCCTGAAGGATCTTTTTATCAAGGAGACAATCTATGGACGAACCTTTGATCCCCAACTACCTGATGGATTACCTGGACTGCCTGGTGCCGCCCCGCCCTCCCGAAATGGAGTCGATGGAAGCCTACGCGGAGAAAACTCAATTTTCCCATCATCGGGCCCGCCTCCGGTTACCTGTGCTATCAGATCGCGCGCATGATCGGCGCAAGGCGCGTCTTCGAGCTGGGTTCCGGGTATGGCTATTCGACCGCCTGGTTTGCCAAAGCCGTCGTCGAGAATGGCGGCGGAGAAGTGTTCCATGTGGTCTGGGACGCAGGCCTTTCGCAGCTGGCCCGCCAGCATCTTGCCGCGCTGGGTTACACCGGGATCATCCGGTACCACGTCGGCGAGGCGGTCCAGACCCTGCGTGAGACCCCCGGCCCCTTCGACCTGATCTTCAATGATATCAACAAGGACGGCTACGCCGCCTCGCTCCCGGTCATCGCCGAAAAACTCCGCTCCGGCGGCGTGTTGATCGTGGATAATATGCTCTGGCACGGGCGCGTCTTTGTTAGCAATGATAAGACCCCCGAAACTGAAAGCGTTCGCCAGCTGACCGAGATGCTCACCTGCAGCCCGGACTGGATCGTTTCGCTGGCGCCGGTGCGGGATGGCGTTGTGGTGGCGTATAAAAAGTAACCGGGATTCCAGCCAAGACTGCTATAATATATATTATGTAGTCTGAGCAAGGAGTGGTCAGCATGGCTGGACTTAAAGATTAAGGCTGCCGCGCAAACAGCTGGCCGAATTTTGCCGGAATAACCATATCCGGCGCATGGCATTTTTCGGTTCCGTCCTGCGCGAGGATTTTCGCCCGGATAGCGATATTGATGTCCTGGTGGAGTTCGAGCCGGGGCATGTGCCTGGGTTGGCTTTCTTCACGATGCAGCAAGAATTGGCCCAACTATTCGGCCGCGAAGTGGATCTGCTCACATTCAAGGGTATCGAGTCGAGCAGGAATTATATTCGGCGGAAAGCCATCCTTGGATCGGCCAGAGTAGTTTATGCTTCAGTGCAAATTCGGAATGGCCTTATCTATTGATCGCGACATTACAGATCTTGCCTGATACTGCTTCATCGGTGAAGCGTGACCGTAGTCTCGAGAGACAAGATTCCATCTATTCCCTGGCCAGAGCACTGGAATCGCTATCATGGTACGATCTCTGACTTATCTCTCTGGAAAAAATAGTTCCCCCCGAATAATCTTTCTTAGGAGGTGTCCCATGCAATCTTTCTCGCGCGGCTGGTCGTTCCTTAAAGAGGCCTGGCAAATGGCCTTCAAGGATCAGAGACCTGATCAAGCCATCCTTCATGGCGCTCTTCGCCGGGTTGATCGTCTCGGTCATCTTCATCCCGCTGATGGTCGGGGCGGGTTTCCTGACCGGAGGCGACAAAGGTCTGGTGGGTCAGGTGGCCCTGTTCGTGTTGAGCGCGGTCATGATTTTCATCCAGTATACGGTTGGCTACATCTTCTCCGCCATGACTGTCTACCTGGTCTATGGCTACCTGGCGGAGGGCGACGGGGTCATGTCGAAAGCCTGGGCGGTGGTCAGGCGCGACATCTTTGACCTGATGAGCCTGGCGGCAGCCTCGACGGCGGTCAACCTGCTCAAGAATGCCATCAAGGGCAAGGGCCGGTCCGGCGGCAGGAATCTGCTGGCCGGGCTGATCGACACCGTCTGGACCGAGGCGTCCTTCCTGATCCTGCCCGCCATGGTCATCGAAGATATCAACCTGAAAAATGCCCTCAAACGCGCCGGCAGCATCATCAAGAACAACCTGCTGCTGGTGGGCATCAGCACGGTCGGCGTGAAAGCCGTCAACGGGCTGATCGGTTTCCTGCTCGGGGCGCTTGGCATCGGCCTCGGTTTCGGCGTCGGGTTTGGCATCATCACCATCACCAATACCTCTACCTTCGGGCTGATCTCCGGGATTGGCCTGGGTGTGTTCATCGCCGGCATTTTCATCATGGTGGCCACGGTCGTGACCAGCTACACCTCCACCGCCTACCATACCTGCCTGTACCTGTGGGCGCGCGATGTGGAAAAGGCCCAGGCCTCCGGCAGCACCGCCCAGGTCCAGGCCCCCGCTCCCCTGGCGGCGGTTTTGAACCAATAATCTTCACCGTTTAAATTCGTAGGGGCGGACCTAAGTGTCCGCCCTTCAGGTCTGATCTCCTCTTCCTTCGTGTTCCGCCTGCCCTGGCTGTTCTTGTCAGGGTCGTGGTGAGAGTTTTTTTCTTTCAGCTCCGGGGTGGCTTTGCCCTCACGGCAAAACCTCAAAATCCGTGACGTAGTATCCGGTCGCGTCATCCGTCATGATGCGGTACGGATCAATGACGGTCGATGCGGGGAAACCATACGTGCCATCGTACTGGACCTCGAGTTTGTACACCCCTTCGAAATGGCCGAATTCGACCGCATCGAACAGGCTTTCGATCGTGGCATGCTGGCGAAAGGTATCCAGATAATGGGGTGATATCCCCGCCATTGCTGGCGACCATCGAGAGGATCTCGCCATTCTTTACTTCGACCGCCACCGGCATCATGCCAATACCAGGGACACATGCAGCCAATCTTGTAGATGGAAGCGGTAATGCTGGATCGCCTGCGATTCCCACAGGGCGCGGTTTTTTTCGAAAGCCTGGCGCTGCGGCGAGCTGCATGCCGACAGGCAACGCCACCAGGCAGATCAGGCAATATCAAGCCAATTTTTTTCATTCTTCCTCCATCCTTCATGAACACGTTTCCAAGACACGGAGTAGGCGGTACAGCATGCCACTTCAGTGCCGCTACAGGTTGCTCGTGCCCTCTGACTTGGTGAAATTGTCTTTACGGCTCCGGGGTGGGCTTCGGATCCATGCCGTCGTACACGCCGGTCTTCAGCAGCGACCGGGTCATTGGCGGCCTGGGCGGCTTTCATCTGCGCCTGGCGCGCCAGGTCGGTGGCATTTTGCAGGATGCGCAGGGCCTCGTCCGGGTTGTGGAAGCCCATGCTGTTCGAGGCGGCGATGAAATCCCACATGTACTGGGCATGCCGGTGCAGCGTGCGCGCTTCGTCCAGCAGCGTCGGCGTCGGTATTCGGGTTGGCCGCCGCGGCCTTCAGGGCGGTGATGGCATCGATCAGGGCATTTTCGGTGCTGATCTTGGCGGCGTGGACGGTATCCTGGATCACGCTGACGCGCGCCAGCACCACGTCCACATCCGTGTGGCATTGCCCGCAGGTGCGCTGCGGATCCAGCAGCGGGCTCATGATGTCGTGGCTGGAATATTTCATCGCCCCGTCCCGGACGTACGGCATGTGGCAGTCCGCGCAGGCCACGCCCGCCTTGAAGTGGGTGCTGTCGGCGGTGAACAGCTCGTAATCCGGATGGCGGGCCTTCATGATCGGCGTGCCGGTGCCGGGATAGGTCCAATCCGCGAAGCTGACGGCATCCTCGTCCTTGATGATGTCCTCGACGCGCATGCCGTTCGCCCAGGGCACCGTCAGGACTTTTTTATCCCCGGCAAAGTAATAGGTCACATGGCAGTTGGCGCACACCAGCGAGCGCATCTGCTGGCGGGTGTAGGTGCGCCAGTCGATGCCCTCGGCTTTGAGGGCCGTCTCCACGGCCGGGTTGGTGACCACCAGGCGCATCGTCCCGGCTTCGTGGCAGTTGGCGCAGCCGATCGGGTTGTTGATCTTCGGGGTCATGTCCGGGAACAGCATGGCGTCGTAGGCTTCCATGCCCATCTGCGCCCACAGGCCCGGGTTGTCCGAGGATTTGCACGAATAGCAGGTGGCGTGCGTGGTCGGCGGTGACGCGCTTGGTGGCGCGGATATCGATCAGCGTGTTCTGGTGGCCGCGCGGCTGGTTGTAGTCCTTGGCGAAGGAGTAGCCGTGGAACAGGATCACCAGGCGCGGGTCCTCGGTCAGGTAGGACAGCTTGGCCGAGCCGCCGTAGGTGGTGGGGGTCTTGTTATCGGCGGTCAGCAGCAGGCTGGAGTATTCGTTCGGGATAGTTCAGGCCCCAGATGGACGAATCCGGCTCGAGCGGCTTGACCGTGGTGACCGGCTGGAAGGCGCGCTGCTGCGGCGGCTGGTTCTTCAGGTAGATCAGCACACCGGCCAGCACGGCCGCCAGCACGATGATGATGCCGACCAGAATAATGGGGACGGCGTATTTTTTCATTGGTCTTTACCCTCCGTCTCTTGATTAGAGACTGTATAAAAAGAGAAATTCACCACACACACCTGCACTTGCAGCAGGTGCAAGTGTAAACGCAGATGAACAGCGCTTCTTCGCTAAGACTCTCAAACCAAAGTTCCTAAATCAGTTCTTATCCCTTTTATCACTGTTCATCTGTGGCTAAAACATTTCTTGAATATTCTCAATAAGGTTTGAGCGAATAGCCGCGCTCGCCGTGCGCCGCCGAGCGGTGGCAGCTCCAGCAGTTCCGGTCGAACGCCTGCGGACCGGCCACGATGCTTTCGACCGTGTCGTTGTGACAGCGGATACAGTTGGCCTGGACGATCTGGTCGGTCTGTTGCGTGGCGCGCAGGGCCGCCGGGTAGGTCTTGAAGGTGAAGGAGAAGACGTCCTTCATCCCGGAGTAGCCTTTATAGATATAGTAGCTGACGATGTTCTGGTGGGGCAGGTGGCAGTCGGTGCAGACGGCGTAGCCCGCGTGGGCGGCGTGGTACCAGTTCTCGTACTGGGCGTCCATCACGTGGCAGTTGTTGCAGGTGGCGGCTGCGTGGCCCAGGTAGGCCGGCGCGTCCGTGACCCAGGCGAAGACCCCCAGCGCCGCCAGGCAGACCAGGATGCCGATCAGGAGGGATAGTTTTTTGATCATCTCTCTCCAGAAAGAATAGATTGGATTGTATGGTCTACCGGTAAGTTACTTCAATTATACCGGTTCCGCCCCGTGGCGGCCTTGGGAAATATTGGGGTTTATGGGGGAAATCCGGCTTCCGAGGGATCGTTGGGCCCAAACAATGAGGATCAATTCTTGAGAAAAGGTAATCAGATAGAAGGTGATCAGAGAGAAGGGAGATTAACAGAAGGAATTTGAGCAGGTTTTGGGGTTTTCGTGTTCGCTGGAAGACCCTGAAGGTCTCCAAGACCTTCAGGGTCTCGAAAAACCGGAATTGTTCCTCCGGAAACGGGGCAGAAACGGGCATTTTTTGAAGGTTTTGGGCGAAAAAAGAAGTTGTTTAGCCTGTTGACTGTAAACGATATAAGACATAGAATATTAATTGTTTTCCGAAGCGGGTAGGGATCGGCATTATTCGAATGAAGTTGGGAAAGCCAGTGTAGATGAATCCTGAAGAACTGGCCCGAAAGAACATCGACGGGCAATTAGCTCAGGCAGGTTGGTTCGTGCAAGACCGGGCCCAGATGAATTTGTACGCCGGCCGCGGCGTGGCGGTGCGCGAGTTCCCGGTGGAAGGCGGGTTCGCGGATTACATGCTGTTCGTGGATCGCAAGGCCGTCGGGGTGGTGGAGGCCAAGAAGGTCGGGACGACGCTCTCGGGGGTGGCGGAACAGGCCGGGAGTTACGCGGCCGGGCTGCCGGGGAATGTCCCGCATGTCGGAACAGACAAACTGCCGTTCGTGTACGAATCGACCGGGGTGGAGACGTTCTTCCGGGATGAGCGCGACCCGGAGCCGCGCTCGCGCAGGGTGTTTACGTTCCACCGGCCGGAGACATTGGCAGAATGGTGTGATGAGGCTGGTAGGGGCGCATGGCATGCGCCCGATGGTTCATCCAATGAAGGGCGGACGCCGTCCGCCCCTACGTTACGCGGACGATTGCGCGAGATGCCCACGGCGCACCCGCTCAACACGGCCGGGATTGTGGCC
Source organism: uncultured Chloroflexia bacterium (assembly GCA_963830665.1). Lineage (GTDB taxonomy): Bacteria > Chloroflexota > Anaerolineae > Anaerolineales > Villigracilaceae > UBA877. The sequence goes on from CAWHNM010000027.1 coordinate 26,474, forward strand.
GGCGCAGGTGGAGGCCATCACCAATCTGGAGCAATCCTTCGCCGCAGGATCACCCGCGCGCCTTGATCCAGATGGCGACCGGCAGTCGGCAAGACCTTCACGGCGGTCAGTTTCGTCTACCGGCTGATCAAGCACGCCAAGGCCAAGCGGGTGCTGTTCCTGGTGGACCGCAACAACCTGGGCCGGCAGGCCTTCAAGGAGTTCGACCAGTATCGTCACCCCCGATGACGGGCGCAAGTTCACCGAGCTGTACAACGTCCAGCACCTGCAGTCCAACCTGCTGGATGACGTCAGCAAGGTGCACATCACCACCATCCAGCGGCTGTACTCGATGCTGAGCGGCGAGGCGGAGTTCGACCCGGCCAACGAGGAGAGCTCGCTGTTCGAGATGGGCGGCAGCGCTGGATAGCCAGCCGCCCAAGGAAGTGCGCTACAACCCGCGCATCCCGATCGAGTACTACGATTTCATCGTCATCGACGAGTGCCACCGCTCGATCTACAACCTGTGGCGGCAGGTGCTGGAATACTTCGACGCCTTCCTGATCGGCCTGACCGCCACGCCCTCCAAGCAGACCTTCGGCTTTTTCAACCAGAACCTGGTGATGGAGTACTCGCGCCAGCGCGCCGTGGCCGATGGCGTCAACGTGGACGGGCGAGGTCTACCGCATCCGCACGCAGATCAGCGAGCAGGGCAGCACGGTGGAGGCCGGGCTGTGGGTGGGCAAGCGCGACCGGCGCACCCGCCGCCAGCGCTGGGAGCAGCTGGACGAGGATCTCTCCTACGACCCGGACGCAGCTCGACCGCGCAGGTGGTCGCCGTGGACCAGATCCGCACCATCCTGCGCACCTATCCGCGACAGCCTGCCGGGACATGTTCCCCGGGCGCGACGACGTCCCGAAGACGCTGGTCTTCGCCAAGGACGACAGCCACGCCGAGGAGATCGTGCGCATCGTGCGCGAGGAGTTCGGCAAGGGCGACGAGTTCTGCCAGAAGATCACCTACAAGACCAGCTGGAAGAAGCCCGAGGACCTGATCAGCGACTTCCGCAACAGCTACTTCCCGCGCATCGCCGTGACGGTGGACATGATCGCCACCGGCACCGACATCAGCCCGCTGGAGATCCTGCTGTTCATGCGGGCGGTGCGCTCGCGCCTGCTGTTCGAGCAGATGCTCGGGCGCGGCACGCGCGTGGTCTCGCCGACCGAGTTGCAGAACGTCACCAGCGACGCCATCGCTCAAGGACCACTTCGTGATCGTGGACGCGGTCGGGCTGACCGAGCAGGAGTTGATCGACCCGCAGACGCTGGAGCGCAAGCGCTCGGCGCACGTTCAAGCAGCTGCTGGAAGCGGTGGCGCTGGGCGTCTCGGACGAGGACGACGCTCTCGTCGCTGGCGGGCCGGCTGATCCGGCTGGAGAAACACCTGGACCGCGGCCAGCAGGCGGAGGTCCAGGAACACACCGGCGGCGTCCCAGTCTGACGGACATCGCCCGCGGCTTGCTGGAGGCCGTCGACCCGGACAAGATCTTGGAAGTTGCCCGTAGGGGCGACCCGGCGGGTCGCCCTGATCCCCGGAACAAATCGAGGCCGCCGCCCGCGACCTGGCCGAGCAGGCCTGCCGCCCGCTGGCAGCCAACCCGGACCTGCGGGCCAGCTGTCCGAGTGGCAGCGGCGCTCCGAGCAGGTGCTCGACGAAGTCAGCGCCGACACGGTGCTCGAGGCCGGGTTCGACGACGCGCGCCACCGAAGCGCGCCCGCCGCACGGTGGAGTCGTTCCAGGCGTTCATCGAGCAGCACAAGGACGAGATCACCGCGCTGCAGATCATTTATTCCATCCCCCGTAGGGGCGCAGCGCCATGCGCCTCGGGGCACGATGTCCGCCCTGACGTTCGATGCATTGCGCGACCTGGCCGAGCACCTGCGGCCTGGACCTGCACCAGCCCGACCCGCTCTATCTGACCGAGGCGCTGTGGAACGCCTACCGCCAGTTGGAGCGCGGACGCGTGCGCGGCAGCGGGCCGCGCGTGCTGGCTGATCTGGTCTCGCTGGTGCGGCACGTGGCGCTGGACGAGGATATCGAGCCCTACCCGGCGCTGGTGCAGCGGCGCTACACAGGAGTGGCTGAAGGCGCAGGCAGGCCGGCGGGCAGGAGTTCACGCCCGAGCAGCGCTGGTGGCTGGACCAGATCGCCGCGCACATCGGCATCAACCTGGAGATGAGCGCCGAGGATTTCAGCAGCGGGGCGTTCTTCCAGCGCGGCGGGCAGGTGGCGGCGCTGCGGGCGTTCGGCGGGGAGTTGATGCCGGTGGTGGATGAGTTGAATGAGGCGTTGGGTGGGAATGTAGGGGTGAACCGCCAGGTCGCACCTACCGTGATGCGAATAAAAAATGGAGATCATGCAACCCGCCGGAAGGATGAACTGGAACTGCCCTCTGCCGGATGGGTGGGCGTGGACAACGATTGGTGATGATTGCTGAAACAACCAGTGGTGGCACTCCATTCGCGCAGACATGCCAGAATATTTTCAGGGCAATATACCGTGGGTACAAGTCTGGTGAACTTGGCGATGGTCTTATTTCACATACAAGAGAAAATCGATGGAGCTTAAGAAGTCCGTAGCGCAAAGTATTTCCCTGTGGTACTGTATTGTAGCTTTGTATGGCGCGACTGTTGGGAAAGTCGGAATTTTGAAAATTGACGCTACATCAAACCAAGCAGTATTGTGCACTATTTCCGCGCAATAAGCTCATTCACAGCGCAAATATATGTTTTATTGGACTCAATTTCTCAAGACGAGAGCTGATAATCGAAAGTGTCAGGTGGTAGCGCAACCAAATATCAGCCAAGGTATTGTAACCGATCTTATCTTTTTCCCCTGCCTCCGCTGCCGGAGCAGGAGCGGATCGTGGCCCGGCTCGAGGAGCTGCTGAGCGACCTGGAGGCGGGCGTGAGCGGCGCTGGAGCGGGTGCGGGCGGGCGTGAAGCGCTACAAGGCCTCCGTGCTCAAGGCGGCGTGCGAGGGGTACCTTACCCCCGGCTTCCTCTCCCGAAGAGGGAGAGGGAGAGCCGCACGCCTTACCGGAGGGGTGGAAATGGGTGACTGTTGGAGAAATTGGGAGCAGGAATGAGCAAACTGTCTTGACAGGGCCATTTGGTTCCGATTGTCGTGAAGATTTTATTGAAACCGGAATTCCAGTGTTGACAATTGGGTGCCGAACTGAATATGGTTTGAATTTAGGAAAAGCAAAAAACATATCTGATGCTAAAGCAAAAGAATTGGAAAAATATCGAGTACGGGAAGGCGATTTGTTATTCTCCGTATGGCGACGGTTGGCGAGCGGGATTGGTTACCAGAAGAATTTGATGGCCTATTTTTCAACTATCATCTTATGGGCTACGATTGGATAGTGAAATGATAGACCCTTATTACTTCTTGTTTTATGTACGTGGTTCAAGCACCGTTACAAATTATGTCAAAGAAGTCAATCATGGCGCTACACGTGATGGAATAAATACAGAGCAACTATTAAGATTGCCCGTTGCCCTTCCTCCGCTGGAGGAACAGCGGCGGATCGTGGCGGAGGTGGAGCGGCGGCTGGAGGCGGTGCGGGGGGTGGAGGCGGCGGTCGAGGCGGGGTTGAAGCGGGCGGGGAGGCTGCGGCAGGCAGTGCTGAGGTCCGCGTTTGAGGGGAGGCTGGTGTGACAAAGAGGGCAGCGTTATAAAGTAATGTCGGCAGATGAATTGCGTATTGTCCAAAAGAAAGTTGAGGTGCCTGTAACCCTTGCAGGTGCACAATTCCAGCATGGATGCGAGGTATTCCGGAAGAGAGATTATTACAAGTTATGGGGAGTGGTACATTTTGGGATATTCAAATGGAAGAATTGGGGGATACTGTTATCGATAATGTTGTCGCAGGTTATGATGTCTTTAGATACGATTCAAATGATGAAATAAAAGGTTATCCTATCAACAAAGATCATTATATCGTCTTGAACAATACTAATAGTGATGATAAATATTTAGTTGTTGGTCCGATTGAAGGTGATCATCAATGGCTTGCTGAATTACCGAAAATCCACCCAGAGATTGAGATAACAGAATTGCCAGAAGATGAGAAGCAGATGAGAAAGATTAATCCGCGTAGGCTGGGGTCAAGGCTTAAAGCCGGGGCCGCTGTGGAGGCGGGGTTGAAGCGGGCGGGCAGGCTGCGCCATTCGGTGATGTGGTCCGCGTTGAGGGGAGGTTGTGATTTCCTCCTCTTTCCTACCCAAAATCTGCAGTCAAGTGTTAATTATCTACGCCGACTTATCGCTCGGATTTAGAAGAGGCGCCGCACCTGTAGGGGTGCGTAATTCAATGATCAAAAGGAAAAAATATGTTCATCACTTCTGTACTAAGTCATTTGGGTGCTTGGGATAAATTGACTAAAGAGAATGAACGTGAGTACCTGGATGTTCTTCAAGCTATTGAACAATTACATCCTGTTAAGATAATGCGTGAAACACGCCAAAAGACCAGAATGGTTTACGATGCATGGAAATTAAATCGTGGCATAGTGAACCCTCTTCATAATCTGGGCTGGAAACAATTAAATTTTGGTAACTCAGACAATCATTTTTCAAGAATAGACGCTGCTAAAGGGACTGTTGCTGTTGACATTTGTTTTCAGGAATTTACTGTTGCTGAAAGTGACATTTTAATAAAATTCCCTTATTTTACGAAGAACAGCGATGTGAGAATTCCAATCTTGATTACAGCTGATAGGAGTCTGGTCGTCTCCAATGTCCTTGGATATTGGCCCTTTCGAGAAGATCAAAGATAGGATTATTGAATTTGATCCTCTGCTTCCAAAATGTCCCATTTATTCTGATCGGGATTTCAGATCTATTTGCTGAAATGAAAGTTCTGGAATTGACCTCTCCCATTGATAAATATCTCATTGAAAACGTTGGCTATTCGCTGCTTGAAATGAAAATTCAAACTGAGAGGCCAAACGGTGACTTTAGAGCCAATTGTCCCCTCAATCAGAAAGAGTCGCGAAGGAGATATGCGCATTTGCTAATCTTGATAGAGGTGGATATTTATTAATAGGGTTTGATAATGATGGAGAAATTACTGGAATTTTAAGGACTACTTTAGATGCTTTGCAACTGAGGATTTCTCAAATTTCACACAATAATGTGAGTCCTAATTCAGAGATACGATTCCAGGTTTTTGAACATCCCGATGACGCAGATCGGTGTGTTTTGGTAGTACAAGTAAGTTCAATTGCACGAAAGTAGCCTCTGTATCGCCAATGAGAGAGTTTATATTAGAACGGGTAGCGAAGCAGTGGCTGCAAAACCAGATGAAATTCGCAAATTAGTATTAGGTAACGGGGCATAAAATGCTATGTATGATTATCGTTGCTAATTTGGAGTGGGAAGGAATAGGTAGTTAGTGTGGAACTGCAGTTATGGAAAGATGAGGTAATAGATGCTATTTCCAATCGAACAACTTTTGAAAGGGAAAAGTAAGCTCGAATGTATCTTGAAGGGAAAAACAATCCGTGATGCCCTAACTCAAATGGTCAAGAACGCCTATAGTCGGTTGCCGATTGTCGATGATACAGGCAATCTACTAGGAAATCATTACCGACAATCCATAATCAGCACATATTATCATTCAATGGGAGCCGTACCCTTATTGGAATTAACAGTAGATCATTGTCTTACGCACCCAGTTATGTTATCCCCAGATAGAGATATTTTTGAAGCCCTGGATGAGACTCGATACTGTAGACGCGATTGTGATTATGGAAGACCTTAAGCCAGTTGGCATCCTTACTAATTACGATACCACCTACTTCTTCCGTGACCTATCAGAAGGATTGATCCTTGTTGAAGATATCGAGACCGCACTAGAGACAATACATTCAACACACTTTGATTACCGTAAATGTGATGCAAGCAGCGCTCATGCACCGCGTTCAGAGCTGACAAACGTGATCCCACAAAACCCGCTCGTGAATTCGAGAAACTCGATTTTGGCGATCACATTGATTAATCATCACCGAGGGAAATTGGGAAAAGTTCGAAAACTTCTTTGAGCCAAAACCATTGTTCACACAATTAATGGAGCAGGTGGGTGTGATAAGAAACCGATTCGCCCGTTCGTGGTCGGCTTGAACCAATTCAAAAGAGTGCTTTAGTCCGAGCACGAGATTGGCTCGCCTCTCGTCCTAAGCCTTAGAAATGCAAAAACAGACCTACCAGAAAGTAGAAATTAGTGCAAGGTATTTCTCAGATGGCAGCAGGTAGTAGTAAATATGGTCCATTGCAGGTTTGGCTTGAGAAT
>CAWHNM010000028.1:0-324883 GCA_963830665.1 uncultured Chloroflexia bacterium
ACAACCGCCCGCCTCAAATAAAGCAAAAATGAATCTTCAACTGCCTTCTGCAAGCCGGCTGCAAAGATTTGCCGGGCTGGAATATGGAATAAAGTCATCATAGGTTTTTCATGAGCATCACTTTCTTCGCAGATCATTACGACTGCAAATTCTTGGGCAATCCGCATGGCGGACTCTATATTGCATTATTATCCGCCTGCCGAATGGAAGTGGCATTACGAGCACGGGTTGCTGGTCAAGGCTTTCTCAGAGATCGGCTCTGCCGCCGGAGATTCCCGATATTCCCAGCTAGTGCGTGCCTGGGTGGATCACTTCATAACATCAGGCGGACACATTCGCACGTACTGTGCCGCCGAGTTTAATTTAGACCAGGTCAACCCGGGAAAGCTGCTCTTTCCCTCTATCGTCAAACGGGTGACTCACGCTATGCCCGGGCTATCCAGCTCATCCAAAGCCAACTCCGCCAGCAGCCGCGCACGGAAAGCGGGGGTTTCTGGCACAAGAAGATCTATCCGCAGCAAGTGTGGTTGGATGGCCTTTATATGGCCCAACCGTTTCGCGCTCAGTATGCATTGATTTTCAATGAGCCCGCCATTTTCGACGATGTTGTTCACCAGTTCACCCTCATGGATGAGCATACTTGCGACCCGGACACCGGCTTGTTCTACCATGCGTGGGATGAGAGCCGCAGCCAGAAATGGGCAGATCCCAAGACAGGCTGCTCGCCCAACTTTTGGGGGCGGGGGATCAGCTACCATATGCATGGCCCTGGTCGACGTGCTGGACTTCCTGCCGGAGACGCATTCGGGCCATCCAATCCTGGTAAAAATATTGGAGCGGGTTGCTAATGCCATCCTGCATTTTCAAGACCCAATCACTGGGCTGTGGTATCAGGTGGTGGATATGTTGGATCAGCCCGGACAATTCCCGCAAATCATCCGTTTCGGCCATGCTGGTTTATGTCTTTGCAAAAGCTGTGCGAATGGGTTTCCTGGATTCCGACTTTCTCTCTGCGGCCGGGCGTGCCTATAGCGGGCTGCTCGAAAACATGATCAAAGTGGACGCATCCGGTATTCTCACCCTTGAAGGCACTTGCAGCGCAGCAGGGCTGGGGAAGCGCTTCCCTACCGGGATGGTACTTATGAGTATTATGTGAGCGAGAAGACATCTCCCAATGATTTCAAAGGTGTTGGACCATTCATTCTGGCAGCTTTGGAGGCAGAAGCCTGGAGAAGAGCGAAAACACCATGAACCTTAAGCCTGATCCTCCAGCCAGGCGGGTTATTTTTAAGCCCATTTTTGTTTGGCGCTTGTGGGGACGGCCAGACCCTCGATACGCCTGCCTTGCAAGCTGCCATCGATGCCTGTATTCAGCACGGCGGCGGCACTGTCTTTGGTTTCAGCCGGACAATATCTTACCGGTACGATCTATCTCCGCGACAATGTCACCTTGTATCTCGAGGCAGGGGCCACCCTGCTGGGCGGCTCCAGGATCCTGCTGATTACCCGGTCACATCCGATCGCTGGGAGGGGGCGGAGCAATTGACTTATGCCCCTCTGATTGCAGGCAATGCATTAGGACAGATTCACCATCACCAGACGGTACCATCGATGGTCAGGGAAAATCCTGGTGGCGCGCGTACGACAAAAAACCTCCTTTATCCACGCCCCTCGTCTGATCGGTTTCTCCGATTGTCGAGGAATGTAATTATCGAGGGCATCACCTTTCTCAACTCTCCTGCCTGGACGGTCAAACCCGGTCCACTGCGAGAACGTTAGGGTCCGCGGGTTGACCATCATCAACCCACCCGATTCGCCCAATACCGATGGCATCAACCCGGATCGTGCGTCTGGTGCACATCTCCGATTGCCACGTCAGCATTGGCGATCGATTGCATCACCCTAAAGCCGGCACCCAGCACAACACCCAGACTTACACGCGCCTCCTCCGCGACATCGCCGTCACCGACCTCACTCTCGAGCGGTCACGGCGGGGTGGTCATCGGCAGTGAGATGAGCGGCGGTGTGCAGAACGTGGTCATCTCCAATTGCATGTTCATTGGCACCGGTCATGGCATCCGCTTCGAAGTCGCGGCGTGGGCGCGGTGGGACGGTCAGGACATATGTGCGGGTCAGCAATCTGGTCATGGATGGGGTGCTGTGCCCCGTTCCACGATAAATCTTCTACTGTCGTTGTGGTGCGCACGGCGACACGACCGTGTCGGATCAAAATGCCCTACCCCCGTGACGAGGAGGCACGCCCACGTCCGGCACATCCATTTCAGCCATATCTCGGCGGTGGATGTGAAAATCGCCGCTGGGTTCCTCTACGGATTGGCTGAGATGCCCTTGGAAGACATATCCTTCAACGGATGTGACCGTCTCGCTGACCGGTGGATGCGGATGCAGGCCACCCCGAAATGGCTGACGATAGTCCCGAGCATGAGCCGGGCCGTTGATTTTTCACATTCGCAATGCCCACAATATCCGGTTTGATCATGTCCAGATAACCGGGCAAATCGGTCAAGCCTTCGATATGGATGCTTCCGTTGACGCAAAAATCCGTCCTTAGCCCATCCAAGAGTACGACAAATTCTGGAGCTCAAATGAAAAAGATCGTCACTTTTGGCGAAATCATGCTTCGCCTGGCATCACCGGGCTTTCAACGCTTCACTCAGACCCGTTGTTTTGGAGCCAGCTTCGGCGGCGGAGAGGGCCGCCAACGTGGCTGTCTCGCTTGCCAACTACGGCGAATCGGTTGAGTTCATTACCCGCCTGCCCAACAACGAATTAGGCGACGCCTGTCTGGCCGAGTTGCGCAGCCACGGTCTGGAAACGGGCCACATTTTGCGCGGCGGGGAGCGCCTGGGTATCTACTTCCTCGAAAGCGGTGCCGCTCAGCGCGCCAGCAAAGTCATCTATGACCGGGCCGGGTCAGGATTTTGCCACCATCCAACCAGGTATGCTCGATTGGAAGGCCATCTTTGCCGAGGCCGACTGGTTCCATTGGACAGGTATTACTCCGGCTGTCTCGCAGGGCGCTGCCGAGGCGTGTCCGGCGAAGCCATCGTCGCCGCCCGCGAGATGGGCGTTACCGTCTCGTGCGATCTGAACTACCGCGCCAAATTATGGAAATGGGGCAAGGCAGCCGGAGAGGTGATGGGTGAGCTGGTTGGTTTATGCGACCTGGCGATCGGCAATGAGGAGGACGCCGAAAAGGTTTTTGGCATGCGAGCTCCAACAAGGCGAAATCACTGCCGGCAAGGTCGAAGCTCATTCCTACCGTTTTGTCTGCGAAGCTCTGGCGGAGCGTTCCCCATCGCTCAAAACCGTCTCCATCACTCTGCGGGGTTCGCTCTCGGCCAGCCACAACACCTGGTCAGGCATTCTTTGGTCGAACGGCGGGTTCTATACCGCTCCCACACTACGATATCCTGCCCATCATTGACCGCGTTGGCGGCGGCGACGCGTTCATGGGCGGTCTCATTTACGCTTTGCGCAAATTCAACGACCCGCAAAAGGCGCTCGATTTTGCTGCCGCCGCCGCCTGCCTTAAACGCCACCATCCCCGGCGACTTCAATTCTGTCAGCGTGGCAGAAGTCGAGACCCTGATGGCTGGGGATGCTTCGGGAGCAGGGTGTCCCGCTAACAACTGAATATGCGGCTGGTCACTTTTCGAAACCAGGGCAAGGTCCGTCTCGGGATACAGGTCAATCGCTCCGGCAGATCATCTCTGCTCGACCTGAACAAAGTACAGCCTGACCTGCCCCCTGATCTTCTACTCTTTTTAAAAACCGGGGCTGCCGGGTTGGACCAGGCTCGTGAAGCTTTGGCCTCGGCAGGTGATGCGTGCTGGATCCCTGAAAGTGAAGCGACCATTCTGGCACCATTGCCGCACCCGGGCAAGATTTTGTGCGTGGGACACAACTACAAAGGCCACCTTGGTATCGGGCGCGAGGAACTGCCCGAATATCCGAATTTTTTCATCAAGACCACAAACACCATCACCGGGCCCGGTCAGCCCATCATTGTTCCAGAAGTAAGCGCACAAGTGGATCATGAAGGCGAATTGATGATCGTGATCGGCCGAATGGCACGGCGGGTATCCGACGCGATGCCCTGGCATACGTGGCTGGCTACACAATATTCAACGATGTGAGCGCCCGCGATTACGAGAAACGTTCCAGTCAGTGGCTGCTGGGTAAATCCTTCGATACCTTCGGACCGATGGGGCCGGCGCTGGTCACGAGAGATGAGATCACCGATCCGCACTGCCTCGATTTGGAACTGACCGTCAATGGCTTACTCAAACAAAAGGCCAATACACGTGATTTGATCTTCAGTGTCCCATTCCTGGTCTCCTACTTGACCATGGTGATGACGCTCGAGCCAGGTGACGTAATTGCTACTGGCACCCCGGCCAAACTGCCGGAGGCCGCCAATCCCCAGCGATATCTGGAGGCAGGGGATGTTGTTCGAATAACGATCGATAAGCTTGGCACACTGGAGAATCCGGTTTGCCCAGAATTAGTCAAACATTGAGAAAAAAATAGGAGAAAATACCATGAAATACCATTCCCTCATAACTGCTAATCAGGGTCTCAACCTCCTGCCGATCAACCCATGCAGCCTGCTTGACTTTGCCTTGCTTAGACTGGCTGCTGGCGAGACTTATAGCGCCGAAGCCTCGGACGGCGAGATCCTGGCCGTTATTCTGGGCGGCAAGGCCAGCTTTGAGATCAACGGTCAACGTTTTGAGAAAGTCGGTGGACGCCCGAACGTGTTTTCCGGTAAGCCACATTCGATTTACATACCGGCCGGAGCGAAATTCAGCATCCAGGCAGAGAGTATCGTCGAAATTGCCCTTCCGAGCGCTCCCAGTGATGAGGCCAGTATCCAACCCTACGTCATCACTCCCAGCCAGGTTGCCAATGGGATTTGGGGCGCGGCCAACTTCAAGCGTTATTTCCACCAAATTTTGACCCTGGCTGCCCAACCCGAGCTGCCCGCCCGGCGGCTGATCGTTGGCGAAACCTTTACTCCCAGTGGCAATTGGAGTACATATCCGCCCCACAAACACCAGGTCGACGATTTGCCCCGCCAGGCCTACCATGAAGAGATGTACTATTTTTAAAGTCAATCCCAGCGAAGGCTTTGGTATCTGTCATTTCTACAACGAGGAAGGTGAGGAAGAGAACTTTACTGTCCGCGATAACAGCATCCATATGATGCCGCGTGGGTACCACACAGTTGTCTCGGCGCCTGGCTATACCACATACTATCTGTGGTTCCTGGCTGGCAACCAGCGCGTCCAGGCGACCGTAGATGACCCGAGCCTGGGCTGGGTCGGGAAGACGGTGCCAATTTTAAAGGAATTAGGATACTAATGGAAAGGGACCGTATGGATTTGAAAACTCATCGGGTCTGGAACATAAAAAGATGATTCTCGAATTGTTCAAACTCACCGGAAAAGTTGCCCTCGTCACCGGCGCAGGGCGTGGATTGGGTCAAGCGATGGCAATTGCCCTGGCCGAGGCCGGAGCGGACGTGGCTGGGCTGGATGTCATCCTCCTGGATGAGACCGGCGCCAAAGTTCGGGCGCTCGGACGCCGCTTTCTGCCCGTCAGCATAAACCTCCTCGAAGCGCACGCGGATGAGCTGAAAAAGGTGGTGGACCATGTAGTTGCCGGATTAGGCAGTCTGGATATTCTGGTCAACAACGCTGGTATCATCCGCCGCGCCCCTGTGCTGGAGTTCAGCGAAAAAGACTGGGATGATGTGCTCCAAATCAACCTGAAGGTTGTTTTTCTGCTGTCCCAGGCCGCAGGTCGCGTAATGGTGAAGCAGGGCAAAGGCAAAATTATCAACATCGCTTCGATGCTTTCCTTCCAGGGCGGAATTCGGGTTCCATCCTATACCGCCTCAAAAAGCGGTGTGGCGGGCATCACGCGTCTGATGGCCAATGAATTGGCCGCCAGAGGGCTCAATATCAACACGATCGCTCCGGGTTATATGGCTACCGAAAATACCGCCCCACTACGAGCCGACGCCGACCGCGCCCCGGCCATCCTCGATCGCATTCCTGCCGGGCGTTGGGGTGAACCCGCCGATCTGATGGGTGCCGTTGTTTTCCTGGCCTCGGCAGCATCCGATTACGTTAATGGCGCGATCATCCCGATTGATGGCGGATGGCTGACACGCTAGAACATAAGCATGTTATTCAGCGCGCCTTCGCTTATAATTCCCCAACCTTATTTACCCCCTAACAAGACTGCTCCCACAACCGTACCACTGCAGGATACTTTTCCTGGCAGTGGTAGCCGATTTTCATAATTCATGTTGAATGGATAAAAGCCCGACTCGTCTAAAGTCTTGGGAGAAGTCATGATTGGTTTAACTTTACTTCCCCAAGGTTTCTTTTTGCCCCGCTCAACCGGCCTCAGTCTGGCTCTCGTCCTGTATGGGCGAGTTGACATCGTTAGCTATGTTTCGACGGTAAACGAGATTAATTTCCTGTTGAAACCATAAGGCGGCTCAAATGAAAAACCTGCTGCAAGTTTATGGAAAAGTCCTGGCACTCCTGCTGACTATGTTGGTCGGTGCATTCCTACCACAGTTCCATACATTCTCGTTCCTGATCCAATACTTATTGATGGCAATGTTATTTTTTGCCTTCCTGGATATCGATTTCCAGCCGCATTCTTTCCAGAAAGGTGTACTCTGGGTGTTTCTGGCCAACCTGATGATCGCGTTTATAGGTTACTGGGTCTTCTCCCTCTTCGACCATAACCTTGCACTGGCGGCTTTCATCACCGGGATCGCGCCGACGGCCATTTCATCACCGGTAATTATCAGTTTTATCGAAGGGAAGGTCGAATATGTTATCGGATCCGTCCTTCTCACAAATTTGTTGATGGCCATAGTGGTGCCTTTGACATTACCATTCCTGCTCGGTACCACGGCGAGGGTATCGGTTTGGGAAGTGCTGCAGCCAGTGCTGATCACGATGTTCGTCCCTCTGATCCTGGCGCGGCTGGTTTTGCTGTTCCCTCCGAGCACTCGAGCGATCATCTGGAAGGGCAAACGTTTCTCCTTTCCACTCTGGCTGCTGAACCTTTTCATTATTTGTGCCAAGGCGGTAGATTTTTTGCGGAATGGATCGACAGGATCAACCAGTCTCCTTATGGAAATTGCACTAGTCTCCCTGTGCATCTGTATCATCAATTTCGCCCTGGGTGCGTTGATCGGAGGGCGTGAATACTGGCAGGAATCAAGCCAGGCGCTGGGGCAGAAAAACAACTCTTTCGTCATATGGATCGCGATGACATTTATTAACCCACTGGTAGCAATGGGACCTACTTTTTACGTTTTGTACCATAATCTTTACAATTCCTTTCAGATCTACCTCTTCGAAAAACGCAATCAGCATAAAATAAAAAACTTGGAATGAAAAAAGCAAACGTTGGCACGCTGTGACTTGGTGTATCAGGTCGCATGCTGGCGCTCAAAAGGGAACGCAACGGTTTTTACCTGGCCGGTGAGGATGTGGATATCGAAAAAAGGCTTGGAAATTTTAAAGGCACAGCACGGCTGTGCCTTGATTTTTTGAATTTTTTTATTTACTCTGTAAGGATGAATCCAGCTGGAATAACAGCCCATTTTGCGACGGATCGGTCAGCAGGAGGCCTTGCTCCGTCTGATTGTAGGGCAGCTGCAGTTCTTCCAGCCTGCCCAGGAATGCCTGCCAGGCCTGCAGGTTGGGAAAAGTGAATGAGATATATTCCAGACCAAGGGCGTCAGAGGGAGGGGGCGGGGCGCCCTCACCCAGCCAGGTGTTGAAGCCGATATGGTGATGATAGCCTCCCGCCGAGACCATGCCCATTTGGAAGCTGCGCGCCATTCCCATATCATCGAAGCCCAGCAGGTCGTGATAAAAATGGCGCGCTTCTTCAAGGTTGGAAACGAACAAGTGGAAATGCCCGATGCATGTTCCGGGTGGTACTGGCCCATCCAGGACAGCCTGCCCATCCAGGTGGGAGAAAAGTTCCTCGAGATCGAGTGGTTCGCGCCCATCGCTGGGCCGCCCGTCTGTATGGCGGGCAATGAATTCCCCATTTTCAAAAGTGAAGATCCCATCCTCGGGTGATTCGCAATAGAACTCGATGGTGTTACCTTCCGGGTCATCCAGGTAGGTGGTTTTGGTCATTAAATGATCGGTCGGTGAATTGGGCCAGTGTAGGCTGAAGAGGCGGGCAATCGCAACTGCCAGTTCCCGCCGGTTGGGAAAGAGGATGGCGAAGTGGTAGATACCGGTAACCGTTCTCCGAAACTTAAACAAATCTACACAGGAGCAGATTGTTGTTCGGTTCCTGCTTCGGCGAGAACTGCCTGGTAACCAGGACTTACACTCTCTCCACAGGCGTATTTTTCCGGGGAACTCCCGGTAGTCAATTGTTCAAGGTTGATAGCGGCATTCAAGTCGCGGTCGATCATCAGGCCACAATGATCACAAACGTAAACACGCTCGCTCAAGCTCATCTCTACCTTGTTGTGCCCACACTGCGAACAGCGCTTCGAAGATGGGTAGAACGGGTCGGCCAGAATGACCTGACAGCTGTACCACTGACCCTTATACACCATCTGCCGCCGGAACTCGGAGAATCCCACATCCATAATCGCCTGCGCCAGGTGATGGTTCTGTACCATCCCGCTCACGTTCAGGTTTTCCAGCACGACTTCTGACTTGGATCTCGCCAGCCGGCTGGTAACCTGGTGCAGAGCATTATTACGAACATTTGCGATCCGAAGGTGTGCCTTGGCCAGTTGCCTGACCGCTTTCTTGCGGTTGGCACTCCCTTTTCGTCGCCGGGATACCACCCGCTGCAACCGCTTGATCTTGCGCAAGTCTCTTTTAAGGGCGCGTGGGTTTTCGATCCTTGTCCCATCGCTGATAGTAGCCAGAGCCAGGATCCCCAGATCCACTCCCGCTACCGGCTTATCGGTAGCTTTTGGGTCGGGTATATCCCTCTCGACCTGCACCGATACAAACCAGCGTCCGGCCCGTTCACTCACCGTGGCGTTCAAGATGTGAACGCTCTCCATGGGAAGATAACCGCGTTCTTTCAGACGCAAGCACCCCAGGCGAGGTAGTTGGATAGAATTATCGAAAATATGAATGACACCTGTCAGCCGGAAGCTGCCCACCCCGTTCTTCTTCGACTTGAATTTTGGGAAGCCTGCCTGGATCTTCCTACCCGCTTTCTTCTCTTTCACCCGTCTGAAGAAATTTGCATAGGCCTGATCCAAATTACGCAGCGCTTCCTGTGGAGCGCATTTGGATACTTTGTACATCCAGGACAACTCGCTCTTCTTCAGTGCATTCAACTCGCGATGCAGATCGATCGCAGTTGGAACGTTCTCCCCCTTTTGATAGGCATCCATCTTGCGAGCCAGTCCCCAGTTGTATGCCCAACGAGCTGCCCCAGCATGTCGGATGCAGGCAGTCTTTTGAACATTGCTCAGATCCAGCTCGGTCTTATAGGCACGCAATACAATCATAGAACAATTGTACTACACATGGCCTGATCGCTAGAACCGATTGAATAGATTTAACCAGATTTTGGCTATCTGTATCAAACCCCGTGATAACGCCGGCCGGCTTGAATCTCTACCATTCGCAGCATATCACGTCCATCCAGCCCCAGTCCTGCTTTCGCTTCACCCCGCCAGTTCAAACGCAAGCCTACGACTAGTACTCTGTCACACATGGATTGATGGGTAGAGTTTTTTAAGCTTGATGCGAGCATCGTCGGTTGTGAAACGCCAGTCAACGGTTGCGCCGTTCGTATTTCGTTCGGTCTCCCAAGCTTCAGTTTCGGAAGCCAAGATGGTTTGGCTTGGGAATACGACCATCCAGGCATTGGCGTGCAAGCACACTCAATTCGATCTCGGCCATATTGAGCCAACTGCCGTGTTTGGGAGTGAAGTGGAATTCCAATCGGTCCAGAATTTGTTTGGCTTTTGCTGGCTCAAACACTTCGTACAACGATGATGGTGCATGAGTGTTCAACTGATCTTCGACGATGACACATCGTTCAGCGTCTGGAAAATGGACATGAACCAGATCATGCATGCACATGGCCCAATCCGCTTTTGTGCGCCGCTCCGTCACTTTGACATGGCGCCAGTTCTGGAGCGGGGCAAAGAACATGAACAGATTGGCCGTTCC
This sequence comes from uncultured Chloroflexia bacterium, assembly GCA_963830665.1. Lineage (GTDB taxonomy): Bacteria > Chloroflexota > Anaerolineae > Anaerolineales > Villigracilaceae > UBA877. Next base: position 10,230 of record CAWHNM010000028.1, read on the forward strand.
TTCCCGGCGATATTCGTAATCATAGCGTTCTGGTTGTCCGGCTTTCATCGGTATCGGTTGGCGTTTTTCGCTCACCAATTGAACTGGGGTTTCGTCAAAACATATCAATGGAAGCTTCGGATCGGCAGGGCGTTGATAAACATCCAACACATCTTCCATGTAGTACACGAACTCTGCTTGACTGCCTGGCGGAATACACCATTCTTTCCTGAGCCACGGCTTCAATTCATTTTCACTCATGACTCGGTGAACCGTTACGTAGGAAAGCTTCATCTGCATACTCCAACCGCACCATTTCCTGCGCCAGCAAGCGCAAGCTCCAGCGCCGATGACCAGCAGGCGGTGCACCACATGCCAGAGCAACCAGATAGGCTTCTTGAACTCCATCCAACAGGCGTTCATACTTTCGCCGGGTCGGGCTCGGGTGCAAAGCCGCCTCAAAGCTTTGCTCAACAAATCGATACCGAACTCGTTGGATAGTTGGAATACTCACATCCAGCGCATCCTGAATGTCCTCGTCTGCCCAACCATCATTCGCTCGCAGAAGAATTCGTGCATGGGTCATCTTGCGAACCCGCTCTGTTCCAGATCTCAACATGTTCTCAAGCAGCGCTTTTTCCTCTGCACTCAAACTCACCACATATCTCTTGACCATGCCTGTCTCCTTCACGGAGACAGATTATCACCAGTTTACCTATCAAAGCATGTGTAACAAAGTACTAGTTCGGTTCGGTAAATTTCTTGTACAGTGGGAATGGAAAGAAAACCAAGTCCCGGTCCCGTCGCCATTATCCACTCAAACCATGACTACTTTAAAAAGCTTGTATTATCATATGGAGTTTGATAGAATTTATACTACCGTCTATACAGGATGGACAAATTCCAGTGCGGCTCTCAATCATTGGGTTTGGGATTCATGTCCCTGGTAGGTCACAGAAGTTCCTCTTTCGAGCAGTTTCTTGTTTGAGAGAATGAACAGTACAGGCGACTCATAATCGCTTGGCCGCAGGTTCGAATCCTGCCGGGCCTACTTGATCATTAAGCATTCCCTGAAGTGAAGGGATTTTTGATTTTACCAACCAATACCCTGAGAGAATTTTTTCTCGTTTTGGCTCCCCACCTGACTCTTGAAGATTCAACACACTGCATACAATGTCAATTCAATCCGCGAGATATAGAACTGAGCTTAGAAAAACCAGAATGTCTTTTCTTATATCAGGGAATAATGAGGTAAAAGAGGTGCTCGGGAATAAAAAGAATGATACTCCAATATATCTATTGTACGCTTCTCCGACCCGGATTGCGCCTCATGCGGAGATACTCTCTGGCTGCTTCTGAGAGTAGGGACGCATTGCTGCTTCAGTGAAATCTTTTTTTTAAAGCAGCAATCAGCTGAGTTGACAACTCAGGAATCAGATGATAGACTGAAAGTGCTTTCATCGCCGCTTGGTATTTTTATGGAAAAGAAAAATAAAAACCCTACTATATATGATGTTGCCAGACATGCTGGAGTAAGCATTACCACCGTTTCGCGCATGTTGAACGATTCCGACAAGGTCAATTCCGAGACGCGAAAACGTGTGCTGGCTTCCATTGATAAATTGGGCTTTGTGCCGAAGGCAGAAGCGCGCGCCCGTGCGATGCAGAAGAACGGCCGTATCGGTGTTATCACCCCCTTCTTCACGGCTCCCTCATTCATCCAACGTCTGCGCGGGATCGCAGGCGCCCTGTCGCCCAAAAATTTTGAGCTGATCATTTACACGGTCGATTCGACTGACCACTTGCAACGCTATCTTTCCACTTTGCCGCTGACCGGCAACCTCGATGGATTGATCATTTTGTCCCTGGAAATTGGCGATACGGATGCGCTCCGGTTAATCAAGCATGACTTGCCTACCGTGCTGATCGAATACCCACACCCCAAGCTAAACTGCGTGGAGATCGACGATGTGCAAGGCGGTTACATGGCAGCGACCTACCTGCTCAAGAAAGGCCATCGCAGGATCGCCTTTTTGGGTGATACGGATCTACCAGAATATGCCATTCACCCCGTTAGTTTGCGTTTGAGCGGATTCCGGCAGGCACTAAAAGAATCCAAAATCGATCTCCCGGATACATTTGTGCGCCTTGCTCCTTATTCTCAGGATCAAACCCGCCTGGTTGCCAGGGAATTACTCAGCGTGCCCGAACCGCCGACAGCCATTTTCGCGGCGACCGACTTCCAAGCACTGGGTGTGCTCAAGGCTGCTCTCCAATTGAATGTGAGGGTTCCAGAAAAATTGGCAGTCATCGGTTTCGATGATCTCGATATGGCCGAATATGCCGACCTGACGACCATCTCCCAGCATCTGGATGAATCAGGGAGGTTGGCGGTGGAAATATTAATTTCACAAATGGAATTGTCCTCCCAGCTACCACGGCAGGTCAAAATCCCGCTTACCCTAATCGAACGTAAAACTGCCTAAAAATCGAGATTATTATATTGACTTTTCGATTGATTCATTGTAAACTGATTATGAAAGTGCTTTCATGTAACTTCTTCCACAAAGATGTTATGTTCCTGATTTATCAAGGAGGTTTGTTATTTGAGCGAATCCAACTAAATCTAATCCAGTTGTATCAAATCCTTAATTCAACATCAAAAGGAGATTGAGAAATGAACAAGAAAATTGCGTTATACTCAACGATAAGCTTTTTAGTTTTGGCGTCCATGCTGCTTTCTGCCTGCGGGGCGCCAGCAACAACTGCCGCCCCTGTCGCAACACAGCCCCCAGCAACAACTGCCCCTGTCGCAACACAGGCGCCAGCAACAGCAGTTCCCACCGAAGTGCCGCCGACGGCGACTGTATCAGCCGAAGTCCAGGCTTGCGGGACGGCTCCTGTCGTGATGAATGCCTACTTCGAAACCGGCTTCGATATACCCTTCAAGCTTGTCGAAGAGTTCACCAAGCAATTCCCGAATGTGACCTTTGACACCAAGCAGGACCAGTTTGCAAATCTCATCAACCTCGACTCCGCTGCTCCTCTCGAGTGATAACCCGCCGGACCTGCTCCGACTGCCAACGATGGTCTCGTTCGCCAAGGACGGGTTGCTCCTGAACCTTGACAAATATGCCACCATGTATGGCTGGGACCAGTGGCCAGTGCCGCAGCTCAACCAGAACCGCGTCGCGGCGGACGGCACGCGCGGCTCCGGGTCGCTGTATGCCATGGGCCTCAACTACAGCCTGACCGGCATCTTCTACAATAAGAAGCTGGCAGCCCAGATCGGCATGACCGCAGCCGCCCAAGACGCTGGCCGAGTTCGAGGATCTGCTCGCCAAGGCCAAGGCCGCCGGGCTCCAGCCAATCATGGAGTGGGGCAGCGCCAAGAGCGGCATGGGACTCGCCTTCCCGCTCCAGAACCTGATGGCCTCCGTCGGCCCGGTCGGGCCGATCAATGACTGGATCTTCCAGAAGAAGGGCGCGACCATCGATACACCGTCGAACCTGATTGCCGCCCAGCACCTGGAGCAGTGGATCAAGAGCGGCTACTTCCCGCCCGACATCAACGCCATCGAATACACGGATGCTGCCGCCCGCTTCGGCAAGGGTGAAGGGGTCTTCACCTTCAACGGTGACTGGCAGAACGCCGGCTACGACAAGGACATGGCCGGCAACGTCGGGTTCTTCCTGATGCCGCCCGCTGTGGCCGGGGCTGGCCCGGCGGCCATGTCTGCTCCATTGACCTATGGCATAGCGGCCAAGGCGAAGCACGCGGATTGCGCGGCGTTCTTCTTCAACTGGGTCGCCACGAACGACAAGGCCCGCGCGATCGACGTTGCAATCGGCGGGTCGAATCCTGGCGGTCCGGCGGGTGCCACGATGCCTCCCGTTGCTGCCGGCTCGGTCACGAATGACACCCTCGCTGCCGGACCGGTGATGGGCGCGGCCGGCAATTCGATGGACTTCATCGCCAACTCGACGAGCTCGATCTTCGCCCAGGGCTGGACGCCCGAGCTCCAGAAGATGGTCGGCGGCCAGCAAGACGCTGCCGGTCTCCTCAAAGCTGTTCAAGCAGAATACCTGAGAGAAATAGCTGCACAGTAAGTGGTGTGATGCCCAGCCGTAGGGTGATTGATTCCTCGCCTGTCAGATCAAAGGAAACATTGATGGTAACCTCAGACTTTGACAATCGCCCCACGGCTCTTGCAGTCTCCCGGCGAACCTATATCAGCAAACGGGTCCGCCGGGAGACCTTTGTTGGCTGGCTGTTCGTCCTGCCCGCGCTGCTCATGTACGCGGTCTTCGTGCTCGTGCCTTTCGTGTTGACCATCCTGTACTCGTTCTATAAATGGAACGGTGTCGGTCCGATGACCTGGGTCGGGTTGAAGAACTACGTGACTGTCTTTCAGGTGCCCGACCTGATCGGGACCATCTTCCACGCGTTCTGGCTGGTCGTGTGGTTTAGTTTCATTCCGGTAGGCCTCGGTCTTGTTGTCGCGAGCGTGATCAACCGCGTGGCGACCGGGCGGTTCGGGGAGATCGCCCGGACCGTTCTGTTCCTGCCCCAGGTCATAGCGCTCGTCGCGGCCGGCATCATTTGGGGTTGGCTGTTTTCCCTTTCGGGTCTGGTCAACCAGATCCTCAGGATCGTCGGTCTCGGTTCGATCACCCGTGCCTGGCTGGGCGACTTCAACTGGGCGCTCTCGGCCGTCGGTATCATCGGAATCTGGGTACTACTCGGCTTCTGTACCGTCCTGCTGTCGACCGGCATGTCGAAGATCGACCCGGCCCTCTATGAGTCGGCGAGGATCGACGGCGCAAGCTGGTTCACGGAGTTCGTCGCGATCACTGTCCCGCTTCTCAGGCAGGAGATCGGCGTGTGCCTGACCGTCACGGTGATCGCCGCGCTGGCCACGTTTGACATCGTCTACGTCGCGACGGCCGGCGGGCCTGGCAACGCGACGGCGGTTCCCGGGACTCCAGATCTACATCCTTGCGTTCACCCAACGAAATATAGGCCTGGCGTCTGCTCTGGCCGTCATGCTCATGATCCTGGTCATCGTGGTCATCCTCCCGATCCAGCGCCTGAACCGGGAGACGAAGCAATGAAGATTGGACGCGGTGAACTCTTTGCGGGACGGACGCTGCTCGTGGCGCTGATGGCGTTCACGATCCTGCCCTTCATCAGCATCTTCATGACCGCCCTGCATCCATCGGGGACCGTGCCCGGCGGACTCGATTGGCCCGCGCATCCGCAGTGGGGCAACTTCGTGGAAGCATTCAAAGTGGCGAATATGACCACGCTCATCGTATCGAGCATACGCATCGTCCTCGCCGTTGTGCCGTTGGCCCTTGTCATCTCGACGATGGCAGGGTTCGCCATCGGTCTCCTGCGGATTCCCGGCTCGGGCGTGCTCCTGTTCCTGTTCGTGTTCGGGCTGACGCTCCCGTTCCAGGGAATCATCATCCCGATCTACTTCCTGGAGCGGGCGATGCGTATCTACAATACCAAGGTTCGCGATCGTGCTGCCGCTGATCGCCTTGTACATGCCCTTTGCGCGTCTTCTGGATGCGCGCCCACTTCGTCAACATGCCGGCCGAGATCTCGGAGGCGGCCCGTGTCGATGGCGCCACCACCTGGGACCTTTTCTGGCGAATCCACCTCCCGCTCGCGCAGGCGCCGATCGCCTCGCTCGGGATCCTGATGTCCATCTGGACGTGGAACCAGTTTCTACTTGCGCTGGTGCTCGTCGAGGACCCGTCACAGCGAACGATGGCCGGTGCGCTGGGTGCGTTCCAGGGACACTACGCCACCAATGTCCCCCTGCTGTGCGCCGGCACGATCCTGATCCTGGTACCCACTCTGCTCGTTTTCGTGCTGTTCCAGCGCCAGATTATCAAGGCGCTGCTGCAAGGCGCGGTCAAGGGATGAGCAGTGATGCGCCGAGCAGGAGCCAAAATGCCCCTGACATTTGATCTACCCTTCGACCAATTGAAGACATACCAGGGGAAGAATCCGTGTCCACAGGACTTTGACGCTTTCTGGGAGAAAAGCCTGGTCGAAATGCAGGCTCTGGATGGGCGCATTGAACTCATTCCTGCCGAATTTCAGGCGTCCAATGCCGAGTGCTTTCACTTATATTTCACCGGCGTGGGAGAAGCGCGCGTCCATTCCAAGTTGCTGCGGCCGGTGAAAGCACCACGCCCCCACCCTGCTGTCCTGCTGTTCCACGGCTACACGGGCGACTCCGGCGATTGGGTTGACAAGCTCGGTTATGTTGCCGAGGGATTTACCGTGGCAGCACTAGACTGCCGCGGGCAGGCAGGACTATCCAATGACAACAGCAGTGTCAGCGGGAATACGCTGCACGGGCATATCATCCGTGGGCTGGAGGATGCCTTGCAGGGTTCGCCAGAAAAAATGCTTTTCCGGCAGGTATTCCTGGATACCGCTCAACTCGCCAGGATCGTCATGGAAATGCCCGATGTGGATATGAACCGCGTCGGCGTAACGGGAGGCAGCCAGGGAGGCGCGCTGACCTTAGCTTGCTCTGCCTTAGAACCTCGTATCAAGCGCGCCGCTCCGCTATTCCCCTTCCTGAGCGATTACAAGCGGGTTTGGGAAATGGATCAGGCAAAAGATGCCTACAAAGAGCTTCAGGAATATTTTCGCCACTCAGATCCCATGCACAAACAAGAAGATAAAGTCTTCGAAAAGTTAGGTTACATCGACATTCAATTCCTGGCGTCCCGGATCCGGGCAGAAGTGATGTGGGGGATTGGTTTAATGGATACCATTTGTCCACCATCCACCCAGTTTGCCGTGTATAACAAAATCGCTTCATCAAAGACGATGACGATATATCCTGATTTTGGGCATGAACCATTGCCGGGTTTTAATGATCAAGTTTTTCAATTCATGAAGGGATTGTAGGCGGTACCCCTAAGAGATTGCCGCAGAGATAAACGCCATGAAGAACAAAGTTCAGCTCATCACTTATGCAGATCGCCTGGGTGGAAGGCGATATCAAGGCATTACATCAATTATTGAAGGGACCACTCGCCGGGCTGTTTGGCGGCGTTCATATCCTACCATTCTATTATCCCATCCACGGCGCGGATGCCGGCTTTGACCCGATCGATCACACCAAGATCGATCCCTGCCTGGGAAATTGGACAGATATCAAGGAATTGGGGCAGGATGTGGATCTGATGGCGGACTTGATCGTCAATCATGTGTCCTCTTCTTCCCCACAATTCCTGGATTATTCCGAAAAGGGTGATGCATCCATTTATAAAGATATGTTCCTGACCATGGGCAGCATCTTTCCGAATGGTGCTACCGAAGCCGACTTGTTGACCATCTATCGCCCACGGCCGGGCTTCCCCTTTTCCTATGTTACGCTAAAAAACAACCAAAAACGCTTGTTATGGACAACCTTTTCGAAACAACAGATCGACATAAATGTAACTCATTCTCAAGGCAAAGCCTATCTGCAATCAGTGCTGAAAACGCTACATGACAATGATGTCCGCATGGTGCGGTTGGATGCTGTGGGATATGCCATCAAAAAGCCTGGAAGCAGTTGTTTCATGATTCCCGAAACGTTCGCCTTCATAGAGTATCTTACCAGGCAGGCCGCGGCCCTGGAGATCGAGGTACTCGTCGAGATCCATTCACACTTCCGCAGGCAAATCGAGATTGCCCGACAGGTGGATCGTGTCTATGATTTCGCCCTACCTCCCCTGGTATTACATTCCATATTCAACCATACCGCCCGCTATTTGAAGCAATGGCTGGAAATCAGCCCGCGCAATGCCATCACCGTGCTGGATACGCACGATGGTATTGGTATGATTGATATAGGCGCCGACAATACCGATTCCGAAGGTTGTCCTGGTATAGTTCCCACTGAAGAACTGGATGCGTTGGTGGAAAAAATTCACACCAATAGCAACGGGCAAAGCCGCCTGGCCACCGGCGCGGCGGCCTCCAATCTCGATCTTTACCAGATAAACTGTACTTTTTATGATGCCCTTAGGCGTAAGGATAATGACTACTTATTGGCACGTGCGATCCAATTCTTTGCTCCCGGCATACCGCAAGTCTATTATGTAGGCTTGTTGGCAGGCGAAAACGATATGAGCTTGCTTGCCAAAAGCGGTGTTGGGCGCGATATCAACCGGCACTACTTCACCCCCGGCGAGATCAACCAGGCCATACAGCGCCCGGTGGTTCAGGCGTTGTTTGAATTAATCCGCTTCCGGAATCAACATCCGGCTTTTAATGGATCCTTCAGTATGCCGGAAACCCTTGACTCCAAAATAACCTTGCGTTGGGACAACGGAGATGATTGGGCTGTATTGGAGGTCGATTTTGCTTCCAGTTCATATTCCATTTTCAACAGCCCGTTTTAGAGTCTCGCTTCAAGATAAATATATTATTGTGCAAGGCATGGAAATACTGGAAAGGCGTTTTCCTTGACAGGTGCTGAATTAGGGAAGGTCATTTGGTAGTTCCTCCAAGTTGCTCCTCTCCTTAAAACGCAAACCAGCCAGAATGTCCTCGCTGACCAAGGAATTAGACTGGTTTTGTCCGACTCACATGCCCCCAAGCGGACCTGTTCCGAACTACACCCCTCCCTGGGATCAGGGGAAACTTAGATCACTCGCATTATTTTTAGGGTATGTAATAGAAATTGCGGGATACGTAAAGGAATGCCCGTGCTGCCCATCATAGGGTAAAACTGATTTACTAAACGACTCATGGTCGTTTGGCGGCAGGTCCAACTCCCACCAGATCCGCCTAACCTTTAGGTGAGCTATGAATAAGTGCCATTATAATAAGAATAAATTAATCCCCAACAGATGGTTTCATAAACGATTATCTTTGCCCGCATTTACCTAAGGTGCTGTATGCAAGGCCAAAAAAATACCCTAAAACTGTCACCTGTTAATTGGGTCATCATTCTTGCCGCGCTGGTGAAATTTGCCCTGCACATGATCAATGCGCGCGGTTACGGCTTATTTTTTGACGAACTTTACACAATCGCGCTCAGCCGGCACCTGGCTTTCGGGTATGTGGATCTGCCGCCGCTGGTTCCTGCCCTGGTGGCGCTCAGCCGGGCTCTGCTGGGAGAATCGCTGCTGGCAATGCACATCATCCCGGCGCTGGCCGGTTCGGCCACGCTTGTTTTCGTCTGCCTGATCGCCAAAGAGTTCGGCGGCAAGACATTTGCGGTAGCCCTGAGCGCGCTGGCGTTCATAGTCGTCCCAATCTGGCTCATGTTCAATTCGGCTTTCTGCTACGACTGCATCGACCAGTTGGTGCTGGCCGGCTTCCTGTATACGCTCATCCGGTTTTTACGGAGCGGAAACCGAAAGCTCTGGATCCTGTTGGGCTTGATCGCCGGAATCGCCTGTCTGACCAAGATGACCATCCTGTTTCTGGGACCGGGTTTTTTAGTCGCACTCTTGATCTCCAAATACCGGAAGGATCTGCTCACCCCCTGGCCCTGGCTGGGGGTGGCGCTCTGTCTGGTGCTCGTCTCTCCCTATCTGCTTTGGCAAATCGCCAACCACTGGCCAACGCTCGAATATTGGCACAGCTACAGTGCCATCCGGATATATAAGGCCTCCCCCCAGCAATATTTCATGAATATCATGGCGAATATGAATCCGTTCCTCCTGCCGCTGTACCTGGCAGGGCTGTATCGTATTTTCCGCCGCCTGAACGGTGTCAATTACGGATTCCTGGGCCTGCTGTTCCTGTTCACACTGGCGGAGATGGTTTATCTGCATGCCACGGTGCGGCTGCTTGGCGAGTTGTTCATGCCACTCATCGTCGCTGGCGCCGTGTTCATAGAAGAAATGCTGACCGGTGCGCGCTGGAAATTGAGGATAAGAGCTCTGCCGATGGCATATCTGCTGGCGGCGGGTATCTACGCCCTGCCAACAACGCTGCCCATCCTGCCCATTAATTCCGTCTATAACCTGCCCAGAAGCTTTAAATACTGGTACCAATCCGTCCGCGAGTTCAACGCCGGCAATTCGTATGCCCCGATTACTCTCACTGGCCGGCTGGGATGGGAGGAAATGGTCCAAGATGTCGCCAATGTATACGAACAGCTCCCTGCGGAAGACCGCGCCGTTGCAGGGATCTATACGGATTGGTATTCCACCGCCGGCGCGATCGACTATTACGGTCCCCGTTATGGACTTCCGCATGCGGTTAGTGGTAATTTGACTTATTTTCTCTGGGGGCCAGGAGATTCCTGGGACGTAATGCTCATCGTCACGGGCAGGACGAATATTCTATCGGTGTTCTTTGACGAGTGTGCGGAGAAACAGCAAGCCGCCACCCTTTATGACGGGCCGAGCAAATTCGGTATTTTTATTTGTAAAGGATTGAAGCTCTCGCCAAACACCTTCTGGCCTAACATGAAAAATTACCACTAGACTAAAAAGCCAGCTGGAACAGTAGGAAAATCTAAATTCCAGAAAAGGAAAAGATCGGGTTGTGTCATTGCCAGCACTGTACGCAGGCACACGTGCAAGCCACTGGTTTTGGCGCGGAAGTGTAAAACTGGTCACCGAGACAGGTAAGAAATAGTTGGGCTTTGGGCATTTGTGGTTGTCAAAAAAAGCAGCAAAACGTTGCCCTGGTGGGTTCGGTTTTAGAATTTATTGTACGATTCGCTCATCTTGCGATACTCAATGAAAGGCTCATTGATTTGCTTGGTAAAAAGCATGATCTGGCAAGCTTCCTCCAACGTGGATGACCAGAAGAAAGCTTCATCCAGCGTCTGGCCGATAGCGAAGCTTCCATGCCCGCGCAGCATGATGATCTTATAGTTCTCCAAAGTTGAAGCAACTTTGTTCGCCATTTGCGGCGTGCCGGAAGCGAATTCTTCGGTCACAACAGGCACCTTCTTCAGCAGGTAGGAGGCTTCATTATCTATCGGCACGATCTCATCGCGCGAAAGCGAAAAAGCGATCGCCGTGCGCGGGTGGCAATGAACAACGGCCAGCGCCGGGGTTTGTTTATAAATGGTACGATGGACCAACAATTCTGTGGATGCAAGCGCGACCCCGCTGTCGTTCTTATCGATGCGGGTTTCAATGAGATCGTGCGGCTTAAGGTTTCCCAGCATGGCCCCACGCCGTTTTATGATGACATGGTCTCCCAGGCGGATGCTGAGATTGCCCCCATGCGAGCTGATCATATTCGCCGTATAAAGATCGCGACCGATCTCGCGAAACATCTCATAAATCCGTTCATCGATCATCTCCTTAACTCCTTATCGCCCAATTTGCATCTCTTGTAATTCCAGTTCAGCCAATTTTTGTGGTGTGGGAACACCATATTCATTCCATCCACGCGCGCGATAATACTCTTTGAGCATTGGTTCCAAGTGAACAACCCATCCTTTGGACGCACCATCTGGAGCCGGCTCATTGAGCAGCCGGGAAGGAAGCGTATCATCCTTGCTCGTGAAGCCTTCGCGCAGGTTATACAGCCTCTCCAGGTTCCAGACCCGTTCCCCGACCTTGATCATGTCACCGGTGGAATACTTGATCCCAGTCACCGCTGATAATACCCGGGCGAAGTATTCATCCGCCACAGCCATGCTGGTGAACTTACACAGCACCAGTGAGTTTACCGCCGCGCTCGAATTCTGGTTCAGGATCACATAGCTGGATTTTCCCTGAACCTGGAAGCGGTCGATCAGCTTGGGCAGGCCCAGTACTTCCAGACCAAGCATGTTGCCGCGCATGTGGCAGGCGCCCCGGTTAGAAGTTGCCAGGAGCAGGCCCTGCCCCTGCATGCCGCGTGGATCGTAGGCCGGCATCTCCAAGCCCTTCACCGACATTGAAAGCTCAGGGGCGCCATACTTGGCTGCCAGGCGCTGGCTCCCTTCAGCCATGTCCGCACCCAGGTTACGGCGGTAGGCCATATCTTCCAGGGTGGGAGCCAGCAGGTCCGCCCGGCCAAAACGCAGGTCCGAGTCGATGTGTCCTTTCTCACTCAATTCCATGGCGCAGCCGATGGTATTCCCGGCGGATATTGTGTCAAAGCCCAGGTCATTGCAGAGGAAGTTGGCGTCGATAACGGCTTCCAGGTTATCGATTCCACACTGCGCGCCGAATGCCCAGGTTGTCTGGAACTCGGGGCCCTCCCCTTCCCTTTTGCTCGTCTTGCTGATGCGGGTGCAGTGGATCGGGCAGGCCCAGCAGGCATCGTTTTTCACCAGGTAGGTCTCGGACAGGGTTTCCCCGGAAATGGCTTCTGCGCCTTCAAACATGTTGTGTTGGTGATTGCGGGTTGCCAGGGCGCCAACATTGTTGACCAGGTTCATCATAACGACGGTGCCGAACTCCGGCAGAGCCTGGCTGGTCAGCGGGCTGGCCGCGATCAGTTTACGGGTTTCGTAGACCATGAAATTATATTGTTCCCTGTCAGCCATTTCGGTCTTTCTACTTCCTTCCACAACAATCGCCTTCAGGTTCTTCGAACCCATCACCGCCCCAGGACCGCCGCGGGCCAGCGCGCGCTGTCCGTCGTTCATGATTGCCGCGATCCGGCTCAGGTTCTCTCCTGCCGGGCCGATGCACAATACATTGCGGCGATTCTTATCCTGCCCCAACTTCTTGGTAACCTCGCTTACGCGCATCCCCCATAGTTCAGTTGCGCCATGGATGCTGACCTGTTCGTCCTTGATCTCAAGAGTGATAGGCTTCTCCGCTTTCCCGCGCACGATCAGCACCGCATACCCGGCTTTCTTGAACTGCATGCCCCAGAAACCACCCGAGTTGGCGTCCAGGATCGTGCCGGTCAGGGGGCTCTTGGTGCTGACCGAGAAGCGGTTGCTGGTCTGGTAGGCGGTGCCGGTCAGCGGGCCATTGGTGAAAATGAGCACGTTTTCCGGGGACAATGGTTCCACCTCCGGGCCGACCAAATCCCATAACAGCCGCGCCCCCAGGCCGCGCCCGCCGACAAACAAGCGCGCCATTTCCATGTCCAGCGGATAGGTCTTGATCGCTCCACTCGTCAGATCAATATCCAGTATTTTTTCATTCCAACCATTCATAATTGGTATCTTTCGTATTTACCCGCCCGCAACGGGCGGAAAGATTGCGATCTGGTCTTGCTCAGAAACAGTGGTTTTAAGGCTTATTTCTGGCTGCAAGGATTGACCGTTGACGGTAATGACCATCTGCGAACGTAATCGTCCTTCTTCCATAAGAAACTTCTTCATCTCCGGAAATTCCAGGATAAGCTTATCCAAAACTTCCTGGACATTTGCGCCCAAAATATGCACTTCTTTCTTTCCGGCAACGCTGCGTAGATTTGCATAAAACTTGATCAAGGGCATTTCAACCTCTTTCCGCGCCAGCCTCCCCCGTCAGGTTCGATTCAAAAATATTGAGTCCAATTTTGAAACCGAAATTTTCCTTCTCGCTGGAGCATGTTTTAGAAAAAATCCTGCTGGACATTAAAAGTATTGCAGATCAACCGGATCTCTTCCACACTGAGCCCGCTGGCAGCCTCCCCTGCCGCAAGGTTGAGGTATTCATACCTGGCGGCTGTCTCGGCATATTCTACGCGGTCGGCAACCCGCTTTAAGGATACATCCGAACGCGCCATGACACCGTGCTTGGCCCAGATGACGATCCGGTGCCGACGCAGGCTTTCCACATTGGCAGTCATCAACTCTGGTGAACTGGGGACATGGAATGGGATAAAACCGATCCCCTCCGGCAGGTTGATGATCGTCTCCGGCTGCCAGCGCAGCAAATGTGTATTGAGATATTTTTCTTCCCCATAACGGGGGATATGGCTAAGGTAAGTCAGGTGCACCGGCTGGGCATGGATGATCGCGTGGAAATTCGTGCCTGTCGCAAGCATCTGGTCATAATGGACAGCAAGATGGGAATTGAACTCGCTGGTGACACGCTCAAAGCGGCGGTGAAAGGATGTATACAATTTTCCAGTTTTTCCTGCCTCGGTTAACGACGACGCACGCTATGTTGGCTGTGGGATCATCGATGATTTCGCGCAAACGCCTTCCGGAACCACTGACCAGGAAACTGGCACCTGCCAGTTCCGGGACAGGCTGGGGCAATTCTATTTCGCCAACGACCGGAAAACGGCTGCGCGGTTCCATCGGCCAGCGCAAACAGATCGAGATATTTCCTGCAGCCCCTTCGCTGGCTTCAATTGCAGCCAGGTGTTTTCCGGCTTCTCCCATCACATGCAAAATATCGTCAAGTTCGGGATAAGGTGGATTTAGCATTGTTCTCCATATGGCTCTCCGCCGTTGATCACACCCTCTTGAGGGTGTTTTTGGCACAGAGCGAAGTTTGCAGGCTCACTATGGGTCATGCCTCCTCTTTACGTAATTGGAGGTATCGAAGATATCCAGCATCCCACGGTGAAGAATCCCCCGGCTCGAAAACCTTGAGGTTGAACGATTGCTGTACCAGCGCCCGTGCTTCTGCCAGGTTTGACAGGGTTCCAATGGCAATGGCTTGCATGAGAATATTGCCGATCGCAGTCGCCTCGACCGGCCCGGCAATCACCCTGCGGCCGGTAGCATCTGCGCTGAACTGGTTCAACAGGTTGTTGCGGGACCCTCCGCCGATGATGTGTATGACGGGCAATGCCTTATCAGAAAGCTGACGTAGCTTTTCGGTGTTCCAGCGATATTCCAATGCCAGGCTTTCCAGGATACAACGGACAATCTCCCCCTCCGTCTGGGGAACTTCCTGGCCCGTTTCCCTGCAGAACTCCTGGATTCGACACACCATGTCACCAGGCGTCAGAAAGCGCGGATCGCCCACAGAGATGATCGACCGCAAGGATGGCGCATTACTTGCCTGGATCGTCAGGGAATCATACGAATATGTTTTCCCGGCTCTGTTCCACTCCCGCCGGCATTCTTGCAGCAGCCACATGCCCATGATGTTCTTCAGAAAGCGGATCTTGCCACCCACCCCGCCTTCGTTGGTCAGGTTAAAGCGCAGGCTGTCGGAGTTGATAATGGGAGTGTCTGTTTCGATGCCGATCAGGGACCAAGTCCCGGAACTAATGTAAATAAAATCGGAGTCTTTTGCCGGAACGGCTGCCACCGCAGAGGCGGTATCATGGCAACCGACTGCGATCACTGGGACAGCACTGCTGGATGCTTCGGCAGCCACCCAGGGTCGCAGTTCTCCCAGGATTGAACCAGGTTGGATGATCGTCTGGAACATCCCCTGGGGAATGTTCAGCGCAGCCAGAAGCTCACCCGCCCAGCACTGTTTGCGCGGGTCATAACACTGGGTGGTGGTGGAAATTGTGAACTCGTTCGCCTTGCATCCAGTTAGCCAGAAGTTCAGCAGGTCTGGAGTAGTCAGGAAAGTCCGGGCAATCTCCAACACCGGGTCATTCTGCTGACGCATAGCAAATAGCTGGAACAAAGTGTTCAGCTGCATGAACTGGATACCGGTCTGAGAGTAGATCTTCTCGCGCGGCACGATCCTGCAGACAGCCTCGATCATCCCGTTCGTGCGGGAATCACGGTAGTGATACGGATTTCCTATCAAACGGTCAGAGACGTCCAGCAGGCTGAAATCCACGCCCCAAGCATCCAGCCCGACACTGGTAAGAGATGCACCGGGAAGAGCTGCAGCCAGGCGCAAGCAAGCCTGCACTTCGCTCCAGAGGCGCAGGATGTCCCAGTGAATATGGTCCCCAATGCGCACAGGGCCGTTGAGGAAGCGATGCACTTCCTCCAGGGTCAGGCGCTTTTCGATCTTCCCCAGGATACCGCGCCCGCTTTCTGCCCCAAGATCAATGGCAAGAAAGGATGGAGAGGTCATGGAGGCACCTTGGTTTAGCCATACAGAGGTCCAAAGGCTGCGCAAGCCCGGTAGTCCGCGCCAGTAGGATCCGAGGCACCGAACGCGCCCCAGGCGCTTGGGCGGAACAATGCCACCTCTTCCAGGTTATGCATGCAGACCGGTATGCGTAACAGCGACGCCAGCGTCACCAGGTCTGCACCGATATGCCCATAACTGAGGGCCCCATGGTTGGCACCCCAGTTTGCCATGACAGAATAGGTATCCCGGAATGCACCTTGTCCGGAAATGCGCGGCGCAAACCAGTGTGTGGGCCAGGTGGGATTGGTACGTTCATTCAAAGCCTGGTGAACTTCGGCAGGCAAATCAACCGTCCAGCCTTCGGCCAATTGAAGAACGGGGCCCAATCCCTTCACCAGATTGATCCGGCTCATCGTTACCGGCATTCCCCCTCTGGTCAGGAAGGTGGATGAGAATCCACCGCCGCGGAAATATTCGGTGATGGCGGGGTACCAGGTTGTGGCTTGCAGACACTTCTGTACTTCCGCTGTGCTGATCTCCCAGAACGGCTTCATGGCAGGCAGGCCGTCTTTCTCCATCTGGCCGGTGGCATCCAACGGCGCCGATCCTGAATTGATCAGATGGATCAAGCCACCTGCCGCAGGGCCGCTCAATTCATAGCCGGTCACCCGTTTGACCGCTGCCGGACTCCAATAGGTACGTACATCCGCAAAAACCTGGGCAGTATTGGTCAAGCAGGTTGCCGAACAACATGGCAACTCCGTTCAGGCTGTCATTCTCGGTGGCAAAGACGAATGGTGCACGGATGCCGTTCCAATCGAAAGAACGAGTTGAGCATCGCTTCCATGAAATCACCATTCGGGAAATGGTCGGTCCATTGGCGTTGACCCTGGAAACCGCCCAGGATGGCGTTGTGCCCGAGGGCCTCCTCGCCCCAATCCAACTCTGCCAGACGCGGGTTGCCGATCATCAGATCGCGGGCGATCATGGTCATTTTGACCACGGTTTCCCAATCCCTGTCCTTCTGGGCACGGGTGCGCTGCTTTTCGGGCAGGGTTGTACTCGCGGCCCTCGGTGCAATTGGTCTTTGTCCAGGCCAGGGCGGTCTGAAATTCATCCGGGTCGTAAAATTCCTTCTTCGATACGGCGGGTAATTTCACTCATATCGACCGCTTCCACCCGCATGCCCAGGTAGCTCTCGAAGAAGGATTGGTCAACAATCGAACCGGCAATGCCCATCGAAACGCCGCCCAGTGATAAGTAGGATTTGCCGCGCATCAGGGCAACCGCCAGACCGGCTCTGGCAAAGCGCAGCAATTTCTCCTGAACATCTGACGGAATGGTTGTATCAGTGACATCTTGAACATCCCGGCCATAGATCGAGAAGGCCGGCAGGCCTTTCTGGTTGTGACCCGCCAACACCGCAGCCAGGTAGACCGCCCCCGGACGCTCGGTGCCGTTGAAGCCCCACACCGCCTTGGGCAATTGCGGGTCCATGTCCATCGTCTCACTGCCGTAGCACCAGCAAGGCGTAACTGTGATGGAAACGCCCACTCCCTCCCGGCGGAACTTCTCAGCTGTTCGGGCAGCTTCGGCCACGCCGCCGATACAGGTGTCTGCGATTACGCACTGCACGGGGGAACCATCCGGGGATGATAAATTCGCTATCAGGAAATCAGCAGTGCGGCGAGCCATCTCCATTGTCTGAGTTTCGAGCGATTCACGCACGCCCTTGCGCCGCCCATCAATGGCGGGTCGAATTCCAATTTTTGGCTGAGTACTACATGGATTCCGGCCATGTTTTTTTCTCCTGATAAGCACTAATAGCAGGTGGAACTTGCGTTAATATCGCAAGTCATCTGCCAATTGAGAAACAACACATCTAGCATGAAGGTAAGGGTAGAGCTTAATTCCTTCCGGATTCAATCGGTCCTGAAACCAATATCATATTGGCATATTGGATGGTATCGCCGGTACGGATCAAGCCGATTGCGCCTGGAACATATTTTTTTAGTTCCTCGTGCGCCTCATAACGAAGCGGGATATGAGCAGTTGCATTGGCAAAAGCCTGGCATACATCCGGTGAATTGGCTTTTATGAACTCCTCAGCCATATATATCTCGCTGATTTCAAAATTCGAGCGGATGGCCTGGAAAACCTGCAATACTGTGGGAATATCATCCACCAGGGAAATATCCACCGTTTCGATCATCGGCCAAAATGGAAAGCCGCGGTCGGCAATTACCAGCATATTGGTATGCCGCACACGCGCCAGTAAAGAATTGATCTGTGGGTTTAGGATTCCGTTTATCAGCATGTTTCCGCCTCTGTATTCTTTTGCTGTTGATTGTACATTCCAAAGGGTGAACTCAGAGCCATTGGCTCTCTCCATTCGACTTCAGCTGTTCTACAATATCGCGGACTTCCTGCTCTCTCGTCTTTGCACACACAAGCAAGGCATCCTCCGAGTCCACAATCACAATATCCTTTACTCCGATGGTGGCAACCAGCCGTTTTCCACCAAATACAAACGTATTGTGGGTATCGATCTCTTTGCAAGGACCTACAAAGATATTCCCATCCTGGTTTGGGGGCAGCAGTTCTGCCAGGCTTGCCCAGCTTCCCACATCCGTCCAACCGATATCAACAGGGATAACCACAACATCTTGAGCATGTTCCATCACCCCATAATCAATCGTCTGTTCAGCAACCTGATTCCAAACTCGTTCCAACACTGCCTTATAATCCGGCCTTCCCAGGGCAGCTTCCACTTCCATCAAGTGAGCAAAAAGTTCAGGCATTTGGGATTGGAACTCTGCCAGGATCCGATCCACCCGCCAGATGAACATGCCGCTGTTCCATGAATACTTGCCGCTTGGTCACCATTTGTCGGGCCACTTCCAATGCCGGTTTTTCGGTGAAGCGTTCCACCCGGAAAACCGGGAAATAATCCGCAGTACCCATGCTCTCACCCTGCTGGATGTAACCGAAACCTGTCGATGGGGAAGCTGGCTTGATCCCCAGGGTTACCAGATGTCCATTTTGGGCCATCAGAGAGGCAGCTTCCAATACCCGACGGAATTGTTCCGTATCATTGATATAGTGGTCAGCGGTTAGCACTGCCATGATCGCTTCCGGATCCATCTGGCGAAGGTGAACCGCAGCCAATCCGATGGCAGGTGCGGTACCACGCCCAACTGGTTCGTTAATGAAGTTGGATAGGGGCAGTTCCGGCACCTGGGATGACAACAACGCGCTCTGATCTTCCCGAGTAACCACGAATATTTGATCCGGCTGGAAAAGCGGCGCAAGCCGGTCCACGGCATGCTGGAACATAGATCGATCCCCCACCAGTTTGAGCGACTGCTTGGAGCGGCTGCGCCGGCTCAGCGGCCACAATCGGGTACCGCTGCCGCCTGCGATGATCACTGCATAATACATCTCATGCTCCTGTTTCTCTGCTGACGTGCTCATCAAAAACCTCGCAAGTCAGTACTCTAGTCTTCTTGGTAGGCCTTCTTTCGGAGTGCGTTTCAGAACCACGTATTGGATCCCATGCGCTTCGCAGAAATTGCGCTTCTCGGGCTTGTCGCCATCTTCGTTTACCGCGTAGATATCCGGCTTGATCCGGGCGATCTCCGGTTCGGCATCCATCCAGCCACTACCAGATGAGATCAGCGCCCGCTTGACAAAGCGGATGGACTGCACCATGTACCTGCGTTCTTCCTGGGGGAACATGGGGTGACCTTCTCCCTTCAAGAATTGAACATTCTGATCAGATCCTGCCACTACATATAGATCGCCCAGTCCGGACACTTCTTCAAAGAAACGGATATGCCCCGAATGGAACCAATCATAACAGCCGGTCACAACCACCTTCTTGTTTTGAGATTGGTTGATCCGGGACAATATGTTGATCCTCTGGAAAATTCTTTCAGGAGCGCTTGTTTAACAACTTGATATTTCATTCCATTCGAAGCGCAAAATACGCGCTTTTGATGGTTGTCACTTGCCTCATTTACCACCCACGTACCTGAGATAACGTTCAACTTGCATGGGTAAGGCTGTCCCGATCGGCCAATTGGTCTACCAGGTGTACCTGATTGACATAACGGATGGCTTGAAGAAAATACAAACGCTCTTCCTGAGGAAACTTGGGGAAATTTCCATCCAGCTTGCGTACCAGTTCGTCCGACCACAGGAATACGTGCAGTTCCCCTTGCTTGGCCGCTTCTTCCAGGAAGCGAACATCTGAGGATCTCATATCGTCAAAACTACCCGTTACGACTGCTTTCTCCATGTCTATTTTCACATCCTTTAATTGCTGAATTCTTACCTTTACCTGGAATGCTCCCGGGACTGGTTCTTCCGAGACCACATATAAATATCCGCCACCGCAACCGGAGTACATTGCACCTGCATACCGGTTTTGGTAATAATCCAGGTAGGCCATCAAGTCGACCGTGATAGCTGGATGCCTGACCGTATGAGGCAGGATTTTTTCCCAGCACATCATACACAAATTCATCGACGCTCCCAAAGCCTTGGTATCTCGGGCAAGGATCGCCTCGTAACAATCCTTGCCAGATTTGCCCAATCGTGCAATCCACTCCGGATCCAGATTCTTTTCGCCGAGCGGCGAATACATCAGGCGGCCGTTGTGCCACCGGCACCATATAAATCACTTCTTCCAGCCAGCCTGCAACTTGAGGGTCATTGTTGGATTCTACATGGATCGGAAAATATCCACCCTCATAGGCATAATCGTAGTCCAATCGACTGACGCCTGGGTAAATAATGCCAGCCATATCCTGGGAACCGGACGGTTCCGGCTTTCCATCATTTTCTGTCTCGTATAACTCACGGACCAGCTTGGCCGGTTCCTTTTCAGGCAGGCTTCCTCCCCATAACTTCATCGCCACTTTCCGGGTGCTGGTGCCCATCCCGCTGCGTTCCATAAAACGGAACCGTGGGCTGTAAAGATACAACCACCATCGAACCAGGCGGATTGGGATTCAGCCTGGATAAAAACGGCTGATCGATCCATCCACCGGCAAAAGCCATCCGGTAGGGGATCAGGCCAATCGCATCGGTTAATTTCAGGAGAAGTCGTTTGTATATTATTCATGGATCCCCCGTTGTTTATGCGTGATCTTGAACCGTATGTTTGCCGATTTTTCGATCGGCGTATTGCTGTTCGATCCAGGCATAGGTCTTGGCCAGGCCATCGCGGAAGGGGATGCTGGGTTCCCAATCGAGAACCTGCTTGATGAATGTGTTATCGCTGTTGCGCCCGGCAACTCCGCGCGGTGCATTCAGATCGTACTTGCGTTCCAGCTTGACCCCGCCGATCTCCTCCGCCATGCTGACCAGCTCATTGATCGCAATTAGTTCGTTCGAGCCCAGGTTGATGGGGGTGGCGATCAGCTCATCACAGTGCATGATCATGTCGATACCTTTGACGCAGTCATCGATGTACATGAAGCTGCGTGTCTGCGTACCATCGCCCCAGATCACGATCTCATGTTTGCCGGCTTCCTTGGCTTCGATCACCTTGCGGCAAATGGCAGCCGGTGCTTTTTCCCTGCCGCCATCCCATGTGCCATGCGGGCCATAGACGTTGTGGAAGCGGGCAATATGGGTTTCGAATTTGCGCTCGGCCCAATATTCCTGGCAGAACATTTCAGACATGAGCTTCTCCCAGCCATAACCACGTTCGGCCATGGCAGGGTAAGCATCTGACTCTTTCAAGGCACGGACATGCGGGTCCTGTTGAAGGGTGGTGTTGTAAGCGCAGGCAGAGGAAGAAAAGAAATACCGTTTGGCGCCCGCCCGGTAGGCAGCCTCGACCATGTGAGTGTTGATCAGGATACTGCGCAGGCATTGGATGCGAAAGCGCTCGATGAAGCCCATACCGCCCATGTCGGCAGCCAGGTTGTATACTTCCACGGCGCCTTCAACCGCCCGGATGGCATTTTCCTTCTCGCTCAAGTCCAGGCAAAGGTTTTCAACACCCGGGACGTGCTGGTACCAATCAGGTAATGGTTTCTTATCGATCGCACGAATGCGGGTGAAACCTTGTTCATGGAAATAGCGGGTCAGCGCACCGGCAATAAACCCTCCGGCACCTGTAATTACGATCAGGTCATCCTTCTTTGTATCTCGGTTCAGTTTGACTGCAAATTTCTCATTCATTTCTAAATTCCTTTCTATTTTATGTGGTAACGTTACCTTATACTGTAAAATTTTTTCTTCTCTCTTTGTTGCATCTTTACCAATAAAATGCCAGTAAACTCCTTCATTTGGGTGCCTGGCAGCCAGATGATGATCTCAACAGAATCCATTCCTTCTTAATATGGTCGATGACTTATTGTTGTGAAAAAGATATGGTATAGTTACCATGACAACGATACCATAATAGCATATTGAATAAACGCTGTCAATAGGCTTTCCTTAAATTAATCCCAAATATTCTCAAATATCCCTTTTTCGTGACATTCAAACTCTTATATACTGCACCAAGACGGGACGGCCCGCACTTTCCTTCGCAGGCCGTCCGTCTCAAGCATCAATCAGGCAGAACCTGGAACTTAGTAAAGCACGTTCTTTGCATCCTGAGAATCAATGTTGTCCTTGGTCACCATGAGGAAGCCGGTGTCCACATAGGCGGGAACTGTCTTCCCGGCGAAGGCGACATCATAGGCAGTCTTGACTCCCAGGTAGCCCATGTTGTAGGAGCTTTGAACAGCAATGGCCTGGAGGGTACCGTCCTTGACGAAGCCCGCCAGGACGCTGTTGCCATCGAAGCCAATCGCCACGATCTTCCCGCCGAGTTCCGGCCTGCGCGATCGCGCGGCCCATGCCGATGGCGGTCGGCTCGTTGGCGCCGAAGATACCGACCAGGTCCGGGTTGGCAGGCGAGCACGTTCGTGGTCTGGTTGAGCGCGGTGGGCATGTCGGCGTTGGAGTACTGCGTCGGCAGAAGGGTGAACTTCGAGTTCGCCTTGATGTAGTCATTGAATCCACCCACGCGCCCGATCTCGGAACCAACACCGGCAACGTAAGACATGACCTGAATTTTGCCTTCGGTTTTACCGGCTTTGGTGAGCAGGTCGATCATCGCCTTGGCGCAGGCTTCTCCCGCCGCCTTGTTGTCGGTGGCGAGGAATGCCGTATATTGGGACGCGTCACCATTGAGTTTGGAGTCGATAATGATGACGGGGATGCCAGCGTCCTTGGCCTTTTTTACGGCCGGCTGGAGGGCGGTCACATCCGAGGGAGCAAGTACAATCGCCTTGACACCGCGGTCGATCGCGCTCTCGACGATGTTGATCTCTTCGTTGATGTTGCTCTCGGACTGGGCGCCGAGGAAGGTGACCGAGAGCTTCGGAGTCTGCGCCTTAAGCTCTTTCTGGGCAGTCGAAGGCTCCCGTCTGCACATTCTGCCAGAAGCTGGAGTTGCCGGTCTTGACGATGACCGCAATCTCCCGCCTTCCGCAGCTGGGGCGGACAGACAGCTTTGGTGACCACAACCTTGCATCACCTGGCAGAATCGGAGTGGACCGCAGCGCAGCAACACCAGGGAAATCAGAATACCGAACAAACCGTAACTTCTTCATTTTGTTCTTCTCCTTATAGATTATTTAGTCGAAGTTTGAATACGGATCTGGTGCTTTAACGATAGGTGCTACCTTATCGTATGCGAGACAACCACCTCCTTCCGCATACTGCACTGATTCAAATATCGGAGCCATCCTGCTTTCATTTCCTTTACTTGCGGCTCCTTGAGCTGGTCAACCGTCACGGCACCCAATGACGACGAGGCCGATAACGATCTGCTGCATGAAGTAGTTCGCACCCGCCATGGTGAGGCCCACCGTGAGTATTCCGATGATAAAGGATCCGATCACCGTTCCCCGCACCGTGCCCACGCCCCCCATCAGGCTCGTGCCGCCAATGACGGCGGCGGCAATTGCATTCAACTCGTAGCCTACTGCGCTGTTGGGCTGGGAGGTGACCATCCGTGAGGCGAGGATGATGCCGACCAGGCCGGCAAGCAAGCCGGAGATGATGTAGGCGATGATCTTGACCTGGTTGACCTTGATCCCGGAAAGCCGCGCCGCCTCTTCATTCGATCCCACGGCGTAGGTGTACCTGCCGATCCGCGTTTTACTGAGGATGAAGGAAAAGATGAGGGCCACCGCGATCATGATGAGCACCGGGTAGGGTATGCCCGGGAATTTTGGCCCGGTCCCGAAGATGGTGTCGTTACCCAGCTCGCCGAAGCCATCCGGCGCCGGCCACGCGTTGGCGTTCGTAATGGTGAGGGCAACCCCTCGGGCGACCATCATCATGCCGAGCGTCGCGATGAACGGCGGCAGCTTCAATTTGGTGATCATCAGCCCGTTGAGAAGACCGCAGACGACTCCGACGAGCAGGCCGATGATCATGCTGAGCCAGATCGGCACTCCGGCAATCGCGGCCATCACGGCGACCGTACCGGTAAGGGCGATGACCGATCCGATGGAGAGATCGATGCCGCCCGTGATAATGGTGAAGGTTACACCGATGCCCATGATGGTTATCGCGCTTGTCTGCAGGGCGAGACTGAGGACGCTTCGCATGGTGAAGAAATTCTTCGCCGTTATCGAGAAAACGATAAACAGCACGATCACTGCGCCGAAGGTGATGAACTTGGTCAAGGGCTCTCCTGGATCGCCCTGACGTTTTCCCGGTCTCGGGGGGTTCTTCCTTAATGTGTTTCGCTGTCATCTCGCTCATGGCTGCTCTCTCGCTTGGGTTGGTTTTTGGTCGGACATACGTGCGTCTCCATTGATAGATGTTGCGACTCCGGCCGCGTAGTTCAGTATTTCCTCCTGCGTCGTTTCAGCGGTGGTGAGCGTTGCCGCGAGGCTCCCCTCGTGGAGCACCAGGACGCGATCCGTCAAGCCAAGTATCTCCGGCAGCTCGGAGGAGATCATGATGATCCCCCTGCCCTCGCGCGCCAGTGCCCCGATCAGCTCATAGATCGCGTACTTGGTGCCAACGTCTATTCCACGCGTCGGCTCGTCGAAGATCAGAATTTTCGAATCGCAGAACAGCCACTTTGCAACGACCATCTTCTGCTGGTTGCCTCCGGAAAGATTGTTCACAACCTGGGAGAGGCTGGGCGTTCTGATGGTGAGTTCCTTGACGTATCGCTGCGCGGCTTCCATCTCTCGACTGCGGGAAAGCACGCCGAAACGCTGGGAGATCTCCTGAACGTTTGCCATGGTGATGTTCTCTGCGAGCTGCATTTTCACCGCCAGCCCCTCCTCCTTGCGGTTCTCCGAGAGGTAGGCGATACCCGCTCTGATTGCGTCGGAGGGTGAGTTCAGCGAAAGCTTGCGGCCGTTCATGATCACTTCACCCGAATCGATCGGGTCAGCTCCGAAGATCGCTCTCCCCAGCTCCGATCGTCCTGCGCCCATGAGGCCGGCAATGCCGAGGATTTCCCCTCGATAGAGGTCGAAGGAGATATCGTGAAGGATTCCCTTCCGCACGATATTGCGAACCTCGAGTATCTTCTCCGTGGTTGGGACGTTTTGCTTCGGCGGGAACTTGTTCTCGAGCTTTCGGCCCACCATCCGGTTCACGATTTCAATCGATGCCAATGGCGGCGAAATCGTCGGTGCTGACCGAGTGCCCATCGCGGAAGATGGAGATGCGGTCCACGATGTGCTTCAGTTCCTCGAGGCGATGAGAGATGTAGATGATCGCGACACCGCGGTCGCGCAGCGCATGGATTACTGCGAAAAGCTCGTCGATCTCGGATTCCGTCAGCGCGCTGGTCGGCTCATCCATGATGAGCACTTCCGAGTCGAAAGAGAGGGCCTTGGCGATCTCGACCATCTGCTGCTTGGAGACGGGTAGCTTGTTCAGTGTGATCGTCGGATCCAGGCGGATGTTGAGCCGTCCGAGGATCGCCACTGCGTCGGCGTTCATCTTCTTCTCGTCGAGCGTCCCAAACCGCGTCAGTGGTTCCCTGCCGATGAAGATGTTGGCCGCCACCGATAGATGCGGGATGAGGTTGAGCTCCTGGTAGATGATCCCGATGCCGGCTTCGCGCGCCTGGGTTCACATTCGCGGAAGGACACCTCTTTCCCCTTGTAGCGGATCATCTCCTTCGTCGGCCTGGTAGACCCCGCTCAGGATCTTCATGAGCGTTGACTTACCCGCCCCGTTCTCGCCGACCAAAGCGTGCACCTCACCCTTGCGAAGGTCAAATGAGACGTTATCAAGCGCCTTCACACCTGGAAAGCTCTTGGAAACGTTCTCGACTTCGAGAATTACCTCGCGGGCAGGCAATGAGCTTCTCAATTCCATAGCAGATGCGAGATTTTTCATGGCGGACCGTCTTTTTCGATCACCTTTCGATTTTGAGTGATGGTTTCTTATTCCATTTTGTAAAACGCTGTTCAATTTACTTTATGGTAACGTTACCATTTCCGATAAAATAAATATAGGTTCTCTTGAGCGAATAATCCTTTCCGAAATCGCCTGTATTAAACCCTTGCTCTCCCGCTCGATTGCCGAATGACTATCTCAGCTGGTAATACCACTTCCTGATATTGGTCAGATGCTCCACCGCCCAGTTTGTTCAACAAGATCTCGATTGCCCGAACGCCCATTTCGTAGGCCGGCTGGGCAGCCACGGTAAGAAAGGGAAATATGACCAAGGTTGGCGGAAGATCATCGAAACCCACTACTGCAACATCCTCAGGTACACGCAATTCCAATTTTTGAAGGGCTCTTAATGCCCCATAAGTAATAAAGTTGTTGGTTGCAAATATCGCTGTTGGTTTTGAAGATTGTGCCATGATTTTGTGAGTCATCTCAAATCCGCTCGCTTGAGTGAACTCACCATAATATTCCCAGATTGGGTTGATGCCAATGCCGGCTTCGGCTAAGGCCCTGCGATAGCCATTAAGACGATCATCTGATGTAGAAACGCCACTTGGTCCGTTTACTATTCCAATCTTTCGATGCCCCAGGGATAAAAGCAATCGGGTAAGCTCATATGCCCCACCCTCAGAATCGCAACGGACTACATCTGTTTGTCGATCAGATACCTGGCGGTCCAGTATCACAATAGGGATTTCTTGTTTTTTTATTAATGCGATTGAATCAAGCCCGCTTTGCGCAGGAACAAGTAATATCCCATCCACCCTTTTTTCCAAAAGCAACTGCAGGTACATTTTTTCTTTGGATACAGATTCATCCGTGTTACAGAAAATCACGGTATAGCCTGCTTCACTGGCTTTGTCTTCGACCCCACGTGCAATGGTTGTGAAAAACGGATTGGTGATATCCGTCAATACCAAGGCAAGGGTGTTGGATCTTTTAGAGCGTAGCCCGCTGGCCAGGCGATTGGGGACAAACCCCAATTCAGCGATCGCAGCTTCCACACGCGCGCGTGTTTCCTGGCTGCAGTATCCCGAATTATTAATACACCGGGATACTGTGATAGGTGCCACTCCAGCCAGTTTGGCTACATCTCTGATATCTGCCATTTGGTAAGAACGAAGTTGTATTTCCAAAAAGGTTGTGGTATAGTTACCATGAGAACGATACCATAATAGCACAATGAAATCGCAATGTCAATAGGTTTTCCTTAAGAATTATTCCTGCAAGCCATAGGATTCTTTCTTCCCGAATTGGAAATAAATATGATTTTCGATAAGGTAATGAATCAATTTATACAGTCAATCCAGCCAATTTACAACCTGTGATATCCATAATGCTTACCCAACCGATTACAACGAGGCAGCCTTCTACCGGGAGGGAGCGACTAAGATAATGGGCCAAGGAAATCTTTATGGGAAATGAAAGACCTGGTTTGCTGGCAGAAAAACCAACGCAACGATCTAACCGGAGCACACTCGGATTATCGCTGAGCAGGCTCTTGCCCTTCGCAGTCTTCGTAACAATGTTCACGATCTTCTCGATCTTCGCGAATAATTTCTTTACGGTTCGCGGCGTGCTCAACCTTCTTGTGCAAACGAGCACCTTCACCATTCTCAGTATAGGCGCGTGCCTGGTCCTGGTTGTCGGGTGCATAGATTTCTCTTTGGGGGCAGTGATTGCGTTTTCAGGGACCGCCGTGGTAGTGTTTGCCGCTATGGGAATACCCATTTGGATATCAATGCTCGCGGCCACTATTTTGAGCGGAATTATCGGCCTTGCGAACGGGCTCCTGGTTGCCAGATTACATCTGCCAGCCTTTATCGCCACCTTCGCGATGGCGATGGTTGTCTATGGTCTATTGGCAGGGTTTGGGGCTTTTATAGCTACTCACGCCGGTCCGGTTCCCTATCCAGCCAACCTGGCCCATCTGGGTGATTTGGCCAATATCCCCGTTATTCAGGATCATTTCCCACGACGCGACATGGGACGGAAATTGTAGTCTTCCCCGGCATTTCCTGGATCATCATCATCATGGTAGTGGTTGCAGTGCTCTCCCATTTGTTCTTGGAGAGAACCAGGTTCGGGCGTTACGCCTTCCTGGTCGGCTCCAACCCGGAGGCATCCCGTTTATCAGGTATAAAGGTTATCTACATCAAGATCCTGGCCTTTGTGTTCGCGAGCATGCTGGCGGGCCTCGTTGGAGTCCTGTACGCTTCTCGCCTGGGGGGGCCACCTGGGGGAGCGGCGGGTTATGAGATGATCGGGATTGACATGTGCGATGATCGGCGGGGCGAGCCTTTCGGGCGGTACCGGAAGCGTATGGGGAACCGTGATC
The DNA here is from genome assembly GCA_963830665.1 of uncultured Chloroflexia bacterium. Taxonomy (GTDB): domain Bacteria; phylum Chloroflexota; class Anaerolineae; order Anaerolineales; family Villigracilaceae; genus UBA877. The sequence continues at coordinate 38,860 of CAWHNM010000028.1, forward strand.
GGATCCTTCCTCATCTCCACTCTCGCCATGGGCATCTCGATGGTGAATGTGAATCAAATTTACCTTCCCACGTTCCTCAACGGCTTGATTCTCCTTGGCAGTGTATACCTGGACCAGATACGGAACAGGAATAGGCGGATCGTCATTCCGGGATTGTCCCATGACAATACAATAAACCGGATCTGAACAATAAAGTTTGGATGGGCTTTCCGTCATTCACCCAAACTGGGATTTCAAACCACACTCTTCCAATCTTGGGCCGCTTCTTCAGATCAATGCAGGTAAGCAACTGTCGTTGAAACTGAGATGATAATAATAAGATGATCAGGATAACTTATGCTTCCTCGCGCCCTGAGATTTACACCTGAATATCGCGACTATGTTTGGGGTGGTCAACGTCTGCGCCCCGGCATTCTGACCGCCGAGGCCTGGGTGATCTATGAAAATGATTGCATTGCATCTGGTCCACAGGCCGGGAAAACCCTCGCCCAGGTGGCAGCTGAATTTGGGGCAGACCTGTTGGGCCAGGCCGTTATCGAACGAGCGCGGCCCGCGTTTCCCCCTGCTTATCAAATTGCTCGATTGCAACCAGTGGCTATCCCTGCAGGTTCACCCGAATGATCAGCAAGCCCGACAACTCGAGGGTCCGGGACAGAGTGGAAAGACAGAGGCCTGGCATATCTTGGAAGCAGAGCCTGGAGCCAGACTCATTGCCGGGCTGAAACCCGGGACATCCGCCGCCGGGATGGCGCAGGCCATTCGCGCTGGTACCATTCAGGAGCTGTCACAATATGAATCGGTCCGAGCCGGTGATACCATTTTTATGTCGGCCGGCACCATTCATGCGCTGGGCCCCGGCCTGCTGGTCTACGAAGTGCAGGAATCCTCTGACCTTACCTACCGGGTCTATGATTGGGGCCGGCCGCAATCTGCCACGCGTGTCCTGCACATTGACAAATCCCTGGCCGTGGCAGACCCGTCTGCTGGCAGCCGGCCTGTCCCACTGCCGGCTTTGCAGGATGGGCAATGCCAGATCCTGTGCCAGTCTGAATACTTTAAGCTGGAAATATTAAACTCGCAAACACAATCACTGTCTCTCGATACCAGCGGCCAATCTTTCCATGCGCTAACGGTTATCGAAGGCACAGCCCGGTTTTCCAGCGGCAGCGAACAGGTTTCTCTGGGCCAGGTTTGAAACCCTGCTTGTTCCAGCAGATGCAGGAGCCTATCGTCTTGAGCCGCAAGCCGGCGGTTTTCGTGCACTCAGATCCAGACTTTGAATAATGCTACTATCGCAAAGATCGGTCTTGATTGATCAAACACAATAAAATAAACGGCCAGCATTTGATCGCTGGCGCGCTTGCCATTATACTGACCGGTTTTTATTTGGGTTTCGTATCACCGTGAACGTTTTTAATTGCTTTGGGTGTCTTGATGAATTAGGACATGGTGGAATTCTCGCCTTCCGAGTGAATTCTTCCTCTCCATTGTCGGATCAGGTGCTCAGGAGGAAGCGTATGACTTACATAATGTTCGGGCGGAATATTCATCTCCGGGGATCCGCATGATTCACGGATAATCAATTTGCCTTGTAATCGAATCGGGCCCTTCATTTCGACTTTATTTTCAAGGCGATCCAGGATCATCTGAGCCGCCAGCTTGCCCATCTCAAAGCTTGGCGGGCAAACCGTGGTAATGGTTGGGCTGGAAAGGCTGGAAATATTTAGATCATCATGGCCGACGACCGCAATGTCCCTGGGTACGTTCAGCCCCGCATCACGAACGGCATAGATCGAACCCAGCGCCATCAGGTCATTGGCTGCGAAAATGGCCGTCGGAGGCTCTGGAAGCGCCAGGATTTTTTTGGCAACCGGATAGCCGCTCTGGATTTCCCACGTGCCTTCTGCAACCAGGGTTGGATCAAAAGGGATTCCATATTTCGACAGAACAGCCTGATAGCCTTCCAGGCGTTCTTTGGTAGAAACCCATCCATGTGGCCCGTTAATCAAAGCAATCCGGCGATGTCCCAGGCTGACCAGGTGTTCGACTGCCAGACCCGCACCGTGAATATCATCCAAAAGCACGGAATTGGTGGAATTTCCATCGAAAGAGTCGATAAACGTATACATACGGCTTATTGGCCAAATCGAGGGTATTATTGATTTCGTCCCTCCAGGACTCCACAAAAATGACCCCGTCGATGGAGCGGCTGATGAGTTGGTGTACGGCTTCGCTTTTCAATTCCGGATCCCATTCGGTGCTGATGATTACGCTGAAATAGTCATGCTGCTGTAGATACTCCTGAATCCCGCGGATGATGATCGGTGTAAGAGGACCGGCTATGTTATCGATGATAAGGCCGATCGCGTACGTGCGATTCGTTTTTAGACCACGCGCAGTCACATTGGGACGATACCCCATTTCGTTGGCAAGCGCGAATATCCGTTCGCGCGTAGCATCGCTGATGGGGTGCTTGTTGTTGCTAAGCACTCGGGAAACGGTCGAGACGGAACAATCAGCAGCTTTTGCTATTTCATAAAGGGTTACTGGCATACTCGTTAATACAACCTCCGATTACGATTATGAGGTATATATCCATCATATCCTAGTAGAACTGTCACATTTGAATCTTCGGATAAAGGCATTTCAACATTGTACGAGCATCGGCAGTTGTGAACTTGCCACAGTACTTTAACAACCTCCTCATTTCGGTCTTCTTGCCAGGCTGAAACTTCCTGGATGAGCATTTCTTTGCCTGATATACTACGATCAAGACACTGACGTACCAGTACACTCAACTCGGTCTCGGCCATATTCACCCAACTGCCATGTTTGGGCGTGAAGTGGAACTCAACCCGTTCGATCAATCTCCTGGCTTCTTCAAGCTAAAAAGCTTGGTAGAGTAAACCAAGCCATCAGGTGGTTGAATGCGTGCAGTACACGGTGAACACCTCATCGCGCACTTCATGCAGCCGGATCAGGCAGAAATCCCGGGATTGTCCGCGGGCAATAAATCGAATTCCTTTGTTCCCGGCTTTGATAATAACTGCGGAAAGGTTATCCGATTATTAACTCAATGCCCTCATTAAAGCCCAGGTTGCGACTAAATTTCTTTTCTGTGGCGTTGTTCCAGTGATCGTGTACACCCAGGCAGGGGAGGTTGTAGGCCGTCTTTGAGGGCGGGTTGTCGGCGAGCGCCGCTTCATGCAGGTAGTTCTGGTAGGTGCTGTCTTTGGGCAAGACATCCGGATGAGTGACCATGATCGGCTCGTTGACAAGGATTTCGGCGCCTACCGAGTTGAGCGCCACCGGGTCTTGCGAGAGAAGCAGGCTCGAAGACCAGTAATTATTGAACGGCGCCGACTGGAAGAGGCTCTTGGTAGACAGCTCGGCGTTCTGATCCTCCACACCATACAAGGCATCGACCATGAACAGAAGCGTCTTCCCGCCGAGGTGGGGATGGCCGATCAGGTCCACAAGCGGGCTGAAGCTGCTCATAGGGGCTTGCGGCCAACTCCAGCTGACGGGTCCCTGGATGTTATAAGCGGCAACGAAACCATGCAGGTTGGCACCCTGAGGAGGGTTGAGCGTGGGCTTTCCGTCCAGATCAGTCATCAGAGTGCCAAAATGGTTCTTGGCCGTCAGCGTCACGCCAGCCAGGCTGTGTCCTTTGAAAAGGGAGACGTTGATCAGATAATCGGCCTGGGTCACCACGGTGGGCAGGTAGGTTGGATTGCCTTTCGGGTTGACCGACCACTGGATTGGCTGGCCCAGGTCGCGCTGGCAGGCTTCACGGCCATCACCCCCGCCGAAGTCTGCGAAATGCATCCCGGCCAGCGCGGGCGTCCCGCAGGCATTCACGACCGGGTCAGGTACGTATCGGGAGGCGTCGTACACGGTGATATCGCCAGGCTTGACGCCTGCCTGGACCAGCTGATTGACCAGGGCGAATACAACGGCTGGGGAGACGAAGCTGTCGTTCTTGATACCGCTGTGGCTCTTGCTGCCGTTCATGTTGGCTTTTATGGCGATTTTCTCGCCAGGCCGATAACCGGAAGATTGGCCGCGCTGGGTCTTGAAATGCATGAACAGCGCCTCCCAGGCATTCATGTCGCTGGCCTGGCCGGTCAATTGCCGCAATGAGTACGAGAGCATTTCGCTCACCAGGTTCTGATTCGTGAACTTCTCGTTCCACCAGAAGTCGCTCCTGCCATCCCATACAGTAGCCTGGGGATTGTGCGCCCATACTACTCGACCTGGAAAGATGCCTCGCCCGACACCAAGAACATTGCCAGACGTAGGTGCAGGCCTGGGGAGGTTTGTAATCCCGTCAGGTTCAGCCTTCGGCTTTATTCCACAAGCGCTAAGCAAAGATTGGCCGGCTAGCGTACCGGCCGCTACAGCGGATATTTTCAGGAAATCACGACGAGTTAGAGTAGTCATTTTGGTTTTTTCTCCCTACTCTTTTATGATTGCCTCAGGAGGCGCGCCTTCAGCCAGAGTGTAAGCCTGGCTGGCTTGGCGCAAATCGTTGGCCTGCAAGAATATGCCCTGACTTCCGGCTCCTTCAACGCTCAAGAAAAGTGCTACTTTGTTCAGCGGGCGGCAGCCGTGCAAGTAGATTTGCCGCGCTTCGCGCAAACGCAATAACGCCGCCGGGCTGGCCCCGGCTGCGCGGAAATTGGAAAACTCCAGGCCTTCCACATCTTCACCAACCAACGCTGGGCGCAGATCAGGAGTAGCCGTGTCAAGCGTGATGTCTTCAAAGGTCAGGCCCTTGACGTGCCGGAGATAAATCCCATAGGCTGGCAGCGTGCCATACATATGATATTCAGGATAATGGTCACGCATCTCGGGAACATCGCGCTGTGCATTCTCCTGACTGCCGCCGCCCGGGAAGGTAAGACGTAGCCCGCTGAAGGTGACATTCTCGATGAAAAAGCCCGGTACGCCGGTGATATCGAGACATGAATTCTTTTCGCCGGGAAAGGCTGGCACTTCGTTCGGCAGCGGATAGGCGTTATCGGCTAAGGTGGCCTGGATGTTACTAAAGCGGATATTGCGAAGCACCCCAACAGGTAGGGATTCCTTGCGCTCATGCCTCCAGCCCAGATATCCGCCCAGGCGCAGCGAGATAGGCCCGGTGACGTGGTTCATGACCAGATTGTCGAAGCTGATGTTTTCCATCAGGCCGCCTTCCACCTCCTGAATCTTGACACCAGTTCCATAGGTATCGTAGATCACGCAATTCGAGACGGCGATGTCGCGGAACACGCCAAGCGACTCGGGGCCGATGCGGATGGCGGCCCAGCGGGTGCTGATAACGCAGTTCGTGATCGCGATGCGAAGGCCGCCTTCCTTCAAGGCGATTGCATCGTCGCCGCAGTCGATATGGCAGTCGGAGATCATCACATCTTCGCAATCGGTCAGGTCAAAGCCGTCATTATTCTGGTTGGCGCGGTTGAGGAGATGCACGCCATGGATGCGCATCTCCTTGCATTTTTCCAGGTTGCAGCACCACGAAGCTGCGTGCTGGAGCGTGAGATTGTTGATGGTGACATCGTGGCAATCGGTGAAGCGGAGCAGCGTAGGACGGATGAATGACTGCTGGTTAGAGGCGAGTGCTTGATCCTCGTAATTGTAATTTTCTACGCCGTACAGGAATGCCGCGCCCTGACCGTCCACGCAGCCTTCGCCGGTCAGTGCAATATGATGTGCCTTGTAAGCGTTGATAAGACAATAACTGAGATATTCGAGATAATCGGCCGTTCCTCCTGGACGTTCCAGGCTCGGATAATCGGCCAGCGAAGTGCTGCCAAGCAGCCGGGCGCTTGGCCCCACGTGGAAGGTAACGTTATCTTTGAGCGTGATCGTGCCAGTCAGGTAGTTGCCCGGGGGCAAATAGACTGTGCCGCCTCCCATGTTGGTGCAGGCATCGATGGCTGATTGAATGGCACGGGTATCCAGCGTAACGCCATCGCCTGTAGCGCCATAATCCCGGACTGAAACTACATTCATCATCATTGATTTCTTCCTCATTTGATCCTGTGATCCAGAGACTCACAGGGTGAACTATTATTTGTTTTGTAGGGTTACTTCGTACCCGGCCGCCTTGGCTTGGGCCGTCATTTCCGTTTGGAGGTCAGGTAGCAGGCTTTCGATCGTTTTGTTCTGACTCAGCGCGCGGCTCACAAAATCGTCCAGGAGCCCCATCACATCATAGCTGGGCAATTCGTAGAGCGGCGAAATGGCTTGCGAAGCCGTTTGCATGTTAGGGAAGGGGTCGTTGGCAAAAAGCGGGTTCGCACGCAGGGCGTTTTCCCAAGCTGGCTGGACGGGCACGTAAACCGGGTAATCGGGGGTGATAGTCCAAAACTCCGGCGCACTGACCATCCAGGTGATGAAATCAAGCGCAAGGGGTAAGTTTTGAGTGTACCTGGAAACGGCCCATGACCCTCCCCCCATGGTGGATGTCATCACTTGAATATCACCGTCCCAGCGCAGCGGCGCAGCCACTCCAAGCTGGTGGTTTGCTGTGTCATAATACTGGCTGCCCGGCCTGCCGCCGAAGCTGGCCAACGCCATCCACGTAGGAGCGACCAACGTCAGGAGTTTGTCCTCCTGGGCAATCTGGTTGAAGCGCGGGTCGAAGTAGCCGTGCTGAGCCAGCGTTCCGTTCGCCAGTAGAGTATCCACCAGTCTCGCCGCGCGCACGCAGCGGGTGTCTCCAAAATTAATATAAACTTTCTTTTCATTTAGCACCCACGAGGAAGGGCAGCCGGAAGCGTCGAAGTAGGCCTTGAAACCCCAGGCATCGCCGAAAGCGCCAATGATATAGCCGGGATGTTCATTACCCAGGCGCTCACCCAGAGATTGGTATTCTTGCCAGGTAGTCGGGACTCGATAGCCGAATTCATCCATTAACGGCTTATTGAAATACAGCACCATTGGCGCGGTATCGTGACGCAAACAAAGCAGCTTGCCGCCAAAGGTACAGGCGTCGTTGGCGTGCGGCTCGAAATTGCCCAACACCTCGGCGGAGAGAACAGGCTTTAGATCGAGTGGATAGTCATGCTGGCTGTCAATGGTCTGGGCGACCAGTTCGGGCTCGGCAAAAACCACATCGGGCCAACCCTTGCCTTGCTGGTTGAAGCCCAAGATTTCTGCCGGGAATTGAGAACGGTCCACTATTTGGAAATCGATCTGGCTGGCTTTATTGGGAAAAAGCTTTTGGTAGATTGCAGCGCCGTTCATGCGAGTGGAATCCAGCCAGACTGTGATCTTGGACTGGTGCGCCGTTGAAGAGGGAATTGGAGTTGTTATAGAGTTCACACTTGTGGGCTGTTGAGCACTCACAGATGGCCTAGTCAACACTATTGGTTTCGCGCAAGAAACCAGCAGTGATGGAATGCAGAACAACCAAAGGAAAAAGATTCTATTCGATATGGCTCGCAATCAGACACCTTTATGCTTCACTACCTCTCATAAATGATTTCCCACACGGCTCGCATCGGCGCCTGTCGGCGAGTAAGCATGTAGAAAAACTGTAATCCCTTTAGTGTCGAGTGTATAGTTCTTTCCATACACCTGGATTTTTACCGCCGGGCCGCGAATGACCTGGAATTGAACCTGCTCACTGTCAACCCGCACTTCTATAACGGCACCCAAGTAGTGAACGCGGAAGCGATATGATTTCCATTGGGGCGGAAGCGCAGGATGGAAACTCAGCACATCATCGTCGGTGCGCATGCCGCCAAAGCCAAAGATCATGCTGGCCCATACTCCTGCTGCCGAAGTTACATGCAAACCCTGGTCGGTATTGCGGTTGTAATTATCCAGATCCAGGCGTGCGCCATAGCTGAAGAAGGTATAGGCATCATTCAGTTTTCCCAGCTCGGCCGCCAGAATGGCATGCAAGGAGGGCGATAAAGACAATTCGTGGATCGTCCGGGCCTCATAAAACTCATAATTGGCCTGCTTCTCTTCCAGGGAATAATCCTGACTAAAGAAATACATCAGGTTCAATAGATCGGGTTGTTTGATCACATCGTACCGAAAGATCTTAATGTAGGCCCAATGCGTATACATCGGAATCTGCTCGGGCGGGAAATGCTGGAGGTCCACGTGCGGCAGATCAAAATAGCCGGCATGCTGCTCATAGACGCCAGTGCGCTCGTCTTTGGGAATCCGCATCCTGGCAGCCATTTCCTTCCATTGCTCAGGTTCCTGCGGCTTAAGCCCCGTTCGTGCTATGGCTTGCTGGTATTGTTCGGGCGCTTCCTGCCGAATTTCGGCCAGCACCTTAAGTGTGAATTCAAACGTCTTTTTCCCCATGACGTTAGTATAGCAATTGTGATTTACCATCATATGGAATTCATCCGGCCCCATCACGCCGTAGAAGCCGAAATCGCCGTTCAGCGGGCTCCATCCACCCGCGCTGGCCAGGAAACGGCAGATCTGCAAAAGCATTTCGATGCCTTCGTGGTACAAGAACTCCTTGTCCTGGCAAATCTTGTCGTGATGCCAGATGGCATAAGCCACGGCCACATCGGCGTGGATTTCCAGATCTACATGCTGCCAGGTGCCACTGTCCTCCGTGCCGGTAATGCTGGCAAACGGAAACCGCGCGCCTTCGCAATCCAGTTGTCTTGCCCGCTCCAGCGCCTGGGGCAGTCGATGATAGCGGTACAGCAGCAGGTTCTTGGCTGCCTCCGGGTTAATGAACATCATCAATCGATGGCTGTAGATTTCACTATCCCAGAAAACCCAACCAAAATACACTTCCCCCGTCAATCCCTTACACAGCGCGTTGAGATCGGCGTTCTCGCCGTGATAGGTCTGGTAGGTTTGGAAGCATGAGAAGCGCAGACCCTGTAATGTTTCCGGATCGCCCTCGATCTCTATATTGAGGATATCCCACACTCCATCCCAATAGGCCGTGTGTTCTGCCAGGACGCTGTCAAATGAAACAGAGGCATGCTGCCGGGTCAGTTCCAGCCCCCGCCTCCATACCGCCTCCACATCGGGTGTTTTCTGCCAATCATTCACCACCACCTTATCCACGCTGGCAGCGATTTCCTGTTGCACCGGCAGGTCAAAATCCACGCCGATGAACTTTTCATCCTGCACGAGCGTCGGATCCAAAGCCTGGCTTGACTGAAGACGAAAACTGGAAAATAATTGGTGCCCGCTACGCAGAGTTTGTGCCTGGATGGCCCACCCGTCGCCGGCTGTGCCTTTGCGTACGCACTTCCAGAAATTGATGATCTGCCCGATCTTCCGGGCCCTCGCATTTTCGGTCTGGTTCCACCCGGCGCCGATTTCATAGTGGGTGTTAAAATCCAGGCCGCAGCGGAATTGGACCGCGCCGGAAAAATTCAGCGCTTCCACAGTAATGCGTTGACAGCCGATATGGGTGGACTGCATATCAGTGAAACGCGTGAAGGTCACACGGAGTTGTTTGCCGCTGGCTGTCTCCCATATAAATTCACGGGTCAGGATTCCCCTGCGCATATCGAGTTGACGTGAAAAGTTGGTAAATTTCGACCTACCCAGGTCGAGTTGCTCGCCGTCCACCCAAAGGCGTGTATATAGCCAATCCACCGTATTAATCATGGCTGCGCCTTGCGTGATGAAGCCTTTGAAGACCTGGTCATGGTGGATATCCATCATCTCATACAAATGGTTGAAGTAACTGCCCAAGAGATGGTCACCGCTGTACCCTTCTTCGAAATAACCGCGTACTCCCATGAACTCATTGGCTACGGAAAAAACAGATTCCGACACCCGCTGCTGCGCGGGATCGAATCCCTCTTCCACAATCGTCCAGGAATCACCCTTAAAATATTTAATGGGAGTCTTGGGTAAATGCATCTTCACTACTCCTTCATCGCATTCGGGCTAACACGTCATCCAGGGTCCCATTAAACGGACCAGGGGTTTCCATCTTGATGGAAACCAAAGCCGCCGCGAACTTCAGGGAGTTAGCAACATCTTGGTCCAATCGGCAGGCCAGATAAGCCGCAAAGGCGGTGTCGCCACGCCCGGTACGACCCACTACGCTTCGGTTGGAGAACCTTTCGTAGAACGTCTGCCCGCCGGCCTGCGCCAACACACCCTCAGCCTGTGTGACGACGACTTCGGTACAGCCCCAATATTCGATCATCCGGGCCGCCTTTTCCAAATCGTCATTGCCAGTTAGCGCTTTGGCTTCCACGATATCTAATTTCACCATATCCATCTGGCAGACGATTTCCATCTTGGCGGGCACATCCTGGAAGGCAATCTGGCGTGTGCCCGGCTGCACCTGGCGCACAAAACTCTGCATATCCGCGGACAAGCGGTACCCCTGCTGCTTCATGCCGGCGATAAAATCCAACGGGAATTCCTGGTCCGTGATGCCAGCCAAATGCACCCGACGTGCCTCCAGCGGCGGCAGGTCAGAAAGCGAGAAGAAGCCGGCGTTGGCTAATTGATAGATTTGGCGTTCGTCCACATCCGCAGACGAATGCACCACTTTCATGTACGTTGTTTCCACAGTGGGAATTACATGAACAGCGACCCCGTTTTGTCGGAGGGATTCGAGCATGTCATCGTCCTGCGGTGCCATTCTGGTCACTACTAAAACTTTTTTACCCACCCGCGCTGCCGCCAGCGCGCCGCACATCACCGCGCTTCCCGGCGCGACGTGCGGCCTTCCCTGGTACGGAATTACCTCATCGAAGCATACATGTCCGATGAAGGCGATATCGTATAAGTTGGATGATAAGCTCATTTTTACACCAGGCTGGCGAAGGCGCCATTATGCCATGACACTAAGATAAAAGGGAAACGATGATAACGGTCACAATCATAATCCGTCCAGCGTTTGTGGCATCCGCATGATGGAAGTAGGCAACTCCGGAATTTGGATTGAAAGCGGTTGGAACACTGCCACGCTCAAAATAACGCTTTGAATACCAAAGGGATTGATCGGGCTGTAAGATACTCTTCAATAGGTAGAGAAGATTTGTATTTTGAGGGTGTGTACAAAGCAACACACCCTCAAAATACAACTTTTCCCCACGTTGATGAGTGCGACTTATCCCTTCACCGAGCCAGTGAAGGCACCCGAGATAACATAACGTTGTGATAAGAGGAAAATGATGACAACCGGCACGATCATGATCAATCCAGCCACCGCGGCTTCTGCATACTGGAAGTGGATGCCTCCGGGAGTTGGATTGAAACCTGGTTGGAGCGCCGAGGTGCTTCCAAGAACTGTTTGAATACCGACTGGTAAGGTGAAAAGCTTATCGTCATTCAACAGCACATACGGGCCAAAGAAATTATTCCAGTTTGCATTGAAACAAATGAATGCCAACAGGCCCAAGAGCGGTTTGGCCAGCGGTAAAGCAATGTTAATGAAGATATCAAATTCAGAAGCAGCCATCCACGCGCGCCGCATCGACCAGTTCTGAAGGGAGGTGAAGAACTGTAATAGATGTAGGTCAAATACACGCCAAAAGGGAAAAAACAGGCCGGTAAGATGACCGCCCAGGGGGTATTAACCAGATGCACCAGGTTTAGCTCCATGAACAGCGGCAGAACCAGCGCCGAGGTCGGTAACAGCATGGTGATCAATGTCAACCACAGCATTAAAGACCTGCCCGGAAACCGCAGGATTGCCAGAGCATACCCTGCTGGAATACCGATCGCCAGGCTGCCAAGCAAAGAATACAGCACATAGAAGAATGAGTTACGAAACCATAGGAACACTTCCTAATGTTGATAACTGAAAACGTTCTTCCAGGCAGCAATATATTGGGCAAAGGAACCAAACGCCAAAGGATTAAGGGTGGAAAACTGTATGGTGGTTTTGGAAGGCGCTATAAGCAACCAGATCATCGGGATTACAAAATAAATCAAGAATATCAATAATATAACCCAGCGGAGTAATGGACCCAAAAAAACCTATATCGCGTACGTTTTTATTGAACCATCTGGTCATCATATGAACACTCCTTATTCTGAGTAGCCGATCAGTTCCAGCGCGACTCTAGTTTTCTATTTTGAAGAAACCGGTCCAGCTAACCATCAAGTAAGATGCTCCCAGACCGATAAGCAGCATGATCAGTGCCAGCGCCGCGGCTGCCCCGAAATTTCCCAGGTCGAAGGCAAAGGAGTAGGCCAATTGGTTCGGCGACCATACCAGTGGAACATTGGCATGGATATAGGTTTGATTCGAGAGCAACTGGGGCTCTACAAAGAGCTGTACGTTACCGGCGAAGATCAAAATAAATTGATAAATGATATACGGCCGGATAAGCGGCAGTTTGATATAGAGCGCTTTTTGCCAGGCATTGCAACCATCCATGGTGGCGGCTTCCATCACTTCCGATGAGATACCCTCCAAAGCGCCATATTGGATCGCAATCCACATGCCTGCCCCGACGAAGAACCCCATGATTAAAAAGATGAATGCCGTGCTGGCCGGGGTAATAATGTCATTAAAGGCTTTAAATCCCATTGACTTAAGCAAGAAACCAAATGGGCTCAAATTCGGGGTCAACATAAAAATGACCAGCAGCACCACAGCCGGCCCGGCAGCTGCACCAGGAATGAAAAAAAGCGTCCGCAGGGTGGATGCAACCCGCCCGGGCCGCATGTGCAACAGCAGCGCCAGCACCACCACGAGCGCAATTCCAATGGGTACCGAAATCAGGAGGAATTCTCCTATGTTCTTGAAAGTAAATCCGAACCGGGAATCCTTGAATACCGCCAGATAGTTTTTTATGCCGGCTGCAAAATAGCGCGGCAGGCCGGAGGAATAATCTGCAAAGCTGATTATTAGGGCATAGATCCCGGGCCCCAGGCCGAAAGCCAGCATAAACAGAATATACGGCAATAGAAATGCATATGCTTCCCCAGTCCGCCTGTTCCGGTATCGGCGGGAGCTTGAAAGGCGGACCTTATTTATCGACTGGTTCTCAATAGGCAGGGACAGGTTTGCCATGGAATTCCTCCGGGTGAGATCCTTACCCTGGGTAGAGGTGCCTGTATCAGACGCCTCTACCCAGGGTGTTACAAGGAGAAGAAAAAACAATTTGAAATTTAACGAGCGCTACTTGCTGACAACGGTGTAGCCCTGAGCTTCGGCAAGCGGCGTGAAGAGAGTGGGTATCTCGGACAAGTTACCTGAGACTGTTAATTTTTTCTGGTACGTGTCCTGTACAAACTGGGTCAAAGGCGAGATCAGGTCAAAGCGGGGCCAATTGTCCAGCGGCGAGATATAGTTCCGCGGCAGCCTGCATGACCGGGAAAGGATCGTTGGCAAACAGCGGGTTGCTTGATACTGATTCTTGCCACAATGACTGAATGGGTTTGTAGGATGGGAAATTCGTACTGCCTGTCCAGAGGGTCTTATCCTGGGTGACGAATGTCGACCAGAGCCACCGCCAGCTTGGGATTCTTGGTGTGCTGGGAAACAGTCCAGGCCGCACCGCCCATGGCTGCCACCACCGGAGCGGGATCAGCTGCCCACTTGATCGGAGTGGAAACACCCAGTTGATGGTCGGCGGTCTCCCACCAGTTACCCTTGGTGCCGCCGAAGCTGCCCCACATCCAGGCCGGTCCTTCAAACATCAGCACTTTATTATCAGTGATCAGTTTGTCGTAATCGGTATTGAAGAAATCCGTATTAAACAGGGTCTTGTTGGCGATCATATGATCGACCAGACTCGCAACCCGTGTACATTTTGGATCCGACATATTGATGTTGATGGTGCCGGTATCCACCAGTTGGTGGGTGGGGCAGTTACTGGCTTCGAAGAAGGAGAGGAAAGTCCAGCCATCTCCAAAGGTGCCCAGGTAATAGCCCGGATGATCCTTGGCAACCTGGTCACTGAGGGCCTGGTATATCTTCCCAGGTTGTCGGCACCGTGTAACCGAACTGCTTCATGAGCGTCGCATTGGAATAGGTCACAAACTGGGCCAGGTCATTCCGCAGGCAGTAGACCTTGCCGTCGAAGGTGCAGTTTTCCATGGCCGGAATAATTACTGATCATATCGGCAGGCACCCAGCTGGTCAGGTCAAGCGGGAAATTGTGGGCGGCATCGGCAACGCGTGCGACAAGGCGTGGCTCTGCAAAGACTACATCCGGCCAACCCTGTTTGGTATTATTGAAAAGCAGGACTTTTGCCGGAAATTGTTCACGATCGACAACCACGGCCTTGATCAGGCTGGCCTTATCCGGGTTCGCCTTGAGGAAGGCATCGATCGCTGGCTGGCGAGGTTGGTCAATCCAGACTGTGATCGGTGCATTATCATCGTACGGGATTTGCGGTGGCTTCGGGGGTGGCTGTGACCACGACCGGTTGTCCATTCACTATCTGGGTGACCACTATGGGAGTGGCCGGGGCAGCGGCTGGGGTAGCGCAAGCCGCCAGCACCATTGAAATCACCATCAATAGGGCGACTAACTTCCAAATCTGTTTGAACATTTTATTCTCCTCTCGAATGAAATTAGATGGATATTTTGGACGAATAAAAGGGGATGGATGGTCTTTTTTTAGTAATCAGTATTCTCCTTTCTTTGCGTAAATAGCAAAAATGAGCATTGAACTTTTTAAAAAGGAGTTGGTGTGTTGGGAACAGAGATAAGTAATCATTTAACCCAGAAAACCAACTCAGAAAAAACGGAAATTCTCAACTGAAGGATAGTCTTATACGATTTAATGGTATCGTTACCATATGGAACAAAAAAATATGATCTTCTATCTTGATGAGAAATGGATCATGATGTCTCATTTATAGTAATTATTGCTCGGTAGAAAAATAAGGCAAGGCTAATGAAATGTGCTAACGTTACCATAGCACGTTAATTTAGTATACAGGCAATCGATTGCCTTGTCAAGTGTTTTATTCTCAATGCATGGATCTAACATCTCGCCCTCACCATGGTTGGCATTGTCAGCCATATTGGCGTCATTCTCTTTTCTTTCCGCAGGATGGATAGCCTGCATAGGCGGCCAGGGTAATGAGGACATTGGTCGTACCCAAAGACTTTCTCTAACTTCCTACTTGACAGGCGCACTGCTTTCTGTGCTGGTAGGCTTGCTCAACCCACATGGCTTGCAATCGTGCTGATCTCGTCTGCTGCCTCCAGCCTAGGGGGTACTTCCGGTCTAGCCTGGATGATGCAGGTACTGAACCGTAAAAAAGCTTCATCCGATGCATTCGTTTAAATTGAGGCGAAGTTGATCCCGGATAATTGTCAGCCTCGTGGTCACCTTGACCTATGCTGTAATCCTCGGCCCCGTAGATGAAATATGTGTCAATAAAGGAAGGTATTCGTTATCCGCCAATCCACGCCAATCTGCACGAAAATGATTAAAAGATTAGTGAATATTCGTGTGGATTAGTGGACAAAAGAACTTCGTTGACCCGTTCTGCGTATATAGTCAAGGAATATCCGCTTCCGGTATAATTGATTGGTTTGTGACCGCACAATCCTCCTTAAAAGTTGTCTCAATGACGGGTATACAGTAACACGGATACTTACAAGGGTTTTAATTAACAATCATCAAAATATCCTTTTTATCCCTTTTATCTGTGGTTCTATAGATTTTCCGGTTGTTTGCTATAAGAATACTTTGTTACAAGGATGATCCATGCAGATCAACACAAGCAAGACCAAGGTCCTGATCGTGGGTGCCGGCATCGGCGGGATCGCCACCGCCGCCCGGCTGGCGCGCCAGGGCTGCCAGGTCACCGTGGTGGAGAAGAACGCCATCCCTGGCGGACGCGTCGGGCAACTGAAATATGACGGCTACACTTTCGACACCGGCGCGACCCTGCTCCTGATGCCCGAAGTCTACGCCGAGACCTTCGCCGCCCTGGGCGAACGCATGCCGGACCACCTCGACCTGCGTCGCATCGACCCCACCTATCACCTGTACTTCCCGGACGATTCCTCCATGCTGTTGACCTCCGACATGCACGCCATGCAGGAGCAATTGGAGGCCATCCAGCCCGGCAGCTTCGAGCGCATGCTGCGCTACCTGGCCGCAGGCAGCCGTATCTACGATCTCTCCCTGGATAACCTGGTCGGACGCGATTTCCGCACCCTGTTCGATTTCATCAACCCGCGCATGCTCATGCTCTTCCTGCGCCTGAAAGGCCACCTCCGCCATACCGATTATGCTGCCCGTTTTTTCAAAGACCCGCGCCTGCTGATGGCCTTCACCTTCCAGGACATGTACATGGGCCTCAGCCCCTACGATTCCCCCGCCACCTACTCGCTCATGCAGTCCAAGGAACTGGTCGGTGGGGTCTGGTATCCGCTGGGCGGCATGTACCGCGTCAGCCAGGCGCTGGCAGCCATCGCCGAAAAGCTGGGCGTGCAGTTCATGTACGATGCCCCGGTGGAGCGGATCCTGGTCGAAGGGGATCGTGCCACCGGCGTCGCCCTGGCGGATGGCCGCGTGCTTCACGCCGATACGGTCGTGGCGAACGCGGACCTGGGCTATGTCTACCGCTGCCTGCTCCCCGACAAGGCCGCCTCCGCCCGTCTCGACCGCATGGAATACGGCTGCTCGACCATCATGTTCTACTGGGGCCTCGATAAACAGTATCCCGAACTCGGGCCGCACAACCTGTTCCTGAATGGCGATTACCGCCAGAGCTTCGAGGACATCTTCAAAAACAAGAGCATGCCCGAAAACCCCAACTTTTACATCCATGCGCCCGGGCGGCATTGACCCTTCCATGGCACCCGCCGGTCACGACACCTGGTACGTGGCCGTCCCGGTCGGACAGGTCGACGAGATCGACAATGAAAAAGAGGCTGAAACAAACAAGTTCTGGCACACCATGCAGCACAAGGCGCGTGCCTACATCCTGCAACGCCTGGGAGAGCTCGGCTTCCCGGAGGTCGAATCGCACATCCGGGCCGAGGTCAGTTTTGTACCCCAGTGGTGGCAGAACCGCTACAACCTGACGCGCGGCTCCACCCACGGGCTCAGTCACAAGCTGACCCAGATGGCCTACCTGCGCCCGCACAACCGCCACAGCCGCTACCATAACCTCTACTTCGTCGGGGCCAGCACCCACCCCGGCACCGGCGTCCCCACCGTGCTCATCTCGGCCCGCCTGGCCGCCGAGCGGATCATGGAGGAAAAATAGATACCACCCATCCACCTGGACAGGTTGAAACCATCCTGTCGGGGATGCGTATATAAAGGGACGACGCTAGAATGTCGGCATAGGCAAAGAATGTCCTTCTAAACATTTCTTCCTTCGTGTACTTTGTGCCCTTTGTGATTAGCAGTTTTCTTTTTGACGCCCCGGAGGGAAGTCGTTGCTAACTGCAAAGACTTTGGGGCGGGAGGAGACACCAGAATGGTCAATGCAACCGCCGCCCTGGCCCGTTCGATCACCTGGGCCAGCAGCAAACAATCCTACCTGACCGCCCGGCTCCTGGCTGACCGCGACCTTATGGACGACTGTCTGCGCGCCTACGCCTATTTCCGCTGGGCCGACGACCGGATCGACGTTTCCCTCCCGGGTTGTGATGAACGCACTGCTTTCATCGAAAGGCAGAAAGACCTGATCGACCGCCTGTACCGGGGCGAGCGTCCGGGCGAGCTCCTGCCGGAGGAGGCCATGCTGGCTGACCTGATCGCCCACGACCGTAGCCCTGATAGCGGGCTGCGCTCTTTCATCTATAACTTTATGTCCGTGATCGCATTTGACGCCTGCCGGAAGGGCCGCACGATCAACCGTCCGGAGTTGGCCGCCTATACCGCCTGCCTGGCAACTGCCGTGATGGACGGCATCCAGTACTTCATCGGGAATGGCTATTCCGTATCCCAGGACGCACAACCGTGACCTGGCTGTCACCGGCGCCCATATTACGCACATGCTGCGGGACACCCTGGAAGATCTCTCATCCGGACTCATCAACATCCCGGGAGAATATCTTGAAGCACACCACATCGATGTCATGGATGGCGACAGCGAGCAATTCCGCCAGTGGGTGCGAGAGCAGGTGGCGCTGGCCCGGTACTGTTTCCGGGAAGGCAAAACCTACATTGACTCCCTGGAGGTCTTACGCTGCAAACTGGCCGGAGTCTGGTATTGCGCCCGTTTTGAGATCGTTTTGAATGCCATCGAGCGGGATGGCTACCGCCTGCGCGCAGAATATCCAGAGCGCCACGGTCTGAAGGCCTGGCTGGCGATGGTCCGCCTGGGTGTTGTGACAACGATGAAACACTTCGCCCACCGCATCTGGTTCATTTTCTTCCGGCTTGGCCATCAACCCGAGTTCCATTCCAAATTGAACATCCCCTCCTACCATATCAAGTAGGCGCGCATTCCCATAGCGACACACTAATTTCCAAGGAACCTCCCAGGACATGGGACAACAGTCATGTTGACTCTGGATTATAATTGAGATATATATGGTGGTAATTATCACCATCTGGGCGTCGACACGACTGGAACGAATTGGCAAATCTTTGAGTTGGTTTCGAATAGGAGGTTCTGCATGAATATCACGGTTTCACAGGAACAGGGCAAGGTCCCTGTCACGGTTCTACACATCGCAGATGATATCGATTCATCAAATTTTGAACAGCTCGACCAGGTTGCTGAAAAACAGATCGCGGCCGGGGCGCAGTATATGCTGATCGATCTGTCTGAGGTCGGATTTATCAGCAGCGCAGGTTTTCGCTCATTTACCAAGATCTTCAAAGAACTGCGCTCCCATTCCATGGACGCAAGCGAACAGGAAATGCATAAAGGGATCAATTCGGGTGCGTACAAGTCCCCCTATTTAAAGATCTTCAAGCCCTCCAAGCTGGTGGCGGAGACCATGAAAATAGCCGGCTTCGACATGCTCCTTGAAGTTCATCACGACATGAAAGCTGCCATCGATTCGTTCCAGAAAAACGGAACCCCATCCAAAACAATGTAGCATCGGCTTTTGCTGCTGATCATTGGCAAAAGGCGACTGCACGACTAAGCCAAAACTTCATTCACATTAAGAACATCAGGCGGCAATGACCTTGCCGCCTGAATGATTCTCTCCGGATGTCAATAAAACAGCCAGCTTAGCACGTTCCTCCGAGTAAGGGGACCAGGAAAGGAAGCACTTTGCACCATAAACTAAACTGGTCGATCACAAGGAAGAAGCCCACACATGCGCAAATGATCACCAATAAAACGATCAGGATGATCAGCCATACCGGGAATTTTTTCCTGGTCTTCGCGGCTGCAGGAGCGGGCGGCATCGGTACCGGACCGGCCGGCACCTGGCCCGAGTAGGCGGGGACGGGTGCGGGCTTATAAACAGGAGGCGGGGTGGGCGCAGGTGCAGAAACCGGAGCAGGAGTCGGCCGCTGTACAGCCGTTTGGGCGGGTTTATTGGAAAGCACCGTTGCATTCATGTCCATGACGGACTCATATACCAGCACGATCCCTTCGCCGAACGAAACCGTATCGCCCGGGTTGAGTACTTGCATCCCGCTTACGCGTGTGCCGTTGACAAATGTCCCGTTCGTCGAACCAAGATCCTGGAGCACGTAGGCAGTGCCGCGCAATTCCATCCTGGCATGCCGGCGCGAGACTTCCGCGTCGTTAATCGCAACTGTGTTGGTTGCGTCACGCCCGATGGAAATCTCATCCGCTTCGAGAGGATAGACCTTGCCGATAGTCGGCCCGGAGCGCATGACAAACCGAAATTGAGCCATAGTTCCTCCTGAGTATAGAACTTAAATATATCTTGTCATTAGTGTACAGAGTTTGGGGGAAAATGTCAATTCGCAATCAGTACTATTGTTTTGTTGGAAGCGCCTTCCCAACCAAAGCCAGAATTTCACAAGCCGGGAAGGATGGAGATTTTGGCCCTTCTCGCCAGGCAGAGATATGGGTATGATTGGCCAGGATCAGACTGGCGAATTACGACTACCGAGGACCAATTGAGATCGCACGCCACTATTTTGCGCGAAGCACTCCAGCAAAGCCAAAAAAAAGAGGTCCCTGCCAAAGAGAGTGAAAGACTTCTCAATCTATTGAGCTTGCTGGTTTCCAGTATGGGGGAGGATGTCACCCAGAATGAAGATTTTTCCGAACTTTCCCTTGAAGGGACCCTCAATTATGGCAATTTGATCACATTAATCGAAAGACAGGCTGCCGAACTGGTTACGCTAAAACACATCATGCGCAACCTGACTTCCACGCTTGACCTGCAGGTGGTGCTCGACCAGGTGGTCCGGGAAGCCATGTACTTGATCAAGAATTCGCACGAGGCGCATATCTATCTCTACGAAGATGGCAACCTGGTATTTGGGGCCGCGCTGGATGAAAATGACAACAAAAATAAACAGGTTTCCATACCTCGCCCAAATGGCTTATCCAATTCGGTGGCGCGCCAGAAAAAGATGATCATTGCTGAAGATATGGAAACGCACACGTTGTTCATCAACGCGCCAAAGGTGTGGAAGGGATCCATAATTGGCATCCCGCTTATTGATGGAGGAACGTGTCGTCGGGATCATGAACCTGGTACGCAGCCGCAAGGGCGAATTCACTGATCCTGAAATCCGGTTGTTGATGCTGTTGGCCAACCAGGCAGCCATTGCCATCAACAATGCTCACCTGCACCAGATGGTCAACCGACAGGCGCGCAGTGATGCAGTCACCCAACTGCCAAACCGGCGCGCCCTGGACGAACGCCTGGAGGAGGCCATCCAACATTCCAGACCATTCCGGGCGCCCATTCAGTGTGGTCATGATGGACCTGGACAGATTTAAAACCGTCAACGATACGTTCGGACATGATACCGGTGACGATGTCCTGCGGCAGATCGCAAATGCGCTAAAAGAATCCCTGCGCACCACCGATTTCCTGGCGCGCTACGGCGGCGATGAGATGACCCTTATCCTGGCCGAAACCGACCTTCTCCAGGCCAGTATCGTGACACAAAAAATCCAGGACCAACTCCAGAACTTCGCTATCCATCTCCCGAATGGACAGACCACCAGGTTGAGCGTTTCGGGGGGAATCGCGCTTTATCCCCAACATGCTGATACCGCCCCGGCCCTGATGCGGGCGGCTGACGCAGCCCTTTACCGGGCCAAAAAATATGCGCGCGGGACTTTTGTGATCACGCCCAACCAGACCGGTAAATTGCTTACCCCCCAGGAACCATCCTACACTTAATTTCTGGTCTGCGTGAGGCCAGACGAACCCGGACTTGTGTTGCTCATTCGGGCTATAATGAACTCATGGAGAAATCGTTATGTCCAGCAAAATAAAGCTTATCTTGAATCCAACCGCCAACCACGGTCGCTCCCTTCAGCAAGCTGCGGATCTGCGATCCCTGATGGCCAACCATACTGCCGACTGGAGCGGGACGGAATACCCGGGGCATGCAACCGAACTGGCCCGCCAGGCAGGTGAGAATGGCTATGATCTGGTTGTGGCTGTCGGGGGTGATGGGACCGTCCACGAAGTCGTGAACGGCCTGATGCAGGTTCCGGTAAGCACCCGACCGGCACTGGGCATCGTCCCGCTTGGGTCTGGCAACGATTTCGCCCATATCCTCGGTCTGCCGGTAAACCCGGGCGAGGCGCTGCTATCAGCAATCAACGGCGAGGCTCATCCCCTGGATGTAGGCTCGGTCCGTGACGAGAATGACCGGCTGGAATATTTCAACAATACCATTGGCATGGGCTTTGACTCGGTGGTTAACATGTACACCCGCAAGATCACTGTCATTCACGGTTTTGTAATGTACTTTGTTGCCCTGATGATAACCATATTCCGCAACTTCGATCCAATCGATTTGCATGTTGAGACCGACCAGGAGACCTGGGATCTGCGGTCTTTGATGCTGGCGCTCGGCAACGGCCCGCGCGAGGGCGGCGGTTTTATCGTCACACCGGAGGCCATCCTGGATGACGGGATCCTGAACTACGTGACGATCAAGAATATTTCCCGCCTGATGATGCTGCGGCTTGTCCCGGAAGTCATGAAAGGCACGCATGGACGCTTCAAACAGGTGCGCATGGGAACCTGCCGCAGGATGTCCGTCAACAGCAAACAGCCGCTGTACGTCCACTGTGACGGGGAAATTTACGCCGGTTTTGGCACGGATATTCGCAAACTGGATATCCAGATCCTCCCGAACTCCATCCACTTCATGAAAGTGTAATGCCGACCCTGATCCAATCCCTGCAAGGACGTGACCTCGGCCATCTGCGGATTGTGGCCGGATTGTGGGGCGTGGAACTCGCCCAGGCTGAATACGAGGCAGCGCTGGAGGAACTCAGCGCGGCGCTCCTGGACCCGGACCTGGTGGGCGAGATCGTTGATTCCCTCTCCACGGAGGCTCGATCGGCGCTCGAAAGGCTGGCCGAGGCGGGTGGAAAAATGCCCTGGCCGGCGTTTGCCCGTCCATTTGGCGAAATCCGTGAAACCGGTCCCGGCCGGCGTGACCGGGAGCAGGTATATCTCAACCCGGTCTCGGTTGCCGAGGCGCTTTTCTACCGGGCCTTTCTGGCGCGCGCCTTTTTCGATACGCCCAATGGCGCGCAGGAATTTGCATATATCCCGGAAGACCTGGCAGAATTAATTAAACGCAATCCCCAATCAGATCTTCAAAAACAGACGCAGGCGGGAACAGAGGGCGCCAAAGGATCTCAAAGGAAACCTTCAGTGGAGGAAAATTCAGAGCCGCCCGGGCGCACGGCCACGCCCAAGGAACGTGAACATCTCATCCCTGCGACAGACCGCCTGCTGGATGATGCCACCACCTTCCTGGCGGCCCTGCGCATGGGTATCGAAACTCCGGAAATGCAGATCCCTGCGGAGATGGTAAAAGAATTCTTGAAATCCGCCGGTATCGTGGCCGGGGAGGCAGCACAACCCGAGCAAGTCAAATCTTTTCTGGAAATGTCGCGCTTACAGGCGCTGGCCCTGCTCACCAAGGCCTGGCGCGAAAGCGAGCGTCTGAACGAGCTGCGCCTGGTTCCCGGGCCTGGTCTGCGAAGGCGAGTGGACCAACCAGCCGCGGGCGACACGCGAATTCCTGTTCCACCTGCTGGAAGCCGTGCCGGAAGGAAAGTGGTGGAGCCTGCATGCCTTCATCCGCGCCATCAAAGACAAAAACCCTGATTTCCAGCGCCCGGCAGGTGATTACGACTCATGGTTCATCAAACGCAGCTCGGATGGAACCTTCCTGCGCGGCTTCAGCAGTTGGGATGAGGTGGAGGGGGCGTTGATACGCTTTCTCATCACGGGCCCCATGTTCTGGCTGGGAGTGGTGGAACTGGCAAGGCCGGAGGAGAACGAGACCGTCACTGCCTTCCGGGTAAACGAGAAACGGGTCACAAGCGACGAGAAAGGGAAATTAACGGTATCGTCCAATGGGCGGATCAGCGTACCGAGACTGGTACCGCGGGTGGCCCGTTATCTGATCGCGCGCTTCTGTGAATGGGAAGAGCCAAAGCCGGATGAATACCGTTACCGCGTCACAACCGGGTCGCTGAAAAAAGCCAGGGAGCAGGGATTGAAGGTGGGACAGACTGCTCAGCCTGCTGGCAAGGAACGCCGCATCCGAGATCCCGCCTGCGTTCGTCAGGGCGCTCAAGCGCTGGGAACTAAACGGAACAGAGGCACGGGTGGAGGTCCAGACCATTCTAAGGGTCACCCGGCCGGAAGTCCTGGATGAGTTACACAAATCGAAGGCGGGGCGCTTCCTGGGCGAGAGCCTCGGTCCGGTGACAGTGGTGGTCAAGCCGGGGGCCCAGTCCAAAGTGCTGGCGGCGCTGGCAGAACTGGGCCTGCTGGCAGAATTCGATCCGGCGGCCACGCCGAGGAACAAGATCCGAAGGGTAAGATCACTGCGGTTGTCAACGCCAAAACATGACAGCCAAGTTTTTATAAAATCGCTATAATAGTTCATGGCAACGATATCTACTCTCATATCTCTTCTCATTCAACCGGAGTCTCCCATGTCCAAAACTGATTGGATCACACAGGAACTCGAAGGCCTGAAATCCCAGGGCCTGTACAACCGCATCCGCACCATCGGCTCGCCGCAAGGCGCCTGGCTGGTGGTGGATGGGAAAAAGGTGCTCAACTTCTGCTCGAACAATTACCTGGGACTGGCCAACCATCCGCAGATCGTGGCAGCGGCGAAAAAAGCCGCGGACGAGATGGGAGTTGGACCGGCAGCCGTCCGCACCATCGCCGGGACGACCAGCCTGCACCTCGAACTGGAGAAGCGCCTGGCGGCCTTCAAGGGCGTGGAAGCAGCCATCACCTTCCAGAGCGGCTTCACCGCCAACCTGGCAACCATCCCGGCGCTGGTCGGCAAGGAGGATGTGATCTTTTCCGACCGCCTGAACCATGCCAGCATCATCGACGGGTGCCGTCTCTCGGCGGCGAAAATCATCCCCTACGAACATTGCGACGTGGCTTCGCTGGAGTCGGTCATCAAGGAAAACCTGAGCCAATACCGGCGTGCCATCATCATCACCGACGGAGTCTTCAGCATGGACGGGGATGTGGCCCCGCTCGATAAGATCTACGAAGTGGCCAGCAAGTACGACATCCTGCTGATGGTGGACGATGCCCACGGCGAAGGAGTGCTCGGCAAAGGCGGGCGCGGCATCGTGGATCCACTTCGGCCTGCACGGCAAGGTGGATGTGGAAGTCGGGACGCTCTCCAAGGCTTTCGGCGTGGTGGGCGGTGTGGTGGCCGGGAAGGCGGTCATCATCGAATGGCTGCGCCAGCGCGGCCGCCCGTTCCTGTTCTCCTCGGCAGTCACCGCACCGGACGCGGCGGCCTGTCTCGCCGCGCTGGACCTGCTCGAAGAATCGACCGAACTGGTGGACCGCCTGTGGGAAAACGCAAGATATTTCAAGGCCGGGATGAAGAAACTGGGTTTCAACACCGGCCTCAGCACCACGCCCATCACCCCGGTCATGCTCGGCGAAGCGCCGCTGGCGCAGCAGTTCAGCCGCGAGCTGTTCGAAGAAGGCGTGTTTGCCATGGCGCTGGGATTCCCGACCGTGCCGCAGGGCAAGGCGCGCATCCGGGTGATGATCTCGGCCGCGCATGCCCAGGAAGACCTGGATAAGGGCCTGGAAGCCTTCGAGAAGGTGGGGAAGAAGCTGGGTGTGATACGTCGTGATGATATGCCGGGGGCTCAAGCCCCCGGCTTTTCATTCCATGCGCACGAAAGCGGGCCAAGTTACGGCCCGAGACCTTCGGGAGGGAAAAACAGGTGAATTCGGTTTTTAAGGTTCAGGTTCCCTTATAGAGGGGAGGAGCCGGAGACGGATGTCCTTACAGGATGCTGCGCGATCGCCTACCAGCCGATGCCGACTTGTCCCACGGGGATGCTGCGCGAAGGTCGGCTCGACGGCTAGCGTATTCGTTTTTTGAAAAAAAAACGAACCGGAAACGAATATTTTGCCCCCCAGATGCGGGGTTTGGAGGATCGTTCCAGAGGGTGGGGGGCATATATAGGGGTAAAAAACGCATTCGTTTGACGGAGAAAACGAATAAAACGAATACCAACCCCACCCCCAACCCCTCCCAAATCATGGAATTGAGAAAAATTGGAGATCGATACTTGCAGGATTGTAAGAGGATGGGACAGGGGCGCAGGAGGCGTGGCATGCTGCGCGAGGAGAGGGGAGAGAATGTATGGGGAATTGTTTCGCGGAACAAAGGAGGAACAATTATCCCGGCAGGATTTTTGGTCATTTGGAGTTGTTCTTGAGCATACTATAGGGAAAAAGTAAAGTATCTCCGATACGAATATCCAAGAGAACTCTGTTGAAGGCAGAGTTTGGCGAGGGATATGTGGTCAACCAGCGAGAAGACGACATTGAAAGGAGAAAGGGCAGACCACCAGGCAAAGCCCAGCCGGAATTCTTGGGATCGACCTAGTGCATCCGAGGTCAAGCCTCAACATACTTAATCCGATCTGACCAAGCGGCAGGGGCAGCCAAGCTCATCAACGAGGTCGCAAAGCGCCTCAAGGAACGAAACGGTGTCCCCTGGTGGCCAAGAGAGCCCGTCAGTCAAAGGCATCGATCAAGCTGGAGACGGAATGGCCAGAGGCAGTCGTCAGATGGACTGGCCGAAGGATGGATTGTAAAAGGTCTGGTTATGAATGAGCGCCCACAAGATATGCAAGAGTTTGTTCATGAGGACACCCAGGGCTTGCATTTTGGTGAGTGGGTTATTGGGCCTCCTTTGCAAATGAGCATAGAGTTGAGCGAAGTGGTCATCCAGCTGGACCAGTCGCAGGCAGGTGAAGTAGAGCATGGTGCGCAAACGGGAGCGACCCTGATGCGACATGGGGGTTTGGCTGCGCTGCTTCTTGCCGGAAGTGTTGGGAGCAGGTTGGATCCCGGCCAGCTTGACCCATTGAGCGGCAGAATGGTAACGATTGGGATCGCCGACTTCCGCCAGAAAGATGGCTGCGGAAACAGTGCTTGAGAGATTTCATGGAAAGTAGATAGGGGGCTTTCCGGGAGAGATGCCAGGCAGGCCGTCATGGCGGAAGTCACCCGTTTGAGCTGCTTCTGGAAGGTTTGCAGCTCGGCCAAATGCACCTGGATGGCCAGTTGAATGGCTTGGAGCCCTTCTGTGACACCGATCGAAGTGGCTGCCAGATCGGTGTACCCGGCGCAATTTTGAGACACATAGCTTTTTGCCTGAATAGGCTGTTCGTACCTGAGCAATGAAGTCTTCGACAGCTTAGCTGGCGAATGCTGGCTGCTGCCGCAAAAGATCCCAGGAAGGCTTGGCATGTCTCTCCAGCTCAGGTCCTTGAACACTTGGGATAATTCAGGGAAGACTTGTCCAACCAATCCCCACAGAACGTTCTTCTCCCGGCGAATGGCTTGCATCAACTGGTCATACAAGGTGGCATACTGGCGCAATTCTTCATAGGCCCCTTTCTGCAGACGGGTTTCCGTGTAATGACCATTGCGGGAGAGCTCTGCAATCTGACCTGCATCCCGCCGATCATCCTTCGACCGGTCCAGTTGATTGCCTTCCCGATGCTTTTTGACCGTGTACGCATTCACCAGGTGATAGGGGATCTTTTTCTCCTCCAGTTCCTTGGCCAATAACTTCCAAAAGTAGTTGGATGGTTCCATGGCCACCACTACTTCCGAGGCTTGATGCTTCTGGCGCAATCCTTCCAACCGCCGCAGGAAGTAGTCATAGCCTCCCCGATCTTGTGGAAAACTGAAATGGTCCAATCGTTCTGCCTTCTCATTGATCACGACGACCACATTCTTCTCCAATGCCAGGTCGACACCTACATGCAGGGTTCCTGGTTGGACTTGCGCTAATTGCCTTGCTATGTTAGATTTTGACATGAGGTATTCTCCCAAGTACGGATTGATCCAAAATGGTTCATGTATCAAGAGAATACCTCACTCTTATTTCTCTATACTAGGAACAATTCCGTTTTATTAGACCCTAAAGGTCTCGCAGACCTTTAGGGTCTTCCATCGAATGCACGAAATCCCCAAAAATACTCAAAACCTGCAGTTAATCGCCCCCTGTTCTCTTTTCTCAGCTCTCTGCTCTCTTCTCCCAGGAATTGTTCCTCATTGTTTGGGCCCAACGATCGCGCCCAACCCGAAAAAACGGGTTTCCTTGCTTGCGCCCGTCACCGAGGACGGCGGCGGGGACGCCGCCGGAGCGATGGTTTGTCGGGTGCTTAGGGGATCCGCCTCAATCCGGTACTTTGAATTGCCCCTGACTTAAAGATTTTCGAGGCAGAAATATTATTGCCGGTGACCCCGGTTGTGCTATACTAAAAAATCATGAGCGGCTTGTTTTCCGATACTGATCCCAAAATGGAAGCACTGCAAATCCAGCTGCTGCGGCAGGCCAGTCCCACGCGCAAAATGAACATGCTGGCGCAACTGAATGCCTCGGCGCGCCGGCTGGCTCTGACGGGTCTGCGAACGCGCTACCCGCAAGCCGGAGAAGCCGAGTTGCGCCGCAGGCTGGCCGGGCTGCTCCTGGGCGAAGAACTGGCATGCAAGGTTTATGGGGAAATTGAGGAGGCTGCCTGAACCAAAGGCGGTTACCGTCAAGGTATTGGGCGAGGATGCGGAACTCAATCGGGCAGCTTGAACAAACCCTCCGGATTGGCGCCCAGCAGCGCGGCCTGGATGCTGCGTTCATCCGCAATGGCGAGACCGGCAGCCATTTCGCGGTGATGACAGGGCGGACGCGGTAGCGGTCCATGCCGTCGGACAGGCGCTTCCAGGCCGGCATCGCTGCTCATCCAATCCAGGCGGTCGAAGGTTTTCAGGTTGATCGGGCCGCGGTAGCCCAGCATGGTCTTTTCGCCCGGCGGAATTGATGAAGTCTTCGAAATACGACATGACCAGCTCGCGCACACTGCGGTAGACCGGATCGCGGTAGCGCAGGCCGGTGAAATTGGATTGGGCTACGACGCCCCAGCAGCCATGCTGCTTGAAGAGCGCCAGGATATGGTCATCGTCGCGCGCGTTCGGGATGAGTCTCCAGGATCAGCGGCGGGTGACCGAGGCGGCGCAATGCCAGGGCGGCGAACAGGGCGCCATCGAAGCAGTGGGCTTTGCGGTCGCGCAGGACGCGCAGCGGGCAGCGATAGAAGTGGTCTTCACTATAAGGGATGGTATTCAGGAAGGCCTGGATTTTTGCCGGACTGTCCAGGCCGGATAAAAGCTGGCGTTCCGATGGGCGCAAGTGCGACTCAAGCTGGTGGATCAAGGGGTCAGATGCGAAACCCATGCCGGGCTCCTTTGAAAAAATTGACTATTCAGTGGATCAATATGGACAGGGATCGGGCGGCGACACGGTAAGGGCGAACACACGGGGATCGGGCGACACATAGGTCCGCCCCTACGGATATGAATCCCGGCGCGTTCGGTGAGGGTGTTATGGACTTCTTTTTCCAGCTTCCTGGCGCGTGTTTCGAGCGTGTGCAACTGGCTCAGGGGACCATCGCCGGCAGTCTTGTCGCTCAACCCATTGATGTTGATGCGGACGTTGTAACCGGCGGAGGTCAGGGCGGCCTGCGCCAGGGCGGCCGCGGAGGCCGCGTCGCTGATGGCATTCAGGTTGCCAAGGGCGGCGCAGCGCTCGGCCAGCGCCATGACGGTCACGGCCTTCTGCGCCACCTCCAGCGGCACCTGGGCGGCCTGCAGGCTGGCCTGTTCGATGGCCGCCTGGCGCGTGTGCTTTGTTGCTCCGGCGACTCATGCGGCAGTTTGAAGGCCGCCAGCACGCCTGTCAAAGGCGGCGGAATCGGCCTCGCACGGCCTCGGTCAATTCCCGGCGCAGGCGCTCGGCCTGGTTCAGGATCTCGTTCATCTGGGCTTCGACCTCGGCATACTTCTTCTTGCCGATCGTCAGGCGGGCCACCATGGCGACCAGCGCGGCGCCCATCGCCCCGGCCTGGGCGGCCGCCGAACCGCCGCCGGGCGTGGGGGTGGCGGCCGCCAGCGCGTCCAGGAAGGTGCTGCCGCTGCGGCAGGTGCGGATTGGGAGGCGGCTTCGGACAATTGATGTTCCAGGATCTGTTCGGGCTGGAAGCCCTCCAATTGCAGGTACCAGACCGCCGAGTCGATCAAAGCCTCCTGCGGGATCAGCCCGATCAGTTCGCTGTGATGGATGTTCGTGCCGAGCGCTGCGGCTTCGGCGCGGATCGCCTCCACCACGCGTCCTGACGGAGGTCTGGCGGAAGTTGGTCAGGTTCATCGAGACCTGTGCCCGGCCTTCCACCAGCATGCCAAGCGCCTTGACGGACGGCAGCCCGCCGGAGGACTGGCGGATCTTTTTGGCGATGGCCTTGGCGATGGCGACATCCTCGCTGGCCAGGTAGACATTGTAGGCGATCAGCGGATGGCGCGCCCCGATGACGGTGGCCCCGGCGGGTCCGAGCTGGGCCGGACCGAAATCCGGCTGCCGTTCCGGGTTGGTTTCGATCTCCGCCTTGAGACCTTCGTACTGCCCGCGGCGGATGTTCTCCAGGTTGACACGCTCGGGGCGGGTGGCGGCTTCTTCGTACAGGTAGACCGGGATGTTCAATTCCCTGCCGACGCGTTCGCCCAGCCGGCGCGCCATCTGGACGCATTCCTCCATGCTGATGCCGGAGATCGGCACGAACGGGACCACGTCCGTGGCGCCCAGGCGCGGGTGCGAACCGCTGTGCTGGTCAAGGTTGATCAACTCGGCGGCCTTCCGGATGGCCCGGAAGGCGGCTTCTTCGACCGCCGCGGGCGGGCCGGCGTAGGTGACCACGGTGCGGTTATGGTCGTTATCGGAACTATGGTTGAGCAGGGAGATATCCGCCACACCGGTGATGGCGGCCAGGATGGCTTCGACCACTTCCGGGCGGCGGGCTTCAGAAAAGTTGGGGATACATTCGACAAGTGGGTTTGGCATGTCTCTCTCCAAAAGACGGCAGGATTATAACCCACTGGAAAGAAATCAAGCCCGGTATGAAAAGCTTTGGAGACTGTATGAAAACTACCTTTAGCCACAGATGAACGCAGATGAACACGATGATTGATTCAAGAGAAAAAATCTCAAACACGGCGCTCGAATTATTAAAAGTCTTTTAGAGCTTTTGCTTGATGCGGGCGCCTCGTTCCAATGGACGAAATTATGCCGGGTGGGCGGCATCAACAGCAGACCGGCGAGGGTGAGTCCGCCCCAGTAATCCAGCAGCCAGCTGGCCGCCTCGACGACGGCCTCTTCCCGGGTGACCTGAACCAGTCGGGCCGGGTCAACTTTTTGCTTGAGCTGCTCTGGAAGAAGCTGCCTGGCGATTTCACGCGTCCGGCGGCCAACCGAGAGGCGATAGTCATGCAGCGCCTGCAGGTTGATGGCTGCGCTGAATTCCAGCACGGCGGCGTCTGGCATGGCGTTGCCGGTATCCCGCAGGCTGATCTTCATCCGTTCGAGCCAGCCCTCCTGGAGGAGGACCTGCGGGCTTCCGGCCACCAGCAGGTTCATGGTGATATCCTCACAGCGGGTCATGTGCCAGACCAGCCAGGCGATCGAATGGTCACAGTTGCGCGGGATCAGGCGCATCTGCTGCGCACTCACCCCGTCCAGGACCTCATCTTCAAAAGACCACAGACCGGAATCGGACATCCCGGCGGCATGGACCATGGCGTGCTGGCTCAGGAATAATTCGATCGCCTGCGCGTGGGTCTGCGCGTGAGCGAGATTTTGCCGTAATGCCTGCTGCTGTTGGTTCCACTCGCTTCGATGAGCATCCATCACGGACTCCTTGACAGTCTGGGGATAAGGGAACAGGGCTGCCGGGCCCTTCCTAATCGTCTTCGAGATCTTCTTTGGCTTTGCCGGGATAATGGTTGGCCAGGGCAGTCTTGATCTCCTCTTCCGTGTGCCGGGTGCAGGCCACCAGAGGCCAGTGTGCGTCCATCACCCGCTGCCCGCCGGGACTGGTGACCGTGCAATCAACCAGATTGCCATCCGGATCGTAAACCACCAGAAGGTTATAAAGCTTGCCACAGACGATACAACCGTGTTGTTCCACTACATTCGAGTTATTGGACATGGAATATTCCTCCGGCCGGTATGTTTATTTGCCATTTAATCTTATTTTGTTGAAAATGTCCAGTCAGGTCACGGTGGAGAGTGGCTAAATGGATGGGCTCATTCTTTCTCACCGCAGAGACCAGGAATCCGCTGAGACAAAACCGGGTATTTCTCTGCCGTGCCCAGCGTGCTCTGCGGTACAAAAACCATCGAAAAGCCTACAAGACCAGCCACTCCCCAGCGGTGCCGCCTTACCGATAAACAGCGCATGCTAATCCGGCGGCCCGGCTTGGATGCGCTGCAGCAATTCTTCCAGGCTGCCGCGTGACAGATGGATGGCCTCGAACCACCAGGTGGCGCCAGCCTGCTCATACTCCCTGACCAGGCCGCGTTCCCCGGCGTCCGTGACCCCATCCAGGGCGATATCGAAGGGGGACGTATCTTTACGGTGCTGGTGGAGATAGGCAACTGCGCCGGCAATTTTTTCAGGAGGAACTGTCACCTCACTGTTCTCATTGACCGTGCCCATGATCCAGCCATCCCAGCGGGCGGCGCGCCGCAGAGCGGCCTGGCTCCCGCCCCCGATCCATACCGGGATGCGCGGCTGTTGGAGCGGCGCGGGCACCAGCCGGACCGCTTCGGCTGAATAGTATTTCCCATGCTGCGTAATTTCTTCACCGGAGAGATACCCGGCCAGCAGGCCCAGGCCTTCGTCAAGCATCCCCGCGCGGGTGCGATCGTCGGCAGGCTCCCCGAATGGAGCGAAATCCGGTGAAATTCCCAGCCCGGTGGCGAAAATAAGCCGGCCCGCACTGAGCAGATCCAGCCCGGTCAGGGTGCGCGCCAGCAGGTGGGGGCGGTAACGCGGCAGCGGGGCTACTCCTGCGCAGAGCTTGATGGATTTGGTACAGGCCGCCACGGCCGCAAGTGTGACCCAGGGATCGCCGACGCCATATGGCATGATGACATGATCCCAGATCCACAGTCCCTCCCAGCCGGCCGCCTCGGCTGCCTGGGCCAGCCGGACGACCTGGCGCGGGTCGCTGAAATCGCCAAAGGGAACTACTTCGATGCCATAGTGCATAGTATCCATGCTAACTCCTTTATGACTCGGCCAGGTTTTTCGCCATCGCCATTGCTCCCAGAATGGCCGAGCGTTTACCCAGACCGGGTGGGACAATGAAATCGTCCAGCCCGCCAAGGAACACCGGCGAATGGATATACCCGTTCAACAGCTGCCTGACCCTGGTGCGGATGAGTGGGAAAAGCTGCATCCGTTCCATCACGCCACCGCCCAGGACGATCCGCTGTGGGGAGAGTAAAAAAATGGTATCTGCCAGGGCGTAGGCGATGTATTCCGCTTCCAATTCCCAGGCGGGGTGCTCGTCCGGGAGTGTATCCCCGCGCTGGCCCCAGCGGTCGCCGATGGCGGGTCCATTTGCCAGGCCTTCGAAGCAATCCCCGTGGAAAGGGCACCTTCCCGGGAAAGGGTCTTTCTGCAGATCGTGCGGCAGGCGCATGTGACCGGCCTCGGGGTGCGTCAGGCCATGCACAACCTTTCCATTGACGATGACACCCGCCCCGATGCCGGTCCCGATGGTGAAGTAGACCAGCGAATTGAGAGCCCGGTTTTCCGGGAGCCAGTGGTACTCACCGAAAGCCGCCATGTTGACATCCAGGTCGAAAGCCATGGGAAGGTCGAAGTGACTGGCGGAATCGCCCAAGGATGGCGGTGTTGCTCCAACCGGGTTTGGGTGTGGCGGTGATGGAACCGAAGCCGGGAGAGACCGGGTCCAGGTCGAGCGGGCCAAAGGGAGCCAGCCCAATCGCCGAGAGTGCATGTTTTTTGAAGAAAGCGATCGCCCGGTCCAGGGTTTCATCCGGGGTGGTGGTCGGGAAACGTGTCTCGTCGATAATTTCGTCCGGTCGCGTGCCGACTGCGCAAACGAACTTGGTCCCGCCGCCTTCCATGCCGCCGTAAAGTTTTTCCATCCGGTCTCTCCTGTCTTGATGTACCTGCAGTGAGATTGTTATTGATCAGGTTTCAGTACATTCCATTATGCGATGATTTTAGCAGAAACTGGTAGAATCCTGGCATGTTTTCACGAAGATTATTGAAGAAACTTGTACTTATTTTTATCCTGGCGGCATCCGGCGCAAGCCTGAGCGCCTGTAAAACCTCCCAACCATCCGACCTGTCCATCACTCCCGCTTCCATCTGGGCGCCGGGCCAAATTGCCACCACCACGGCGATGGCGCTGGGGAGCCCGACGTTGTCTTATACCATTCCGCCAACCCGTGTTCCCGGCTCGCCTGAATTGACACCCACTCCGGATGCCGCGCATTACCAGGCCGGCACAGAGCACGGTCCGCAGACCTACGTTGTTCAAAGCGGCGATATGCTCAGCGCCATCGCTCAAAAATACAGTGTCAGCCTGCAGGCCCTGGCCCAGGCCAACAATATCGCGGATGTCAATTCATTGAAAGTTGGCGAGACGTTGACCATCCCGGTTGTGCCGCCCCAGCCGACCGGTCCGGCGTACAAGATCATCCCCGATTCAGAACTGGTATACGGACCCTTGAGTACCCTGACGGATGTGGACGCTTTCATCCACAGCAAGGGCGGTTACCTGGCGAATTATACCCAGGATGTGAACGGGGAAACCCTGACCGCTGCACAGGTCGTGGTGCGCGCCGCGCAGAGCTATTCCGTCAACCCGCGCCTCCTGCTGGCCCTGGTGGAATATCGCTCGGGCTGGTTGACGAAACCCAACCCCGACCCGGCCCTGGATGAGCAGCCCTTTGGCTTCTACGATGCCTGGTATCACGGCCTGTTCCGCCAACTGGAGTGGGCGGCCATCCAATTGAACAGCGGCTACTATCGCTGGCGATCCGAGTGCAGTCACCGATTGGGTCCTGGCAGATGGTTCCGTTGTCCCGATTGACCCGACCATCAATGCTGGAACAGCCGGAGTGCAGAATTTCTTTGCCCAACTGGACGATTATTCGACCTGGTTGCGGGATGTCAGTCCGGGGGGATTCTTTGATACGTATTACCTGCTCTTCGGCTACCCCTTTGACCTGGCCATCGAGCCGCTCGTTCCGGCCAGTCTGCGGCAACCAGCCATGCTTCTGCCGTTCGGATCGGGCGAAACCTGGTCTTTCACCGGCGGTCCGCACCTGGCCTGGGACGCCGGGACACCCTATGGCGCGCTGGACTTCGCCCCGCCGGGCGAGGCGCAGGGCTGCGTGGAGGTGGACTACTGGGTTACTGCAGTGGCAGGCGGGTTGGTGACACGCACCGGCGACGGTGAGGTCATCCAGGACCTGGACGGGGATGGAAACGAAGGCTCGGGCTGGGTGATCCTGTATATGCATATCGAGAGTCGCGACCGTGTCCAGCCTGGCACCGTTCTGCAGGCCGGTGAGCGGGTCGGGCACCCATCCTGTGAAGGCGGGCAGTCCAGTGGTACGCATGTCCACCTGGCCCGCAAGTTCAACGGCGAGTGGATGTCTGCATCGGGTCCGGTACCCTTCAACTTGAGCGGCTGGATCTCAGCCGGGACGGGCGAGCAATACGTGGGCACACTGACGCGCAATGGTGTGGTGGTCGAAAATTTCGAGGGGAACAGTACTGTGAACCAGATCCAGAGATGAGATCCATTTTCTTACATCTCTCTCATTTATGCCACCTGGCTGCTGGGGTATAATCTTCGGCTGATGAAACCATCTTCGCTGCATTTGGGCAAAGCGCTTGCCCTGTTTCTTGTTCTCGGTATGCTTCTTTCTGCCTGCGATAACAACCTGTGGGGGACTTATGATCCGTATCTGACCTCCACCCCTCGAGCGACCGGGACGATTCCGGCCAACCCGATCTCCACACCAACTCCTATCAATCTCCCAACCATTACGCCCCTCCCGCAGACAGCCACGGATCAGCCCGCGAGTGTCATTCAGCCCACCAGTACTCCTGCTCCGGTTGAGACATCTTCTGTGCCAGGCCCGACCTTTTTCTACACTTCCCAATCGGGCGACAGCTTGAATGTCGTTGCCATCCATTTTGGCATACAGCCTGCAGATATCCATGCCTCTGTTCCCCTGTCTGCCACCGGCTTCATCAACCCCGGTACCCTGTTGATCCTGCCGGCGCAGACTGCCCAGGCCCCCACCACTCCCTCCCAGCAGATCATCCCGGACAGCGAATTGGTGGATTCCCCCAGCGCGGTTGGTTTCGATATCGAAGCCTATGTGAACTCTGCCGGAGGTCGATTAAGCACCTACACTGAATGGATGACCACGGTCGGCACGATCACCGGCGCCGAGGGTGTCAAACGGATCTCCCAGGACAGCTCGATCAGCCCGCGTTTGCTGCTGGCGCTGATCCAATATTACACCGGCTGGGTGCAGGGACAGTCCAAGCCGGGCCTGGACGAAAAATATCTGTTTGGCTATATTAATCCAGCCAACACAACGCTTTACCAGCAGATGCGCCTGGTCATTCAGGACCTTCTGACCGGGTATTATGGCTGGCGTGCCGGCACTCTCAACGAACTCACCTTTCCGGATGGTACCAGCCTGCGCATCGCGCCATCCCTGAATGCAGGCAGCGTTGCCCTGCAATATTTCTTCTCCAAGCATCTTAATTATGCCGATTGGCTGCAAGCCATTGATCCTCAAACCGGTTTTTTGGCGCTCTATAAAAGCATGTTTGGCGACCCATGGGAACGTGCGAATGAACTGGGACCGCTTTTTCCTCCAAACATGAACCAGCCGATATTCACCCTGCCTTTTGAGGTGAGTGTTCCGTGGACACTCACCGGCGGCCCGCATCCGGCCTGGGAGGCGGAAAGCGCATGGGGCGCCCTGGATTTTGCGCCTCCCGCGTCTGTTTCAGGCTGCTTTGAGTCCAACGCCTGGGTGGTGGCCGTCGCAACCGGGCAGATCGTGCGCTCGGAAAGCAGCTATGTGGTCCTCGACCTGGATGGGGATGGTTTTGAGCAGACCGGCTGGGTTGTGATTTACCAGCACATTGCCACCAAGGACCGCATTCCGGTCGGCACCCGGGTGAATGCCGGCGATCATATCGGCCACCCATCCTGTGAAGGCGGCACCGCCACCGGCACCCATGTCCACATTGCCCGGAAATATAATGGTGAATGGGTGGC
Organism: uncultured Chloroflexia bacterium; assembly: GCA_963830665.1. Lineage (GTDB taxonomy): Bacteria > Chloroflexota > Anaerolineae > Anaerolineales > Villigracilaceae > UBA877. The sequence goes on from CAWHNM010000028.1 coordinate 75,612, forward strand.
GGCTGGCGGCCCCCTGCCTTTCGTCCTGAGCGGCTGGACCGCGCATGCCGGGAACGGCCCTTACGAAGGCACCCTCACCAAAAACAATAATACGATCACTGCCAGCCTGGTAAGCGAGCACACTTCGCAGATCATCCGCCTGCCGGGTGAATAATCCTGCCTGTGTCCCTTAACAAAAAGTTCCTCCTGTTAGTCCTCTCCATATTGCTGGCGGCTTGTCTGCCCCAGGGTGCCGGGGTCTTGACTCCGGTTAGTTCCACGCAGGCGCCGACTCCTGGCCCCGACTTTCACACCATTTCCGAAACGCCCTGAATATAATCCCGGCGAACTGGTGGATTACGTGGCCCAGGCCGGCGACACGCTCCCGGCACTGGCGGCTCATTTCAACACAACCATCGCCCGAAATCCGGACGGCCAACCCGCAAATTCCCGCGGATGCCACCACCATGCCGCCCGGCATGCCGATGAAAATCCCGATCTATTATTTGCCGTTCTGGGGGACACGGCTCCAGATTGTCCCGGATAGCCAGTATGTCAACGGCCCATCCGCCATTGGTTTCGACACCGCAGGATTTCGTCTCCAGCCATCCTGGCTGGCTGAAGGATTATCAAGCCTACGTGGTGGACGCCAACCATTCCGGGGCCGAGATCGTGGATATCGTGGCGACCAACTACAGCATCAGCCCACGCTTCCTGCTGGCCATGTTGGAATACCAGACCGGGGCGCTCTCCCAGCCGGTACCACCCAGCGGCAGTTATCCGCTCGGCGAGATCGACTACTACTACGCCGGCCTGTATATGCAACTGATCTGGGCGGCAAATATGCTTAATTTCGGTTACTATGGCTGGCGAACCGGGGAATTAACCGAATTCCAACATCCCGACAGCACTCTGGAACGCCCCGACCCCTGGCAGACTGCCGCCTCGGTTGCGTTCCAATATTATTTTTCACGAATATCCTCGCCGGAGGCTTACGCCAGGGCTGTCGGTCCGGATGGTCTGGCGCGCACCTATCGCAATTTGTTCGGCGATCCCTGGATAATGGATGAGTCTGAGAAACCGTTTATTGAAGTCAGCCTCCAACAACCGGCTTTTTCCTTCCCCTTCCCGGATGGCGAGACCTGGAATTTTACCGGCGGCCCTCACTCTGGCTGGGGGACTGCCGAGCTCCAGCCATGGTCGGCGCTCGATTTCGCTCCGCCCGTCAAAGGCTGTGATCCCTCCAATAATCCAGTAACAGCCATGGCAGACGGAATCGTTGTCCGTTCGGAGACAGGCGTGGTAATGGAGGATCTGGACGGGGATGGAAATGAAAGGACCGGCTGGGATATCCTTTATTTACATATTGCGACAGATGGGCGTGCCCCAGCCGGCCGGAAGCTGAAGATGGGCGATCCACTTGGCTTTCCCTCCTGCGAGGGCGGCGAAGCGACCGGGACGCATGTCCATATTGCCCGTAAATACAACGGAGAGTGGATGCCAGTTGAAAGCGCCATCGCATTCAACCTGGAAGGTTGGATCGCCCATAACGGTGATGCGGCTTATCACGGCACGCTCACGCGTGGTAACATGACAATTATTGCCTGCGTTTGTTCGGATGCGACCAGCCATATCAAGGCTGGGAAATGACGTACGTCCCCGTCTTCACCAGCTTGCGGTTCATCTGGGCCTTCCCCCTCATAGATCTCATAGCAGAATTCGATCGGTACCACCTTGTCGAGCATAGCCACGGCAGGGCAATACTTGGTTGTCGAGAGCTCGATGGATCGTCGCAAGGCCTTCTCGTCCAGGCCATGCCCGGTGACGAGGTAAGTGATGAACGTGTGTGTGAATACCTTGGGGTGATCCGCCGCCCGGTCGGCGTGGATTTTGACTTCGAAGGCGGTAACTTTTTGCTGCTTTTTCCGCAGGATGGATACAACATCCATGGCGGTGCAACCTGCCAGGCTGACCCCCATCAGTTCCAGCGGGCGGAACCCATCGTTGTTGCCACCAGCATCAAAGTCTGTTCCCAGCGGAACTTCAAAGCCGGAATTGGATGTGCCGGTGAAGCTAAGACCCTGTTGCCAGATAACTTTTGCATCCATTTCATTTCTCCAATAACGGGGTGACGTATTTTTCGAGGGTGGCCTGGTTGACCGGCCCGGTCCAGCTCAAACGCATGATACCCTGCCGGTCAATTACGTAGGAACTAGGCAGGTTCCCGTTTTGGAATGAATCCAGCGCGGCGCTTTGCAGATCGAGCCAGACCGGGAAAGTGATCCCATGTTGCTGGACAAAATTGGAAACCTCTGCAGCGGGTTCACCCGATTCAATTGCGATGAGAACGAAATCCTGGTTCAGATGGGCTGTATAAAAAGCCTGCAACTCGGGCATTTCGGTCAGGCATGGGGGACACCAGGTGGCCCAGTTGTTGACAAGGACGACCTTCCCGCGCGTATCACCGAGAGACACCTTTTTACCCTGCAAGTCAATTAATTCAAGCTGGGGAGCGGTCTGATTAATGATTACCGGCGGCCGGATGATCATGGAAGCCTCGAGAGCGGTTTCCTGACCACGGACCAATAATGGGATCAGGGCTGCACCAACCAGGAAAACCCCGGCTGTAATCAGGGTGAGAATGAGCGGCGTACGCGATTGTATTTTCTTTTCGGCCATTCGTTAATAATATCCACTCACAAAATGAAACCGGTTTTCCAAGGACGCCCGACCCCGCCAGCAAAGCTGTTCCCGTACGCAGGACATTTCATACTTTATTGCTTCAGGTAATCTTCAAGGTTGAGGGTTTTAAAAAGTCTCTCGCGGGTTTCGCCGGAAACTTCGGAGTTTTCGGCAGCCAGGACGTGATATAGGGAGATGGTCCTGCGGAGCGTATCGACCACGACTCGACAATTCTCACATTCGGCGGCATGGCATTCAATTTCCCGGCAGAGTTCTTCGCTCAGGTCCCCATCCACATAATCAGACAGGAAACCAAGTAAAGCCTTGCAAGTGGATTGGTCATTGTCACTCATTCTTTGCTCCTTTGGTGAGCCGTTCACCGTAATAACTGCTCAGTTCTTCGCGCAATCGCAACCGGGCACGCAGCAAACGGGTTTTAACCGCTGTCTCGCTCAAACCCAGAGCCTGGCTGGTCTCCTGGATCGACAGGTTCTCGATATCGCGCAGGACAAAGACGATCCGCAAAGTTTCCGGCAGGTGCTGGACGGCGCGATCCAGTGCAGCTTTCGATTCGGTTGAGAGAAATTCCTCTTCCGGCAGACAGCACCAGTCGGTGAATTCCACCGGATTGGAAATCCGATCCTCATCCTCCTCCGCTGCCGTGTCGGTGAAGGTGGTTTCCGGACGCCGTTTACGCAACATCATCAAGGCTTCATTCGAGGCGATCCGGTACAACCAGGTGGAAAGGCTGGAACGGCCTTCAAAATCACCAATGTGCTGGAAGGCCTTAAGGAAGGTATTCTGGAGCACATCTTCGGCATCTGGTTCATTACCCAGCATCTTGAGCGCCAACCGGTGGAGCGGACCCGAATAGGTATCGACCAACCGGGCAAATTCGTGGCGGTCTCCAGCACGCAGAGCCTCGATGGAGATTTCAGTTTGGCTGTCAATCATTAGATGATTTCCTGGTGTAAAAGTTGCTTCATAGAGTATACACGAAACCGGTCTGCGGTATGACAAAACACACGGACGAATGTCTAGTCTTTTAGGATATTTGCCACTATGAAGGATGCGCAGGTTTGGCTAATATCTTATATAATATGAATCTCGAGAAGTATAGTCATCTTGCATTCTTCACCGGCCTGCTCGCAGCAGATATCCAGTTGCTGGCTCCTTATTTCGCGCCGCAGACCTGGGTGGCAGGAACCGTCATTTTCGAGCAGGATGATTATGCAGAGTATCTTTATCTTGTGGTGAGCGGAGAGGTCACCATCCGCTACAAGCCGCATGATGGGCCGATGATGACCGTGACACGTGTCCAGCCGGGAGGTATCTTCGGCTGGTCGGCGGCGATGAATAACCCGGCTTATACTTCCGGTGCGGTTTGTTCGCTGGATAGCGAAGTCCTGCGTATTCGCGGAATAGATCTGCGGGCTTTATGTGAAAAAAATCCGGAATTGGGAAAGATCATCCTGGACCGGCTGGCGGGCGTCATTGCCGAACGCAAGCAGAACCAGCAGGGTCCGGTGAGCTCCATCCTGGCGAGCGGGATGCGCCACCCTGGCAAGAATTGAGGCAGAAACATGTCTGAATTGAAGACTGATCCGAAAACCGAACTGCAAATGAAAGCGCTGGTTGAACAGTTGAGCGCCTATATCGAGACCTTCCACGGCGGTTCAGCCGAGTATGTCTCGTTCGACGGAAAGATTCTGAAAGTGCGCCTGGGCGGTGCCTGTCTGGGCTGCCCGCTTTCTCCCTCCACTCTACATGGCTGGGTGGAAGGAACTGTAAGGCAGTTCTTCCCGGATATTGAAAGCGTGGAGGAAGTTAAATAATCGGGGCTTGCTTAAATTAAGAAAGGATTTGCGAGATCAGCTCGCAAATCCTTTTTCTTTTAAAAGTATCATTTGGAACGGAATGCCGATACGACCAGGATGATACCGGCTACGAGCAGAATGCCGATCCAGATGTATTCCATCACACCCACAAAAGGCGTGCCAAGGAAGAAGCCCAGCAGGAGCAGGACCGCGGCCGGGATGAAGGCCCATCTCATTTTCGCCGAGGAGAGCTACCAGTACAAAGGTGATGCCCAGCCCGACAAAGAACACTCCGCCGGAATCGATCACGCCATACGCTTCGCTCATCACGGATGTGACACCCAGCGTGAGAAGTACACCGCCCGGGATGATGGCCCACCAGCGCTCTCTACCGGTGAAATAGATCGCCCAAAAGCCCAAGCCGATCCCGCCCAGAAATGCCAATCCGCCCCAGCCAATCCTATCCAGCAGGAGGGAGCTGGCGGCCATGCCTGCCAGGGTGAAGCCGGGAATGGCAGCCCACCATTTTGAACGGTCGCTAAAGAACCAGAATAGAAAAACTGCGGCACCGACAGCCAGAATACCGGCCCAGAAGAAATTGGTTGCCCCTCTAAGTACACCGGTCCGATCAAGCAGCATCAGGATCCCGCCCAGGATCAACGCGGCGCCAACCAGGATGCGGTAATCGAAACGTTTCATTGTCCTCTCCTTACTTGATCTCAACAGAACCGACGCCGGTGTCTATGGTAATATCGGCGCGGTTGGCGGCGTTGGCATAATCCGCAGATTGATAGAGACCGCCATCGATGCGTGGGAAGCGGGCAGAGTCGACGTTGATCGATGCGATACCGCTCTTGACCTTGATACGGGCAGCCACTCCGGTAGGGATGCGGATATTTAGAGAAGCCGCTCCCGAATCAATATCCACCCGGGTATTTCCAGCGTTGGCAGGCAGGGTCACTTCCGTGCTGCTGGCGCCAGTGTCGATATCGAGGTCAACCACTTTTAGGTCCGTCAGGTCGAGGGTGGAGGCGCTTGCGCCGCTATCGATCTTTAAGTTCAGTGGAACATCGCCATTGAGACGGATATCCCAGTCCAGGCTTTCGCCGGGGTACCAGGCCCAGAAATGTGGAGAGGTGCGCAACCTGACCTGGAGTTGGCCGGCTTCCATGTTCGACTTGTAGTCCACTTCTGCGCCAAAGACGCCGTTGAGTAGTTCAGTGGAGGAGGCTCCAGCCCGGATGTTCAACCGTCCGGCGGCGTGGTCCAGCTTGATGACGGGCGCTTTGAGCGCTTTCCAGAGGAATGGAGATGGTTTGACCGGCCGAACCGGATCGCCCTCTGGAAAAGGCGCCGATCAGCAACCATATACCAAACAGGATGATGATTGCCGGCCAGAAATAACCGAAAATATCACCTTTAAGCCAGCCCGTTGGTTTAAGAGCAGCAATGCTGCCAGGACGATGAGGACAATGCCCCAGAAGAGACTACCGCGTAAGTCGCATGGGATTCTCCTTATCTATTATTTACGGCGCAGGAATCCGCGCACGATCAGCCAGATGCCTGCCAGGAAAAGAAACGCGATCGGCACGTATGCGCTGTAAACTCCGAAGATATTCCAGGCATGGAAGAAAGTGCCAAATACGGCAAAAAGGACCGCACTGATAATTATGGCGTTCAGCCCCTGGCGGACGGATGATTTAAAGTCCTCCCCAAGCAGGCCGGCCAGGATGCTTCCCACGCCCACAAAGCCAGGAATGAGCGTCCACATGTAGGCCCAGGATTCCCAATTGCCAGTGGAATTCTGATAATACAGGATACAGCCAATGCCGGCCACGATGCAGGCTGGAACGGCCATACCCGGCGCACCGGTCAAAAGACCGATGACCAGCAACACCGCTCCAGCTCAAAACCACCCACATGGGCCAGTCGAAAGCAGGCAGGCGGATGATCCTGGCCAGGTCAGGGAAGGCACGCGTGGCGATCAACCAGCCAGCCACCAGGATGAGGATGATCCCCAGAACCAATTGAGTACGATTTCTTTTTTGCATAAGCATTCTCCTTGAAATGAGTTCGGACTATTATGTATCTACGCCAAAGGCAGGGAATAGTTACACCTGTGGTTACAGATCTCAAGGGTAACAGGTTGCCTTCCATGTATATTATAGGTCAGGTCGGGCAATCTGCAGCTATCCATTGGTCGAAAATCTCCCATCAATATGAAATGGTCCGTCAGGCTGTCCTGGCATTTACCCTGGATCGCCAATCCCGGATAATGAAAGGCAGGTAGAGGAGCAGGAACACTACCACCAGAAGCACTTCCATATAGATTAAGTAGTATGGCCAGGGGGGCAGCGCATCCAGCAGGCTGGCTGTGGCGGGTTTGCCATTGATGAATAGAAAATCTGTATGCAGCAGCAGGTTGATCGGGTAGATCAAAACTGCGTAGATGTTCAAGCCGACCACCACCCGCCAGAGGGATTTCCAGGTGGGCCGGAAGCCCTCCACGGTGGTCATATAGACGGCCGAAGTTATCAGCAGGCCATGCGAGATCATGGTCTGGAAGATGCGGTAATGTGGGAATCCATAGATGCCTGCATCCGGGGTTAGCAGAGCCTGCATGGCTCCTCCGATCCCGATAAAATAGGCGAATTCATAAATGCGAAAGCTCTTAAAGATCAACATAAAGCCTGTCAGCCAGACCAGGATGCTGCAGATGTGCAGGGGCAGTTGCGCCACGGTCCAATGACCCCAATAGATGTTCCAGATATGCCAGGAGCCTTCATCCAGCCAGAGCACGATCGCCATGCTCCAACGGACGATCGTGCGGGTCTTTTCGGAGCTGTCACGGAACCCCAGCATAGCAAAATTGATCAGTACGATGACAACGAGTGCCACCAGGTGCCAGATCCCAAACAGGATGAACGGATTGCCCTGGTAATCGTACGCAAAGTATTGGGCCATGTTTTTTCCTCGATGTTCAGATTATGAAGTAAGTCTTTACCAAGTATATAAAACCCACTACGAACCCAATCGTAACGACGATCCGGCGCAGGGTGCCAGGCTTGACTCTGCTGGCCAATCGTCCTCCCAGTGAACCCCCCAGCAGGGCTCCCACCATCATGACGGCTGCAACGCTCCAGACAACTTTGCCCGAGAACACGAACAGCAAAGCTGCCGCGACGTTGGCAGAAAAAGCGATGCTTTGTTTGATGGCATTCAGGCGGGTCAGGTTGTCGTTCAGGATCAATCCCAAAACGGACAACAGGACCACACTCAACCCGGCGCCAAAATATCCGCCATAAATGGCACCCAGGAAGACAGGCAGGAAGATCCAAAATTCCGGAATTTGCCCGGACTTGCCCTGCTCCAGCCGGCGGGCCAACCAGTTCCGGATCGGGTTCTGGACAGCCAGCAGGGCGGATGCCACCAGGATCAGGAATGGGACCAGATTGGTGAAGAGTTTGTCACTGGTGCGCAGAAGCAGGAAACCGCCTGCCAGCCCACCCAGAAGGCCGGCCGGCAGGACGATCCAGAGGCGTTTCTTTTGATCCTGCAGGTCTTTGGATTGAGCCAGCGTCCCGCCCAGGAAACCGGGACAGAGGGCGATGGTATTGGTGACATTGGCCGAGACAGCCGGAAGACCGATGGCCAGCAGGACGGGGAAGGTGATCAGCGTTCCACCGCCGGCCAGCGCGTTGATCATTCCGGCGGCAACTGCGGCTAAAGCGGCGAAGAGGTAGTTGATGAACGGCATGAGGCTTTTAGACTTCTAAGACTTGTTGAACATCGACGGCTTGTCAGACTTTCTTTTCGATTTTTGCCCAGGTATCTTTAAGTGTCACGGTCCGGTTGAAAACCAGCTTGCCGGGAGCGGAGTCCAGGTCAGCACAGAAATAGCCGGTGCGCTCGAACTGGAATTTGTCGCCGGGTTTGGCTTCGGCCAGGGAGGGTTCCAGGAAGCAATCCGTCAGCACTTCAAGCGAATGAGGATTGATGATGGAATTGACATCCTCGCCCATATCCGGATTCTCGACAGTGAACAGTTGCTCGTAGAGCCGCACTTCGGCCTTGACTGCATGCCGTGCCGAGACCCAATGGATGGTGGATTTTACCTTACGCCCATCCGGAGCGTCGCCGCCACGCGTGGCCGGGTCGTAGGTGCAGTGTACCTCGGTCACTTCACCTGAAACCGGATCACGGGTGACGCCGGTGCATTTGATCGAGATAGGCATAGCGCAAGCGGATCTCGTTCCCGGGATACAGCCTGAAATATTTGGGCGGCGGAGTCTCGCGGAAATCATCCTGTTCGATGTACAGTACTTTGGAGAATGGCACTTTGCGCGTCCCAGCCGTCTCGTCTTCGGGATTGTTGACGGCACTCATTTCCTCCACCTGGTCTTCGGGATAATTATCGATGACCAGTTTGAGCGGGTGCAGGATGGCCATGCGGCGGGGGGAGCGCTTGTTCAGATCGTCGCGGATGAAGGCATTCGAACAGGGCCATATCCACCCAACTATCATTGTTGGTTTCGCCCACCGCGGCAATGAAATTCTGGATGGCTTCCGGGGTGACGCCGCGCCGGCGCAGGCCGCGCAGGGTGGTCAGACGCGGATCATCCCAGCCGCTCACCACGCCCGTCTCGACCAGTTTGCGCAGTTTGCGCTTGCTCATCATGGCATAGGTCAGGTTGAAGCGGGAGAACTCGATCTGGCGGGTCTTGAACTCACCCAATTGTTCCAGGAACCACTCATAGAGCGGACGATGGATGATGTATTCATTCGAGCAGAGCGAATGGGTGATGCCTTCCATCGAATCGTTCTGGCCATGCGACCAGTCGTACATCGGGTAGATGCACCATTTGTCGCCGGTGCGGTGGTGGGTGGCGTGCATGATGCGGTACATGACCGGGTCGCGCATGACGAGATTGGGGTGGGCCATGTCGATCTTGGCGCGCAGGACCCGGCTGCCTTCGGGGAACTCGCCGTTCTTCATGCGTTCCAGCAGGTCGAGATTTTCTTCGACCGAACGGTTCCGATAAGGGGACTCGATGCCAGGTTTTAAGGCCGATTCGTTCTGGCTCCACTTGGTACCGCGCGGCAGCGTGCCGCGGCTGGCGCTCATTTCCTCCGGCGTCTGGTCATCCACGTAAGCCAGACCTTTTTTGACCAGCCGGATGGCCCATTCGTAGAGCCGGTCGAAATAATCCGAGGCAAAGGTCACTTTGACCCAGCTGGATGCCCAGCCATTGAGCAATCCTCTTCGATCGCATCGACGAATTCGGTCTCTTCCTTGGTCGGGTTGGTATCATCGAAGCGCAGGACCAGCTCGCCGCCGAACTCTTTGGCGGTGTTATAGTCGATCAGGAAGGCCTTGACATGGCCGATGTGCAGGTAGCCGTTCGGTTCCGGTGGCAGGCGGGTGCGGACATAATTGAAGCGTCCCGATTTTCAGATCCTCGGCGACGGCTGCGAGGATGAAATTAACCGGTTTGGGTGTGTCGGGAGTATTCATTTTGTTTTCCTTTCGGACAATATTCCAGGTGGGTTATTATAACAAAGGAAGGGCTATAAAAATTTAGGGTAAGAAGTTATTTACAGCAGCCGGCGGCGGACCAGGTTGAATATCCGCTTAAGCATTTTGTTAAGAACGGAGTGATTGGAATTTCTTCTCTCGTGCTATACTCCACATAAGTCCATGTCTATTATAGTTGTGGTTTGATGGCATGCCTGGTTACGAAAATTGCACCCCATTGCGAAACAAGTTCTTCGCCGCGAAATGATTGTTGAATAATTGGTGGGCAGGCCCGCACTACGTAGAATAAGGAGAATACCATGTATATCAAACGATGGATCGTGGCCGGTGTCATAATTGCTTTATTACTCGCCGGCGTGTTTCAAATATCCGGTATGGCCAAGCAATCCGGGCAAGGTCAGAGCCATTCCACAACGAATTTGTTCGACTCCATCAATCAATTGGTTTATATGCCTCTTGCTCTGAAAGACCCGGTCTTTAATCCATCCATCACTCCAACATTAACTCCGTCGAAAACACCCTCAATCACTGACACGCCAACTCCTACTGAAGTTATTACTGACGGCCCTACTCCCACATTCACTCTCACACCCACATTTAGCGGAACACCTCCGGCGCTATGCGAGTGGCATTACCTGCCCAATAAAACCGTCTCCTTTTCGACCGACCTCGGACCTTATAGTAAAACTTTTACCATACAAAATAATATGACGGTTTCCGTGGTCAGGGTAAGTGCAAATCTTTCCGCGAATAATTGCACAGTCGGTCAATTTGTTACCATCAATGGCAGCCAGGTGGGCGACTGGACCTATAGTGCAACTAACACTTACAAAATTTACACCGAGACTCATTATGATTCTCTTCCCGTGCATGTGGGCAACAGCATTCTTTACAGAGCTTATGCAATCAACTTTGGCTGTACAGGCTGGATCTCGGGTGCCGCTAATTATGTTGAAGTCTGCGGCAACCCATGATGTAGAAACGAAGTGAAAAAGGCTGCGAGGCGTTGCGCCTCGCAGCCTTTTTTTTACAATTCTTTTTTGGCCGAGAGGGCAGGCAGGCCGGGGACTGGCGGACCCCGCGTGCTTGAACATAAGTTCCTGGAAAAGCGGTAAAATTTATTGTCATTCTGCAGTAAAAGACAATTCTTATGAGGTGAAAAATGGAAGATAAACATAGCAACTTCCCTGGAACATACTTCAATAAAGATACCGTTCTCCGCATGGCCAGGGCCTTAAAGATCCTGGCCTGGATCATCGTGGTGATTTATGGAGGCCAGTTGATCTTGTCCATTGGAGTTAATACGCTGCAAATCCTGCGCGGTTTTTGGGCCGGGATGGGAATAACAGACATGATCCAAAATTATTTGTTTGCCTTTGAGCAGCCTTTGCATGGATTGGTTTATTCCTTCGCGTTGTGGGGGGTCTCGCAATTGTTGCTGATCTTCCTGGATATTGAAGACAATACCAGGCGGGCGGCGCGTGCAGGAAAGATGTAGGCATTTTTCGATATTGCCATGTCAGGGAAATGTTGTATAATTGCGGCGATATGAGCGCCGGAATTTCCTCCTACTACTATTATCCCCACCTTTAAACGCCGTTGCGGGTGGGGAGATCGCGCCTGCCGCAGCGGGCGCGTTTTTATTTGTCACCATCATAATTTGGAGACCATAATGAACATTGATGAGCAAGTAGCCTTGTTGATGCAAGGCACAGAATATGGCGATGAAGATCTGAAAAAAGCCATGACTGCCGAATTGCGGAACCGGCTTATCGAAGCTGATGAAGAACACCGGCCGCTGCGCGTCTACTGCGGTTATGACCCGACCTCGACCGACCTGCACCTCGGCCATACGATCACGATGCGCAAGCTGCGCCAGTTCCAGGATTTGGGCCACGAAGTGACTTTCCTGATCGGTAGTTACACGGCCCTGGTGGGCGACCCATCCGATAAAAACAAGGCGCGTCCGATCCTGACCCAGGAGCAGGTGGCGAAAAACGCCGAAACGTATGCCGAACAGGCCTTCCGTGTGCTCGACCGGCAGAAGACGAAAGTTCGCTACAATGGCGAATGGCTATCCGAGCTATCGCTACTGGATATGATCCGGTTGGGTCAAAACTTCACCATCCAGCAGTTCCTGGTGCGGGAGAATTTTGCCAAACGCCTGGAAGCCGGAGAGCCCATCTACATCCATGAGACCTTTTACGCCCTGATGCAGGGCTACGATGCGGTCACCATGAAGACGGATGTGCAGGTGGGCGGCACGGATCAATTGTTCAATATCATTGTGGCCGGCCGCAAACTCCAGGAAGCGCTTGGCCAAAAGCCGTTGGTGGGTGTGATCTGCGGCATTCTGCCGGGGACGGATGGCGTGCAGCGCATGTCGAAATCGACCGGGAATGTGATCCCGATCAATACCACGGCTGAAGATATGTATGGCAAGGTGATGAGCGTACCGGATGTGGCCATGGGCAAGTTCGCCCGCCTGGCGACGCGCTGGCTGCCGGCCGAGATCGAGGCGCTGGAGAAGGATGTGGCTTCCGGGAAAATACACCCACGCGATGCCAAGATGCGGCTTGCCCGTGAAATCGTTTCCATTTTTTATGGCGAGGCGGATGCCGGGGCCGCTGAAGAAGCCTTTGTGCATCTTTTCCAAAAGAAAGACATCCCCGATGAGATGCCCGAATTTGCCCTGCAGCCTGGTCAAACCCTGGTGGAAGTACTAACGGCTGCCGGCCTGGTGGCAAGCAAATCGGATGGGCGCCGGATGGTGGAGCAAAAAGGTGTCAAACTGGATGGGCAGGTGCTGGAGAAATTCGATGCGCCTTTCCCGCACCCGGGAGTGCTGCAGGTGGGTAAACGGCGGTTCGTGCGGGTGAAATAGGGCAAGATTTACTTAAAGAATTCCCGGCATCTTTACAAGTGCCGGGTATTTTTTGTAATTAAGGCTGCACGGCTGCCGCGAGTAATTGTTGGCCAACATAGGCGGCCCACTGCTGGTTGGCGTCTTCCAGCAAAACCACCAGCGCCAATGGGGCGCCCTGTGAATCGGGCATTGTGCCAGCCAGGGACCAGGCGATGGTTTTATCCGTTTGCCCGGCCAGGCCACTCCACTGCCAGAACGGTTGGCTTTTTACCATCAAAGTCTGAGTGGCGGCATCCACTGAGCTGGCCGACAGCGCCTGGACCGGTTTGCCCAGGGCGGGCAACACGACCCAGCCCTGGGAAGGAGTTTTGACTGCCGTGACCAGGCGAGGTGTGGGCCTGACCCCATTGTTACTGAGCGCGGCGGCAACGATTGCCACCTGTAAAGGACTGACGCGCAGTGTTTTACCGGGGGAAACGGCGAACGCCACGGGCAGCCGCAGGTCCGGCGTAGTATAAAATCCCAGCGTTGTATATAACTGTACGGAATTATTTACTGGTGGATTGACAGAAAGGCCAATCGTCTGAAGCCAGGTCTCCATGCCTGGGCCGGGAGAATATAGATCCTGGGCGGCGCGGTCCAATAATGGCGATTGTGGATCCTTAAGCAGGGCAGAGGCCTGTTCATCCAGCCGGTTGGGATCGTAATTGGGGTGGGAGGCCATTGCAAGGATCTCGCCGCTTTCCGCATTCAGCAGAACGATGGCACCGGTGTGGTTTCCCAGCAGCGCATCCGCGTGCCGCTGCAAGCCAAGATCAATGCTCAAACGAATATCCAGACCAGGCGGTGGCTGGCCATAGACCAGATGATCCCACCATATGCTGCTGGCCGGGTTACCCTGCAGGCCGCGCAGGTAGGGATCAAGAGTGGCTTCCAGCCCGGCCTGCCCATAAACAGGATCGGTATAGCCGGTTATGGAAGCCAGGTCAGGATAAAGATATCTGCGGGTGTAATTACCAGATTCACCCTGGGTCAGGTTGACCGGTATTCCAGCCCGATCGAGCAGACTGCCGCGCTTCACGTAACGGTCGGCGATCGAACGGCGGACGTTATCAGTTCGTACCAAAAGGTCGGGTCCGCGCCAGACGGCCCACCAGGCATTTACAACCGATAATGCGAGAAATCCCAGACCAAGCAGCCCAGCCAGGAGCAGATAAGGCTGGGGCTTTGGGAGGGGGGCAGGCTCGTCTTCAGGCTGGCTGGAGATCAATAAAAGGATCAGAAGCGCCAGGAATGAAGTTAGCAGGGATGATCCCCCATAGGAGACAAAAGGCAGCGTCACCCCGGTAAGCGGTAACAAGCGGATGTTTCCGCCGATAATGAGAATGGATTGCGCACCAATATAAGTTGTCAGACCGGCAGCCAGGATCCGGCGGAAGCTATCGGGCGCGCGCAAGGCGGTCAGCAGGCCGCGGGCAACGAAGAAACCCAGGATCGCCAGCAGCCCCAAGGTCCCGACCAGGCCGGTTTCCTCAGCAATCGCGACAAAGACAAAATCGGAAATCGCCACCGGGACCAGCCCGGGGCTGCCCAATCCAGGTCCCCGCCCGGAAGTGCCCCCGTTGGCAACCGCCATGAGGGATTGTACGATCTGAAAGGAGCGACCGGACGGATCGAGCCAGGGGTTGAGCCAGGCCTCCACGCGCAGGCGGACCACATCGAAGAGAAAATAACCGGCCAGCCCTGCAACCGCCAGCCCCACCAGACTGATCAGCAGGATGCGTTTTTTCCCGGAGGCAACGAAAAGAATGATGGTGTAGAGAAAGATGAAAATGAAAGCGGTACCCAGGTCACGCTGGACTGCGAGGAGCAGTAGTGCTAATCCCAGGACAACCGCAGTAGGCGCAAAGAAGGGCAGCGGGCGCAGGCTGAGCGGCAGGCGGTCAGCCAGATAGGCCGCCAGGTAGACGATCAGCAGGAGCTTGAGCGGCTCGGAGGGCTGGAGGTAGATGCCACAACAGCCCAGCCAGGCTTTTTCATAACCGCCACCCGGATCCGTGCCAAAGAAAAGCGTGAGGGCGGTCAGCAGAAGGCCGCCGGTGAGCCAGATATATTTGTAACGGCGCAGGAAACGCAATTCGGGGGAGAGACGCAGGCCGAGCAGGAAGATCATGCCGGAAACCAGCAGCCAGGCAGTCTGGCGAAATCCGAACCCCGGCATGAGACGATAGATGGTGAGAATGCCCCAGCCGATCAGCAAGGAGGCCAGGGGCAACAAGTAAGGGTCGGCCTCCGGAATTCGACGTTTCGTCAGCAGGTGCGCCAAAAGGAAAACCACACACCAGACGCCAAACCCCAACCAGTGCGTCCAGCGATATCCCACGGCCCACGAGCGGGCACGCGCGGCCGGGGCGAGGGTCAGGATGAGCGCATAGAAAAATAGAAAAACCGCCGCCAGAGACAGCAGGCGGGCCTGGATTTGAGAACGGGAGAGGGGTAACGGGCGGGCGTGCAAGGTTTTTTTTGGAGTTATTTAAGATATTTCTTTACCAGAAGATCCAGTTTCAGACGCGTGTCAGGTGGAACGACGCCCGGATCCGTTATGAGCGCAGTTGCCAGAGCGTGTTCGCAAGTACAGGTGCGCTGTTCGGACAGTTTGCTCACCAGGATGCGGATGGCCTGCTGGGCAGTGGCGGTATTCTGGTTAAGGGTTTTGATCACCATTTCCACCGTCACCGGCGCTTCGCTGACATGCCAAACGTCATAATCGGTGACATGCGCCATCACGGTGTAACACATCTCAGCCTCGCGTGCCAGGAATGCTTCGGGTGCGGCTGTCATACCGACCAGGGACATCCCCCAGCTTCGATACGTGTTGGATTCGGCCCTGGTGGAAAAACGCGGTCCTTCGATGATGACGAAAGCGCCGCCGTGATGAACTGTTGCGCCGGTTTCCTGAACGGCGGATTCCAGCGTGGGTGAAAGGTCCGGGCAGAACGGGTCGGCCACCCCGATGTGCGCCACCAGTCCATCGCCGAAGAAAGTACGTGGACGCTCCTTTGTGTTGTCATAGATCTGATCCGGGATGACGATATGGCCCGGTGCGATAATCCTGGCGAAGAGAGCCGCAGGCATTTATGCTGACAATGCGTTCTGCACCGAGGGCTTTCAGGGCATAGATGTTGGCCTGGTACGGAACTTCGGTGGGCATAATATGATGCCCGATGCCATGCCTGGCCAGGAAAGCCACGCGCCGACCTTCCAGTGTACCGACCACAATGGGCGCGGATGGTTTTTCCGAAAGGAGTTGCAATTTCATGTTCGCGGGTGTCGGTCAAGCCAGACATGCCATAGAGGCCGGAACCGCCAATGATGGCCAGGACAATTTTTTCTGACATGGGAAACTCCTTTCAAGAAGAAGATACATGAGGAACTGAAGATGCCAATACTACTAATAGCGCCGGATAGCCCGCTCTTTTTTAAGCGCTTTTTTGCGAAGCTGGGGGCAGGATTTCTCCGGCCAGCGAAATGGTAAAAGAAGTTCCGCCACAACGAAATTCATCGCCAGAGATGACCACTGTCGGCAGGCTAAGTTTTTCATGGTTAATCAACGTCCCGTTGGTCGACTCCAGATCTTCCAGCCACCATTGGTTGTGATGGTAACTCAGCCGGGCATGCCGGGCGGATACGGCGTCATCTTCCACCGGGCATTCGCAGGCAGGATCACGCCCGATGGTAACTTCCGACCGAATGAAATGCCGGACCTGTTGGACCTGATCGCCGCGGGCTAAGGACAGACTGATGGGTGGAATATTCCGGGCGGCCAGGAGGGCAGCTGTGCAATTTTATATCGCGCCACAGACTCATGAAGGCCCAAACCAAAAATACATACAGGCTGACAGTCAACAGCAAGCGCAGGGCAAAGACGACTGGCCCGCTCATTGGGGGGATCCGTTTTCGTTTTGGGTCATGGCAGTGGTTGGGTTGTCGGAAATGGATGGGCCCGGTTCAGTCTGTCCTTCGTTGGAAGTCTGCCCACCGGGCAGGTCCTGGCCGAATATCAGATTAACACCCGCCAGTGAGATAACATCTCCGGCAGAGAGAACTGACTGGTTGACCCGCTGACCATTTACGTAGGTGCCGCCGCTTGAATTAAGGTCAAAGATCATAAAGCGATCTTTTACGATGCGCAGCTGGGCATGCGCCCGTGAGACGCGCGGATTATCAATGACAACATGATTGTCCAGCCTGCGCCCGATATTAATGACTGAACGTTTGAGCGGGAAAATCTGGGTTCCGTCCACGATCAGGAATGCATTCGAGGGGATCGTTCCTGCAGCAGAATCGGGCGGAGTGTCCCAGAGAGGTACTTTGAGTTTCGGCGACACTATCATACCTGAATGATGCAATGACAAGTATCTCGTCAACGGACATGTTGTTGTCGGTAGAGGTGGTCACAACCGGTTTGATCGAGAACAGGAATCCAGCTTCCTTCCCGGCGACATAGACGGCCTCGGCCAGTTCTTTGAGGAGACGCGGTTTGGCGTGCCAGCGGGTCAGCGTGGAAGGGTGAGCGACGATACCATAAAGATCGGGCGCATACGTCTCGCCGGCCTTTTCCTCCAGGTTACCGTGCATTGCGACTGCCAGTTGTTGGGCAATCCCATCCTCGGCCTTGTATCCGGGCAGGTGCTTCAACAGGTGAACTTCAAGCAAGGACTGCAAGCGGGATTCGAGTTCATCAAGAGTTGCCATACCGGCATCATTATAGGAGCGTGAGGGGGATTATGCAAGCCTGCTTTGGATAAAAAAAGCGCAGCAGAGCTGCGCCTGGGAGGCTTAGACCGGCTGCCCGCAATTGGGACAGAATTTTTCGTCGTGCACCAGTACATACCCGCAATTGGAGCACGTTTTTGGCTGTTCCTTTCCGAGCGGAGCGCCACAGGCCAGGCAGGTCGATTCGCCAACCGGATTGGCCGCTCCGCAATATTCACAGGTTACCCTTGGAGAGGCGTTCGGATAGCTGCTGGCTGGCTCCTGAAGCATTGACAACCTTGGCAACAATCTGCCAGATCTTTTCGTTCAACTGCAAGTTACTCACATCCTGGGCAATGTCATCCAGCCGGCCAAGCAGGTTCAAGGGATTGATCAGCGCAGCGATGGCCGTTTGTCCCAGGCTGGCAGCAACTCCAAACCATTGCTGTTCACCCACCTGCACCATGACCCCGTCTTCAATTTGCTGGATGTTGACGGTCAGGGCGGTTTTTCCGCCCGAACGAGCCCATTGGGACGAAGCAATCTGAACTGTCAGGTTATTGCTTTCGCCAACCAACTGGGTCTGCGTGTTGCCCTGGTCGAATTCGGCTTCCAGTGCCTGGGCAACATCGCTGGGGGTAATGTTTCCGTGGAATACGCGTCTGTCCATAATGTTTTAGATTATAATCGTTTTGCCAAATCGGGCAAATAGCTTATCAGTAACACTCCGGGATTACCCGTGATCCGGCAGATGTTTGGGCGTTTTGGGCAGACTGTGTCCGCTCAATCTAACCTGATTTGCCGATCATGCGGTAATTACCAAATAACTTAATCTATTTACGAAGGATACCCCCCACAAGTTGCGACACTTGCGTCCTTCTTAATGTTGGAACCTTGATCTTCCTGATCCCCGGATTGGTAATTGTGCTGTTGCTTGGTTTACCCCGGAATCCGGTTGCTGCTCAGCAATCGGATAGCGCAACTCCCACGCGCGACGGCGGCCGGGACGGCTTATATTACGGTAACTTACATAGAACCGATCAATGTGCGCTCCGGACCAAGTTCCTTTGATTACCCGGTCGTCGGTTCCATCCCGGTAGGTGGAACAGCTCCTGCGATCGGACGAAGTCCAGCCGGTGAATGGATCCAGATCGTATTTCAGGATGGTCCACGTGGAACTGGCTGGGTATACGCAGCCAATGTATCCCTTTCGCCCGGTGCGCTGCTGCCCATTGTGGAACCGCCCCCCACACCGACGCCAGTGATGACTCCCACGCTCAACCCGACCTTCGTGGCTGCATTTCAGATCCTGCCAACCTCCACTCGCCTGCCGACCTTTACGCCTCCACCTTCATTGGTTTTTCCCACTTTCACAAATCCTGCCACTGCATCGTCCGGCCGGGCGATCACAACGTGGGTCATACTCATTCTAGGCTTGATCGGCATCCTTGGCCTGGCGATTACTTTCTTTCGGCGCCGCTAGGCCTTGAAAGCGCCTGGTGAGCAATTATGAAATTGCAGGATATGTTTATCGAGGCTTTGGATAAGGCTGGTGATAGCAGGGGGAATGGCCGGATTGATGTTGACGGTGATCCTGTTCAGCCTTCCGCCAGGCAAAGTGCACGCCCAACAGCCGACCGGTTCGGTCCCGACGGTCACTGGCACACCAACCGGTCCGATGGTCACGGTATATTCCGACCAACTCTTCATTGATGTATATGCGGGGCCAAGTTCGTATAATTATGATCGCGTTGGCGTATTGGCATCCGGAGAAAAAGCACCGGCGCTGGGATACAGCCAGGATGGGACTTGGATAGAGATCGTTTATTTGGGCGTCCCGACCGGAAAAGGCTGGGTATATGCACCCTTCGTCTCGATCTCGCCTGGCAGCCTGCCAAAAATTGCCGCCCCTCCAACCGCAGCACCGCTTACAACGCCGACGCTCGATCCCACCTCCGTGGCAGCCTTTGGATTGCAGCTTGAACCGACCCACCTGCCGACCTTCACCCCACCCTCTCCGTTGAAACTCCCGACTTTTGCACCCGATACCAGCAGCGGGACCAAGGTGCCGTTTGGACTGGTCATCCTGATCCTTGCTCTGATCGGAATCCTGGTGGCAGTGATCTCGTTCTTGCGCGGTAACCGCTAGTACGGCTTTCTTTCCGATAGAGAATGTAAAATCGAGTTGAGGGGATTACTCTGCCATTCCTTGCTAATAAATTCATTCGGGGCACGCCATGTGCCCGCTGGCAGGCAATAAAAAGCAGAGGCCGGGATTTTCCCGGCCTCTGCCTTTTTTTAGTTTTCGCTCGCTCCACAACCGCAACCACCGCTGTCGCATGAACAGGCCGAGGCTGGATTTGGGTTGTCCACCAGGAAGCCCTTGCCGCGTTCGTCATCAATATAGTTGATGGTGGCGCCATTCATAAACTGCAGGGAACCTTCATCAACAATTACTTTCAACCCTTCGCTTTCGAAGACCGTATCCGTCTCACCGGGCTGGTTTTCAAGCCCCATGCCGTATTGATAACCGGAGCAGCCTTGCCCGGAAATGAAAACGCGCAGGCCATAGCTGTCGTCCAGATTGCGCTGCTTGAGCAGGTCGCGAACAATCCCGGCGGCAGAAGAGGAAAGGGAAACGGAAACTGTTTGGATCAAAGTTGTCATGGAAACCTCATTGTTGGAATTCGACATATATTATCAGAATTGGAAACTCCTGTCAACACAATAATTCTGAAAGGGAAGGAACAACGTCATATATTTTTAATGTAAATGCTCCTCAAAATCGTCGCGATCCAGGCATGCTTCGCGGTACAATTTCACGGTAAAGGGAACTCCCTTATATTCATTTATTCTGAACGTCCTGTCAAATTATATTTTTCCAGCGGTCAATATCGTTCCAACCAGCGGGATGCCACGCAGAGAGGGAAGATCATGAACGACTCACCCAAGCCTGTTTACCGGATCACCGACCTTGCCACCGACGAGCGCCCACGCGAGCGGCTGGAGCACCTGGGCCCACAGGTGTTGGCGACATCGGAACTGCTCGCGATCCTCCTGCGGGTGGGGGTGCCTGGTGAGAATGCTGTCCAGGTGGGCCAGCGCCTTTTGAAGGAGTTTGGGGGAATCACCGGGCTGCACCGTGCTCCCTTTGATGAGTTATGCAACCAGCACGGGATAGGAAAGGCCAAAGCTGCACAGATCAAGGCGGCCATCGAACTGGCCCATCGATTTTCGCTGAAACCCGAGGAACGACCGGCGGTAAACAGCCCTGCAGATGCAGCCGCATTGGTGGATTTCGAGATGTCTGTTTTGGAGCAGGAACACCTGCGTGTCATCCTGCTCGATACGCGCAACCATGTGCTGGAAGTGGTTGAAATCTATAAAGGTTCGGTCAATTCTTCGCAAATACACGTGGGGGAAATTTTCAAGGCGGCCATCCGGCGGAATGCCCCGGCTCTGATCGTTGTGCACAACCACCCCAGTGGAGATCCAACCCCCAGCCCGGATGACGTCGTTGTGACCCGCGCCATCGTGCAGGCCGGGAAACTACTGGATGTGGATGTACTGGATCATATGATCATCGGGCAGGGCAGATGGGTATCGTTGAAAGAACGCGGGCTGGGGTTTGTATGAAATGATCGGAAATCGAATTTACGGCTCATTCAACGAAAGAAGCGACTGAAGTCCCAACTTCGGGGCTTTATTTATAATTCCTGGCAAGATAACTGATCAGCGTTTGCTCCTCCTGCGGAGTGAGCTGTGCCCCTTTATTAATCATGCGTTCCACGGTTACCTTCCACTCCGCAGCAGTATGGTGAGCGGATTCGACCCGGTTCACCGAATGGCAGACAGAGCAACGCGCCTGCATGAGGGTCTGCCCGGCGGATGAACTGCCGGAAGAGCTTGAGCCTGTTGAATTACTTGATCCGCAGGCTGCCAGAAAGGCTCCCATTAAAATGATGAAAACCAGACCGTTGATCAAGGGGAGTCATTCGTTTTTTCATCTGCTTGTCTTCCTCCACATTAAATATGAACAATTCTACCTCATGAAAACCATAATCCTTGTAAGTTGATACATACACGAGTGGATTAACCGAAACGTAAAAACCAAGAACACTCCCAAAAACTTGACATACCACGATTCCAGGCAGATAATAACTTTATTATTTCCTTTAGCTTTCGCTAAGTTGGAGGGTTCCCATGGCAAAAAAGTCAATCATTGTAATCGGTGCAGGCATTGCCGGTCTGACGGCGGGATACCAGCTTGGTAAGGCAGGGTTGGATGTCTTGGTACTTGATCGGAACGATTACGTCGGAGGACGCATGGCGAACGTTGATTGGGAGGGGTTCAGGGTGGACATTGGCGCTAAATTTGTAACAACGGCAGACAAATCCCTGACGAACATGGTCGAGGAAGTTGGCCTTGGTGACCAATTGGTGAAGTCCAATGAGGGCCTGACCATCACGATCTACCGGGATGGCAAACTCCATAGCGCAAATTTTCTATCCATCCCTTCCTACCTGGGCTGGAGCGGGGTCTCCTTCAAGGCGCGCATGGCCATGCTGAAGCTGCTTCCGCATTTCCTGAAGTCTGGGAAAGCTGAAGAATGTTTACCACCTGGAACGGCCGCCGGCCCGGACCTGGATGAGACCTTCGAACAATTTTTCAAAGAAAAGATCAGTGAAGAGATGTTCGAGTATTGGGCGATCCCAATGTTCGAGACCATGTGCGCTTACAAGGGCGGCGATGTCTCGCGAAAGGCTTTCCTGGCGCTTATGACCAGCTACTTGAATGCCGATTCAGTCACATTCAGGGATGGGATTGGTATGCTGCCCAAGGCTCTAGCAGGAACAGGTGGAGGTGGAGTTGACCGCCCAGGCAAAACGGATTGCCATGCTGGCGGATGGCAGCGGCATTTCTGTTACATATATTGTGGACGGCCGAACTAAAATCGCCCATGCAGACCGGGTGGTGGTGGCTGTACAGGGGAATCATGTCCTGCCCCTATTCGATGAACCTCGACCTGCCTGGCAGGAGTTTTTCCCGAAAGTGGCATACAGCACCGGAGCGCTGCATTACCATATCGCCGAGACGGACTATCAGCCGCCTGTCAAGGCGACCTTCGTGCCGCGCTCATCCAAGCTGCCAATCAATTGCATCACTTTTGAGAAATTTCAGGACAACCGCTGGATGATGCTGACCGATCCAAACGTTTACACCTTCGACATGCGGCAGGACGCACACGAATTAGCTGCGCAGGCCCAGGAAGTGATGGGAACCATCTTCCCGCCGCTAAAAGGCACATTCCGGGCGCAGCGCATTTTCAAATGGCAGGACAAGCTTCCTACTTTCCGTCCGGGCTACCTGGACGCCTTAAAGCGTTTCTGGGAAGCGCCTCAGGAGGGTCCGGTCTATTTCTGCGGGGACTACTTTGCCGGTCCTTCCACAGGTGGGGCATTGTTCACCGGGATTGAGTGCGCCGAGCGGGTGCTCAAGTCAATTTGACCTTCGGGAAAGCCGGAACGATTTCCTCATCCCGGTAACCTATGCAATTGCTCAGCGATCGTGTTTTAGTTGCACCACGATCACAGCGATACCCACCAAGACCAATCCGACGATTTCTTTGACGGCCAATTTTTCACCCAGGAACACCACCGCCATCAATGCAATCTGGGGCATCATCAGGCTGTTCAGGATGCTCAACTCAACTGCTGTGAGCGTGCGCAGCGTATTATTCCAGAGCGTGAAGGCAAAAGCCGTATTAACGACTGCCAGCCAGACGATAATGCCCCAATCGAGCCGGGTCGGCTGCCCGAACCCCTGGACTGCCAGGCCTGTCCACAACAGTAAAACCGCCCCGATGCCCATGCTCACGAAAGTGACGAGCAGCGGCGACAAAGATCCATCGCGATTCGCCTGGCGCCCCTGCAGGGAGGCGACCGAATTTGCCAGTAATCCCAGGCAGGCCATTGCCAGGCCAATGAAGGCGAATGTTTTCAGGGCAAACGGAAGGAAGTAAACTCCCACCCCGATGGCGGCCAGAAGGATGCCGAACCATTGCAGGATGGTTGGGCGTTCCTGGGAAGCAAACAATGCAAAGGCCCCAACCAAAACGGGTGAGAGGTTCAGCATCAGGTTGACCATTACGGCCGGCAAATAGGCCAGGCTGACATACTGCGCGCCCTGGGCAAGGGTATAGAAAACCACCCCCAACAAAGAAAGCCCCAACCAATTCTTCCAGGATAACTTTCCCAGCGCGGCGCGCTGGATCGGATTGAGCAATACGAAAGGCGCCAGGCACAGACTGGCCAGCGCATAGCGCAGACCCGCAAAGGTGATGGGCGGCAGGTTACCGCGCAGGCCGATCTTGATCAGCACCCAGGAGGTGGACCAAAGAAAGGTCACGAACACAGCTTGCAGGATGGCGGAGAGACGTTGAGATGGCTTAAACGGCTGCATTGTTGGGTTCAGTGGTTTTCCATGAATTTATCACTCAAATCGTTTGCGCCCCCAACCAGCCCTGCAACGCCGCAAACGGGATTGCTGGAGTCTGGTCGCCCTGGCGGCCGGTGTTCCAGGTGAGGATCAATTCCTTCTTCGCCCGGGTGATGCCCACGTACAACAGCCGCAGGCGCTCACGCACATAGTCCAGGCGGGCCTGCTGGGTGGCCCGGCCTTCCTCGTACCAGAATTCGTACTCACCGGTCGCCAGAGCGGCTTCCAACTGCGCCAGCGTCTCGGCCTCCAGGTTCAGACCGTCGCGCACGAACCACTTCTCCGAGATATAGCGGTCGCTTGGGCTGGCCGGAGGGGAAATCATAATTATTGACCGACATCAGGTAGACCCGATCCCACTCCAGGCCCTTGGCCTTGTGCATGGTGGTCACCACCACCTTGCCGGCGTGGTGGGAAGGATCGAAGCCGGCATCGTCCTCGCTGAAGCCCAGGAAACGGCGTTCATTGCGGGCGATCAGGCTGAGTTCACCGTTCAGTTCGGGCAGGCGCCAGTCGGCGTGGTCGTCCGCGACCTGGCGCAGCACCAGCGCCAGTTTGTGCGCCAGGGCCAGGTCGTTGGGGGCGGTGAACAGATCCTGGGCGAGGGTGAGGATCATCTGGTCGATCGGGAGGACGGTCGTGCCCTGCCAGCGGCGGACGACAGCCCGGAATTCTTCCAGTTCTTCCATCACCTCCGGCCCCTCCTCCGGTGGGGTAGGGGAGAAGGCTGCCAGCCAATCCCGGTCACTTCTCGGGCTGACGAAGGTCTCCACTTCGCTACATTTACGCAACAATTCGGCAACCTGGCGCTGGAAATCGTCGTTGGCAGTCTCTTCTTCGCCGCGCCGCCAGGCCAGGTAGGCTTTCGCCAGGCGCGCAGACGACTGCGGATCAGCCAGGGCGCTGACGATGTCGCCCAGGCGTCCGGCGGCGGCGCGGGTGGAGGAGGTGCTGCCGAGCAGTTCCACGAAGTCAATATTGCGGCGCTTGAGCGCATCGATGACATCCACGCCGCGCTGGTTGCGCGGCACCAGCACCGCCACGGTGGAATCGGTGTGCTCCGGCAGCCATTTGGCGATGGACTTGACCACCGCCTCGACTTCCTCTTCGGGCGTGTATTTCTTGCCGATGAGCTTGACCCCTTCCGGGTCATCGGGCGGATTGGGCTGCGGGTCGCCTTCGGGCGCGGGCTGGATGTACGGGACGGTCAGCGCATCGCGCACCTCGGCCGCCGGATGGTCGTTGTTCACCCATTTGATCAACTGGTTTGCCAGGTGCAATGATGGATGGCTGGCAGCGGCCCGAGTCGGGCAGTTGCTTGGTACTGGTCGGCTTCGGTGTGGATGAAGTCGAGCAGGTGCTTGGGGGAGGCAGTGGTGAAGGTCTCGAAGATGGCCTGGTTGGGGTCACCGACGCGCACCCAGTTCCCGGCGGGTCCGGCCAGCAGGCGCAGGATCTGTTCCTGCAGCTGGCTGGAATCCTGGGCTTCGTCTTCGAGGATGTACGGCCAGCGGTAGCGCAGGCGTTCGAGGAACTCGGCGTCATTCTCGAGCAGGTCGATCGCCAGGCGGATCAGGTCGTCGAAATCCACCGCGCCGCGATAGGCCAGGGCGCGCTGGTAGTCGGTGTAGATGGCCAGCCCATCTCGGCCAGCGGCAGCGGAGCCGGCGCGGCAGTCCAGCAGGCCTGCGCAGTTTCTCCGGGGTCAGGCGGTTATCCTTGGCGGAGCGGATGAAGGCCAGGGCAATACCGGTCACCAGGTCCGGCAACTGCTGGCGGTGGACCCAGTCACGCTTGCTTTCATCGAGATCCGGGTCGAGAAAATCGTCCAGGTCATCGGGATGCGCCTGCAGCCAGGCGGCGGCGGCTTCCTTGCGGATGAAATCGGCTTCGCGTTCGTCGAGGATGGCGAAGCGGTCTTCCAGGCCGACCGCGGCGGGTTTTTCCCGGACGATATCGTGCGCCAGCCCGTGCAGGGTGCGGACGCGGTAGCCGAAGGGCATGGGCAGGGCCAGGAACTCCTTGATGCGGGCGGCGAAGTTATCCACGGCCGAGTTGACCAGGGTGACGATCAGCACTTCCTGCTCGTCGCCGAGTCGCGCCGGAGCGGATGAGCTGGGCAGCCAGGGCGCTGAGGGTATGGGTCTTGCCGGAGCCAGGCACGGCGGAAATGCCCATTTTCCCGCCGGTATAGGCGAGGATCTGGGATTGGGCGGGGCGAGGGGTGAAAGGAAGTGTCATGTGTCAAGTGTTCCAATGTCACCCGATCGGCGAGGGCGAAGGAGATGGAAGAGTTGGTTCTTCCTGTTGAGTAGGGGTTTCGGTGGCGGCGGGCGGGACGGAAGTGAATGTTTCGGTCGGGGTCAGGGTGGAGGTGGGTGTGGGTGTTGGCGTCGAGGTCCAGGTGGGGGTGGAGGTTGGGGTATCCGTTGGAGTTGAGCTGGGCGTTGAGGTGGGTGTGAAGGTAGGGGTGGGCGTGTCAGTTGGAGTGGCTGTACCTGTGGGGGTTGAAGTTGGGGGTGTAAACCAGACATCAATTTGATTACCAAAGGCAATCATAATAATGCCTATGATGATCGCAAGGATTGCGGTGATACCGATAAGGGTTTTGATTTTCATCATGTGATTATTTCTTCAGTGTGATCTTGCGCTGGGCAACCAGGCGCTTGATGATCTTATCGAAGTCGGACCGGTTCTGGACATTCGCCAGGGGAATACCGCCGCGTTTTGCCACCAGGCCGCGCGGGGTCAAATCGACCACATCCTCATACCGGATGATCCGGCGGGGTAGAAAATAGCGCTTGAGGGTGATCGCCTCCCCGAAACGGGCCTCCCGGAAGATGATCATCGGCATGCTCAAGACGGTAAAGCCAAAGACGAAGGCATAGATGATATAAGGAAAGATCGAGCGCGAGGCGACTGCCATGAAGATAAAGAAAATGCAGGCGATCACGCCGATGGGATAGAGAATTACCGACAAGCGGATGCGCGTTGGATATTGCGGTTTGAAAACGATCTCTTCCCTGCTTGTACTATTTGAAGATGCCATATGCAAAACCTCTTTTTTCCGGGATGGGAAGTGTACCATCACAAATGAGCTCATTCGATATAGGCGCTGGGAGGTTCATGGCTTCCAGCCCCGGTCCTCAGGCAAACAGTTGCCGCCATCCACTACGATCAACTGGCCCGTGATGTAAGAAGCTTCCGGGGCAGCTAAAAAGGAGACAGCGTGAGCGACTTCATCGGGTGTGCCGGAACGTTTCATGGGAGTTAACAATCCGGCTTTTTCTTCACTCTCCAACTGCGAGGATGTACCGATCCAACCGGGCGCGATTGCATTTACAGTGATCCCATCCGCGGCAGTTTCAATGGCTGTGGCGCGAGTGAATCCCCACATGCCGGCTTTGGCAGCGTGGTAAGCGGCATCGCCCACAAAAGCCTGCACCGGCCCGCTGGTGGAAGCGACGTTAATGATACGACCGTATTTCTGTTTTCTCATCATTGGGAGGATGGCCTTGGTCACAAGGAAGCAGGATGTCAGGTTGCGCTCCAATGAGAGATGCCATTCTTCCAGAGGAATATCATCCACGGCTGATTCGAATTGTTCTTCTCCGACCACGGTCATCCCGGCGTTATTAACGCAAATATCCAGCCGGCCATGGATTCTCAGGATATCCTCGGCAATGTTCTTGACTTCCTCAGGCCGGGTCAGGTTCGCAACGTAGCCTTTGGATCGTATGCCCGCCTTTTCCAGTTCGGCGGCGCGTTCATGGATGCGACCGGTCGTGCTGACCAGCATAAGCCAGGCGCCCTGCCGGCCGAGGGCACGCGCACTGGCAAAACCGATCCCGGTTGAGCTGCCTGCCCCGGTGACAAGTGCAATCTGTTCCCGAAGATCATTCATTGAACAATCGACCCTTTCGCCTGCTTAAATACCTGCAATATATTGCTATGGCCCAGGTGGGGCGACCAACGTCCCGATGGCCGGGACCTGGTTATCCGCTATCACGTGCGGCAGGCCATTTTCGATCAGGACCGGAACATAATCATAGCTCTGCACACCGGCGCGGGTCAGAACCACGCGCAGGATGATGGACGCATTGGCGATGCCGTCATATTGATCAAAAACAAAGTTGCCCAGGCTGTAGGCGATCAGCCCGCCGTGATACTGTTCGATCTGCTGCAGAACGTGCGGATGCGAACCGATCACCAGGGCCGCGCCGGCGTCGATGGCGGTATGGGCTTCCAAACGCTGTTCGCCGGAGACATTGGGAATGACGTCAGTAATTTCGATGCCGCCGTGAAGCAGGACGACGACCAGGTCTGCCTCGCGTTTGGCAGCGGTCACGTCGGCCTTGATCCGATCCGGATCTGCCCAGGCGATCCCGGGACTGGTTGCGGTGGCGATCCAGGCATGCGGGTCAAAACCGGAATCTCTCAGGCAGCACATCCACGTAAGCCAGGAAGGCCAGGCGTAATCCATTCCGCTCGATGATCACGGGGGCATGTGCGGCTGCGGCATCCGAACCGGCTCCAACCGTGGCGATGCCGGATTGCCCCAGGATACTCTGTGTATCCGCCAGGCCGGCGTGAGCCGTAATCCATGGCATGGTTGTTGGCCAGGCTGAGCACATCGAACCTGGCCAGTGAAAGCGCCTGGGCTGCCTGGGGAGGCGCTTGCAGGGTGAAGGATTTATGTTCCGGTTGGCTGCGTGCGGTGAGGGCGCATTCCAGGTTGCCGACCCGCATATCGGCCGAATCCAGGACGGACTGCACACCGGCAAAGACGACCTGCGGGCCCTCTGCCAGAACCTGTTCCCCAACCGTGCGGGCCAGCATGATATCCCCGACTGCATCCAGGGTGACCCTGAACGTGGGGGTGGGTGTGGCGGTTGGCGCAGGTGTGGGCGGTATCCGACGGGCTGGGGGAGGGCACGATCGGGGTCGGTGATGCAGTGGAGTCGTGCAGGGATGGATGGTAACGGATGGGAGTCGTGGGCGGATGCACAAGCGGCTAAAGCCAGGATGGTCATGACCAGGCATACCGATACATGCAGATTGCACATCGCCAAGAACAGCTTCATCGATGCAAAACTACAGCTGCTCACAATGATTAGTTTTCATTATTTTTCTGGTTTTCCAACTGCATCTTCCAGATGGCTTTCAACAACGGACCACGCTGCTCGAAGCCGGATTCACCCAGGTCGCTCAGGCCGAGGTAAATTCTGCCCCGGCAGCGACGCAGGAGCCCGGTCACCAGGCGGCTCAAGGCCTGCTGGTTGGCGGCCAGGTCGTCCGCATCGGTCCAGAGCCGGTCGCGTTCCCAGGAGCGACTCAACACGTAGGGCTGGGTCAGCGGCTGGAACAGGCGTTCCCACCAGCCGTTGGAGCCCACGTCCAGCCAGAATTGAACGGTGGCCGGGCGGTTCATCATCAGGAAGGTATGGGCCGGGGCGAGCAGGACGGCCTCGGCCGGCTCGGTCTGCCAGGCTTCGAGGTACTGGGCGGCGATGACACCATCCTGCAGCATGGCCAGGTACTCACGGCCCAAGTCAATTGAGGCGTCGCCGGAAGCCTCCATGGCCTGGCGGAATTTCTGGATGGATTCGATCAGGCTGGCAGCTGTGCGGGCGGCGTCGAAATTGCGATGGAAGCCGAAGCCTTTCTGCGACAGGACTTCCCCGAACAGGCGGCGCAGGAAGTGGTCGAGCGGCTCGACCTGGCCGGAGCGGTAGTCCTCCAGCCAGGTCGCGCAGAAGCTCGTAATGCTGACCGAAGACAAAGGTGATGCGCTCCTGAACCTCGGAGCGGATCTGGTCGAAAGAGGAAAGCGTGAAATCCCGCTGGCGATAGACGATCTCGGCCAGCAGTTGGGCGCGCACCAGGTCCATCCCTTCGATGGCATACAGGAAGGCGTAGGCCACGTCGAATTTCGTCGGGTGGATGCCCCAGCCCGGATGGGCCAGCACGGCCAGGGTCAGCAGGCAGTGGCTGGCGGGTTCGTCGCGCAGCGAACGGGAGGGCCGGTGCGAACGCCAGGGCAGGCCCAGTTCTTCCAGACGGTGGCTGAGCGAGAAGCGCAGCGCGTCGGAGAGATAGGGAGCCAGGACAACGATCTCGGAAGGCGGAAGGCCTTCTTCCGTGATCAGGCTGCTGGATCTCCCCGGCCACCCAGTCCAGCATCTGCGGGTAAAAACGGGTGGGCGTCCCGGCTGGCGGAAAGACCAGCGCGGCCAGACTTTCCGAGTGTGATGGGTGCAGGATGGTCGGGCAGAAGTTTGGAGGTAAAGGCAGTTTCCAGCGCCTGGATCTCCGGGGTGGTGACGAAGGAATCGGTCAATACGGCATGGCTTTCACATAAATCGGCCAGCCGCAGGGCAGAATCCGGGTCCGCGCCCAGGAAGCGCCGGTAGCCGCCATCTTCATCATAAATGATCAGGGCCGAGTCGAAATCGGGCAGCCATTCGGCCAGCAGGTCGTGCGCCACCGGGATGTCTTCTTCGATATTGTCGTAGATCAGGTGGCGGTACTGGCGGGTGAGGTAGTCGTGGCAGTCGGGGTAGCGCCAGAGGATGTTCCAGAAGATGTCCAGTTGCAGGGAGAAATCCAGCAGGTTGTGTTCCAGGCAATATTGGCGGAAGCGGTTGGCGCATTCCTGCGCATCGGCGTAGACACGCCGCTGGCCCGGGTCGCCGTACCAGGCGGCGGACAATCGTTCGCCAATCTCGGTGATAGGGGAAGCCGACCGAAGCGGCCTTGTTCAGGTTGTCGAGCACCTGGCTGTACAGGCGGTTGCGGTCGATCGTGACCGAGGCAAAGAAGCCCTGCTCATCCACCAGCGGGCGGACGATGCGCGCCATGTAATACTGGGCCGTCTCGAGGGTCAGGAAAACCGGCGGCTGGTCGGGGTGGGCAAAACCGGCCGTCTCGGCGGCCAGCGGCCAGAACAGGTCGACCATGCGGCGCGCCAGTCCGCCGACTGTGGCGAGCGTGACCTGCCCGCCCGGGCCGATATCGGGAGCGCGCAGGGCGGCCTCGTAGGGTGCCTGCAGGGTGCGCTGGGGGGTCAGGACGAGGATGGAATCGGCCGGAACGCCCTGGGTGAGCAGACCGCGCAGGCGTTCCACTCCGACGGTCGTCTTGCCGCAGCCGGCCGGCCCGGAGAGGAAGATTTTGGAGTGGAGGGAGGCTTGAGCAATCTCGCTTTGTTCTTTGGTCAGGTTCACAGGACAAGGGTAGCGGAAAGCGGGGGTTTTGTCAATCGGTAAAGTGAAGAGAGCAGAGAGTAGAGAGTAGAGAGCAGTGAATAGTGAATCAGGTAATCAGGCAATCAGGTAATAAGGCAATCAGGTAAACCGGCACGAGGAAGTAGTTTGTTTATCTGGGGTTAAATTTAGGTCACTTTTTAATGAATTTGCGCGGAACGAATACAGAGCGAGGATGTGAAATATGCCAGGATTTTGTCCTGATAGGAATGCACGGATATAGCCTAACCTTCGCAAGGATGAGTAGTTTTGTTAGTATTTTAGAACAAAAGTTCTGAATTGTCTAGGAAAAAGGGGTTGGTTCTGGGCAATCAAATAATCGGATGGTTATATTCTCCGCCAATTACTGGAAGAAAGGCAAATGGGTTGACTTTTACCAGAACGTCCCGAAGGGTTGCCCAGGAGATTCATTGGGATCGAGATACCCTTCGGGACGGTTTTTTATTTCAAGTTGTCGGCGAAGAATTTGGTGACACGGGTCCAGGCGTCCTGGGCGGCGGCGGGTTTATAGACGTTCGGGTCGCTGTCACGGAAGAAGGCGTGGCCGGAACCGGGGTAAACAATGACCTCGTGATGGACGCCGATCTTGCCGAGCAACTGGTCGAACTGTTCGACGGTGCCGGCCGGAATGGAAACATCCTTGTCGCCGAACAGCCCCAGCACGGGACTCTTCAGACTGTCGAGCCGGTCAAAAAGCTTCTGCATTCCGCCGCCATAGAAGGTGCAAATGGCATCCAGGGGACGGCTGAGGCCGAGCGCCAGGGACATGCGGCCACCGAAACAAAATCCCACGCTGCCGATCCTGCCGGTCACTTTCGGGAAGTTTTTCAACGCGTCAAAAACTTTTTGCAGGTCGTCCGGGGCGGTCGCGGCATATATCTGGACAAGGGCGGCGGCTGCCTGGGCATCCCCGAGGTTGGCAAGCTCGCCGTGGTACAGGTCGGGGGCGAAGGCCAGGTAACCGAGACCGGCGAAACGGTCGGCGATGGATTTGGTTTGCGGATCCAGGCCCCACCATTCATGGATCACGATCAGTCCCGGCCAGGGGCCGCTGCCGGAAGGCCTGGCCAGGTAACCGGGAACCGAGCCCAGAGTATATGATTTTCCCATAATGCCTTTGATGTTTCGAATGGAATTCAGGATAATCTTTATTTTTATACTAACCCCACGGGAACAAGTTTGTCAAGAATGAATATTATAAAATATTCGGCCCCGAGAAGGCATCTGCGACAATGCGCAGGCACAGATAGTGTAGAGAGCACCCAGCCGTCGCATTGGGATTGGTAATAAAAGGCGGCAGCCGCCTGAATATGCCGTAAATAAGGTTCTTCGGCATGAGGCGGCTGCCAAATTTTGTTATTATTTGACCGGAATGGTCTGTCTATCACAGGCCAAGCTTCATGAGCACTTCGTCGGATGACTTATAGGTCCCCTCAGGAAGTTGCTTCTCCACCCAGGAGCGGGTAGAGGCCGGGACATGCTGCCATATTGTTGCAGCTTTCGACAATTGTCCGCTTGGTGGCGGGGTAGGAAATGTGACTCTTTAAATGGGTCATGATTTCCTGCTTATCCATGCCCATCATCGCTCCCTGTTCCATCATGCCACCTTTATCCATCATGCCACCTTGATCCATCATCTTACTAGCCATGGGATTCACCTCCTTTCTTCTTAGGGATTACCTGTAAACGACAGGTAGGTAAATTATAATATAATTAGATAAAAATTACCTTAAAAGTTATATATAAATTCAGGTTGAATAAGAAGAAATCTTTAATGGATCCTTGTTAATGGAAGGGAATATCCTGTGGATTGAGCGGGGCGGCTTGCCAATGGAACAAAAAAGAGAAAATTGAGGAAAAGACCTTGAAATTTTAGGGTATTTGCTGTATAACAAATCAGTCCTCCTGATGAATAGCCTTGTATTGCAGAAGAAGGAGGCAAATCCTGAACATTTCCTATTCGGAGGAGTGAAATCCATGAAACTTAATCCACCAAAGAAGAACACCTTTTGGGCTGCTGTGGTCATTGCAGCCATCAGCGTGATCATCTACGCGGTCCACGTAATCGCCCAGAACATCATGCACGTGCAGATCCTGCACCTGCAGTTGATCGCCTGGCTGCTGATGTCCGTGGCTTTTGGATTGCTTTTCCTGGGCCTGACGATGAAAGGATTCTAATCTCCCTGCCAGGCTGAAAACCGCCTCCGGATGGTGGGATCAGCCGGGAGCCAAAACAAAGCCTGCGCCAGCCGTTGACATGCTTGCGGCTCGCATGTATAATATCGTCCGCCTCTGCCCCGGCAGGTTGCTGGGGCGTCCGTTTGTTTGTATCCCGGCTTCCCCGTGTCCCGGCGTAGGGGTCGACCCAGAAGGCAGTAACATGCCCAGGGTTCCGGCCCGTATCGCAGGGATGGCGGTGAAGCGAAGACCAGGAGTAAAAAATGAAGTATGCAATTGTGGAAAGCGGCGGCAAGCAGTATCGTGCCGTCGAAGGCGGCACCCTCGAGGTGGATCGCCTGCCGGTTGAAGCCGGCGCGAATGTCAAACTTGAACAGATCCTGCTGCTGGCGGATGGGGAGAGCATCACCGTCGGCACACCACGTTGTCAAGGACAGCCCGGTATGGACGACGGTCATCGAGCACTTCAAGGGCGAGAAAGTTATCATTTTCAACTACAGCCCGAAGAAGCGTATTCGCGTTAAGACCGGCCACCGCCAGAACTATACCCGTCTGCTGGTCGAGCAGATCGGCGGTTCCGAGCTGGTGAAGCGGGAACCTGTCAAGAAGGCGGAGAAGGTCGTTGAAGTCGAAGGCTGAAGCCGAATCTCCAAGGTGAAGGCTGAAAAACCGGCCAAGACCGAAACAGCCGCCTCGAAAGAAAAGAAACCGGCAGCGAAAGACTCCGGCAAAGCCTGTAAAGAGCTCTGCCGCCAAGAGCAAGACCGCTCCGGCCAAGACAGACGGAAAAGAAACCCGCCAAAGCTGCACCCAAGCCGGCCGCCAAAAAGACCGCGACGAAAAAACCTGCCGCGGCGAAGAAGTAGGAGAGTGAGGTTAGCTATGGCACACAAAAAAGGTGGCGGCTCCAGCCGCAATGGAAGAGATTCGAATGCACAGCGCCTGGGCGTGAAGAAGTACGCCGGCGAGCATGTTCTTTCCGGCAATATCCTCATCCGCCAGCGTGGTACGCGCATCAAACCCGGCATGAATGTGGACGTTGGCAAGGACGACACCATTTTTGCAACCATCGAAGGCGTCGTTGTCTACGACGTCATCAAGGGCCGCAAACGTGTCAACGTTATGCCGGCAGAGAAATAACCGGCGAAAGGAATCCAAGAAATGAAACAGGGTATCCATCCGACATACTACCCGGATGCCAAGGTGACCTGCGCTTCCTGCGGCACCACCTGGACAACCGGTTCGACCCAGAAAGAAATCCGCGTCGAAATCTGCTCGAATTGCCATCCGTTCTTCTCCGGGGAAAGCGCCCGCATGATCGACATCGAAGGCCAGGTGGACCGCTTCTATAAGAAGCTGCAGGTCCGCCAGTCCTACGTGGAAGAGAAGAAATCGCGTGCAGAGGCGAAGGTTTCCCCGAAGCGTTCCATCGTGGAACTGGAACTGGGCACACGTCCGACCGCCGCGCTGGACAAGGCTGGCATCAAGGAAGTTGGCCAGTTCCTGGCGAAGTTGAGCGAGGGCGAGGCGGCTGTTCTCTCGATCGAAGGTTTTGGGCGCAAGTCGCTGATCGATATTAAGAAGAAATTGCGCTCGCTCGGTTACGAACTGCCCGAAGCGGTGGAAACTCCTGCCGCCTAGGACTTGCTGAAAACCGATAATCAGGTAAACTTAACAGGCAGATGGTCAACGCATCTGCCTGTTTGTTATTGATATACGAGGAGAATATGACACCCCATATCCCCGGTTCGGTTGAAGTCATCTGCGGCTCGATGTTCAGCGGCAAGACGGACGAACTCATCCGCCGCCTGCGGCGGGCGACGATCGCCCGCCAGCATGTGCAGGTTTTCAAACCAGCCATCGACATGCGCTATGCCGTCGAAAAAGTCACCTCCCACGCCGGAAGCGACTTTGCTGCCATTCCCGTCGAGAAGGCGGCTGAAATCCGCAACCGGTTGGATAAGGATGCCACTGTGGTCGCCATCGACGAAGCGCAGTTCTTTGATGACGAAATCATCCAGGTTGTCGAAGAATTAGCCGGCCAGGAAGATCCGCGTCATCGTGGCAGGACTGGATACGGATTTTCGCGGCGAACCGTTCGGCCCGATGCCGGTGTTGATGGCACGCGCCGAGCACGTGGACAAACTCCAGGCCATCTGCATGGTCTGCGGTGAACCGGCCTCGCGGACCCAGCGCCTGGTCAACGGAAAACCGGCACGCTATCCATGATCCGGTCGTGATCGTCGGGGCAGCCGAGATGTACGAGGCGCGCTGCCGCACTGCATCACGAAGTTCCCCGGTAGGAACGCGGGATGTACGCCATAGCGCAGCAAGCCCACGCGCTGACCCGGGATATTGTTCAGAGACAGGAATGCCATGCAAGACTACAAAGATATTATTGCCGAAATTTTGATCGATGAAAAAACCCTTCAGAAACGGATCAAAGAGCTGGGAGACCAGATCAGCCAGGATTACGCACGGCCAGGATCTACTGCTCATTTGCATCCTGCGCGGCGGACTGGTCTTCATGGTGGACCTGATGCGGCACATCACCGTCCCGCACGCCCTGGATTGCATGGCATTGACCTCCTACGGGGTGGGGGCGCGCGCTTCAACCGGAAATATCCGCATGAGCCTGGATTTGCAGACCAACATCGAAAACAAAAATGTCCTGCTGGTGGAAGACATCGTGGACAGCGGGCATACCCTCTTCCACGTGCTCGAGATGCTGCAGACGCGCCACCCGAAAAGCCTGAAAGTGTGCGCCCTGCTGGACAAGGAAGAGCGCCGTGAAATATCCGTCCCGATCCATTATCGCGGCTTCAGCATCCCAAACAAGTTCGTTTTTGGTTACGGCCTTGACCTGGATGAGTATTATCGCAATTTGCCCTTTGTTGCGGTGGTGGACCTGGAAAAATATAAACCGCCGTCAGCCTGAGCGGCGCCTGTCTTAAGATTGGAAGGAGCGAAAGCATGCAGGATTATCAAGATTTTATTGAAGAAGTACTGGTGGATGATCAGAAGATCGAGAAGCGCGTGGCCGAGCTCGGTGCGCAGATCAACCGCGATTATGCCGGCGAGGAACTGCTGATCGTCTGCCTGCTGCGCGGCGGGCTCACTTTTACGGCCGACCTGACCCGCTACCTGACCATCCCGCACACACTGGACTGCATGACCCTGTCTTCCTATGGAATTGGGCATTATGCCTCCAGCGGCAACGTGCGCGTCAACCTGGACCTGATGACCAACATCGAAGGCCTGAACGTCCTGCTTGTGGAAGATATTGTCGACAGCGGGCGCACCCTGGCGCATGTACTTCAAATGCTGCGGACACGCGAGCCGAAGAGCTTAAAAGTGTGTGTCCTGCTCGATAAGAAATACCGCCGGGAGGTGCCGGTGGAGGTGGATTATGTCGGGTTCGATGTGCCCGATAAATACGTGTTTGGATACGGGATCGATATCGACGAGCATTACCGCCACCTGCGTTTTATCGCCTCGGCCGATCTGCAAAAGTACAAGAAATCGGATAAGGCCGGTCAATAACCAGAAGGAAACATGGCGGGAGAGGACGAGAATTCTTATGCCGGCCGTTGGATCGCCCGGATACGCGGCCGGGTGGTCGCCCAGGGCGGCACGCCCGAGCAGGCCCGCCGGGCAGCTCAGAGCCGCTTCAAAGAAACACCAGAAGTACTTTTTATGCCAGCCCCTTTATCCATTGATTTTCCCCCGCTTCTGGACTCCGTACGGGCAGCCCTGACTCAAGAGGACTGTGCCGGCAGGCCTGACCGTTTACCTGGTGGGTGGAGCGGTGCGGGATGCTCTGCTGGGCCGCGCCAGCCATGACCTGGATTTCTCCATGGAAGGAGATGCCATCCGGACTGCCCGGCGTATTGCAGATCGCGCTGGAATGGCGCGACTTCTATCCGCTGGACAGCGAACGTGATACCGGACGGGTCATTGTGACGAACACGGATGGATCGCGCACCATCATGGACTTTGCGTCCTTTCGCGGTGCAGACCTGGAAACTCGACCTGAAGGGCCGTGATTTCACCCTGAATGCCATGGCCCTGAACCTGAGCGATAACAGCCTGCACGACCCGCTGGGCGGGGCAATGGATCTGAAGGAAAAACGCCTGCGCGCCTGTTCCCCAATCTGCATTCAGCGATGATCCGGTGCGCATCCTGCGCGGGGTCCGGCTGGCGGCTCAATTCGGTTTCCACATCCTTCCAGAGACGCGGACGGCCATGAAAGCCGCGGCCGGGCGGCTGGGAAACGTCTCGCCGGAACGATTGCGGGATGAGCTCTTCCGAATCCTGGACGGCCCAAGCCCGGCGGCCTGCCTGCGCGCCCTCGACCTGCTGCGAGCGCTGGACATGATCCTGCCGGAACTCTCCAGCCTGAAGGGCGTGGAACAACGACCGCCGCATGTGCATGACGTCTGGGAGCACACTCTGTCCGTCCTGAACCACCTGGAGCGGCTGATCGGCGCGCTGGCACCCGAATATGACCCGGAGAAAAGCGGCGACCTGTTCAACGGCCTGCTGGCGCTGCAACTGGGACGCTACCGCCGGCAATTGAGTGAATATTTGACCCATCCGATCACGGCTGACCGGCCGCTGCGTGGCGTGCTTTTCCTGGCCGCGCTTTACCATGATGTTGCCAAACCTGCCTGCAGGGAAATTGACGAAAACGGCCAGTACCGGTTCTGGGGGCACGATGCGCAGGGAGCCGAAATGGCTTCAGCACGCGCCCGCAGTCTGGTTCTCAGCAATGAAGAGATCCAGCGGCTGGAGATCATCATCCGAAACCACATGCGGGTGCTGTTCCATATCAACCGTCTGCTCGAAGACGGGAAAGCCGCCCAGCCGCCGGGCCATTTACCGTTTCTTCCGCGATACCGGCGCAGCGGGCGTGGATGTCTGCCTGCTGGCGCTGGCCGACCTGCGGGCTTCTTACGAACAGACCCTGCCACAGGAAACCTGGGCCGCCGCGCTGGAGATTGTGCGTGATTTCCTGGAGAACTGGTACGAGAAGCCGGCCGAAACGATCACTCCGCCGCCGCTTGTGGATGGGAACGTACTCATGAGCGAACTTGGGCTGCGAGCCGGGAAAACAGATCGGCGTGCTATTGGATGCCATCCGGGAAGCCCAGGCGGTTGGGGAAGTGACCACCCGCGAGCAGGCGCTGGGATTGGCGAGGAAGATGATGGAAGTATCTCAATGAACAAGGCTGAACATCGTCGTTTTTGACCTTGAGACCCAGAACCTGTTCGAAGACGTTGGCGGGAGAGGCAATATTGGCGCCCTGAAAGTCTCCTGCGGCGTTACCTGGTCTTCGGTCAGGAATGATTTCACGCTTTACTGGGAGAAGGATGTCCCGGCGCTGATCGCCGAGTTGAAATCCGCCGGCAGGGTGATCGGGTTCAATATCAAAGGTTTCGATTACGAGGTTCTGCGACCTTACGCCCCCAACGAACGGCTGCAGTTCCTGCCGACGCTCGATATCATGGATGACCTGTTCCGCACGCTCAGTTTCCGCCCCAGCCTGGACGCGGTGGCGCGGGCCACACTCGGCGAGACCAAGTCTGCCAGCGGTCTGCAGGCGGTGGAATGGTGGCGCTCCGGCGAACTGGACAAGCTGGCGGAATACTGCAAAGTCGATGTGGATGTGACCCGTCGCGTCTATAATTTTGGTTGTGAGAACGGATTTGTTCAATACTTTACCCGCCTGGGTAGCAAGCAGAAAGTGAAGGTGAATTGGAAATGCTAAAGACCAGCGTAAACGGGATTTCCATTGCATACCAACGACACGGCAAAGGGACGCCCCTGGTATTACTTCACGGCTATCCGCTCGACCACACCATCTGGGAACCTGTTGCAGCCCTGTTGGAAAACGATTTCGACCTGATCCTGCCGGACCTGCGCGGTTTTGGCGAGTCGCATATTACGGAGGCCAAATTTTCAATGGCCGATTATGCGGCAGATGTGGCCGGTCTCCTGGACAAGCTGGCCATTCAAAAAGCCGCCATCGTTGGGCATTCAATGGGAGGCTATGCCGCACTGGCGTTTGTGCGCGCCTATCCCAGGCGTGTGCTTGGGCTGGGGCTGGTTTCGTCGCAAACCCTGGCGGACACCCCCGAAAAGAAAACGGCCCGCTACCAGGAAGCCGAGCACGTGCTGGCGGAGGGTGTGAAGGATGTGGCGGAGGGGATGCCGGTCAAGTTGACCGAGGATAAGCGCCTTCAGGTCACATTGAAGGAGTTGATCCTGCGACAGAGCCCGGAGGGATTGGCGGGTGCACTGCGGGCGATGGCCGACCGCCCGGATATGACCAGCCTGCTGACCGGCTTTCCTCTCCCGCTTGTTCTGGTGCACGGACTGGCGGATGGGATGATCCCGATCGAGCGGGCCGAAAATGTGAATGAAGCCGTGCCACAAAGCCACCTGACTGAACTGATCAATGTCGGTCACATGCCAATGATGGAGGCGCCCCAACTGACCGCCAAGGCTTTGAAAGCACTCCAATAAAAAACACGCCGGGTTCCTTTGAAGAACCCGGCGTCGATATTATTTACCGGACCACCTTGCCAACCAGCGCCGTCTCTTCCAACACCGGCTCATAGAAACAGCGGCAGCCATTCTCATGGGAACAGCCTTCGTGGGGCAGGCGAGGCGCTTTATCCTTCGGATAGGTTTTCAACAGCTCATAGCAATGCGGACAGGCATCGTCGGCGACACTCACGCGGATCGCCCGGATGCGCGGGTTTTCCTGCATGCGCTTGAGGGCTACTGCGGTGGCGGAAAACTGCCGCCAGGTCAAAATTGCAATTGACACAGATAAGAGCATTCATCGGGGGATGAAGCATTACAGTTGGAACAGGTTTGCATAGAAGGTCTCCTGGATTTTTAAAGCCTATTTTACCGCGCTTGATAGAGAAAACGCGGGCTGCCGGCCCGCGTTTTCTCAAGGAAGGAGGAGAGGAGTAAATATCAAGCTGGCGAAGGAGCTGTCTTGATCTTCATGGTTATTTCGAAAGTTTTTTTTTGCAACGGGCCGCCGGGTGAGCGAATTCAAATGGGCGAGCAGCACACCCACAGGCACCGGTTTGACCAGGTAATCATCCGCGCCGGCATCCAGGGCGCTGGCGACCATGCCGGGGCTGTCGAGGGCCGAGAGGATCAGGATGGGTACGTCGCTGAAGGCGCGCACCTCCGAGCAAACCTGCCAGCCATCCATGCCTGGCATCATCAAATCCAGGATGATCACATCCGGGGAAATCTCGCGGATCAATTTGATGCCCTCTTCACCTGAGTTTGCCATATGCACATCCAGGCTGTGCGTTTTCAGCAGCAAGGCCAGGAGTTCGGTCATGGCGGGATCATCGTCAATTGCGAGGATTTTATACATTTTCATGGATCTCCATAGAGACAATGGCTATCTTATCATCAACAGGATGCCCTTGCCTTTGCAAACTCTTTACAAAATGGCATTACAATTACAGGGTACTGCGTAAGTATCTAGACCAAAATCGTTGTTTCTGCCTTGCTTTGTGGCAACTCCAGTTTAGATATTTATACAAAGAGCAGTAGACGTGTGGCATAGGTGGAAGTTTGTGGTAAACTTGCCGATTGTCACGTCAATACCAGGAAAAAAACCTGAAATCATAATTCAAATGCAAGGAGAATAAATAAAAATGGCAAAGAAATGGGTTTATCTGTTCGACGAGGTCGCCGAGGCAGAGAAGTACGCCGGTTCATGGGAAGGCGTGCGCGGCCTGCTGGGCGGCAAAGGCTCCGGCCTGGCTGATATGACACGTGCAGGAGTGCCCGTCCCGCCCGGTTTCACCGTCACGACCGAAGCATGCAATGAATTCCGCAAGACCGGCAAGTTCCCCGAAGGGCTGTGGGACCAGATGCTGGCAGCCCTCAAGGTGACCGAGAAGCAGACCGGCAAGAAATTTGGCGATCCGACCAATCCGCTGCTGGTTTCCTGCCGTTCGGGCGCCAAGTTCTCCATGCCCGGCATGATGAACACCATCCTCAACATCGGCCTGACCGACGAGGTCGTGGAAGGCATGATCAAGCTGACCGGCAATCCACGCTTCGTGTGGGATTCCTACCGCCGCCTGGTTGAAATGTTCGGCACGACCGTCTTCAACCTGGATGACGAGGTCTTCGAAGCACCCGATGGCCGAATACAAGGCCAAGAAGGGCTACAAGCTCGACACCGAAATGACGGCCGAGGATTGGAAAGCCCTGGTGGCCGCTTTCAAGGAAGTCTGCACAAGAAGCATGTCGGCGTCGGATTTCCCGCAGGATGTCTACAAGCAGATGGAACTGGCCACCAAGGCCGTGTTCGAATCCTGGAATGGGCAAGAAGGCCATGGATTACCGCAAGGCCACCAACATCTCCGATGATCTGGGCACGGCGGTCAATATCGTGACCATGGTCTTCGGCAACATGGGCGATGACTCTGGCACCGGCGTGGCCTTCACCCGCAACCCGTCCACCGGCGACAAGAAGATGATGGGCGAGTACCTGCTGAATGCCCAGGGCGAAGACGTGGTGGCCGGCATCCGCAATGCCGACCCGATCGAGCAACTCGGCAACGAAGATGCCCGAAGCTTACAAACAGTTCATGGATATCACTGCCAAGCTGGAGAAGCATTACAAGGATATGCAGGATGTCGAGTTCACCATCGAGCACGGCAAACTGTGGATGCTGCAGACCCGCAATGCCAAGCGCACCGCCAAGGCTGCCATCAAGATCGCCATGGATATGGCGAACGAAGGCTTGATCTCGAAGGAAGATGCGTACTGCGCGTTTCCTTCGCCGACGTGGATACCCTGCTCCACCCGCAGTTCGATGATGCGGCATTGAAAACCGCCGAAAAAGCCGGCGCTTATTATGTCAAGGGCGTGAACGCCTCACCGGGCGCGGCCGTCGGCCAGGTTTATTTCGATGCCGACAAGGCCGAGAAGATGGCCAAGGAACGAAAAGCAAAAAGTCATCATGGTGCGCCCGTTCACCAAGCCGGATGATGTGCACGGCATGA
The DNA here is from genome assembly GCA_963830665.1 of uncultured Chloroflexia bacterium. Classification (GTDB taxonomy): domain Bacteria; phylum Chloroflexota; class Anaerolineae; order Anaerolineales; family Villigracilaceae; genus UBA877. The sequence goes on from CAWHNM010000028.1 coordinate 118,248, forward strand.
TCGCCTCCCAGGGCGTGCTGACCAGCGAAGGCGGGGCCTCCTCGCACGCCGCGGTGGTCGCCCGCCAGTTCGGCATCCCCTGCGTGGTGGGCGCTTCGACGATGAAGATCGACCTCGAGAAGCGTGTCATGGAAGCGGACGGCAAGATCGTCAAGGAAGGCGAGTGGATTTCGGTCGATGGCACCACCGGGAAAGTATACATTGGCAAGATCCCGACCGTGGAAGCCAAGATCGAGGAACAGACCGACCTGCTGACCCTGCTGGGCTGGGCGGATGAACTGGCTGCCCGCAAGGATATCCGCGTCCTGCCGGATGGCCGCAAGGCCCCGGGCGTGCAGGTTTGGGCGAATGCGGACTATCCCAAGGATGCCCGGCGCGCCCGCTCCTACGGCGCCAAGGGTATCGGCCTGTGCCGCACCGAGCACATGTTCTTCGAGACCGAGCGCCTGCCGATCGTCCAGAAGATGATCCTGGCCGACACCAGCGCAGAACGCACCAAGCAGCTCAACCTGCTGCTCCCCACCCAGCGCAAGGATTTCGATGGCCTGTTCGAGGCGATGGATGGTTACCCGGTCATCATCCGCCTGATCGACCCGCCGCTGCATGAGTTCATGCCCGATGAAGAAAAACTCTTCGAAGAAGTCATCACCATGCGCGTCAAGGGCGAGACCAAGGGCCTGAAAGAAAAAGAAAACCTGCTGGTTGCCATCAAGGGCCTGCACGAATCCAACCCGATGATGGGCCTGCGCGGCGTGCGCCTGAGCATCGCCATGCCCGAGATCGTCGAGATGCAGGTGCGCGCCATCTTCGAAGCGGCCGCGGACTGCACCCTGCGCGGCATCGTGGTCCATCCCGAAGTGATGATCCCGCTGACCGGCACGGTCAAGGAACTGGAATGGATCCAGCCGCGCCTGGTGCGGATTGCCAAGGCCGTCATGGAAGAGAAGAAAGTGAACTTCACCTATAAATTCGGGACGATGATCGAGATCCCGCGGGCGGCGGTCACCGCCGGCGAATGGCCAAGCTGGCCGAATTCTTCTCCTTCGGCACCAATGACCTGACCCAGATGACCTTCGGCTATTCAGCGCGACGATGCCGAGCGCAACTTCCTGGTCACCTATGTGGCCGAGGGCATCCTGCCCAAGAATCCGTTCCAGACCCTGGACCGGGATGGCGTGGGCAAGCTGATGCAGATGGCTGTGAACGATGGCCGCAAGACCCGCCCCAACCTGGAAGTGGGCATCTGCGGTGAGCATGGCGGCGACCCCGAATCGATCGAGTGGTGCCATATCATCGGCAACAACTACGTTTCCTGCTCGCCTTTCCGTGTTCCGATCGCCCGCCTGGCGGCGGCGCACTATGCGCTGAAGTATGCCGGGAAGAAGATGGCGGAAGATAAGTAGATAATTAATAGGAAACAAGCAACAGAAAAAGCCGTATCTGAAAGGATGCGGCTTTTTTATTATTTTGGAAAATCCAATAGGATGGTGTACAATTAGTCAAAGGAGCGCAGCATGAGCCATCTTCCCATCGAAACCAGCCGCGAGGCGGAATCCATCCGCCTGTTCAAATCCGATTTCCTGGAATTCTTTACCCATATCAGCCCGGCGACCGTTCTCGGTCTGTGGCTGCCGATCGTGGTGCGTCCTGCTCGTCTATGCCGTCATTGACAGGTTCCGGACCGGCCTTCCCTGGTATATTCCTGCTGGGTTTTTTCATCGGCCTGTTCCTGTGGACCCTGGCTGAGTACACCCTGCATCGCTTTTTGTTCCACCATCACCCGACCACGCCACGCCAGGAACGCATTTTCTTCCTGTTCCACGGCATCCATCATGCCCAACCGCAGGATAAGACACGCCTGGTGATGCCTTTTCCGGTCAGCATCCCGCTGGCGCTGGTATTTGTTGGATTGTTTTACCTTGTTTTGGCGGTCCTGTTCAAAGCCCCGGAATGGGTGGCTCCGCTCATGGCGGGTTTCCTGGTCGGTTACCTGGCTTACGACCTGACCCATTACGCCACAGCATCATTTCCCGATGCGTTCCGGTTATGCCAAATATCCTCAAGCGCTACCACATGCAGCACCATTACAAGGATCCGGACACACGCTTCGGGGTCAGCTCGCCGGTCTGGGATTGGGTCTTCCGGACGCAGGGAGTCGAATAAAATAAATGTCGTAGAGACGTTGCACGCAATATCGCATGCAACGTTCACATAGAGGAGAAACCATATGGATGCACTGGAAGCCATTCTGACCCGGCATTCGGTTGCGAAAGTCAAACCTGACCCGGTGCCGCACGAGATCATCGAGAAATTACTGCATGCCGCCGTGCAGGCTCCCAACCACTACCGGGTGCGCCCGTGGCGCTTTGTGGTGCTGACGGGCAAAAGCCGCCAGGCACTGGGCGAGATATTGGCGCAAGCGCTCAAGAAACAGAACCCGGAATTACCGGATGCGGGGATGGAAATTGAACGGGCCAAACCTTTACGCGCCCCGGTTCTGATCGCGGTGGGTGTGGACAAACCCGACCGATCCGAGAGTGCTGGAGATCGAAAATATTTGTGCAGTGGCGGCGGCAGTGGAAAACCTGCTGCTGGCTGCGCATGCCGAAGGACTGGGCGCGATGTGGCGCACCGGCTCAGCGGCGCGCGACCCGGAAGTAAAGAAATTCCTGGGTTTTTCAGCCGGACCAGGAATTGATCAGTTTTATCTATATTGGCTATCCGGATATCGGAGCCGGCCGCAGTGGAGCGACCCTCGTTCGAAGACCGGACGGTCTGGATGGATTGAATGCGATTAAGGGGGACAATCCTGCGATCTCCAGCCAGGCGGCCGGGTTTTCCAGCGTGCCATAGCCGAGTTGTCCCTGCGGGAGTCCAGGCGGCGAACTGGTTGTCGATCCAGATGACCAGGCCCAGCGGAGGGTGAGGGGAACAGGGCGTGGACAGGATCTCGCTTCCCATCCACGCTGAACGTGCAGCTTTCTCTCAACCAGTGCAATGGAATACTCGTGCCATTCGGTGACATCCAGAGTGACCCTGACCGCATCCTGCCGGATGATCCGATCTGGCCAGCCGCCGCAGGAGGCGGGAGACCGGCCTGATCGCGCATCAGCGGGAAAGCCAGCAGACCGGGCAGTAAACAAGAGCGATGGGATGCGGGGCGAGCGGAACGTTCCGGCGAAGAAACCGTTGGCGGGAATGGCCGGTCCGAAGCCGGAGCAGGATCATCCTGCAGGGAAAGCCAGTTTGGCGGGGAAGCGTGCATGAACCAGGCGGTCTGCGGCAGTGCCGGCAGGCGTGCGGGTTTACCGCCGAAGCCGAGCGAGAGGCCGAAAGGATCGTTCCAGAGGCCAAACCCCCAGGTGCCGGGCAGGTCAGCCTTTGAGAGACGGGCACGCAGGCTGAAGGTCCAAGGAGGCGCATGCCTCAAGCGGCTGCGCGAGTGTGCGGGCATAATCATCGAGCTGCGCCAGGCGATAGATGCGCGACAACGCCGGCAGGCATTTCCAGGCGCCAGCCGCCCGGAGTGCGGTTGGACAGCTGCACCGCCAATGCTGGCGGGGAGACAGTTCGAATTCCATCCCCATAATTATACGTGTATAATGGGCCTGCACGGAGGACTTAATGGAGATAACCTGGTACGGACATTCTTGTTTTCGCCTGACCGAACGTGGCATGGCCACGGTCGTTTGTGATCCGTTCGACTCGGAAACGGTGGGTTACGAGCCGCTTAAAATTGAAAGCGGATATTGTCACCTCCAGTCACGATGCACCCGGACACAACTTATTTGAATGCGGTCAAGGGATATTCCCATGCCATCACCGGGCCGGGCGAGTTCGAGATCGGCAGCGTTTTTATTACCGGTGTGCAGATGGATGGACAGGGCAAGAAGGCGGCCGAGAAGCCGCGCAATACTTTGTTTGTTTTCGACTACATGGGTATCACGGTGGCTCACCTGGGCGACATGCGTTCCGTTCCGCCCCAGAATGAGATCGAAGCGCTCGGGACCGTCCATATTGTGCTGGTACCGGTGGGTGGGGGCAGCGGTTTGAATGCGGCCAAGGCGGCGGAGATCGTCAGCTTGCTGGAGCCGAACATCGTCATCCCGATGCACTATCACACCCCGGCGGCCAAAGTCCCGCTCGACCGGCTGGACAAATTCCTCAAGGAAATGGGCTTGCACGAAGCCGAAACCGTGCCGAGCCTTGAAAGTAACCAAATCCAGCCTGCCGGACGAGACGAAAGTGATCGTGCTGGATTATCAGCGCGAATAAGGCATGGTATGTCTGTTAAATTGATGATGACCTGGGATATTGTTCCCGAACACGAACAGGATTATTTCGAGTTTGTCATCGGGGAATTCATCCCGGGTGTACAGCGGTTGGGATTCCAACCGGTGGAAGCCTGGGCGACCATTTACGGCGAATATCCGCAGATCCAGGTGGGCATACTGGCGGAAGATCTGCCGGGTGTGCAGCAGATCCTGCGCTCGGATGGCTGGAACCAGTTGCAGGAAAAATTGTTCGCATTGGTTAAGAATTTTTCCTACAAGATCGTCCCGGCCCGTAACGGATTCCAATTCTAAATACAATGGATAATCCAAGGCTGAAGGTATTGGCCGGTCTTATTCCTGTTAATATTTGTAGAGGGGATAATCACATTAATCTGGCTCGGCTTAATCCCACCGGACGCCAAGAATGCCGTGCTGCTGGGTTTTTCGGCCAAACGCCTGATGATGATGGCATTGGTTGCAGGGGTTTGTGCGCTGAGCGCTTTTCTTGGATGGTTCGCCTGGCGCCGGCCGGCTGCGCGCGAGAGCTGGTTAAATCCTGATATTAAGCCTGGACTGTTCCGTTGGGTAACCATCGGAAGCCTGCTGATTGGATTCGGGATTGAACTGGCCATCCTTTTCTTGAAGTACTTCGATCCCAGGCGATTTTCCCCGATCTACATTCGCTCGCTGCCAGTGCTTGTTTTCCTTTTCCTGCTCTTGTCGAGTTGGCTGTCTGGATACTGATCCTGCGCTTCGGACGTGAGCTGGGCTTATTTTGGCGCCAGACCCTGCTCTGGAGCCTGGGATGGGTGGGTCTGTCCCTGCTGGTTTATGCGGCTTTATCTCCGGCAGGCAGGGGTTTGCTGGATACCTGGTGGTATATCCAGACTTTCGATCCGGTGCGATATGAACTGCACGGAGCGGATTACTGCGCTGCGGAGTATTCCAGCAGCGTTGAAAGCCAATACCAGAGGGCCTCAGAGCTCAGGTTGAGCCTTGCCAATATCAACCGTCAGAAAGCATTGCTGGCGATCTTTAATAAGGTTACAAAAGGGGCCAGAGACGAATACCGAAAAGCAGCTCAAGCTGTTGGAGTTCATCCAAAAATCCTCCTATCATACCAATGATATTGCCTCTTATTCGGATGGGGATTGGGTCTATGATCCTTTGGTGCTGCTGGAGTTGGGTGATATGTACTGCACCCAGGGCGCCATTTTGGGGATCGACCTGTTCGGCTCAGCGGGTTATCCGGGCCGCCTGGTACAGCTTGCCCATCATCAGATCGCCGAGATCTATTATGACGGAGATTGGCATTACTTTGACACAGATTCATTCGGGAATGGGGAAACCGTTCTGGATGAAAAAGGCAATATCCCATCCGTGGCCGAAATGAGCAAGGGGGATTATCAAAAGATGGATTCACTGCCTGCCTACCAGGAATTCCTGGTGATGGATTGCACCAGCAGCAGCCCCGAGGAGAAATTTTACCCATCCTATTTTTATTTCTCCAGCCAGGCCTATAAAACGGATGTGCCCCAGAATTATTTCGTGGGAAAAAACAATGCCTACGATTTTGAAGCCGGGTGGAAGCCGGTTGATAAAATCGCCCCGGATGATATCGTTACGCTAAATGACCTGGCTCCCAAATTTACCCCGACCAAGCCCAGCCTCACGGATGTGCAGTTCGATCCGGCGAAGATGACCGTGACGGTTTCTTTCACGGCCAGCGATCCTGATCATGACCTGGCAGGCTACCGGGTCTTTGTCTCGGCCCATTCGCGCGGTTGGGATTACAACCAGTTTTATGGGGACCGGACCGCCAAAGCCGCCTGGGCCAATCCCGGCGGATGGAAGCCGGACATGTACGCTCGCCTCTTTGAACTGCCTCCATCAGAAGCGGGGTTGGTGACGCTCAGCCCTGATAACGATCAAGTCGTTATCCCCGTAAAGCATGCCGCAACCATTTTTATAACGGTGATGCCATTTGATTCTTACGGGCAGAGCGTGGGGCGGGTTCTCTACCCGGTTTCCAACGAGCTCAAATTCGTCATTCCTTGAAATGGCATTCACGCCCAGTCCCACCCATGGATAAGTTCGCTCAAAAGTTGCTGGCCTGGTATGCGCGCCAGGGCCGCAAACTGCCCTGGCGCGGCTCACCGGACCCGTATGTCGTCTGGGTCTCCGAGATCATGCTCCAGCAGACGCGCGTCGAAACCGTCATCCCTTATTTCGAGCGCTGGATGAAGCGTTTTCCGGGCATTCCGGAGCTGGCGGCTGCGTCCGAACAGGATGTGCTTTCGGTCTGGGAAGGGCTTGGGTATTACAGCCGGGCGCGCAACCTTTACAAGACCGCCAGGATCGTCATGGAGCAATATGGCGGCGAACTGCCGCGTGACCTGGCCGCGCTGCGCCGCCTGCCGGGCATAGGGCGCTACAGCGTTGGCGCGATCGCCTCGATGGCTTTCGGGCAGGATCTCCCAACCCTGGACGGCAATCTCCGGCGGGTCTTTGCACGTGTTTTCGATGTGGCCGATCCGGCCGATTCTCCCGCCGGCGAAGAAATCCTGTGGAAGCTGGCGGAGCAGAACCTGCCCAAGCGGCCGTGCAGGGGATTACAACCAGGCCTTGATGGACCTGGGGGCCACGCATCTGCCTGCCGAAAAACCCGCGCTGCCTGCTTTGCCCATTGAATGAATTATGCCAGGCCCGCAGCTCTGGGCCTCCAGGAACAGCGGCCGGTGTTGAAACCCAGGGCGGTCGTGCCGCATTACACCGTCACGGCGGCGGTGTTCTGGCGGGACGGGAAGGTTTTGCTGGCGAAACGCCCATCCAGGGGGCTGCTGGGCGGGATGTGGGAATTCCCGGGCGGGAAGATCGAGAAGGATGAAACGCTCGAAGCGTGCCTGCGGCGGGAGATCCGGGAAGAACTGGCGTGCAGAGATCCGGGTGGGCGATCCGTTCGGAGTTTACCAGCATGCCTATACCCATTTCCGCATCACTTTGCATGCCTTCCTGTGTGAATTGACCGGGGGTGAACCGAAACCGATTGAAGCTGCCGAACTTGCCTGGGTGGATCCGGTTGACCTGGCGGATTACCCGATGGGCAAGGTGGACCGCCAGATCGCACGGAAATTGACCAATCTGAATTAATTCGAAGTCGATGATAACACATGCGTGTTAACCGATGAGGTATTGTGAATATGATGTCCAGAACAGATGAACATACACTGGCGCGCAAGCGCATGGTTGAAGAACAGATCATCGCACGCGGGATCCACGAACCACGTGTGCTGGCTGCCATGGGCTCCGTGCCGCGGCACTTTTTTGTTCCACCGGATGATCTGGCCTGGGCTTATGCAGATGGGCCGCTCCCGATCGGGCATGGACAGACCATCTCCCAGCCGTATATCGTTGCCCTGATGACCGAATTGCTCGAAGTGGAACCGTCCGACCGCGTGCTGGAAGTCGGCACAGGCTCGGGTTACCAGGCGGCCGTGCTGGGCGAGCTGGCGGCGGAAGTCCATACGGTCGAGGTGATCCCCGAGCTGGCATTGCAGGCACAAAAAAACCTGGCCGGACTGGGCTATACTCACGTGCATGTCCATACCGGCGATGGCAGCGCCGGCTGGCCGGAGGCTGCACCTTACAACGGGATCCTGGTGGCAGCCGCTGCCCCGCAGGTCCCACAGGCGCTGCTTGACCAGTTGGCCGAAGGCGGGCAACTGGTCATCCCGGTGGGCAGCCGAAGTGTCCAGCAATTGGAAGTCTGGAAACGGAACGGCCAGGAGTTCAGCCATCGGAAGAATGTGGAGGTATGTTTTGTGCCTCTGCGCGGCCGGTTCGGATGGAAGTAAAAGGAGAATGCTATGTCGACGATGTTTCGAATGCTTTTATTGGGGGTGGGGGCGGCCGGCCTGATCGGAGGCCCGTATATTCTCTATCTGGCCTTTTTTAAACCGCAGATGTTTCCGAAAGCCGAAGCTGGCCAAGTGGCAGGGGGCAGTCAGCTTTCCTGGTCGGGATGGTGCTGCTTTCCGTCCTGTACTATCTTCAAAAGAAATAGCCTCGACGGGAAGTGGAGTAACAGGCAAAAAAAAGGCAGGCGCCCTGCGCCTGTTTTTTTTGCAGAATTCCCTTCTTTATGCCTTGGTGACTGCCACGAAAACCATCGGCCTGCGTCCGGTTTGATTCCGGAGCAAGGATCGCACGGCATCCGTAATGAGCTTTTCGTCATCCAGGCCGGCGCTGTTGACCAGGTCGGTCACCTTCTTGCGGACAGACGGGATGATCGCTTCGGCGTCTTCGGGGGAGATAAAGCCGCGCGTGATGACCTCGGGCTCTTTGATCAGGCGACCGGAATACTTGTCCAGCGGTACGGTGATGAGCACAACCCCGGAACGGGCCAGCTGCTCACGTTCGCGCATCACATCCCGGTCGATATCGCCAACGCTGTCCCCTTCGACAAAGACGTAGTTGCCGGGATTGCGTTCAGCCAGGGTGAGTTTGCCGTCCGCCAGTTCCACCACCTGGCCATTTTCGACCACGATAATATTTTCCGGAGGCAGGCCGACCTGTTTTCCAAGCGCGGCGTGGCGTTTCAGCTGGTGCAGTTCGCCATGGATGGGCATGAAGAATTTCGGCCGGACCAGGTTGAGCAGGAGTTTCATTTCCTCGGAACTGGCGTGACCCGAAACATGCACCGCCGAGAGCGCTTCGTAGATCACATTGGCGCCCCGGCGAAGCAGGCGGTTGATGGTCTTGTTAATGGCTTCCTCATTTCCCGGGATGGGGTGGGAGGAAATCACGATGGTATCGCCCGTTTCGACATCGAACTGGCGGTTGGTGCCGGCGGAGAGCCGCCCGATAATGGAGGTCGGTTCACCCTGCGAGCCGGTACACATCAGGACCACTTCCTTCTTCGGCAGGTGCAGGGCTTCATCCAGGCTGACCATGGTCGCTTCGGGGATATCCAGGTAGCCCATCTTCTGGGCGATCTTCACGTTATCCACCATGCTCATGCCCACGAAGGCCAGCTTGCGGTTATGCCGTACGGCGGCATCCGCCACCTGCTGCATGCGGGCGATCAGCGAAGCGAACGTGGCGATGATGATCCGCCCGGGAGCGTTGCGGAAGACCTCGTCCATGGCCGGGCCGATGACGCGTTCGGAGGGGGTCCAGCCGGGACGTTCGGCATTGGTCGAATCGGCCAGCAGCACATCCACGCCGCGCGATGAGAATTCGGCCAGCTTGGCAAAATCGGTCGGCCAGTTATCCACCGGGGTCTGGTCGAACTTGTAATCGCCGGTGTGGATGATCAGGCCGGCCGGGGTGGTGATGCCCAGGCCGACGGCATCCGGGATGGAATGGCAGACGTGGAACGTCTCGATCTGGAACGGGCCGACCTTGAAGGTCTCACCGGCCTGGATGGTATGCAGGTCGGCTTTGCCTGCCAGGCCGTTGCGCGCCAGCTTGACCTCGATCAGGCCGCGTGTCAGCGGCGTGGCATAGACCGGGACCGGGACCACGCTCAGCAGGTGCTGGATCGATCCGATATGGTCCTCATGACCGTGGGTGATGACGATCCCGCGGACTTGCTCGGCATGGTCGCGCAGGTATTTGAAATCGGGGATGATGTAGTCGACCCCCAGCATGTCGTTATCGGGGAACATCAGCCCGGCATCCACGACCAGGATGTGGCCGTCGTATTCGTAGGCCATCATGTTCTTGCCGACCTCGCCCAGGCCGCCGATGGGGATGATGCGTAGTTTTTCTTGTTTATTACTCATTGTTATTCCTTGATCTTCATTGAATGATACTGTCCCACCCGATTTGTGAATTAAATAAAAACACAAAACGCCCCATGCTTTGCAGGGGTTGGGAAGAACAGGTAAATAAAATAGTTTCTCAATAGGGGGAAGGCAGGGGTGTGTGCGGGCAGCCAGGCCGCCCGCACACACCCCGTTCCCATTGTTATTGAGAGATTTTAAAATCCTTCCTTACAAACTGCCAAAAATGGCAGTAAAAGTCATAATTATGCTGCCAGTATAGCAGGGGAGGGGGAGATTGTCAAATTGAGGAAGCCGCTTCCGCAGCCTTGCGGCCCGCATTCGACCATGCCAACCGTTTGCCCGGCGAAGCCATATTCTTTCCGGGTGATTTTCCCTGCGATGGGGGCGTTTAAATCGGCCTGCCTTTTCCTTTGAACTTCCAGATATATCATACCGCCCTGAACAACAGCCTGCCTTAGTCCTTGAACTCTTCTGCCAGGATCTTTTGCACCTGGCGATATAACTCGGGAACATCCTCCGTAGCTGCCACCCAGACAATCTCCCACTGAATTGCAAAATATTCGTGTACAGCAATATTCCGGAAACCAATTACGTCCTGCCAGGGTACCTGGAGATGTGCCTGGAAAAACTTGTCGGGAAGATGTGCGGCAGCCTCGCCAATCACAATCAACTTCTGCAATACTGCGCTGCGGCGCATGTCATTGCTCGCAAAATCAGCATAAGTAACCCCCAGGCAAAAACGCGCAATTGCTTCGGCGGCCTCAAGGATGTCCGTAAGATACAGCTTTTCAGGCCGCATATACTTCTTCGATATTTGCCAGCACCAAATCGAGGATGACTGGTTTCACGCCTTCCAATGGCACCAGGTCGACGGGGCGTTGGAACAAAGCTGCAAGTTCGCGCTGCATGCGGGAAAGAGCGATAAATCCGACCCGGGCGTCCGGCTCGAAGCTGACCAAAACGTCCACATCGCTGTCGGGCCTGAAATTCTCGCTGAGAACTGAACCAAACAGGGCCAATCTGTGAACGCGGTAGCGTTTACAGAATTCGGCCAATTGTGCGCGTGGGATTTGGATATGGGATCGGCTGGTTGGGCTTATCATCTCTTGCCTCTTCTTCATTATAACAAAGGAGATTGAAAAATTTGGTCGTATTTGTGGCCTGTCTGCTCTGTTCTGCACCATACGCAGGACGGTGGGTTCTTTCAGGGTTCGGTGCCGGTCTGGTCGAGTTCGTGTATGCCTTATCTTGGTCAGACCCGAGTAGATACGAGAATTATTGCAAAAACCTTTTTACTCCATGAGAGAAGAAGTGGCAAGGGCAAAACCGATCGCTCGTTTTTACGGTAGAGAAAATCTACTGTGTTCATACGCTTAGTTACTTGTTCCCAGATGCGATTCCTCTCACACTTCCCGGCTTGAAGCGTGGTTTTTCATGGTATCCTTTCGTTGAGGAGCTTCCATGCAGAATCCATTCCTTCGCAATCTGGCCGGCGAATTCCAGCCAAAACGCCTTTTCCCCAGCCTGGTAGCCGGGGTCATCTCCGGTATTCTGATGGTCATGATCGAGATCTCGCTGGCCGCGGTCTGATCTTCTCCGGCGACCTGGCCAGGTTTGTCGCCAATGGCATCGGGATGACCCTGTTCGGTTCGTGCGTGATCGGCGTGGTGGTGGCCCTGACCAGTTCCCTGAGAGGGGCGGTCGGCCTGGGGCAGGACATTCCGGCGGCCCTCCTGGCGCCCATGGCAGCCGGGATCGCCGCCAGCCTTGGTTCCACGGCCTCACCTGAAACCACCTATGCCACGGTCCTGGCGGTCATCGCGATCACATCGCTCGTCACCGGGACCGGTTTTCTTTTGATGGGAGTCTTCCACCTGGGCGGGTTGATCCGTTTCATCCCCTATCCGGTCATCGGCGGTTTCCTGGCGGGCACAGGCTGGCTGCTGGTCAGAGGCTCCTTCGGCGTGATGGCGAATGCCTCGCTGACCTTTGCCGGGCTGCCGCATTTATTCCAGGCGGATGTGCTGCACCGCTGGCTGCCCGGGCTGATCTTTGCCGTCCTGCTCTACCTGGCTGCGCGCCGTTTCGACCATTTCCTGGTCATCCCCGGCATATTGCTGGCGGCGATCGCCGCATTCTATGCGGTGGTATGGCTGAGCAGCAGCTCGATGGCCTATATTGGGGCACGCGGCTGGCTGCTGGGGCCGTTTCCGCAGGGAGCGCTCTGGCACCCGATCGCATTGGCAGACCTGCAGCTGGTGCAGTGGCGCCTGGTGCTCGCCAGCGCCGGGAGCATTGGGACGATCCTGCTGGTCAGCGCGGTCTCGCTTTTACTGAATGCCAGCGGGATGGAGTTGACCGTCCGGCAGGATATGGACCTGGATCGTGAGCTGCGCTCCACCGGCCTGGCCAATTTGCTCTCGGGCCTGGGCGGCGGGACGACCGGTTTCATGGCGTTGAGCCTGTCGGCGCTCGGATACCGTCTCAAGGCCAGCAGCCGCCTGGTGGGCATTTTCACCGCCGGCCTGTGCGTGCTGGCGTTATTTTTTGGAGCGCCGCTCTTATCCCTGCTGCCAAGACCGGTCATCGGCGGATTGCTGCTCTTCCTGGGCCTGTCCTTCCTGGTCGAGTGGGTCTACGATGCCTGGTTCAAAATGTCCAGGCGTGATTGCGTCATCATCCTGCTGATCCTGGTCGCCATGAATATTTTTGGGGTCCTGCAGGGGGTTGGCCTGGGGATTCTCTTGACGATCGGATTGTTCGTTTTCGATTACAGCCGCACGAACGTGGTCAGGCACAGTCTTTCGGGGACCAGTTTCCGCAGCAATGTGGACCGCCCGGAATTCCAGGAGCAATACCTGTGTGAACAGGGGGAGCTGACCATCCTGCTCGAGCTGCACGGCTTCCTTTTTTTCGGCACCGCCAATAAACTGCTCGACCAGGTCCGCAAACGGGTCAACGAGCCGGACCGGCCCTGCCCGCGCTTCGTTGTGCTGGACTTCCGGCATGTGACCGGCCTCGATTCTTCGGCGGTATTAAGTTTCGCCAAAATGAAACAACTGGCCCAGGCCAGGGAATTTGTCCTGGTGCTGACGCATCTGTCTCCTGCAATGCAGGCTAAATTGGAAAGGGAAATGCTTACCCGGCCGGAGGCAGACCTGTGGCGGACCTTCCCCGATATCAACCAGGGGATGGCCTGGTGCGAGGAACAGCTCCTCCAGGATGTGGTTGCGTTGGATCGAAGATCGAATACCATTTTCCGGCAGTTGGAAAGCGTGCTTCCAGGGCCGGATGGGGCGGAGAAATTACGCTCCTATTGTGAACAGAAACAGGTCCAGGCCGGGGATATTCTGATCCGGCAGGGGCAGTCCCCCAGCGGGCTGTTCTTCATCGAGTTGGGCGGCGCGGAAGCTGAACTTGAACTGGGTGATGGGAAGCATCTGCAGCTGCGCAGGATGAGCGGGACGATCGTGGGAGAAATGAGCCTGTATACCGGCCATCCTGCCACGGCCTCGGTCATAGCGGATCAGCCGGGGTTGACCTATTTCCTCTCGAACGAGAAACTCAAGGAGATGGAGGCGAAAGATCCCGACCTGGCCTCCGCACTGCACAAGTTCATCGCCCGGTTATTAAGTGAGCGCCTGACCTATTCCAACCATGTCGTGGAGACTCTACTCGAGTAATTGATCGAGCGGGGCGCCCGCCAGGACCTTCTCGTACAGGATCTCATACAGGTGAACGATATGCTCGAGACTGTGTTCCTGGACTTTTTCCAGGCTGGCCGCGCCCATGCCGGCCCAGCGTTCGGGATGGTCTGCGAACCATGCCATGCAGCGGGCCGCGTCTGCGACATCGCCCGGCTTGAATAGCAGGCCATTGACGCCCTCGGTCACCAATTCCGGCAGGGCGACCGCATTGGCTGCCAGCACCGGACGGGAACATCCCATGGCTTGCAGGGTGGAGATGCTGAGCAGCTCGGCCTCGCTGGGCATGGCGAAGATATCGATGCTGTTCAAGACTGAAGGCAGGTCCGCCTGGGGCAGAAAACCGGTGAAATGGACCTTGCTCTCCCAGCTTGAGTTTTTCGGCCAGGCTGGCATGCGTTCCGACTGTAAGCGCCTTTTCCGGCAATCACCAAGCTGGATGTCATCCCGGTTCAGCAGCTGCATGGCCCGCAGCAGCACATCCAACCGTTTTTCACGGTCAACCCGGCCAACGAAAAAGAAAATTATTTTGTGCGGGTCGATCCCATAGCGGGTGCGCCAGGCCAGAGCGATCTACTGAATGGATCGGTATGGAAGACGGTGATATTCGCCCCGCAGGAGATGGGAAGACCGGCGGCCGCAGGCCGACCGAGGCAGGATGCTGGCGGCGGTCCGGGATGGGCAGGCCAATGCATCCACCCGGTCATAGGTCTCGCGCATCCAGCGCCAAAGAACCCAGTTGAAGACCGGTTTGATCCTGGAAAGCACCGGCACATACGGGGCCAGGTTTTCCGGCATGAAGTGGTTGGTGCCCAACGCTCTTAACCCCCAGCCGGTGGGCAGTAATGGCTGCATTACGGCAGACGGGATAATGGTCCTGGATATGGACAATATCCGGTCGAAAGGTTTCGAATACTTGCCGGACGGCTTGCGCCGAGAAAAGGGGCAGGTAGACATCCGGGTGAAAAAGCTTTCAGGCTCAATCGCATCCAGGGCTTCGATCTGGACACCGTTGCGCTCGGACCGGTAGGCTTTGCCGGTCTCAGAAGCCACGAGTGACCAGTACGTCGTGCCCGTTTTTCGCCAGGCCCTCGGCCAGGTTGATCGTGAAAATGGCCTGTCCATGGAAGGCGATATATTGGGAAGTTGCGGCAATCAGGATGCGCATTGAGGTTGCCGCTTCCCTTATCCGCCTGGATCTTTATCAGTTCCGTCAATTTTAAGCAATTGGCGGAATAAACGCCGTCCCATCCAGAGCATGAAAATGACGAAAACCAGGGATAAGCCCAGGATCGAATATTCCACGCCTTGTTCCACGCGTTTGATCGCCTCGGTGGCGTAGTATCCGATCAACACCAGCGAGCCGGTCCAGATCATTTCACCGGTGAACAAGGCCGGAAACCAGCGCCGCCAGCGAACTTTCACCAACCCGGCCGCGATCAGGGATGGGATCATGAAACTGACGGTCAGTTTTGCCATGAACAAGATCTTGGCTGCATGTTCATGCATGCCCTGTTCCAGGCGCTCGAGGATTTCGGGGCGCAGCCCCAGCCTGCGCCCGAAGCGCATGGCCCATTCGAGTTTCCCGGCATACCCAAGCAAATACCAGAGCGAATCGGCCGTTAGGTTGCCGGCGGCCGCGGTGATAAATACCAGCCACGGACGCATCAAACCCGCCGAGGCCGCCGCGGCGCCCAGCAGGGTTGCCACCGGCCCTTCGATGGCGACCAAAACAGCCAATACCAGATAGGTCCAATACCCCAACTGGGGCAGTTGGCCGCTTTTCATGGCAAGCAATGAAATTCTGAATCAATTGAAAAAATGGAATTCATCACGCGTGCCCTCGACCCTTATTTTGCAACCAGTTCTTTGGCCTGTTCCACATAGGCCAGGGATTGGTGGCGGAAGTAGGTGTTGTAGAGCATGGCATAATGGCCGCCCTGCGCCAGCAGCCCGGTGTGGTTGCCTGTCTCGATGATCCTGCCCTTTTCGATCACGATGATCCGGTCGGCGGCCTTGACCGTGGACAGGCGGTGGGCGATCAGGATACTGGTTGATTTTGCCAGGATCATGTTCAGCGCCTGCTGGATCTGCCACTCGGTGAACGGGTCGATGCTGGCAGTGGCTTCATCCAGGACGAAAATGGCGGGTTTTTGCATCAGCACGCGCAGCAGGGCCACCAACTGGCGCTGTCCCATCGAGAGCATGGCGCCGCGCTCCCCGACGACCGTGTTCAGCCCATCCGGCAGGGTTTCCAGCCATTCGCCATCGCCGATCCGGCGGGCCATGGACAAGGATTTCTGCATCGGTCACCTCCGGGCAGGCATAGCGGATGTTCTCGGCCACCGTGCCGGAGAACAGGAACGGCACCTGGCTGACGATGCCCAACTGGCGGCGATATTGCTGCAGGTTGAAGCGTGCGGATATCCATGCCCGTCGATCAGGATGCGGCCGGATTGGAACTCATAGAAGCGGGCGATCAGCTTTGCCAGCGAGGATTTGCCCGCGCCGGTGTGCCCGACAATGGCCAGGTTTTCACCGGGCTGGATGGTCAGGCTGAAATCCGTCAGCACCGGTTCATTTTCAGCATAGCGGAAGGAAACGTTCTCGAAGCGGATCACGCCCTTTCAGAGCGCGGGACATCCTGGTTGTCGGTCTGGACCACATTCGGCTCGGCATCCATCAGGGCGAAGATGCGCTCGGCCGCGCTCAAGCCGGACTGAATGTTGGACCAGAAAGCCGAAAGGTTCATGACCGGATCGAAGAAGCGACCCAGGCTCAGGATGAACAGGTACCAGGCGCCGATGGTGACGGCACCCTGCGCGGCGCTCAGCCCGCCTGCGATAGACCAGGACGGCGGTGCCAATCCCGCCACGGTATTCAGGCGACGGCCAGACCAGGGACAGGATAAAGCCGCGCCAGACGTTGACCCGGTAGGAGGTACGGTTGGCGGCGTTGAAGGTCTCGAAGATGCTGTTTTCCTGGCGGAAGTTCTTGGCGATGGCGATGCCGCTGACGGTCTCCTTGATGGCCGAGTTGACATCTGCCATGGCCTGCATGCCGCTCTTGGTGACCCGCCGGGCCAGGCTGCGGAAGCCGAGCGCCAGCCCGAAGATGAACGGCAGGAAGGCGAAGAGCAGCAGGGCCAGGTGCCACTCGGTGCGGACGATGACGATGCCGAGCAGGATGGCCTGGAAGATCTGGGCGGATACATCGGTGATGATGACGACCAGGTTGCCCAGGTCGTTGGTGTCGGAATTGATGCGGGAGGCGATGCGCCCGGAGGAGAACTGGTCGTAGAAGGACAGGTCGTGCTCGACGGCGGCGCGGAAGGAAAGCGTGCGCAGGTTGAGGATCACATCACCGACGGTGCGGACCGTCAGCCGGCGCCGGATCCAGTTGATGCCCCAGTCGCGACGCCGATGAACAGCACGATCAGACCGATGAGCAGGCTGGCAGCCAGGGTGGGATGCCCTTTGAGCGAGTCCAGACCTTTGCTGACCACGATCGGCTCGGCGGCAGAGATGACCGCCATCAGGACGGTCAGGAGGATGATGACCGCCACCCGCCGGCGCTGGGCGGTGAAATAGGCGACGATGCGGCGCGCCAGGTCGCGGTCCGGATACTGGCGGTCGTATTTTTCTTCGTTAAGTCCTTCGTAGAAACCCATAGGTACCTTCGGAGTGATCAGGTGATCAGGGAGTAGAGGTAGTCAGGAGCAGAACCTGATTACCTAGTTATCTGCTCTGACTCTCTATTCTCTGAAAATCCGCGAATATGCTTCGGATGTTCTCATCAGCTCTTCATGATTGCCGATGGCGGCAATGCGGCCTTTGCGCAGGACGATGATCAGGTCGGCCCAGCGGATCTGGGACAGGCGGTGGGTGATGATGAGGGTGGTCCGGCCTTTGGCGGCCGCGGCGATGGCGCGCTGGATCTTGTCCTCGGTGGCGGAGTCGATGGCGCTGGTCGAATCATCCAGGATCAGGATGCGCGGGTCGGTCAGGAAGGCGCGCGCAATCGCCAGGCGCTGGCGCTGGCCGCCGGAGAGGGTCACGCCGCGCTCGCCGATGACGGTCTCATAGCCTTTTTCGAACTCGTGGATAAAATCATCCACCTGGGCGGATTTGGCGGCCGCCTCGACCTGTTCACGGGTGGCGTCCGGCTTGCCGAAGGCGATATTTTCGGCCACCGAACGGGAGAACAGGAAGACATCCTGTTCGATGATGGAAATCTGCGAGCGCAGGGAGGCCAGGTTCCAGTCGCGCACATCCACGCCATCCACCAGGATCTGCCCGGCGCTGGTATCGTAGGTGCGGTTGACCAGTTTCATCAAGGAGGTCTTGCCGGTGCCGGTCTGCCCGACGATGGCGACGGTCTGGCCGGGTTTGACTTTGAAGGAAATGTCCTGGAGGACCGGTTCGCCCTACCCTGTCCCCGGAGGAGCGTCGGAGGTCTCGCCGGTGGGAGGGCGGATAGGCGAAGGTGACGTCGCGGAATTCGATCTCGCCGCGCATGGTCTGCGGCATATCCGCGGGCATTCTGGTCCAGGTCGTTCTCGCGGTTGATCAGTTCCAGGATGCGGCGGGCGCCGGCCAGACCCGGACGAGATCTGCGAGTAGGCCCAGATGGAGGTCCAGGTGGGGAAGTCCAGCAGGAGCAGAATGCCGAAGTAGGCCACCACATCGCCGGTGTTCAGGAGGCCCATCCGGAACAACAGGATGGCATGCAGCAGGCCGACCGCCAGGGTGATAAAGAACAGCAGCAGCGGCACGAAACGGGCTTCCACATCGCCCTGGCGGACGTTATTATTGCGCAGGCGGCGGGCATTGACGTCGAAACGCGCCGACCTCGGCATCCTCCTGGGCGGCGCCTTTCAGCGTCTCGACGCCGTCCAGGGCTTCGGAAAGATGGGTGTTCATCACGCCGAAGGATTCGCGCACATCTTCCGTGATCGGGATCGAGGGTGCGCAGGTACCGGCGCAGGGCAATGAAGTAGGAGATGGTGAAAAGGATCGGGGCGAGCAGGAGCGACCAATGGTAATGCGGGGCGAAGAAGAACGGCATGACCAGGAAGATGAGCGAGCCGACCACCAGGTTGACGCCCGGGCTGAACATGTAATTGACTTCGCGCACATCATTGGTGGCGCGCGCCATGGTATCGCCGACCGGCTGGAGGTTGTGGAAGGTCATGCTCTTGCCGAGCAGGGAAACGTACAGTTCATCGCGCACATCGCGTTCGACCCGCTGGGCCAGGAATTCGGCTCCAAAGTTGCGGCCCAACTGGAGGATGCCGCGCAAGATCTGCGACCCGCCCATCAGCAGCGCCAGCGGCAGCAGCACTTTCGTTTCCGGCGGGACCTTGAGCATGGCATTGAAGGCATCACCGGTCAGCACCGGGACGTAGGCGGCGAGGGCGGCATTGCCGACCGCGCCGATGAACATGATCAGCACCAGCCACCAGTAGCGCAGGGCGTATGAAATCACCCAGCGGACGTGGCTGCGCCGGTCAGAGGTGTGGCGACGGGTAAGGGTGAATTCAGAGATGGACAAGGGTTTTTAAGGGTAAAAAGAACAGGAGGATTTCCGAAGAATGCACGGAAAGCAATTCTACCACGCGGAATTGAGGATTGTTGATTGAGGATGGTTGATGGGGGATTGAAGGCGTTATTGCGCCATGAAATAATGATTTCTGCAGTTGAAAAAAAGGGAATTGGGTATATTTCTATCCACGCCACGGTTAATAAAGGGCACTTTCCTGGATGGCAGTCCTGAACCGGTTGGCATTATGATGGATGCAGTAAAGACTCTGGCTGCTTGCGCAGGTGGGCAGGACTTTTTTAGGTTGGAATTGACCCCCATGAAAGTCAACGGGTTTCACCAATCGGTTTTTAAGGAGTGTTCAATATGAGAATACAGGATCCCGTGCTGGCTCCGGACGTTTCAGACTGGTGCAACCATATCAACCCGACGGAATTCGAAGATGGCGGCTGCGGCTCGGTGGTGGTCGGCCTGTATCCGGTCCTGGATGGCAGTGGCGTGAAAGTCCTTTCGCCGATCTCACGCCAGCATTGCATCGATGTCGCCACCCGCAGTTCGATGGTCCTGCAGGCATACTATTGGGATGATATCATCCAGAGCCCGATCACCCAGGCCAACTGGGTGGTTCAAACGCTTAAGACGGAAGGCTTGCCCATAAAATGGATCTGGATCGACCAGGAACAATGGTGGACGGACTGGACCGCCTGGCAGCAAGCCCGGGGCAACAAGATCCCGATGAGCAGCGTCCCGACCGGCTCGCCGGCCAGCCTCAGTTCACACTTTGAAAGCTTCATTCGCCATCTGCACAACCAGATCCCTCAAAGCGGGGTGTATACAAACAATGGCTTCGTCTCCAGCTGGGCCCCGGGAATGAACGCCTGGCTCTCAAACTATTTTGCCTGGGTGCCGCATTACGGACGGCAGCCCAAGGAGACCACCCGAATGACCTGGGCGACGCTCAAGGAAAGCTGGATGCCCGATTACGATATTATCCTGTCGGCGGGCCAGAAACCCGAACTGGTGGGGGGGCACCAGTTCACGGGAGATGCCTGTATCCTGCCAGGCTCATATAACAAAAATAACGGCTTGTTACCCCTGGATGTGAACGTATTCTCCAAAGCCTTCATCGATGCGATCCGGGCGGGCGAACCGGGCGGCATCCCGACCCCGACCCCCACCCCGATCCCACAACCTGCAAGCGTTGACTATGTGGTGCTCTATACGCGCGTCAACGTGCGGGCGGCCCCCTCCGGCAGTGCAGCCTGGGTGCGCTTTGCAGTCAAGGATGAAGTGGTGCAGGTTGTCAAAACGGAGAACGGATGGGCGCAGCTGTTGGATGGTACCTATATCTTTGCAGGATATCTCGGCCCAAAACCGGGCAGCCCGCCGCCCCAGCCCACGCCCGCGACCCCGACCCCTCCGCCCGGATCGGCTGACTATGTGGTCCTGTACACCCGGATCAATGTGCGCGCAAAAGCCTCGTCTGATTCAACCTGGGTGCGCTTCGCCGTAAAGGATGAAGTGCTGCACGTCATGAAGATCGAAAATGGCTGGGCGCAGCTGGCAGATGGGACGTATGTGTTCGCGGATTACATCCGGAAGGCATAACGCGTAAGAGCCATGGATAAAGAAAAGAACCCGGCATTTTTCGCCGGGTTCTTTAGCTTGCAAGTGTCAGGGAATGAGAACGATCCTGCCTGTGACTTCGCCTGTTGCCAACCGGGTGAGGGCATCATTAACCTGCTCAAGCGGATAGTGGCCGGCAATCAGAGGGCGCAATTGGCGCCTGGCGACCAATTGGACAACTTCCGCCAACTCCTGGCGTGTATTGCCGCGTGCTCCCACCAGGCGCACTTCCATACCCTGTATGAAGCGCTGATCGGGATTGAAGGTCTTGCCGATGTCTATGTAAGCAACCATTACCACTGTCCCGCCTGGCTTGACGCACTTGATGGCCGGCTCGATCACTTCTGCATGCGGCCGAAAAACCGCCACGGCGTCCGCGCCCTTGCCCCCGGTCAGATCCCGGATCGCCTGAACCGGGTCCCCGCTGCCGGAGTTCAGCGTATGCCGGGCCCCATTCTCTTTGGCCATTTCCAGCTTGGACTCGACCGAATCGACTGCAATAACTTCGGCCCCGCAGGCGCGCCCGCACTGGACTGCATGCAGGCCCAAGCCTCCCAACCCCATCACTACAAGGGTCTGTGCAGGCTGGAGATTGGCCTGGGTATGCACGGCGTGCCAACTCGTCGCCACTGCGTCACCCAGGATGGCAGCCTCTTCGAAAGAAACAGTGTCGGGAAAGGGCACCAGGTTGGCCTCAGGGATCAGCACATATTCCGCAGAAGCCGCCATCGCGGTCGAAACCGAAGAAGCCGCGGCGATTGGCGCACAGGTTCTCGTGACCGGTGAGACAAGGCTCGCACTGCCCGCAGGTCATGTACATGTAGACCACCGCCCGCTCGCCGACCTTGCGCTGGCGGACTTCGGGTCCCACGGCCGCCACCTCACCGGCAAACTCGTGGCCCAGAACGAGCGGCAGCTTGAGGCGGGGATTCTTGCCGCGGAAAAGCTTGAGGTCGGTCCCGCACACCCCGGCCGCACGCACGCGCAGCAGCACCTCCGAGCCCAGCGGATCGCGTAACGTTCGTTCTTCCAGGACAATTGGCTGTTCGTATCGCTTGCAATACCATCGCTTTCATGATCGGCTCCTTTACTACCCTGGTACCTTTGTCACCGGGGCTACCAGTACTTCGGCACGCCGCAGGAGATGAGTTCCTCACACGGGTATTTGGTAAGGATCTCGTAGCCATTAGCGGTGACCAGGACTTCTTCCTCGATGCGACAGCCCTGCCGGCCATCCGGCGTCTGGGCGTAGGTCTCCAGCGCAAAGACCATCCCTTCCTGGATGGGGAAGGGGCTCGCCAGTGATTCAATCCGGTTGATCCCCGGCTTTTCGTGGATCGACAGGCCGATGCCATGCCCGGTCGCCAATCCCCTGGCTTCCAGTTCGCTGCTCAACCCCCAGGCTTCATAGGTCGGGTAGCGGGAAGCGATGTCGGCGGAAGTAATGCCCGGCCGGACCACGCTGGCGGCGTCGTAGAGCCATTCATAGGTTTGGCGGTAGGCGGCCTTTTGTTCGGGCGTTGGGCGGCCGCAGATAAAAGTGCGGTAGTAGCAGGTCCGGTAGCCGTTGAAGGCATGCATCAGATCGAAATATACCAGGTCTCCCGGACGGACGATCCGGTCCGAGAAGACATGCGGGTGAGGGTTGCTGCGCGGACCGGAGACGACGTTGACACACTCAACATCCTCAGAACCCAGGCGATAAAGAGTTTCATTCGCGACTGCCACCAGCTCGTTCTCGCGGATGCCCGGCCGGATGGCGTTTACGATCGTATCATAGGCCGCGTCGGCCATCGAGGCGGCCACCTTGAGCAGTTGGATCTCATCCTGGTTCTTGATCAGGCGTGCATCCAGCATGGGCGAGCGAGCATCCACCACCCGCAGCCCTTCGCGCTGTAATGCATCCATGAAGACGACATCGGTTACATCCAGGCCGAGCGGTTCCTTATCCAGGCCATAATCCCGCAGGATCCCTTTAATGTGGCGGGCCAGGTTGGTGGCGATTTCTGCGCCCTTGGCAGGATCGGCCCGGGTCCAGGTCGGCAGGGCAAACCGGACCCGGTCGGCAAGCCAGGGGGAGTAGAGTTTGTGAGCGAGGGCGGCGGTTCCCATCTCAAAAAGGATGGGTTCCTGCCCGCGCGGCAGAAGGGCGTAGCGATTCATTTTATCCCTGGACCACTCGCCGATATGGGCACTGGTGATGTAACGAATATTGTAGAACTCGAAGCAAAGAAAAGCGCCGATGTTATTCTTTTCCAGCTGCTGCCGGGCGCGGGCGAGCCGGTATTCCCGCAGTCTATCGTAGTCGACCCTGGTTTCCCAATCAACCGCCATTGTTCCCCAGGACATATTCGTGCCTCCTCTCAGGAATGCCCCTGTCCGCCAATGAATGCCCCATACAAGATTATTGGAATTATGTTCCATATTATAGCATATCTACTTGAAATATGAAACGATAAAAATAGACTTACATCCCGTTATTCTTCCCCGTTAACGGCTTTTAAACAGCCCAATCCGGGCCTGAAAGGGCTAAAAAGCCATTAAAAAGCCTGGGATCGGCTAATTTCCAGGAAAAAACACTGAATATCCTGGATTTGGTCCGTTGCAGCGCATTAATATGTTGATTTTCCGGTATTGACATTGTATCAGACACGTGCTAATATGGTATTAATTCGGAACGATAGTTCATTTTTTAGAGCAAAAAGAAGCTACTTATAAAATAATACTTCGGTATATTGTTCCATATTACTTTGCGCATTTGCTGATGCGCTGTTCAGGAGATAAATCCCATGGATGAGTTGAATGAGATCACAAAAGGGGTAAAAGCGGTGGAGCGGGCATTGGATGTCATGTCTTGCTTTACCATGGAAATCCCGGAGCTGAGTTTGGTCGAGATCTGCAACCAGACAGGACTTCCCAAGGCGACCGTTCACCGGCTGCTGGCCACGCTGGCGCAGGCGAATTTTGTTGTTCAGGACCCGGTGACGAGCACATACCGGTTGGGTTACAAAGTGATGGTGATGGGCGCCATTGCGCAGATGCAGATAAATTACCTGGAAAAGGCCCGGCCGATCTTCCGCAGCCTGGTTCGAGACATCGAAGAAACGATAAACATGGCCAGCCTGGATGGAAACCATCACGTTTGCACCCTGGTGGTGGAGCCGGAGAGACCCGTGCGTGTGACCACGAACATCGGTGTCCGGCGCCTGTGCTACTTCGGCGCCGCCGGCCTGGTGCTGATGGCATACCAGCCCGAGTCCATCCTCAATAAAATCCTGCCCTCCGATAAATTGGAGGCTTTCACAGTCTGGTCAACCGTTGATCCCAATGAGTACAAGCGGCGGTTGGCGGGCGTGCGGGAGCACGGTTTTGCGATCGAAAGAGGCGAATCCTTTCCGGATGTAACTGCCCTGTCTGCCCCAATCTTCGATCACCTGGGGAAAATAGTTGCCGCAGCAACCATTGTGGCGCCCACTCACCGGGTCCCTGACGACCGGATCAGTGTATTGTTGAAGAAGCTCCTGGAGGCCACCAACCAGATATCGAGAGAACTGGGCGCCTCCCAGGGCATGCCCATAGAGACATTCGCTTCAGTACAACAGGAATAGGCCCCTTTCAACGGGCAATTTTACTGATACCAAGAACAAAATCATATATTGAAGGAGTAGCATATGTCTTGGGGTACGATGGCTGTCGATTGGGAAACCAGGGTTGACTATGACCGGCTGCGCTCATACCGGTTGAGCCGTGCCAAAGAGCAGTTGGTGAAGCATAACATTGGCGCTTACCTCTGCTTCGATTTCAACAACATTCGTTACATTACAGGAACACATATCGGCGAGTGGGCGCGTGACAAGATGCACCGTTATGCGTTCCTGCCGCGCGGCGGCGAGCCGATCCTGTTCGAGTCCGGCTCTGCTGGCGCGGCCCGCCGGCTTTACTCTCCCTGGATCGCTGACCGGGTGCGCCCCGCCATCACCTGGTCGCGCGGCGGCATACCGAACGCTGACAAGGCCGCCGACCGGCTGGCAGCGGAAATCGTGAAGATCATGATCGATCATGGGGTCGAAAAGGAACCTCTCGCCATCGACTGGTCAGATATGGTCGTTCTGGACGCTCTGCGCCGGGCGGGCATTAAGACGATCATCGACGGTCAGGACAGCCTGCTGGATGCGCGCCTGATCAAGAACCAGGACGAGATACAGTTAATGAAAGCCGCCGCCTCGATGGTGGATGCTGCTTATGACACCATGGTGCGCTCGATCAAACCGGGGGTCAAGGAGAACGAACTTGTGGGCCTGGCCTGCAACACCCTTTACAGCCTGGGCTCGGACGACGTGGAGTGCGTCAATGTCGTTTCCGGACCCCGCAGCGCCCCCCATCCGCACGTCTTTTCAGACCGGATCATCCGGCCGGGTGACTTCGTCTTCTTTGACATCATCCACTCTTTCAACGGCTACCGCACCTGCTACTATCGCTCCTTTATCTGCGGCCGTCCGACCGACGAGCAGAAGGCCGCTTACAAACAGGCCTACGACTGGCTGTACCAGGCCATTGACATGGTACGACCAGGGGTTAGCTCGAAAGAAATCGCCTTGAGCTGGCCCGATTACACCATGTGGGGACTCAGCTCGGAGGCGGAAGCCATCGGGATGGCGATCGGGCACGGTATTGGGCTTTCCATCCACGAGCGACCGTTCATCAGCCGTCTGTGCTCCCTGGAGACCCCCTTCACCCTGCAAAAGGGCATGACCATCGCGATGGAAACCTACGCTCAAACCCCGGATAAGAAACACGGCGCCCGCATTGAGGAAGAAATTCTGGTCACGGAAGATGGTCACGAAGTGATCACCAAGTACCCGTGTGAAGAACTCATCTCCTGCGGAGTGCCGAAGTACTGGTAGCAAAAAAATCTGTCGCCTTCGTAATGGCCCAGGCTCATGACGAAGGCGATACCCATTTGTCCACAGAATATTTGGAAAGGAGGCCATAAGGGAGAGGATGGCAGATAAATGAAAAAGGTAAAGGACCTTTTCATCATTATGCCAAGGAGATCATGAGGAGAATGCCTGTTCACGTAATTGGCAAAGGATTTTTAAGAGATCCTTCCATCATCCACTACGTTACGCAAGGAGAAATGCCGTGAAGACCATAGCAAATAAAGTTCTCAGCCTGACACTCTTGTTTGTTTTGATCACCATAGGGATATATGGCTGCGCTGCACCGAAGGCCACTCCCACCGCTGCTCCTGCACCTGCAACGGTAGCCCCGGTCAAGGCACCCCTGGATCTGTTGATCGGCGACATTGAAACCCTCTCTGGGCGCCTCATCCGACAATCTCAAGCTGGCTGCCAGCGGAACCTACCTGGCGCAGCAATACATCAACAAGCATGGTGGCATCACCATTAATGGCGATGTTTACATGGTTAAGATCTTGCTTGAAGACAACAAGGGCACTGCAGATGGCGCCCAAGCTGCTGCCAATAAGCTCATCCAGCAAGACCATGTCATGTTCGTCACCGGCAGCGGCCCGCCGCCTCTGACCGCCGCCATCGGCACCGTGGCTGAACCGGCTGGCATCCTGTATGTATCCCTTTACAACAACGGCACCAAGGGTGAGCAAAACCCGGACCGGAAGTTCACATTTGTAGCCAACCCGGATAGCTTCGCCGGCCAGATCAGCGCCATGACCTATTTGAAGCAGATCCATCCCGAGGCCAAGACCATCGCCTATGTATTGATCGATGACGGCCAGATTGCCGATAACACCCCGCAGGTGAAAGCTTCTGCCGAGAAGCTTGGTCTCACGATCTCAGGGGACATTATTGGCTTCGCGCCTCCCACGGTTGACTTCATGCCGATCGCCCAGCAGGCGTTTGCCCGCAACGCGGACGCGGTCATGCTCGGCAATGGCCCCACCAACTATATGGGCCAGATGCTCAAGGACCTGCGACAGTTGGGCTACACCAAGCCGATCTTTGTTTGCTCGATGACCCCACCCCAGGACATCATGAAGATCGCCGGCGCGGAAGCTGCCACCAACTTCTTCGGTCATGGCATCTCCGAAGCCGTCACCGTTCCGGATGCACCTGCGATCACGCAAGAGGTGATCGATATGGCAAAGGCAGACCCCCAGATCGGCCGCTTTGACATGATGATGGTGCAGGGATTTGATTCCGTTTACACCCTGGTGCAGGCCATTGAGAAAGCTCAGAGCCTCGATCCCAAGGTTGTGGCGGATTCATGGTCGAAAATGACCGACATCAAGACCGTTCTTGGACCCGGCAAGATGGGCGGCCTCGACACCTATGGCATCAATCATAGTGTCTACGCTCAATTGCCCATCCTGAGAGTAGAGAATAACATTTTGTCATGGGGCACGTGGGAACCGATCATTGTTCTCCCGTAATCCCCTCTGTCTGATCTGAATGCCTTGCCTGCCAGACGTATCTTCTGGCAGGCAAGCTAGTTCAAAGCTGGTCTGCCGCACCCCTGGATGCGGCCTGACCAGCAGGTGGCTCGGACGAGCCATTCGCCGAAGTCGGAGGGGCTTCCTGATGAGCATGATTTTTCCGAGCACGGTGAACGGCCTGGTGCTGTCAGCAGTTTACATCCTGGTGGCATTGGGTTTTGGCCTGCAACTCAGCATCATGGGCATATTCAATTTTGCTCATGGTGCAGTCTATATGATCGGGGCCTATGTCACCTACGGGCTTTCGGTTGCACTGGGTTTGAACCCGTGGGTTTCCCTGCTCCTGTCGGTAATATTGGTAGGCGCCTCCGGGTTATTCCTGGAAAAGTTTTGTTTCCGGCCTTTCAAGGAAAAGCCGACCCACATGATCGTCATGGCGATCGCCCTGACCATGATCCTTGAAACAGGTGTGGAGGTGACGCTTGGCGGTGTCACCCGGGCGTTACCCGGTTTTATACCGGGGATTTTTAAAGCCGGGTCGATTCCGGTGGACAACGAACGTGTCCTGACCTTCGTTCTCGGCGCGGTACTCCTGGCTGTGCTTACCTATTTGATCCAGAAAACGCAATTAGGGCAGCAGATGCTGGCGGTGGCCCAGGACGCTGAAGGAGCGGCCTTGCAGGGGATCGACACTACACCGCACTGCCGCCACTGCAACCGTGATCGCCTGTGCCACGGCGGCCCTGTCCGGCTCTTTGATGGCGACGATCTTCAGTATGAGTCCCTTTATGGGCGATGACATTCTCCTGCAGGCCATCCAGGTGGTCATCCTGGGCGGGATCGGCAGTATTGGCGGTATCCTGGCCGGGGGACTCATCATGGGTTTCCTGAATGCCTTTTTACCCGTATTCACCCAGGCGGCCATTGGCGATACGATCACCATCCTGATCGTTATGATGATCCTGCTGATCCGTCCCAAAGGGCTTTTCGGTTATGAGTTGTTCTAGCGGCTTGAGGCAGATATGAGCATAGAATTGTCGGTGAAGAAGCGCAGAAGGGGTCACCCTGGTGGTCATCTGCCTGGTCATGATAGGCTTCCTGTTCGCTCTGCCCCGCCTGGGTCTGGAGATCTACCCCATGCACACCCTGATCGGAGTGTTTATTTGGATCATTGTTGCCGGCAGTCTGCGCGTGCTGGGCCTCTCAGGCCAGGGCTCGATCGGCCACGTGGCTTTCATGGCGATCGGGGCGTACACCTCCGCCATATTGGCAAAGTACCTGGGTTGGTCATTATGGATCACCATGCCGATCGGAGTCATGGTTACGGGGGTGGTGGCTTTCCTGGTGGGTATCCCTTTCACCCGGGTCAGGGGCATCTATTTCACCATGGTAAGCCTGTTCTTTGGAATTCTCGTGCTTTCGGTCGATCAGGTTTTCAATAAATATACCGGCGGCTATTCCGGCATGACTTCGGTAAAGCTCCTCTTTGGCTACAACAAAGTTCCCTTATTACTATTTCTGCCTGGCGCTCATGGTGGTCTGCCTTGCCATCATGTACCGGTTGGAACACAGCCGGATCGGTCTCACATGGAAGGCTGTAGCCCAGTCTTATTCGGTGGCTTCGAGCATCGGCATCAATGAGGTCCGCCAAAGGATCCTATGCCTGGTCGTGAGCTGCCTGCTTTGCCGGGATCGCCGGCGT
The DNA here is from genome assembly GCA_963830665.1 of uncultured Chloroflexia bacterium. GTDB lineage: Bacteria > Chloroflexota > Anaerolineae > Anaerolineales > Villigracilaceae > UBA877. Next base: position 147,296 of record CAWHNM010000028.1, read on the forward strand.
GGCATATGCACATTATTATGCGATATTGACAACAGAAACCTTTAGTTTCAACCAGAGTATCACCGTGTTTGTGTACATGACGGTGGGCGGGCCGGGTTTGTTTGCCGGGCCGATCGTCGGCACGATCGCACTGCTGATCATCCCGGAACTCTTGCGAAACTTGAGGGAATACGTGCCGTTCGTTTACGCCGCCATCATGCTGATCGTGTTGTTCCTGATGCCGGAAGGGTTGGCAGGTTTGCCAGGTCAGCTCTGGCGGCGCTTTGGCCGGCCAGCCAAAGCCAGATCGTCAGCGTCCGAGGAGGTGAGCAAGCATGCTCCTTGAAATCCGCGACCTGACCAAGAACTTTGGCGGGCTGATCGCCGTAAATCAATTCAGCATGGGCGTTGGCGAGGGCCAGATCGTCGGTCTGATCGGGCCGAACGGCGCCGGAAAGACCACGATCTTTAACCTGATCACAGGCGTCATCCGTCCATCGGCGGGCAGGATCGAGTTCGATGGCAAAAATGTGACCGGGAAGAGCCCCCACTTCCTGGCGAGCGCAGGGATTGGCCGGACTTTCCAGCTGACCCCGCTCTTCACAGAATTCACGACGCTTGAAAATGTAGTCGCTTCATATTACTTGCATCCACGCACCGGTTTTTGGGATGCTCTCATCAATACACCAACCTACCGCCGCAATGAAGCCTATGCCCTGGAGCAGTCGCTCAAGATCTTGGACACTGGTTGGATTGAGCAAGGTCAAGGATGAGTGCGCCAAGAACCTGCCGCATGGCTTCCAGAAGATGCTTGGGATTGCCAGGGCCCTGGCTGTGAAGCCCCGCCTGCTAATGCTGGATGAGCCGCTGGGCGGCATGAATACAGATGAGATCGTCTTCACCATGGAAATCATGGCGAAGGTGCGCAGCCAGGGTATGACCATCCTGGTGATCGAACACAATATGCAGATCCTGGACCTGTGCGACCACGTGGTAGCCATCAATTTCGGGCAGAAGATCGGCGAGGGTCCGTCGCAGATGTGAGAAACAATCCGGAAGTCATCAAGGCCTACCTGGGAGAGCAAAATGTTGCTTAAAGTCAGCAACCTGACGGTCCATTACGGAAAAGCTGTCGCGCTTGAGAACGTCTCCATGGAAGTTGCCGAGGGTTCTGTGGTTACACTGGTAGGCGCCAACGGCGCTGGCAAGACCACCCTGCTAAGGGCCATTTCAGGCCTGATCCCTGCCACATCCGGCGAGATCTGGTTTAGAGGACACGAAGATCAATGGCCTGCAGCCATCCAGGATCGTCGGCCTGGGCCTTGTGCACATCCCCCAGGGACGCAGGTTGTTCCCATTTCTGACGGTTTTGAGCAATCTTAAACTCGGCGCGAGCCTTCGCAAGGACACGCAGGCGGTCAAGCAGGATCTGGAAAACGTCTTCCAGCATTTCCCACGTTTGTATGAAAGACGCAATCAAAAGGCCGGCACACTCAGCGGCGGCGAGCAGCAAATGGTGGCGATCGGCCGGGGCTTGATGGCAGACCCGAAGCTGCTCCTGATGGATGAGCCCTCGCTTGGCCTGGCGCCCATGCTGGTAGCCGAGCTGGTACCTGTCATCAAATACATCCGCACCAAGGGGATCAGCGTTCTTGCTGGTCGAGCAGAACGTATCACTGGCACTTGGAGTTGCCAGCCAGGGCTACGCGCTGCAGGTTGGCAGGATGGTTATGGAGGGTGATATCGAGCAGTTCAAGACCAGCGAGGTGATCAAGAGCGCCTACCTGGGAAAGTAGAAATGAAGCAATAAAAAAAGTGCGGGTGTGCTTCACGCACCCGCACTTTTTTATCCTCTCCGGGGTCAGGAGGCCAGGATCCCCCGCACTGCATCCAGCACATCGGTTTCCTGGGGCACATAGGCATCTTCCAGCGTCGGGCTGAAGGGCACGGGGACCCAGGGAGCGCCCACCCGCCGGATCGGCGCATCCAGGTAACCCAAGGCCTTCTCGGCGACCACCGCAGCCACCTCGCCGCCAAAGCCGCCGCGCACCGGCGCTTCGTGCACGATCAAGAGATGGCCCGTCTTCTGCACGGAAGCCAGGATGGCATCCTCGTCAAGCGGTTGCAGCGAGCGCAGGTCCAGGACCTCAGCGCTGACGCCTTCTGTTTCCAGGGTCCTGGCTGCCGCCAGTGAGACATCCACCATCCGGCCATAGGAAACGATGGTAATGTCCGTGCCGGGGTGCTTGATATCGGCTACTCCGATGCGGGAGCAGATATTCTGCCTCGGGTACTTCGCCTTTCTTGGCATACAGCATCTTGTGCTCGAGGAACAGGACCGGGTTCGGATTACGAATGGAGGCTCTTCAGCAATCCCTTGGCGTCGTAGGCGGTCGAGGGCGCCACGATCGTCAGCCCCGGGGTATTGGTCAGCAGCGACTCGATGCATTGGCTGTGGTGAGGACCCGAACGCCGGCCCGCACCGTAGGCGGCCAGGCGGATGACCATTGGCGCTGTGACTTCGCCACCAGACATATAATTCACCTTGGCGGCGTGGTTGACGATGGCGTCCATGGCAATGGTGACAAAATCCGCGAACATGATCTCCACGATCGGCCGCATGCCCAGCATGGCGGCTCCCACACCCGCACCGACCAGGGCGGATTCGCTTAGAGGCGTATCGAAAACGCGCTCTTCTCCAAACTCGGCCAACATACCGGTTGTGACCAGGAAGTTACCGCCGTGTTCGGCCACGTCCTCGCCCATCAGGAAGACACTTGCATCCCGCCGCATTTCCTCCGCCATTGCTTCGCGAATGGCATCCCGAACCATGATCTCTCTCATTGCCGCCTCCCACCCACCAGCGCCGGGTCTTCGGGCGCATAGGCCCCTGTGATCAACTCCCCGGCCGGCGGGAAGGGGCTCTCTTCCGCAAACCGGATGGCCTGGTCCAGCTCGGCTTGCGCGGCAGCCGCAAATTCCGCTTTGACTGAGTTGTCAAGAAGCCCTCGTTCGAACAGGAGCGCCTCGTAACGAAGGATTGGATCCTTTTCCTGCCAGCTGGCCAGTTCGGCCGGGTCGCGCAGGTACTCCGGGGCCCTGGCCTCGCAGTGGCTGCGCATGCGGTAGGTGACGCATTCGAGTAATGTAGGCCCTTCGCCTGCCCGGGCGCGCGCAGCCGCCTGTTGCACGGCTTCGTAAACCGCCAGCACATCATTGCCGTCTATCCGCAAACCGGGGAAACCATAGCCCTCCGCCCGGCAGGCAAAGTTGCTGCCGGCAAAATGCTTTTTCAAGGGGGTATATTCGGCAACTCCGTTATTTTCGAGCACAAAAAGGATCGGCAGTTTGAACACAGCCGCAAAGTTAAGACCCTCGTGGAAGTCCCCCCGCTGCGCGGCTCCGTCTCCGAAGAAATTAACCACGATATTATCTTTCTTCTGCAATTTAAAAGCCAGAGCCGCCCCGACTGCCACGGGGATATCGGAGCCGATCAGGCCCGAGCCAAGCAGCACGCCGTGCCCGGGATCGGCCATGTGGTGTGTTGTGGATTTGCCGCGCGCAGCCCCGTCGACCTTGCCGAAAATCCCGGCCATCTGCACGGAAGTGGGAACACCCTTGGCGATGAATGCCCCGCGTGTGCGCAGGGAAGGCAAAACCTGGTCCTGCGGGCGCAGACCGTAACAGGCGCCAATTGCGATGGCTTCCTGTCCCTGGCTGCCGTGAGGCAATTCGATCACACCGCCGTGCCCCCACAACGCGCACAGTCGTTCTTCGAATTCGCGTGTACGCACCAACAGACGGTACATTTCGAGCAGGTCGTGCGGTTCCAGTTTGTCAGCGTATTCCATACCTGTTCACCTTTGATTTGGGGAGTGGGAGGCTACCGGTTTATTCCGGCTTCTCCAGGTGGCGTTTGACTGCCTGAAGGAACTGTACGGCTGCGGCCCCATCCACCGCCCGGTGGTCGTATGAGAGGCACAGGTACATGACCTTGCCGGCCACCACCTGGCCGTTGCGGACCACCGGCGTATCGGCCACCTTGCCCATGCCCAGGATGGCCACCTCGGGCAGGTTGATGATCGGGGTAAACATCAGGGAGCCAAACACCCCCGAGTTCGTCACGGTGAAGGTGCTGCCTTTCATGTCATCCGGCGTCAGCTGGCCGGCCCGGGCTTGATTGCCCAGCTCGTTGATATCCTTGTCCATCTCAGCCAGGCTCTTGCGGTCAGCGTTCCTCAGGACGGGCACCAGCAGCGCACCTTCGATGGCAACCGCCACTCCCAGATGGACTGCGCTTTTCACAAAGATCTTGTCTTCTGCCAGCCAGGCATTCAGCAGGGGAAATTCACGCAGCGCCTGCGCGGTTGCCCAGGCGACATAAGTCGTGAAGGAGAATCCGGTTGTCGAGCGGTGGGCGATAACCTGTGCCATGTCCACATCCACCACCGTGGTCACATCCGCCGCCGTCCGCCGGCTGAGCGCCATGCGTTCTGCGATGCGCAAGCGCTGGCCGATCAGCGGGATCACCTGGGCATCCTCAGGTTTGGCGGGTGCGGGAGCAGGGGGGGTGCCCTGGGAAGCGAAGGCGCGCACATCCTTTTCAGTGACAAGCCCGCCCAGGCCGGTCCCGGGTACCTGCGTCAGGTCAACGCCCAGTTCCTGGGCCACCCGTTTGGCGACCGGCGAGATGGGCTTGCGCCCTCCAGCTGCGGGGGACGAGACTGGCGCGACGCTCCCGGCCGGAGAGGATTGGGCGGTGCTCAGATTATCCTGGACTGGGCCCTTTTCATCCGCATCGGCTATGATGGCAAGCAGGGTATTTACATCCACCTCCGCGCCGGCTTCCACCAGTATCTTGCGCAGGATGCCCGCCTGTGCGGCTTCCAGTTCATGGGTGGCTTTGTCGCTTTCCACGGTCACCAGCAGGGCGCCCTTGTTAACTTGATCGCCTTCCTTCAAAAGCCATTCCACCACTCGCCCCTGCAGCATCGACTGCGAGAGTACAGGCATGCGTACCTCATAAGCCATATTCTTCCTCCTACATTTCGTGGTGATTAAAACCGCACTGACGATTGCAACAGCCGCCAGGTACCTTCCTTATATCCACCAGCACGAGCTGCCGGACCATTTAAGTAGATATGACACAGTATTCCATTCAAGTGATAAAAACAGACCAAAAAGTGCAAAATAAAACGGAATGTCATTTCATAAATATGCCATCAAGGCTATAATAGCACAATCATCCTGCGCTTGTCAATAGTCTCCGGGCCGATCCGGGAGGCAGGAACAGCGTAAATTAACGCTGCGGCAGGGTTCTGGCCTCAATTTCGGGTTATTTTCAGGGTTTTCGGGACCCTAAAGCCATAATATAAGAGTATTGACAAATGCTTTTACCCGTGCTACCATTAATAAGAAATGGAACATTATTTCATTTTTTGTTATAGGTTTCAATTGATGTTTAGTAATTCAATCGGCACTCCGGTCCACTAATTCATTTCCAGGGGCTTTTTTTGCAAGGGTTGTTTCGTACGTGTTGGTGCGTCCGGCATTTTCAACCGGTTCTTTGATATCCAGACAAATCCAATAACTTTCGTCCTGCAATAATTATGACCGTTGGCAATTGAATCAGGAGTAAACTAAAGTCATGGCTTGCGTTGTAGACCGGGCTTCCATTGGCCAGATCGGGCTGGTAGTCAAGGACCTTGAGTCTGCGATGGAGAGCTATTGGCGGACCGCAGGGATCGGCCCCTGGAGTATTTTTACGGCCAGCGCACCGCCCCTGAGTTGTATCTACCACGGCCATCCGGCAAATTACAAGGTTCGAATGGCCACGGCAATGTCTGGGCCGGTGGTGATGGAACTGATCGAGTACATCTCCGGCGATACCATCCATCGGGATTTTCTGGCCACAGGACGCCAGGGGGTTGAGCATGTGGGGATCTACGTCGCCGACCTGGAAGAGGCTCTGCAGCCTTATCTAGATCGAGGTATTGGCATCCTGCAGAGAGCTGATGGTATGGGGGTGAGCGGGGATGGACGTTACGCATACCTGGATACTGAGGCAAGTATGGGCACCATCCTGGAGTTGATCCAGAGTTCTTCGAAACCCGTTCCACCCGAACGAATCTACCCTTAGATAGAATAATCCAAACGAAAGGACAGGTAAATATGACCGATTCATTGAAGAGAGGCATCCAGATCAATCAGGCCGACGCTCCGTGTACCGAGCCCCCGAAGCATACCCTGGCGAAAATGTGGACATATATCACTCCCAAGATGCAGGACAACAAGGCCTTTGAGTTGATGGTCACGACGATGCAGCCAGGCGGCGCGGCTGAAACCGGCTCTCATGCGACCGAGCACGCCTACTATGTCATCTCGGGCCGGATGCAGGTCACCGTCGAAGACAAGTTGTACGATCTGGAGCCCGGCAGCTGCCTCTATATGGACAAGGAAGCTGCGCATGGCCTGAAGGTGGTCGGCGACGAGCCGGTCAGTTTCGTGGTCATCTTCGCTCCGGCGCGCATGTACGCCTAGCACCACCCGGCGCGCGTGCGGCCTGGGTTGGAAAAAAGGATCCTGGATATGGACAGAACTGAGGAATATGGGGCCCTGGCAGCATTCACAGCCCTGGCGCCGCTGGCCGTGGGCGGCCTGGTGGGCCTGCTGGCGGTGCCAGCGCTCAGGCCGGCACCCGGGATTGACTGGGCCGCCATGGTCGTATTAGCCGCCGGGCTGCTGGCGCTGCTTGTCTCCCTGCTGCACCTTGGACGTCCCTGGCGGGCGCCCCTGGCTCTGCTGCGCCTGGATACCTCCTGGCTCAGCCGGGAGGTGCTCCTTTTCGGGCTGTTCCTGCTCGCCCTGGCAGGCTATGCCATCCTGCCGGCCTTGAATCTGGGCGCTGCAGGTCTCTTCCTGGTCGGGGTTGCTGCCGCGCTCCTGGGCCTGGCCGGGACATTAGCAACCGGCGCGACCTATCGCCTGCATGCCCGCCCGTCCTGGGACCAGTGGCTGAGCCTGGCATCTTTTCCGGTGGGCGCGCTTTCCACAGGCTGCCTGTTTGGCTTTTTCCTCGCCCGGCAGTTCGCCGGCCGTCCGCCGGTCACAGGCCTTGCCTCGGCCGGGGCCGGCTTGCTCCTGGCGGTTTCGCTGGTTGTCTCATGGCTGCGTTCCACACGCCGGCGGCCGGAAAGCCCGGAAGGCCGCCTCAGCCGCCAGTTGGTGTTGGGACCTGACCTTTGGCTGCTGGTCGTGCGGGTGGCGGCAGGCGTACTTGCCCTGGTGATGATTGCAGCAGGCGGCGGGGCGCAGTTCCTGGCCTGGATCCCGGCTCTGATTGGCGAGTTTGCCGACCGGGTGCTGTTTTTCAAAACGGTCGTCCCGGTCACGCTGCGAGGCCGCTACCTTCCCACCGGCATTGGAAAGTGAGGCAGACAAGCATGTCAACCAAACCAACCCGGGCCGGTCGACCGGCCAACCTGATGGAAAAAATCATCACCGGTCCCTACCGGGCCCTTGAAAAGCATGCCACACCAGCGCCCAACCCGGTGACGGAAACCAGGGTGACCACCTGCCGGATGTGCGGCAATAAGGCCTGGTGCTCCATCATTGTCAGCATCCGGGATGGTGTGGTGGTTGGGATCGAGGGCGACCCGTCCAACCCGCTCAGCCAGGGCAAGCTGTGCGCGCGCGGTCAGGCGGCCATCTATAACCTGTACAACCCGTACCGGGTCAAGGCCCCGATGAAGCGCACCAATCCCCGCAAAGGCCTGGACCAGGACCCCGGCTGGGTGGAGATCAGTTGGGAAGAGGCCCTGAGCACGGTGGCCGAGCGGTTGCGCAAGATCCGCTCGGAAGACCCGCGCAAGTTTGCCCATATGTGGGGCTTTGGCGGTGACTGGTGGATCGTGCAGCATGAGGCCTTCCTGCCCGCCTTTGGCACGCCCAACCTGCTGCGCTCGCACGGCGTGCTTTGTCCGGTCCATTATGGCTGCTCGCTCGTCCAGGGCTCGATGCTGGATAAACAGGATGTGGAATACTGCCAGTACCTGATCACCATTGGCGGCTCGCTGGGCCCCAACCTGGGCAGCGCGCACTCCATCCGGGCCCTATCCAGAGCCCGTCGAGCGCGGCATGAAAGTGGTTGTCGTGGATCCGCGCTGCAGCCACGAGGCGACCATGGCCGAGGAGTGGATCAGCATCCGGCCGGGCACCGATCTGGCATTCTCCCTGGCCCTGCTGCATGTGGAACTCTACGAGGTCGGTATCTTCGATGTGCCTTTCCTGAAGCGGCGCACCAATGCCGTTTACCTGATCGGTGAGGACGGCTATTATGCCAGGGATGCCTCCACCGGCAAACCGCTGATCTGGGATCCGATCGACGGCCAGGCCAAGACCTTCGACGATCCCACGATCACAGGACTTTGCCCTGGAAGGCAGGTACCAGGTCGATGGCCGGAGCGTCGCAACCGCCTTCACGCTGGTCAAGGAAGCCATGCGCAGTTACACTGCCCGAATGGGCTGAGACGATCACGACGGTGTCCGGCGGCAACCATCCGGCGGATCGCCAGGGAATTCGTGGAGGCGGCGCATATCGGGGAAACCATCACGCTTGACGGAGTCGAGTTCCCGTTCCGGCCGGCCCTGGTAAAAGGGGAGCGGGGTTCCTACAGCCGGCGGGGCGGCGCCTACCAGCACCTGGTCCACAAGATGCTCAATATGCTGGTCGGCTCCCTGGATGTGCCGGGCGGCGATCAGGGCTCGGATACCGGGCCGGCTCTCAGCCCGGGACCCGATGGAGTGGTCTCTCCCAAGCGGGAAGCCATCCCGGTACCCTGGAAATACCCGCCCGACGTCGACCTAGGCCCAGTATCTATCCGCACCGCCATACCACGCCCTACCTGGCCTGGAAGGCGATCCTGGATCCGGTCAAATACGGCATGGATTATGAGCTGGACACCCTGATGATCTATGGCGGCAATCCGATCACCAATTGTTCGGATCCCGAAGGAGCCATTGCCGCCCTCTGCAAGATCCCCTTTGTGGTGACCATTGCCTATATCTTTGATGAAGTGGCGGCAGCTTTCCGATATTCTCCTGCCCGAACCGGCGCTGCTCGAGCGTTACGGCATCCAGGGAGTGGGTGTCGGCCACTTTGTCCAGGTCCAGGACGCCGATTTGATGCAGGCTCACGGCGTCATGGCGCGCCTGCCGGTCCTGCCGATCCAGTATAATACCCGCCAGGCGGATGACATTTACATGGAGCTGGCCGAGCGGGTTGGTTTCCTCTTTGGCGAGGGCGGGTTGAACGACCACCTGAATGAATTCTGGAAACTGGAAGGCGCGCACAAACTGGAATTGGACAAGCGTTATGGCACTGCCGAACTCCTGGACAGGGTCCTGAAATCCGGTTTCGGGGTGGAGCAGGGCCTGGAGTATTTCGAGCACTCGGGCCTGTACGACAAACCCTGCAGCCAGGCGGAATCCTACAACTATTACTACTTTCCCGTAAGGCACGACCCGCCATCCATTCTACTTCGAGCAATTAATGCGGGATGGGGATGACTCTCCGGCAGAACCTGGCAAAACTCAACCTGACCATCCCGGGGCAGGATATGGCGGATGTATGGCGCTTTTACCAGCCCATTCCGCAGTGGGTCGGGCGCCCGGATGAGAATGCCGCGGCCGAGCTACGACCTGATCGCCATGAACTGGTCCACCCCCCAGTTCCGTATGCACAATTCCGACCAGACCGGAAACCCGATCCTCAATGATGTGGCTGATGAAACCGACCCTTACCTGTTCGTGATCCTGATGAACAGGCAGACGGCTGAGCGCAAGGGCCTGCAGGATGGGGACGAGCTGATCGTCGAAGCCTACTGGGGAGGCACCACCCGGGGGGTGTTGAAGGTCACAGGTCTGCTGCATCCTGATGCGGTGGGAATGCCGGGAATGAGTGGTTTCAAGTCTGTGCACGGGAACCCGTTGAGGAACAGCGGACCGAATTTCAATGCCCTGCTCAACTCCGCCGAAGGGATCGTTCGATCCGCTGCATGGAGGCATCGATCGAAATCCCGCGGGTCAGGGTCTACCGGGCCGGAGGGGAGAGCCGATGAGATACTCCATGGTCATCGATCTGCGCTTGTGTGTGGGCTGCAACGCCTGCACTGCGGCTTGCAAGCAGGCCAACGCCACCCCGCCCGGGGTCTTCTGGAGCAAGGTGCTGAACTACGAGACCGGCGAATACCCGCAGGCGCGGCTACGCTTCCTGCCCATGCTGTGCATGCACTGCCAGGAGGCGCCCTGCCTGGAAGCCTGCCCGACCGGGGCCACCTATCGCGGCGGAGGGCGGCCTGGTGCTGGTGGATGATGACATATGTGTCGGCTGCCGCTATTGCATGATGGCCTGCCCGTATGAAGCCCGCAGTTACAATACCACCCGTCCGCAGGAATATTTTCAAGGGAAAGGGCTGATGGAATTCGAGCAGGCGGGGTACGGGCAGCATCCGAAAGCGGCGATAGAGAAATGCAACTTTTGCGAACCTAGATTGCGGGAAGGCAAACTGCCGGCCTGCGTGGCAACCTGTCCAAGCGGGGCGAGGATCTTCGGTGACCTGGATGACCCCGCCTCGCAGGTCTCCGGACTGGTTGCGAGCGGCCTGGCAAAGCCCAGGCTGGAAGATCAGGGAACCAGGCCGTCCGTGTTCTATATCGACCTGGAAGGATAATTTTGTAAGGCAGGCAAGGTTGCCTCGTTTCAGAGAAGGAGATGGTCGAAATGGGTTATGGCTGTACTGGTAAATACCTGCGCGTAAACCTGAGCAGTGGGACGATCCGCGAAGAGACGTTTGATGAGTCCTTTTACCGCCGGTATCCGGGAGGCAAAGCCCTGGCAGGTTATTTCCTGCTGCATGAGCTGCCAGCTCATACGGATCCTTTCAGCCCGGATAATCTATTGGTATTGGCCAACGGCCTGCTGACCGGTTCCCCGATCGCCACGGCCACCCGTTTTACTGCCTCGGCGCGTTCCCCCTGACCGGTGCGTACGGCGAATCCGAAGCGGGCGGCTATTTTGGCCCTGAGTTGAAAATGGCCGGTTATGAAGCGGTCGTGATCAGCGGGCAGGCCGCCTCGCCGGTATATCTTTCGATCCAATCCGGCCAGGCTGTCTTAAAAGATGCCCGGCATCTGTGGGGTCATGCCCCGGGTGAAGTCCAGGATCAGATCCGGACCGAATTGGGGGATCATAAAGTCCAGGTGCTCCAGATCGGACTGGCCGGAGAAAAACGCGTCCTGTATGCCGCGTTGACGCATGCGATGCGCCATTACAACGGGCGCAACGGCATCGGAGCGGTGATGGGCTCCAAAAATCTCAAGGCTGTGGCAGTGCGCGGCGGGGCGGTCAATTATCGTGATCTGGCCCATGCACCCCAGGAACTGTCTGCTCTGGGACAGCATCTGGCAAGGGAAGTCAGAAACCACCCCCAGAGTTGGGATCTGCATGAGAAAGGCACCAATGCCCTTGTGGATGGGCTCCTGGCTGCCGGGATGCTGCCGACCTGTAATTTCAAGCGCGGCATATTTGAAGGTGCAAATAAGATCAATTGGGAAGCCTACCAGCAGGAACTGCTGGAACGGCGCGGCACCTGTTTCGCCTGTGCAGTCCGCTGCAAACCCGAGGTCCGCAGCGGCGGGACACACAACCTCAACCCTGCGGTCGGCGGACCGGAGTACGAAGCCACCGCCGGGTTCGGCTCCAACTGCGGTGTGGACGATCTGCAGGTGGTTGCCAAGGCCAATGAACTCTGCAACCTCTACGTCATGGACACCATTTCCACTTCTGCCACCATCGCCTTCGCCATGGAATGTTTCGAGAACGGCTTGATCGGTCTGAAAGAGACCGGCGGACTGGAACTGCGCTTCGGGAACGGTGCAGCCATGCTGCAGGCGATCGAATGGATCGCCCACCGCCAGGGTTTTGGGGACCTGCTGGCGCAGGGCTCGCTCAGGGCCGCCCGGCGCGATTGGCGGGAACGCCATGGATTATTCCGTCCAGGTCAAAGGGCAGGAGCTTGCCATGCACGACCCGCGCGGCAAGGCCATCGTGGGCCTGGGGTACGCGGTCTCGGAGATCGGCGCAGACCACCTGGTTTCAACCCACGATACCCTGGTTGCGAATCCCAACTCGGTCGGCTTTAAAGGCGCCCAGGCGCTGGGCATCCAGCATGCCCTGCCAGCCCGGTTGCTGAATGACGAAAAAGTTGCCACCTATTATGTATGTGAGAACTGGACCAGCCTGGAGAAAGCGCTTGGCCTGTGCTATTTTGGCCCGACCCCGCGCTCGTTCATGCAGGTGGCAGATGTGGTAGCTGTGGTAAGGGCCGCCACCGGCTGGGATGTCGACCTGCCGGAGCTGCTGCAGGCAGGTGAGCGGGCGACCAACCTGGCGCGTGTCTTTAATGTACGTGAGGGGTTTACAAGAGCAGATGACAAACTTCCCAGGCGCATGTTCAACCCGATCGAAGAGGGTCCACTGACCGGCGCAGCCTGTTCGGAGGCTGATTTCGAACAGGCTTTGAGCGAACTCTACCGTCTAAAAGGATGGGATCCAAAAACCGGGTGGCCCTCACAGGAAAAACTGCACAGCCTGGGACTGGATCCCCTGGTTCAGGAGTAAAGAATGATCGAAATTCATCTTGGCGGTCACCTGGCCTTCTATGCCCCACAAAAGAAATCCCGTTTTAGCATTTCCATGGATCAGCCGGCTGGATTGGCAGCGGTCTTGCAGGATCTGGGTGTGCCCCCGGCCGAGGTAGCCCTGGCAACTGTAAATGGCAAACTGGTCGAGCTTGAAACAGCCAGCATTGTGCCAGGCGACCGGATCGAGCTGTTTCCGCCCATGGGCGGCGGGTAGAACAAGGGTTGGTCGTGGCAGCCTTTGTTCCTGCTGTGCCTGGACCAGATCTTGAAGGGGCTGTAGATCCTTGCGAACGTCCCAAAGGCTGTCTCCCGGCGGTCCGCCCTGCCCGGGAGACAGTTTTTTTATGCTTGCTTATTGGACGGACGCATAGACCTATCAATTTTGATAAGTGCTGGTTTGAAAACCTTTTCACTTTTTGCTCGTCTTGTTAATGTATTTAGAACGTAATTATGGAAATCCTGAAAAAGAGAGGAGGTGAAACCCCATGTTATTCGCTCCGAAGGAAAAAGGCCAGGGCCTGGTAGAGTATGCGTTGATCCTTGTATTAGTCGCTGTCGTCGTCATTGCTGTTTTGTTGATCCTCGGCCCGATCATCGGCAACGTCTTCACGAAGATCAATTCAAGTCTTGTTGGTCATTAGTCTGATCGAAAATTGACTTAAATTGGAATAAAGCCCGGCATGATCGCCGGGCTTTATTTTTTTTATACCTGGCATGCGCGAGGTGTGAAAAAATGTAACCGGTCGCACGATTGGCCTTGAAAAGGTATATACTGTAATTGCCCAGTGCGTTGAGGGTTCCTGTTTACATATTATGTGCGGCTGTTTTGCATGAAGGCGTTCGCGCGGGCAAGCGCTGAAAAGTCCCAGGACAGCCGCACCCCAGGTTCCGGAAAGGAAGGAACACGATGAGCGCAAAGACAAGCAAGTATGAGATCAGCATGACCGAGCAGGCGAATGCTCAATGGGCCTTCGAGAGTTGGCTGAAGAAACATGCCGGGGAAGAGGCTGCCAAAGCACTCAGTACGATCACAGCGGCGCTGTCCGTGGCAAGGTCATACCGGGATGGCCTGGGCGACTGGCCTGAAAGCGCTGCAGAAAAGGATTTTGCCGAACGCGTCAAGGCAGACCTGCACAAAACCGTCGTCTGGCTGAAGGCCGAAGGGGAGAATATCACCGACGATTAGTCTGAGTTTGCAGGAAAGGCCGAAACCGATCCGCCCGGCGTGGGTGTTTGCCATGGCCTGTGAGGTAGGGGGAGTTTTACCCAGTCGGGAACTATACTTTTTATGGTTGACTTATGATTCTTTCTTATGCGATAATCATTTTACATGAGAGAGAGACATGATGACTGAAAATGAATTAGCCGATCTGGAAACCCAGCTAAAAGATGCTCTGGAAAAATGGGAAGCGAATGATACGAAAATCAAGGAATCCGCCTCCAAATCCACGCCCTACGTACCCGGGAAAACCGGTGAACTGATCAGGCTTAAAGGACAACAAGAGGAATTGGAACAAGAGATCCAGGTATTGAAGACCCGCATCAGTTTACTCAAATCCGGTTAATGGCTGATCGTAATTTATTCCTTCCTTTTTGTTCCTTTCATCCAAAGAAGAAAAGCCCGCTATAATCGCCGGGCTTTTTTGTTGTATACTTATTCCCCTTGATGATCCTCCCATCCTGGTTTATACTTAGAACTCCTGTTCTGAATTGACCTTCCACGGAACCCTTATGGACTTCAAACTAAACGCCCCCTTCCAACCCACCGGCGACCAGCCGGAAGCCATCCGCCAGCTTGTCGACGGCGTCCAGCGCGGACTCAAGCACCAGGTCCTGCTGGGCGCGACCGGCACCGGCAAGACCTTCACGGTCGCCTCGATCATCCAGCAGCTGCAGAAACCGGCCCTGATCATGGCGCACAACAAGACCCTGGCGGCGCAGCTCTACGCCGAGTTCCGCGAGTTCTTCCCGGAAAACGCCGTCTCGTATTTCGTCTCCTACTACGATTACTACCAGCCGGAGGCCTACGTGCCGCGGCACGACCTGTACATCGAGAAAGAGACCGAGATCAACGAGGAGATCGAGCGCCTGCGGCTGGCGGCCACGACCGCCCTGATGAGCCGCCGGGATGTCATCATCGTGGCGTCGGTCTCGTGCATCTACGGGCTGGGCAACCCGGAAGAGTACGGCAAGGGCGTGGTGAGCCTGCGAAGTCGGCGAGATCACCCGGCGGAATGCCCTGATCCGCCAGCTGGTGGACGGCCAGTACCAGCGCAACGACATGGAACTGAAGCCCGGGCACCTTCCGCGTGCGCGGCGACACGCTGGAGATCATCCCGGCCTACGAGAACAAGCGCGGCTACCGCGTCACCTTCTTCGGGGACGAGGTGGAGCGCATCACGGAAGTCAACCCGCTGACCGGCGAGATCTTCTCCGAGCCGGAGCAGGTGGATATCTACCCGGCCAAGCATTACCTGGCCGGGGAGGACCGGCTCAAGGAGTCCATCACGAACATCGAGAAGGAACTGGCAGAGCGGGTGGCTTACTTCAAGGCCAACGAGAAACTGCTCGAAGCCCAGCGCATCGAGCAGCGCACCCGCTACGACCTGGAGATGCTGCGCGAGAGTCGGGTACCTGCTCCGGCATCGAGAACTACTCGCGCCAGCTGGACCAGCGCGCCCCCGGCACGCACCCCTGGACGCTGATGGACTTCCTGCCGAGCGATTACCTGCTGGTGATCGACGAAAGCCACATGACCATCCCGCAGATGCGCGGCATGTACAACGGCGACCGCTCGCGCAAGGAGACGCTGGTGGAGTACGGTTTCCGCCTGCCGTCTGCCCTGGATAACCGCCCGCTCAAGTTCGACGAGTTCGAGCAGGTGATGGGCTCACACCATCTACACCTCCGCCACACCCGGCCCGTACGAGATGCAGCACGCCGACCAGGTGGTGGAGCAGATCATCCGCCCGACCGGCCTGGTGGACCCGGAAGTGGAAGTCCGCCCGACCAAGGGCCAGGTGGACGACCTGGTCGAAGGAGATCCGGGCGCGGGTCGAGAACGGGCGAGCGCGTGCTGGTCACCACGCTGACCAAGCGCATGGCCGAAGACCTGGCCGAGTACTTGAGGAACTGGGCATCAAGGTGCATTACCTGCACTCGGAGGTGGAGACGCTGGAGCGGATCGGCATCCTGCGCGACCTGCGCCTGGGCGTGTTCGACGTGATCGTGGGCATCAACCTGCTGCGCGAAGGGCTGGACCTGCCGGAGGTCTCGCTGGTGGCGATCCTGGATGCCGACAAGGAAGGCTTCCTGCGCTCGGACACGGCGCTGATCCAGACCATCGGGCGGGCCGCCCGCCACATCAACGGGCGGGTGATCATGTACGCCGACCGCATCACCGACTCGATGAAGCGCGCCATCGACGAGACCAACCGCCGGCGCGCCAAGCAGGTCAAGTTCAACCAGGAGCACGGCATCACGCCGGTCAGCATCCACAAGGCCATCCGCGACCTGACCGACCAGCTGGCGCCCAAGGCCGTGGCCGAGATGCGCGGCGAGTACAAGACGCGCAGCAAACGCGCCGAGACCGCCACGCGCAGCGAACTGCAGAAGGTGATCGCCGAGCTGGAAAAGCAAATGAAGGAAGCTGCCAAGAACCTGGAGTTCGAGCGGGCGGCCGCGCTGCGGGATGAGATGTATGAATTGAAGAAGGTCATGGCGGACGATGAGAGTCTGAAGCCGTGGGAGCGGATCAAGCTGCTGGCGGGGGAGGAGTAGGTATAGTTAATAGTAGCACAGGAGCAGAGACGTAGAACGCCTTCCAAAGTTTTGCCAGTTCGGAGGGATAATCCGTCATGAGCCGTCCATGACGGAAGGATCAGCTTTTGTATTCCGGATTCAGACCGCATTTGGTAAGCTGTTCGATAACCTTTAATCATCCAAGATCAACCCGCCGTGATAGAACAATTCATAGGCCGTCTCACCGTGGCGGGAAATAAATTCCCGGCCGCGGAAGGAAGCTGCGCTCGCCTTCGTTGGTATCCGTGTACGTGAAACCTTCGTGCTGGTATTCGAACCCACCCAGGAAGCGGCCTTCGGAGTACATTTTCGACAGGCTGGCCTTGATGACCTGCCCGGCCTGGGCGGGCGTGATCAGGTCGGGGCGCAGGATGCGGCCGTAGTAATTCATCGCCCAGACGGGTTTGCCCTGGTAGTAAACCACTTCCTCGCCGATGAAATCGCGCCCGCCGAAGTAGCTGTCCAGGTAGGACCAATCGCCGTCCGCGAATTTCAGGTCATGCGACCCGGGCCGGCAGGCGGGGACATGCTCGCCATCGCCGACATAGGTGACGGATTTGGCGCGCACGATGAAGGCGTTAAGGTTTCTCAGGAATTCACCTTCCATGCAAATCAGACTCCTTTTAGCCTGTTCCGAACTGGCGGTCGCCGGCATCCCCCAGGCCCGGCACGATGTAGCCGCGCTCGTTCAAATGGTCATCGATGGCAGCCAGGTAGATGGGCACATCCGGATGGGCTTTTTGCATGACGGCGATGCCTTCCGGCGCGCCGATCAGGCCGACGAACTTGATCTTCTTCACACCCCAGCGCTTGACGATGTCGGTGGTGGCGACCGCCGAACCGCCGGTGGCCAGCATCGGGTCCAGGATGAGACAGACCGAGACGGTCGGCTCGATGGGCAGTTTGTTGTAATATTGGACCGGTTGGAGGGTTTTCTCATCGCGGTACAGCCCGATGTGCCAGACCTCGGCAGTCGGCATCAGTTCCCAGAAGCCTTCCACCATCCCAAGGCCGGCGCGCAGGATCGGGACGAGCCCGATCTTCTCCTTCAATTCAGCGCCGGTCATCGGCGCGAGCGGCGTCTCGATCTGGCGGGGAATGGTCAGCAGGTCCGCGGTGGCTTCGTACGCCAGCAACGCGGCGATCTCGCGCACCAGTTCGCGGAACTTCTTGGGATCGGTGCTCTTGTCACGCAGGCGGGATAATTTATGAGCAACGAGTGGGTGTTGGGATGCAAAGACGTTAGCCATGGTTCCTCCGGGTGTGCCCATTATAGCCGACCTGCAGGCTTCCTAAAGTCGTTGACGGAATACACACAAACAGATTGAACTTTAATGACACCTGGTTTTGCAATGATATTGTCTTGACGATTTGACCTTTAATGGAGTATATATGGGTACAACTTGGCGGTGAAACGAATGGCTAATACAATTCTTGTTGTTGACGATAATGAAATGAATACTCACCCTGGTAGCCAAAATCCTTGAAATGGATGGCTACAAGGTATCGGTGGCGTGCAATGGCATGGAGGCAATTCAATCGGTCATGCAGCACATGCCCGACCTGGCCGTCCTGGATGTGATGATGCCGGATATGAATGGCTTCGAGCTGTGCCGGAAATTGCGCCAGCCTCCGCTCAATGCGACCATGCCGATCGTCATGCTGACGGCAATGAACTCCGAGATAGAGCGGCAGCATGCCCTGGAAGCCGGGGCGAATGACATCTGGTCCAAGCCATTTGATATGGAGTTGTTCCGGC
Organism: uncultured Chloroflexia bacterium; assembly: GCA_963830665.1. Taxonomy (GTDB): domain Bacteria; phylum Chloroflexota; class Anaerolineae; order Anaerolineales; family Villigracilaceae; genus UBA877. The sequence goes on from CAWHNM010000028.1 coordinate 165,537, forward strand.
GCCGGATCGGCGAATTGATGCATCCGAACGGCTCCTCCCCGAAAAAATAACGCCCATGCTTGTCCTGCTGATCACTTTCGTGATAAGCGGATTGGTGCTGGCGGGGGTTTCCATCCCGCTGATCCTTGAGCGGATACCACCCAACGGTTTGTACGGTTTCCGGGTCAGGAAAACAATGGAAAACCCGCAGATCTGGTACCCGGTGAATAAATTCGCTGGAAAGCGGCTGTTTTGGGCCAGCCTGGTGCTTGTCCTGGCGGCAGTCGCGGTTTATTTCATCCCCAACCTCAGAATTGACGTTTATTCGTATGCCATCCTGGGCATCTGGCTGGTCGCTTTTACCAGCGCGATCGTGTCAACGGTCAGGTATATGAATTCGCTCTAGACGGACTGTAAACCTATTACAAAAGTGCGACGCATCTGCCCGGTGCGTCGCACTTGATTCTAGAGAGTGTTCTTAAAGTTCAAACCGACCGGCCTTTTTTACCGCAGAGAGCGCAGAGTACGCGGAGAACACCGATCAAACTCTGCGCTCTCCGCGTACTCTGCGGTGTAAATCGACATCTAGGCTATGACATCTACTTGAACAGCACACTGACAATCGCATGGCCGCGCACCGGGACGGTCACGCGGCCGGAACTGTCCGGTTTCAGGCTGGCTTGTTTTTCCTCCGCCAGGTTGACCAGTTCGACTTTCTTAAATGGCTTCCAGGGCTTCAGCGTCACAGCGATGGCCTCGCCGGTGATGTTGTAACCGCGCACCAGCCAGCCGCGTCCCATCTTCGGCCGGTTTGACCGCCGAGACCACAAAAGACTTCAGGCGAGCTTTCCACGAAGGAACCGGTGGGAGGCAGATCCCCGGCATGCAAGCCGGTGGTGACCGCCACGCAGGGGCGTCTCGAAGGCATACGCCTGCCGGAAGGCGGAGCTGCCAGTCCCCGGCATGCGGGATGATGGAATAATCGAAGGTCCATTGGCCGGGCATCTGGGCGCCGGGTGTCTCCATGAAGGGCCCGGCGTGGCCCTTGCGGGCGGGAAAATCATCCCTTGAGAGCCAGCCGACGCAGCGCAGCAGGGTCAGGGCAATTTCGGCATTCCCGTGTGGATTCTTCAATACTTCAACTTCCGGCAGGCCGCGATTGGCCAGCATCAGGCCGGATGTGCCATCCGAAACGTCTGTGAAGCCGCGCTGCGGGACCTCGGGCCTGGGCTGTTCGATCCAGGTTTCATCGAAGGCCGGCAGGCCGACCTTGCGTTCGACAACTTCGAAATGTCCATCCTGGCTGCCGCGTCCCGGCGGCGAACGGGGCCGGGAAATGGACGCGCAGGCGGTGATCCCGGGCAGTGTTATCGACGGTTGTGCGTATATCCACGCGTGGGACAGCCTTTGTGAGAGGTGACGAGTGGTCGAGATACGAGTGACGAGGGTCTGTTCTTTCGCAGCGCGACTTCCGGTCAGGAGCAAGGGCAACGGGGGTCTGTGAGTTCCAACTCGAGTTCGAGGGATTGCTGGACGGGGCCACGGCTCCACGGTGACACGTTTCAGGCGCGGCGGATGTGAACCGGTCCATGGCGGGCGGGCAGTAGTTATACTCATCACCACAATCGCCGCCATCCAGGAAGCGGTTAAGGCCGGTGTAGCGCCGGCCGTCGCGTTTATCCAGCAATGTCAGCGTGCCATCTTTCGCCACCTCGACCACGAAGAATTCATTCTCGATCCGGTAGGGCGGGCGGGCCTTGCGTTGCGGGTGGCCAGCGCCTTCAAGAAAGGCAGTCTTGCCAGAGGCAGCAGAATTTTGACCAGCGGACCAGCGACCCGCATGGGTGCTGTTTCTTCGCCCGGATGGGCGCGGACCCAGAAGGTGCGGTAACCGAGACCGGGGACCTGCGGGGCAGTGAGGACGATCTGCGGGTGGCGGGCACGGAGCGGGCGCGCACATGGTATTCCGTGACGGCCGGATCTGTCGAAGATCTCGATCGATCTGCCTGCGCCCGGCCTCCCAGGCAGCCAGGTTGGGTTCGCCGCCGTCCGCCATGATGGCATCGATATAGCACCTGCGAGCCTTCCCGCCTGATCCTGGATATCCTGGATGGTCATACCGGCCACGCGCCCCTCACTGATGGAACCAAAGGCGGACAGCAAGCCCTTCTGCATCCAGGATCATGTGAATAATTTCCCGGCTGCCGAGGCCGTGGGCCTGGTACGGCAGGATGGCGCCGTACTCGTCCAGCAGGTCGAAGGCCTCCACGCCCGGCGGCAGCTCCAGGGTCAGGTCGACCAGGTCAGTGCGGGTGGAATTGTCCGGGTTGAAGACAACGATGGCGGAGCGCAGATCCTCGATCTTAACCCTCCTCGGGGAGCGAAGCCGGCGCGGTTGAGGTATCGAGCGCCCCGGCAATCGTTTCCAGGCTTTGCCGGGTAAGTTCCTCGCCGATCTGGTCGACCTGGTCGAAGCGGACTTTCATCTCATCGTGGACCTGGTCGATGGAACAGCCGCAAATGGAATCGTGCGGATGGTTCTCCATGAGCAGGCGCCAGGCCTGATGGAGGATTTCTGATTTGTGATTGAGAATGGAGGATCTGGTTATCCAGGATGGTATTTCCTGGAAAACCGTGAAAGGTTCGACCCATTTGGTGAGCAGGCTCTCGCTGGCATGGTTGCGCTGTTTGATCCACATGCGGGTGGAAAGCACGCCCGGCAGCAGGTGCATGCGTTTGCAGGCGCGCAGCTCGCCGGTGACGGTCGGGAGGGCCAGCTTTTGTTTCTGTGATATCCGCCTGGAGCGCCGCGACGAACTTGGGCAGGGTTGAATGGATGACATGGGTGTCCTCCAGCACACTGTTGGCGTATGCGATGGCTTTGGAGGTGCCGGGCGGCGGCTCCATGTGGTCGGTGCCGTACATGATCAGGATAGTCCGAGACGCCCGAGTGGGCTGCCAGTGAATCCGCGGCGAGCGCGAGCATGTCGGCAAAGGCAGGCGGGTTGTCGGCGGGCAGGGCAGCCCCATTGCAATAGCTCTCGCGCAGGTATGCCATCAGACACGCGCGAGCCATCCGGGCTCTGCCACCAGAATTCGGCCGGCTCTTCATCCAGCCCGCGCCACAGGCAGGCCGTTTCGATGCCGAAACCGCGCAGGATCTGCGGAACCTGCCCGGGATGACCGAACGGATCGGGGATGTAACCGATCATCATTTTCGGGCCGAATTTGCGGGCGGTCCGGTCGCCTTGCAGCAGGTTGCGGATGTGCGCTTCGGGTCCGACCAGGAACATGTCCGGCAGGATGTGCCAGGGACCGATCAGGATGCGGCCTTTCTGGATGTGTTGGCGCAGGATGGCTTCCTTCTCCGGGCGCATGGCCAGGTAATCATCCAGGACGATGGTCTGGCCATCCAGCATGAAGTATTTGAACTGCGGGATCTTTCTCGAGCAGGTCGAGCAGACCATCGATCAGATGAACGAGTTTCAGCCGGAAGGACTGGAAAGGGCGGTACCACTCGCGGTCCCAATGGGTGTGAGAAACAACGTGCAGTGTTGCGCATAGTCACTCCGAGATGAGTTGGGTGAGGATTTCTTCCCAATGCGGGAAGAGTAATAGATGAGCTTCGTTTTCGCACAGCCTGAGTTGAGCGTTGGGGATCCCATCCGCCATGCAGCGGGCCATGCTGGTGGAGGTCAGGTCATCCGCGCTGCCGTGCCAGATGGTATACCGGGATCTGGATCTTGTCCAGCTTGAAACCCCAGTCGACGCGTGATCAGGCGGGCATCCCAGGCAAACCCGCGCATACCCGGGCGGAAGGCTTCCGTTTCGCTCTCGATGCAGGCTGCCCGGACCTCAGGCTGGCAGAAGCTGCAGATCGTCCGCGGCGGGACGGCGACCGTTTTCATGCTCCAGCGAGGCGGCCGGATCAGCCCGGCGCTTATGATAGATCAGCCAGATGAGCAGCCTGCAAAACAGGCCAGGGTGCGTAGCGTCCGAACGTGAATCCGAGCTTGTTTACCTGGGACATGCCCAGCGTGGCGGCAGAGGCATCCACGGGTCCGGCTGCGGCGACCAGCGCCGCGGCGGAGACCCGCTCGGGGAGGGCAGCCGCACAGGCCAGCACGTACGGCCCTCCGCCGGAGTGACCGGCCACAGCAAACCTGTTGATGCCGAGATGATCGGCGAGTTGGGTGATGTCAGATGGCCAATCCAGGATGCGTCTTCCGGGTTGGAAGGTTGACAGTCCATACCCGGGACGGTCCGCGGTGATCAGCCGGACACCCATATTCCGGGTGATCTCATCCGCCGGGCGGAAGAAACGTGATCCGGGCGTGCCGTGGAAGAAGAATACCGGCCTACCGCGCGGGTCGCCGTATTCGGCGTAGGCCAGGCTGCGGCCATCGCTGAGAGGAATTGTGGTTCCAGGCTGGCGGTCCAATGATCTATCCCCTGAGAGTGATGTATTTGATGATCTCAATTGCGGCCACAACCGCCAATTCTATGGAAAAATGCACCAGGAATTCAGCCATGAGCGGCCAATATTGCTTTTTGACGTGCGGGAATACTTTTCCGACTGCTTTTAATTGCTCCCGCCCTTTTGATTTGAGCCATTGTTCAACCGTACCCTGGGACTCTTCCTCGCCCGGGACGGCCCGGATCTCATTCAGGATCCACCTTTCAAATGAAGGTGAAAAGATGTGATAAAAGTCATCCATATCATAAACCAGGCCGCGCTTGCCCAGGGCAGACAGATCCTGCGGGATGCGGGCGCGCAGACGGCTGAGGCTATCAAGAGTGGGTTTGGTTTTTCCGCTGTAATCCTTTTGGGTCAGCGTCAGGATGGAGAGCAGCGTGATCTTCTCACTTTCAGAGCAGTGCGACCACATATATGAATAATGCGAGTTAGCCTGCTGGTCGAAATTATCGGTCACATATTTCTCCAGCACGGAACCGGTCAATCCCTGGAGTTTACCTTCCATTAGAAAATACCCGGCGGTTTGCAGGAATTGCGGATAGCCTCCGCCCAGGTTCCAAACGAAATCCTTCTCGTCAGAAGTGAGACCAGATTGGGTATATCCGTTCAGCAATTCGTCCACCTCAGGGCGTGTGAAGGGGCGCAGGACCACGTTGACAAAAATATTAAAGAATGGCGAGCCTTTGATCTCGTCTGAGTGGCACAGATCCACCAGTTCGCGCCGGGTGGCCGGTACCAGGGCCACATTATGATGGATGGCCAGGGAGCGCAAGCCGCCGAAAAAATCGCCCTTGAAGTGGGGATTCTGGGTGACGTATTCAAATTCATCCATCAGCAGGACCGTCGTCAGGCTTCGATTTGAAACGGAATTGAATAGATCCTCCAGGTCGAACAGGTCGAACCCGGCCTGCTGGCTTAATTTCAGGCAGGCGGCCTGCAGCTTTTTATCGCAGACCGACTGGGCCATCTTGCCAAGGACCCTCTGCCAGAAGCGCTGGGGCGTGATGTCGGTCAGGCCCTGGAAGTCCACATACACCAGGCAGAAGCGATCCGGTTCCAAACCAAGCGAAAGTGTGACCTCCGGATCCGTAAGGTGATAAAGGAGCGAGGATTTGCCAATCCGCCGTTCGCCAACGATGGAGGTGCTCTCGTGCGCGCTGGAGAGCAGCCGGTTGACGATCTGGCGGATCTCGGCCTTGCGGCCATAGAACCGGTCGGGCTCTTTGATCGGGTTGCCAAAGGTGAACGGGTTGGCAGGAGCAGCGGCCGGAACCGGTGGAGTCAGCTCCGGCTTTTTCTGGACCGGCGGGATGGGTGCGGGCGCTGGCTGCGTTTCACTTATCGGGAGAAAGTCTGAGCCTGTCGCATTGGAGACGAGTAATTGCCGGACTGCGGAAACGAGCGCCTGGAAATGTCGTTCGTCCGGCGGATTGGAAGCCCCCAGCCAGTGCCGGTTACCCAGGTAATATTCGAGCGATTTGGAGAGCGCGCCCTGGTCCAGCCGGAAGGACAGGATGTGTTTATTTTGACTGGCGGCTCGATTAACCTCCATCTCGACCTGTGGAGAGACGTTGGAGGCAGCCGAGAGAACCAGCAGGAAGACCCGGCACTGGTCGATCGCATCCAGGATGGCTTCGGCATATTTCTGGCCGGGGATGATATCGCGCGGGGCGATCCAGCACCCCAGGGAGGCATTTTCCAGGACTTTCTGAACGGCGTTGGCCGTGGCTTCGTCCTGGCTGGAATAGCTGATGAATACATCCGGCGGCAGGGTCATTTTTTCTCCAGGTTGAACCAACTACTTCGTTCCGGTTTGCGCGCAGCGGAAACCGAGATAGTCATAGGTTGATCCGGGCAGATCGTTGAAACGATTTGCGGTTCGCACATCCTCTGCGCGGCTGGTCCAACCGCCGCCCCGCAGCACGCGGTATTCCCCGGTTGGCGGCCCGCCTGGATTTTGAGCAGGTGAAATGGCATAGTAAGTTACATTGTACCAATCCGCCACCCACTCCCACACATTCCCTGCCATGTCCAACCCCCCATATGGACTTGCCCCCGCAGGGTAGCGGCCTGCCTGGGTTATGTGGTTCACATCCCCATTAAAGTTCAACAAGGTCGAATCCGGATATCCATTCCCCCATGGATAATTGCGCCCGTCCGTTCCCCTGGCCGCTTTTTCCCACTCTGCTTCCGTTGGCAGCCGCTGTCCGGCCCATTCACAATACGTTTTAGCGTCATCCCATGATATATTAACCACAGGATACTCATTAAATCGAGAATCTCCGCTGTTCGACGAAACTCCAGGCGGTTGACATGCTCCAGCCTGAACACATCTGGCATAGAAGGAGTTGGTTACCTCTATCTGGTCGATCCAGAAAGCCTCCAGATAAACGGTGTGCAGCGGCTTTTCGCTGCTATTGGCACCCGGATCGGTATCCTTTGAGCCCATCAAGAATTCGCCTTTTGGCACCAAAACCTGGGCCATGCCATCTTTGGGGGAGATCTGTGTAGATTTCAGCCAGAGCGCTGACGCACCGAAAACCGAGAGACGGACTTTGGCTGTCTGGCAGGCTGTCATCCCCGCCCCCATTGCGATAGGCCGAACGGACATCACCCGGACTATCCAGCTTGGATCCGAAACTACCGGATCGCAGCACACGTCTGCCGCGGCTGCGCATATCTTCCCGGCCATCATTAGCCAAATAAGGATATGGACGATACAAACTGCTCGTCCACTCCCAAACGTTCCCAGCCATATCCAATGCGCCGTAGGGACTCGCGCCAATCGGATAATGGCCAACTTCGGTGGTATTGCCGATATCGTAATTCAACAGGCTGGCATCCGGCGCTTGATCCCCCCAGGGATAGATGCGCCCGTCCGTGCCGCGGGCGGCTTTTTCCCATTCGGCTTCGGTGGGCAAGCGCCGCACCGCCCAGTTGCAATAGTTCGAGGCGGAGTCCCACGAGACGTTGGTTACCGGATAGTTGTCAAACTGCGAGTTACCATAGCGGCTATTTTGGGTAGTGGACTTACCAGCTGCCGGCGTCTGGCACGCCCCGGCCTGGACGCATTTGGCGTACATGGCATTGGTCACTTCCGTTTGGTCCACCCAGAAAGCCTGCAGATAAACCGTGGTCTGCGGCTTCTCATCGCCACCGGCAAGCGGGTCAGAATCCGCTGATCCCATCAGGAACCCACCCGGCGGAACAAACACCTGCAGCATGCCATCTGTCTCGGATACGCGGGTGGCGATTGGCTTTGTTGCTGTGGGAGTCGCCTGAGAAAGCGGCATGGAGGCAATATTCCATACTTTGAGGTTATCGAAGCGTACTTCGAGAGGGGAGGCAGTATCGCTGCTGATCGAAAAGACTACGCCTCCGGGAGGTACCGTCTCTGCTTGAATCAATTGCACCGGTTGTTCATCCAGGAAGAATGCCATCTGATTACTTTTCGCCACGATCATTAAATGGTTTGGTGCCGGCCCGCCTTTGAATGAGGCAATATGGCCGCTTGCCATGCTAACCCCCCCTGAAGACGGGGTATTTTTCGCGATGTTGTAATCGCCATTATTGGAAATGCAGAAATTGTACCAGGGCTTGTTCGGGTCCTCATTCAATCGTACAGCATCCACGCAAGCGGTTCCACTCGAATCCGTAATGAAACGGAAATCCACTGTTACCACCACTTCTGTAAAAGCTGGTGTACGTTTGTCTCCGAGCGAGTCAATGCAACATTGATCCGGAGGCAGGGCAGGAGCTCGAATGAAATACTCACCATCTATATAGCCGCGTGCGTCGATTCCCAGCCCGCTTGGACGATCGGTTTTTCCACTCGGCCAGCCGCTGTTTGGATCGTTGAAATCCTCCGTGTAATCTGCCGGCAGGTTGGCGATGGCGGCCAGGATCGGCCGGGCGAAGGCCTGGACTGCATTGTCCGGACCCACAATCGTTCCCGGCGCAGCGGCTGTGGGATTGGCAGGGATCCCCGTTCCAGCCGGCGTTGAAGAACCATTCGCAGCCAATTCCGTGATGGTCGGGACAGTTTTTGGCGTAAACAGGCTGCGTATCCAGGAGGGGTTAATTGTAAAGGCAATCCAGGCCAGCCCCGCGACCACCAAAGCAATCTCCACCCCCCAAAGCCACTTGATCTGCCACCATCTAGGGCGCGTGCGGCGCAGTTCGATGGCCTGAGCCAGCAGGCGCGAGGCATCCTTGTAATTCTCATCCTGAATGATGATCCGTTTGAGCAGGCTGACCGCCTGGTCATAATTTTTGTCAGCGAAGGCCGTTTGCGCTTCTGCATACGTACCTGCCAGGCTGCGGACCTGCTGCAGCTTCTCGATCTCCGGCTGTATGGTTTGCTCCAGCTGCGGGGCCAGCTTGAGCAGTCCCTGCCAGGCAGCCAGGGCCTCGTCAAAATGCTCCTGGCGGGCCAGGCTGTGGGCCCTGGTCTTTAGACCTTCCACCTGGGTTTCCGTCAGTTGTTGGCGGGCCTTTTCGAGATCCTGTTGTACCTTCTCATCAGCCGGTTCGAGCGTCAGGTATTCTTCCAGCGCGGCGATGGTCTGCTCCCATTGCCCGGCTTCCCTGGTCCGCTCAGCGCGCGCCAGAATGGCTTGCAATTGCGCCTTGCGTTGTTCTTCCCTGGCGCGTGCCTGGGCTTGCTTGATTTTTTCCACTTCGGCCTGGATGAGTCCCCTCCTGCTCAGGGGCGGTCTTGCGGATCTCTTCCCAGACAGCCAGGGCCTCTTCGAAGCGTGCCTGGTGCGCCAGGCCATTCGCTTGTCCGCGTGCCTTTTCCAGACGGGCTTCCAGCAACTTTTTTCGAGCCGCCTCAAGCCGTTTTTGTACTTGTTCGTCGCCCGGGCTAAGCGACAGGTACTCTTCCAATGCTGTCATGACCTGCCCCCAGCGTCCGCTTGACTCGGCCCGTTCGGCCCGCGTCAGGATGATGGACAGCTGTTGCTCGCGTTGCTCTGCTATGGAACGGGCGTGTGCCTGCTTTAATTTCCCGACTTCAGCATCGACAAGCTGCTGATAAGCCGGGTTGCTCTTGCGAAGCGCCTCCCAAACAGCCAGGGCTTCATCGAAGCGCGCCTGGCGCGCCAGATCGTTGGCCCGGCCGCGGGCCTCTTCGATGCGGGCCTGGACCAGGCCTTCCCGGGCCGTCTCCAACCGGCTGTGAACTTTTTCATCACCCGGTTCAAACAAAAGGTAATCTTCAAGTGCGGCAATTTCCTGTTCCCGGCGCCCCAGACCTTTCGCCCGGTCGGCGCGCGCCAGAATGGCAGCCAGCTGCACCTGGTGTTGATCCTGCCTGACTACGGCCTTGCGCTTCTGGATGTCTTCATTCCCCGGATCGATCTTTTCCGCCTGATCCAATGAGGAAAGGGCTGCATCCCAATTGCGGGCAGATCGCTCCTTCTCGGCTTTCCCCAGCAAGCCGGAAAGGACTTTTTTGCGCCGCTCGATTTTGGCTTCTTCATAACGTTTGGCGAGGGCCTTATCCTCGGGCGTGAAATTGAGCGCCTCCACAAAGGCGGCGATCGCATCGTCATCCCGTCCATCCGCCAGGGCTTTTTCAGCGCGCTGGCGGATTATCTCCGCCATGCGGCTGCGTGCTTCGGTATGTTCGGAATTGATCGCCAATACGCGCTGATAGGACTGAATGGCTTCCTTCGCACGTCCTTTTTGCATGGCCGCGTCGCCCAGCGCGAGATGCGCCTCGCACAGACCGGACCGGGCGGTGACATCTTCATCATCGATCTTGAGGGCCTTTTCGAACTCGACGATCGCCTTGTCGATGCTGTTCTGGTCCATGTAGACCAGGCCAATATTGACCTGGGCCTGGATGTTGTCAGGATCGACGGCCAGGGCCTGCTGAAAACTCTCGAAGGCCTTGTCGTATGTCCCGGCGTTCTTGAATTCCAGCCCAATCTCGATATACCGGTTGGCGATCGGGTTAACTTCCGTCAGCTCTTCGCGCACCTGTTCGATGGGGCGGTTCTTCCGCAGCCACAGCCTGAGCAGTTGGATGACGAAGTGATTATCCCGGGTAAGAACATCTTTTTCCCGCAGGTGCAGCAGGCCGGAGGTCAGGTCGGATTCGCTGAAACGAACGCGCTGTTTGCGAAGGAAATTTGCGACGGCCGCGGCGTCCGTTTTTTCCTCCAGGTGTGCCAGGGCTGCCAGACCCCATTTCTCGATATCGGAAGCCTCATCCCAGACGAACTTCAGGTTGACGGTGCCGCGCTCGACCACATCATCCAGGACGGCTTCGACATCCGACCTGGCGATCTTGCGCTGTTCAGTGCGCTGGCAGCGGGCAAAAAGCTCATGGCAGATGAGTTGTGTGAAATAAGGATGCCCGGAGGCGATGTTGAAGATGCGGTCCACGGCGGGGCGCTCGTATTCGAGAACGCCATTCACGGGAAGTGTGACGAGGTTGCGAGTTTGTTCTTCAGAAAGGAAACTGATCTTTTTATACAGGGCAGTTTTGAAGAACTCGGTGTAGTCCGCCTGCATGTTCTCCAGTTTGCGGCCGGAGGAACCGATCGAAAAAATAAAATTCAGCTCCTTCCGCCCCATCAGCCGGCGCAGGTAATCCACCAACGGGCGGGCGAGCGATTCCTTGATCTCACTCTCTTCGAGGTTGTCGAATTCGTCAAATGTGAGCAGCAGGATGTGGTCGCCGAGGGCAGGCCACAAGCCCGGGAGGAAGCGGTTTTCGAAATAATCCGCATCCTGGGCAAAGGCTTCCTTGTCCGGCTGAGTGATCTCGATATTCCGTTCCTGCTTGAGCACGTGCACGATCTCACGCCCCAGCCACCACAGGAAACGGTCCAGGGAGGTATGCGTGCGTCCCTGCAGGTCAAAGAATACAGGGATGTAGCGTTCCGGCAGCCGGTTACCGAGCTGTTTGAGGACGGAAGTCTTTCCAACCCTTCTCTGCCCATGCACGACCAGGATGTGGTCGGCATATTTCCCCACCAGGCTGTTCTGGATCCAGTCAAACACGTCCTCGCGACCGAAGAACATGCGGCTTTCGGTGACAGGAGCTCCAGCGATGTATGGATTGATGATTTCAGCCATGAAACTTCCGCGCGATCCCTGACATTAAGTGTGCCCAACCTGCGGTCTAATTATAGGAGGGAATACCCGGGTTGGCAACCGACAAAAAATTGCTCTCTGCCCTTTACAATGAGGACAGGGAGTGTGATTTATAGCTTTACTTTTTCATCTGTCAGTGCTTTGGCTTCCAACATTGCCGCGGCGCGGTTGGTGATCGGGAAGCGCCCGTTCAGTGGACTGAGGCGCGCCCCCAGGGCAGTCGGTTCGTACATGCCCCAGCGGGTCAGGCCGTGGACTGAGCCGGAAATTGCTACTGCGCTTTTCAGCTCTTCGAGCGTATCGGCGTCCCAGCCGCCAAAAAGCCCATAAAAGAACATATATAACGGGAAACTGGGCAGGATGCCGATGAAGAAGATCAGCACACTGGTGATCTGGTCGCCTTTCCAGATCAAGCCGTTGATCAGCATGAGGACGCCGTAGTGGGCTGCCCCGGCCAGGAGCGGGGCGACCAGGGACTGCCAGATGTAAAAGCGCTGGGGAAAACAGACCTTGTTGTTGATGAGGTAAGCGGTGATGCCTTTGGCGAACAGGCCAACGAAATAAGCGATGATCAGGCCGGTCACCTGGAAGCGTGCCAGCAGGATCCAGGCCAGGACCACCCGGATGACCTGCTCGGAGAAGACCAGCATGGATTTGAGATAAGGCTTGTTCGCGCCCAGTTGGACGTTGTCGCCCACCCAGGACGGGAATTGGACCGCGCCCCAGATCGTCAGCGGAATGACGTAGATGGCGGCGCGCTGGAACTCCACCCCGGTGGAGCCGATGATAAAGCGCGGCGCGACTGCCAGCAGGACTGCGCCAATGAAGGCGCTGGTCAGGCCGTTATATTTATAGGCCATGACGCTGTAATACTGGCTCAGGATGCGCTTGCCGCTGGAAATGGCTTCCGAAATGGCCGGCATGACGCCGTCATTGAGGGTCTGGGTGACGTTGAAGGCGAAGATGAAGTTCTGCGCCAGGCCCCAGTTCCCCCAGATCTCGGCGTAATTGATCAGGCGGGTCTGGGTGATGGCGATCTCCATGGCCTGCCCGAAGGACCAGGCCGCCGAACCAAGCATCTCGAAGACACCGAATTTGAAGCTGGTCTTGACCACTTCCCAGTCGAAATGGGCCAGGAACAGGATGCGGGCGTTGTAGCCCACCCGCTGGTACAACCACAGCCCGAGCAGGAAGGTCAGCAGCTTCGGCCGCATAGGCCGCCATGCCCATGCCGAGCAGTCCGCCCATGGCGCCGCCGAAGACCGGGTGGGCCTTGCCCCAGGCAAACATGATGGTCACAAAAATGGGCTGGACCAGCATCGGCAGAACGACATTCAAGCCGACCTCGAGGATGCGGCTGTAGTCCAGGCGCTGGAAGCCGGTCAGGGCGTGCTTCATCACCTGGTAGAAGCCGGGGATCTGGATGAAGGAATGGATGATGACGCTCCAGGCATACAGCGCATAGGCCGAGCGCGGCGCCAGGGTGCTGGCCAGCCCGATCACCAGGGCCACCTGCACCGCCCCCGAAAGCGCCTGCCACCAGACGAAGACCTGCCCGTATTGGATGCCTTTCTTCGGATCCTTGACGCGGTGCTCGGACAGGTACTTGATGAAGGCGATGCTGGTGCCCATGTCGAAGAAGGTCCAGGCCAGGTTGAAGAACTGGGTCACGCGCCCCCAGATGCCCAGCGCCTGCGCCGAAGGCAGGATATAGGACGGCAGGATCAGGTTCTGGTAAATGATGAGCGGGATGAACAGGACCAGGCCGATGCTCAATGCGACCAGGAAGCCGCTCAGCGGGCGGTGGAAGCCGACGTTTTCCCATTCGGTCGCTTCTTCATGGACCTGGAACTTGGTGCGGTCCGAGACGATCTTATCCAGCTCTTCAGGATGCCTCAGGCTGTAGCGCCGCACGATAAAGAAGGCCGCGAAAGTTGTCACCAGGATCAAGCCCCATCACGCCCAGCAGGATATTCCGCTCAGGAGCATGCGGGACCGGGGAAGCGGGATAGTCGGCGAACGAGAGCGGTGTTTGCCCGGCGGCGCGCACGGCCAGGTGGTAGATCAGGTAGTTGAAATAGGCCCATTCCTGGATCTGCGGATTGAAGCCATCCGTCAGGAAGGCATTGAAGATAAAGGCTTTTCCGCCACGCGCCGACCAGAGCACCCAACCCCCGTCTTCGTAGGCTGTGACCAAGCGGCTGGACGGACGACATGGGGGTCAGGATGTTGGAGCGCTCGCGCACCTGCGGTGCGCCGTTCCAGATGATCTGCCTGACGAGCGGGTCATTGACTGCCAGGTTTGTCAGGCTGACGGCGTCTGTGCGCGGCTCGAGTGTGAGCGGGACCCCCAGGACGCTTTGCACCGCCTCAGACGTCAGGTCCGGTCCGAGGATGAGCACGATCCCTGCGCCGGCCTGGACCCTGGCGGCGATCGCGGCCGGGTCAGGGATGCTCCCGTTCAGCACGAATACATCTGCCTGGGACGGGTCGGTGACGAATGTGAAAGTCCCTTTGGGAGCGAGGATCAATGCAGTAAGAACGCTGTTCTTCTCCGGGCCGGCATAATAACAGGCGGATGGTATTCCCGGCTGCAGCCGGGGCGACAAAGCTGAGCGCGACTGCCAGGGTGACCAGGACTGCGATGAAACGGCGCATGATTCTCTCCCTTATTCATGGATGACCAGGGGTTCCGGCCGGCGGCCAGCAGGAAACCGGCAACGATCGTCAGGAGCGTTCCGGCCAGGATGAAGAAAACCGAATTGGCCCGGGGTGGGCTCAGGGCGAAAATGAAAAAGTACACAATCAATGGAGAGATCTGGATGGGCACCTGGGCGACCGGGATGATGTTGCTGGCCTGGGCGTATTTGAAGGCGATCTGGTTTTGCCAGGTGATGATACTGGCGGTGAAGACCAGGATCGACCGCCGCCATGCTAAAGATGAATACCTGGATGGAAGTGCCGCGTCCCGCCAGGACGAGCAGGATCAATGCCAGCAGCGGGTTGATCCAGAAATCCGAAAGACAGGCCAGGAAGCCGTTCCCCAAGCGCGATCAATAACCCTTTGCGGTTGTTCCTCCGGAACGCACAGGCTGCGGCTGACAGGGCAACAAGAAAAAAGGCCGGTAGTGAAGAGGACGATCCGGATCTGGGCGGCATGGTCGGCCAGCAGTGGTTCTGACCTGGGCGGGACTGATGCTCAACTCACTCAGGCCAAGGCAAAGGATGCCGATGATCATCAGGACGATCCCGATGATCTCGGACGAGTTCAAGTTCTTCGTGGTTGAGCTTGACCGAACCGATCGAAAGCAGGATCAGCCCGGAGGCCATCAACCCGGGGCTGAGGGCCGGACCGATCAGGCTCTGGGCCAGCATATACCCGGCCAGTCCCTCCGCCCAGCCCGACCACCAACCCGACCACCCACAGCGGACTGCGCAGCAGACGGCGCATGAAGCCCCGGCCGGGATCATCATGAGCGGATATCGTTGACGACTTTCTTCTGCAGGAGCTGGCCGCCCTGATTTAAGAGACCGCCAATAATCCCGCAGGCGACACCGATCAGGTAGTGCGTGGTCATTTAATATTCGAAACCGTAGTCCTGGATTACTTTGGCAAACCAGCGACCGCTGTCTTTGATGGTGCGTTTGAGGCTTCGTAGTCCACATAAATCAGACCAAAACGCGGGCGCGTAGCCCAGCGCCCATTCGAAATTGTCCATCAGCGACCAGTGGAAGTAACCCTTCACCGGCACACCCTCCTCCATGGCGCGATGCACCTGGGCAAGATGGTTGCGCAGGTAGCGGATGCGGCGTTCGTCCCGGACGCGACCATCGAAGTCGAGTCCATCCGGCACCGGGATGCCGTTCTCGGTGACCATGATCTCGGCATTTCCCTGACCTTCGCCGACGCTCCCAGCGCGAGAGGCGAGTAATAATCTTTCCAGATGCGTGTCAAAATCTCGTAGATGCCTTCCGGGTAGATTTCCCACATGCCGGAATATTCATTCCCTTCCGGTTGGACCTGGAGGCAGCCACCACCGGGAATTTGCGATCGTATTTCGCGACCGTGCGGGTGTAATAGTTCACGCCGAGCAGGTCAAGTGTGTGCATTTTTTCCAGGTCGCCCGGTTTGATAATGCTTTTGCTGAGCAGCTTTCCAATGGCGAACTCCTGCAAGGGGAGGTGCCTTTGAGGAACGGGTCGAGCTGCAGGCGGTTGAGGCCGGTATCCATCCGTTTGGCGGCCTCGCGATCTCTTTTCGAATCGGTTGCGGGATGGACCGGATTCAGGTTTAACGTGATCCCGACTTTGACCGGCTGCTTGGCGGAGGCACGCATGGCTTCGGCGGCCAACCCATGGGAAAGAAAAATATGGTGCAGGGCTTTGAAACCGGCCACCGGGTCTTTCAATCCCGGAGCATGCTCACCGGCAAAATGCCCGGCCATGGCAGTCACCCAGGGTTCGTTGTGGGTCATCCAGACCTTGACCCGGTCGCTCAAGTGGTCGGTGAGGATCCGTGCATATTCGGCAAAGGCGTAGGCGGTATCCCGGTTGGGCCAGCCGCCCTTATCCTGCAGCGCCTGCGGCAGGTCGTAATGGAACAGGCAGACGTATGGTTCGATCTTGTTCTTGAGCAATTCATCCACCAGCCGGTCGTAGAAATCCAATCCGGCCTGGTTGATCGGTCCCGGTGCCTTCCGGCAGGATGCGCGACCAGGAGGTTGAGAAGCGGTAGGCATCCAGGCCGAGTTCCTTCATCAACGCCACATCTTCCTTGTAGCGATGATAATGGTCCACGGACACATCGCCGGTCTCGCCTTTGGCGATCTTGCCGGGCGTGTGGACGAAAGTGTCCCAGATGGATGGACCTTTACCGGCCTCGTTCCAGGCGCCTTCCACCTGGTAGGCGGAGCGGCGCAGCCCCAGATGAAATCTTTCGGGAAGGAAATAAATTTTGTCATGATCTACTCCAGAGGGAAGAATGGATTCCAGGCCACTTCCCACGGGTGACCATCCGGATCGGCGAAATATCCGGAATAACCGCCCCAGAAAGTATCGGCAGCCGGTTTGAGCAACGTGCGCACCGGCTGCCAGGGCCTGGGCGATGACACGGTCGGCTTCTTCCTTGCTGTGAACATTATGGGCAAGGGTCATGCCGCCGAAACGGGTACGTTCCGGCGGCAGGCAGGCATCCTCGGCCAGGGCATCGGAAGGATAGAGCGCCAGCCAGGTGCCCGTCAGTTGAAAGAAGGCGATCCCTTCGCCTTCTTTATAGGTGGTCGGCAAACCGAGACCGTCCCGGTAGAACGTAACCGACCGGTTCAAGTCGGATACCCCAAGGGTAATGATGCTGATTCTGGGTTCCATGGGACAAGGATACCGGAAAATCTCCGGACGCGCAAGCGAACGATCCACACATTGCACGATATGGAAGGCTTTGTTCTTGGTGATACAATCGGAATGTTAAGGTTATGGAGGCTCGATGAAGAATTCTCTCCTGCGCGCCCGTTACCGGCGCATCATGCTTTTTTTTGCCGGCGTTGCGATCAATTTCATCTTCTGGGAAGTCGTTCTGCCGCGCATCGGCCTGCGCGGCTTGGCCCGGCGGACGCGTTCCAACCGCTATCGGAATGTGGCCGCGCAGTTCCGCAGCCCTGGCGATCCGGATGGGCGGGGTGATGATCAAGGTGGGCCAGTTCCTGTCGGCGCGCCTGGATGTCCTGCCGGTTGAGATCACCGAGGAGCTGGCCGGTCTACAGGATGAAGTGCCTCCGGAAAAGTTTGAAGAGATCCGCAAGCAGGCTGAAGCAGACCTTGGGGCGCCCCTGAATGAAAAATATGAGATCATTCGAGGAAATCCCGCTGGCGGCTGCTTCGCTCGGACAGGTACATCGGGCCCGCTTGTGCGTGGAGGATCCCAAGGGGAATTTTTGTGATGTGGTCGTCAAGATCCAGCGTCCGTTCATCGATCAATTGATCGAAGTGGACCTGTCTGCCTTGCGGCAGGTGGGCGGCTGGCTGCAGAGGTATCCCCCGGTCGCCAAACGGGTGGATGTGCCATCCCTGATGGAAGAATTCTCCACGACCATCCGGGAGGAAGTGGATTACCTGGCCGAAGGACGCAATGCCGAGATCTTCAGCGAGAATTTCAAGGATATCCCGCGCGTGCATGTGCCGCGCGTGGTCTGGACGCATACGACACGCCGGGTACTGACCCTGGAAGATGTATTTGCCATCAAGATCACCGATTATGAAGCCATCAGCGCAGCCGGGATCGACCGGGCTGAGGTGGCGCGTCAACTGCTGGACACCTATCTCAAGCAAATCTTCGAGGACGGCTTCTTCCACGCCGATCCGCATCCCGGCAACCTGTTCGTGACCCCGCTGGCCGGCCAGAGCGAGGACGGGAAACCGGCCTGGCAGCTCACTTTCGTGGATTTCGGGATGGTCGGACATGTCCCCGATAACCTGCGAACCGGTCTGCGTGAGATGCTGATCGCCACGGGACTGCAGGATGCCGCCCGGCTGATCCGTTCCTTCCAGACCCTGCATGTGCTGCTGCCCAGCACGGATCTGAAACAGCTCGAGCAGATGAGCGCCTCGATGTTCGACATGTTCTGGGGCAAATCCATGGATGAGCTGCGCCAGCTCAGCCCGGAGGAGATGTTCCGTTTTGCGGACCGCTTCCGTGACCTGATGTACAACATGCCATTCCAGCTTCCGCAGAACCTGCTGATGCTGGGACGGACGGTGGCGATCCTTTCGGGGATGTGCACCGGTCTGGATACGGAATTCAACCTGTGGAACCAGCTTGCACCCTATGCGACCAAACTGGTATCGCAGGAGGTCGGGTCCAACTGGCGCGTCTGGCTGGATGAAGCCGGGAATATCCTCAAGGAATTGATCGCGATCCCGTCGAAAATGGGACGGGTGCTGAGCCAGATCGAGCGCGGCGACCTGACGGTCCAGGTGCCGACGGTCAGCCGGCAGATGACCTATCTGGAAAGGGCGGTGAACCGGTTGACAGGCAGCCTTGTTTTTGCGGCATTCCTGATCGGCAGCGTGATGCTCTATAATGCCGGAAAGGATCTGTTTGCCGGCATCCTGATCGGAGCAGCCGGGGTGACGCTGATCTGGTTGATCTTTTTCAGCCGCGGCAGGCCGCGGCGTTTCCACCCATAATTTAAGAAAAGACCGCCCCGCTTCAAGCGGGGCGGTTTTTATTGTCAGGCTTTCTTTTTGGGTTCTTCCATCCGTTCCAGCGAGGCATCGATCATGCTGCGCCAGGCCAGAAGCATCTCCTTGCGGGCCTTGCGGCGGTGCTCCATGAAGCCAGGCGGCAACATGCCCTCCAGGCTCTTGTGGAACTCCTCCCGGGCAGCGCTGGAAATGCTGGCGGGTCTCTTCCGGAATTTTGCCTTCAAAGTGTTTATGAGTATGTTCAGTTTTTTCAGCCATAGGTTATCTCCTTGCGCTAAAATGATTATAGCGCGGACTCGGTGGTGGGGCAATATGACAATAATTAGAGTAAAATTAACAATTGCAGGATGAATCCTCAAAGGATCCCGGGGTTTCCCCAAACCTTGATTTGTGAAAATCGTGCATGAATATTTGATGGAACGGTCGGGAAAGGAATAATGGAATACCGCACACTTGGCCTGACCGGCTTGAAAGTCTCCCCGCTTTGCCTGGGTACAATGCAATTTGGCTGGACTTCGGATGAGAACTGCGGCGCAGCGCGTGCTATCCGCGGCCTATGATGCTGGTATCAACTTCATCGATACCGCCGATATTTATTCCCGCTGGGCCAATGGCAACCCCGGCGGAGTGGCGGAAGCAGATCGTCGGGCGCTGGAGACAGGCAGAGCGCGATCCCGCGCGACCGGATCATCATCGCCACGAAAGTGCGCGGTAATATGGGCGGACGGACCGGAAGATGAAGGGCTCTCACGCAACCATATCCTGAGATCCGTGGAGAACAGCCTGCGCCGTTTGCAGACGGATTACCTGGATCTCTACCAGGCGCACTGGCCGGACGAGAAAACCCCCATCGAAGAGACCCTGCGGGCCTTCGACGAATTGGTCAAACAGGGCAAAGTCCGCCATATCGGCGCTTCGAACTATGCCGCCTGGGAATTAATGCAGGCGCTGTGGAGTTCCGACCGGAACGGCCTGGCCCGCTTTGACAGCCTGCAGCCGCACTACAACCTGGTGCACCGTGAAGAATTCGAACGTGAACTGGCCGTGGTTTGCAGTACGTATGACATCGGAGTGATCCCCTACAGCCCGCTGGCAGGCGGCTTTCTGACCGGAAAGTATCGCCGCAACCTTGTTCCGAACAGCGCCCGCGCCGGCGGGGCAAAACGCTATTTCAGCGAGCGCAACTGGGCTTTGCTCGACCAACTGGACAGCCTGGCAAAAGGGAAAGGAGCCAGCGTTTCCCAGGTGGCCCTGGCCTGGCTGCTGGCAGACCCGCTGATCACCAGTCCGATCATTGGGGCAAATTCGCCTGAACAATTAAAGGACAACCTCGGCGCAGTGGACTTGCGCCTGACGCCCGAAGAAAAAACTGCCCTCGACCAGGCAACCGCCTGGAAGGAAAAAGGAGACTGACACCAGTCGGGGCGGACCGAAATCCGCCCCGGTTTTTTTTATGCGGCTAAAAGCCGACCTTACTTTGCTGTTCGTGACCATCCTGTGGGGAAGCGCCTTCGCCGTCATGCGCCTGGCAGCCGGGCATGGCATCATTTTTTTACTTAATGGCCTGCGTTTCCTGCTGGGGGCGCTGTTGCTGCTGCCATTTGCCAAACTCGCAGGGGCCTTTAATCGCGCCAACCTGGTTTACGTTGCGCTGGCAGGCTTTGCGTTGTATGTGGCGGTTGGCCTGCAGCAGGCAGGCCTGGCTACAACCACCGCCGGGAATGCCGGCTTTATCACCAGCCTGTATGTGGTGATCGTGCCTCTGCTGCTGTGGGTATTCTGGAAAGACCGCCCATCCTGGTTGACCGGGGTGAGCGTCCTGATGGCGATCGCCGGAGGATATCTGCTCAGCACGGGCGGCAGTTTCAAGGTCCGGCCCGGGGATATTTTGATCTCCATCAGTTCCCTTTTTTGGGCGCTGCACGTGGTTGTCGTGAGCAGGGTGCAAGGCAGGATGGATGCGCTTCCTTTTGCATTTGGGCAGTTCAGTCGTGTGCGCGGTGCTCAACCTTGTCACCGGCTTTTTTTTCGAGCATCCGGCGCGGGCGGATATGCTGGTCGTCCTGCCTGCCATCCTCTATACCGGCTTATTTTCGATCGCGATCGGATTTACCCTGCAGGTGGTTGCCCAGAAGCATACCCCGGCGAATGATGCAGCTCTGATCATGAGCCTGGAATCGGTTTTTGCCGTCCTGTTTGGCTGGTTGTTCCTGCGGGAGACTTTGCTTCCAATACAAAGCGCGGGATGTATCTTGATCCTGGCAGCAGTGGCGCTCGTGCAAGTCAAGAATGGTAAAATGAAAGCAACATGACTGCAAAAATCATCCTCAACCCTTATTCCAACCGCTGGAATGCACAGAAGCGCTGGCCCGAAGCCGAAACTGCCCTGAAAGCAGCCGGCGTGGACTTCGAACTGGTCATCTCAGAACACCCGCACCACGTCACCGAACTGGCGGAACAGGCCGCCCGCCAGGGTTTTTCGCCGATCATCGCGGCCGGTGGAGATGGAACGATCGGGGAAACGGTCAATGGACTGGCACGCGCCGCCGCAAATGACCAGGCCCTGCTCGGCCCATTCGGCGTGCTGCCGCTGGGTTCGGCCAACGACCTGGTGGATAACCTGGGATTGCCCAAGGACCTGGCGGCGGCTGCCCGGGTCATCGCGGCCGGGAAGACCCGCCGCATGGATGTGGGCTCTGTCAATGGTTTATATTTTGCCAATAACTCCGCCATCGGCCTGGAGCCTTACATCACCCTGGTGCAGCAACGCATCACCTGGATCAAGGGCATGCTGCGCTACCTGGTGGCGGCCGTGCGCGGGATCATGGACAAGCCGCTCTGGTCGGCCGAGATCGAGTGGGAAGGCGGCCATTACAAGGGCCCGATCATCCTGGTGACGGTCGGGAATGGCGCGCGGACGGGGGGCGTGTTCTACATGGCCCCGCATGCGGATCTCTTTGATGGAAAATTAACCTTTGTGTACGGCGTCCGGCGGACACGCCGTGAGATGTTTGCCGTCCTGCCGAAAACGATGAAACGGGCCGAAGGAAGCTACGTGGAGACGGACGATATTCATGAGGAGCATTCCTCCTGGATCAAGATCCACGTGGACAGCCCCACCCCGGCCCATATCGATGGAGAGATCTTCTCGGAAGGCCATCCAGGACCTGGAATACCGGATCCAGCCGCAGCGATTGCAGATCCTGGTGCCATGATGGCCAATCAAAAATCGCCCGGGTTTCGGGCGATTTTTTTGATCAATTCGCAATTACTTCCCTGAGCCCAGGAAAGACTCAAGGGCTTTTCCATCCGGTGAAAGACACAGCAGGGCTTTCGAATTCCCCCAATAAGGGTCTTTGAAGAGCCGGGCGGCCTCCCTGCCGCTGCTTTCGATCACGCCGACACTGGCGCCCAGCATCGAGCGCGAAGCGGTATTCGAACGCGGCGATCTCCCCGCCGTTGATCCCCACGAGCTTGACCTGTTCAGGCGGGATGCCGGATGAAACCAGGTCGATCCAGTACTGGATCGGTTCGAGCGCGCTGAAATCCTGCCGCGTCTGTCGAACGAACCTGCCGGTAGCGAGGGTCCAGGGCGGCGCCAGGCGGGAGATGTGGCAGGGACATAACCAATGGTGTCGATGGATTGCGGGTAGGCTGCCTGGACTGCGCCAATCAGACCACTGACCCCGGCGGTGGTGCCTCCTCCAATAATGGCGCCTCGAAAACTTTGGAAACCCTCCAGCAGGAGCGATCGATAATCCTCGACGCGGACGTAGTCGGCGGTTCCGCCCGCAACGATCACAACCGGGGTGGGGATGGCGGAGACGTCCGGCGTGGCGAGACCCTTGAGCTGCGCCAGGGAAGGCCCATCCTGGAACTTGACGGCCCGGCCGAGCATCAAAGCCCGGCGGACCCATTCATAACCGTGGAGTTTCTCCTGGACGACCGAAAGTTTTTCCAGCGAGCGCAGGGAGGTCTCGATGATCCAATCGGAGGCGCTCAATTGGATGGCTTGCGCATAGGCAGTCAAGCTTTCGTAGGGATGGCCCAGGAGCAGTTGGAAGATACCCAGGTTGTAATATGCCCAGGGCATGTTCATGCCCACCTCCGCCTGGTCGCGGCTGCGCTGGATGGCGGCGGTCAGAGAGGGTGACATCAGGGAGGCCGGCGCCAGGTCACGCTGGTGGATGATCTCGTAGACCAGGTAATTGCTGACCGCATAGGGATCGGTTGGATCCAGTTCGAAGGCCTGTCGGTATAGATCGCGTGTCTTTGCCTCATCGATGTTTTTTCCAGGTGCCCGCCAACGAAGCCAGGGCATCTGAATCCTGGTAGGGTGGGGCGCTGGCAATCTCCAGGTATTTGCGGCCCTGCCGGAAAAGCTCGCCATTCGGATCGCCGGCATTGAGCTTGCAGAGCACAACTCCCAGGTCGCGCAGGATGGGTTGGTACCCGCTGCCGACATATTTGGAAAAAATGTCGATGGCCTTTTGCCAATCGCCCAGCTCCATGGCGAGTTTCCCGATGCGGTGCGCCAGGTCGGCGTTATCAGGATCGCAGGTCAGCACCGATTCGAGGATATCGATCTCATTCTTCAATTGGGTCTCATTCAGGTAAGCCCCATAACTGGCCACATAGGTGCGTAAACCGGATTGGATGCGCGAAAAGGACTGGTCGGTCTGTTCGAGCAGACCGGCCAGCACGGCCAATTCCCGCTCCCACTTGGGCGGAACGGTGAAGGCGCTCTTGTAGACGCGGTCATGCACAAAACCGGCCCAGGCATGTTCCAGCACCGTCCGCACCTGGATCTCGGCTTTCATGGGAGTGGTTTCGTCCGGATAGAGTTCTTCCGGGATCTCGACCGGGATCTGCCTGGTGGGGAAGACGCCTCGCTTGAACTGGATAATGTAATGGACCGAGCGATAGCCGAACTCACTGGGCTTGAGGCGCTGGCTGACATCCACGCTGTTTTCCACGTCGATGACGAAATGCTGCTCGATGAACTCACACACCGCCCGCACCTCGGTCAGCGTCTGGGTGATGACCCGCCCGCCGCACAGGTCGGTCATGCGCACAAGCGGGTTGCTGTAACGGCCGGCCTTCTTTTTGCGGATGGCCTTTTCGGCGTAGCTGGGGATGGCCTTGGGACGGGTCTGCAGAATGGCCAGGGGAGCGATATGTTTGGTGGCTTTATCGAGCACCTGCTGCAGCACCTGGGCCATGCGGGTGTAGCGCGGGTAGGCCTGGCGGTAGGCTTCGATCTGTTCCTGCGCCCATTGGTGATCTTGTTCAGGAGTAGTAGGTAGCACGGCAATCCTCCTTGCAGAGAGCAAAAACCAGTCAAAATTGCCAGGCCGTTTATTCCAGTCTAGCCGACAGATTTCACGATCGCATACCCGGCGCGCGCCAGGATGACCGGGATGCCGCGCACCAGGTCGCGGTCCTTTTCTTTTTCATCCTCGGGCAGCTTCTTCCAGGGGACCAGGCAGTTGTGCAGTTTCTTGGCTCTATCCGTCCTGGGCCCGATACTTCCAGCCTTCGTCGAGCTTGGATTGCATCCAGCGCTTATGTTCGGCTTCGGCCAGCTGCTCGAGTGGTTTGCCGGGGAAGTTGAAAGGCGGCTCGTTGCTGCGGGCCGGGATCATGATGTAACCGGCCACTGCCAGCTTGCCTGGAATGTCGCGTACGTTCAGCCGGTTGGCTTCCTTCAGGTCTTCAGGCAGTTCCGCATATGGGATCAGGTCAATGTGGGTTTTGCGTTTTTCGTCGGTTTTCGGGTCCGAGTTGATAGCCGCGGCTCTTCATGCCCTTCACAAAAGACTGCATGAGCGGCTTCGGCCAGGCTTTCGAGCATCGGCTCCTTCCAACTCCACCTGCTGGACCAGGGAGAGGAAGATCTTTCCATCCACGTGCAGGTCGAGCTGCGATTCGGATGGCAGGCAGGAGCGCTCAAAGGCGGTCTTGCCGGTCAGCTGGCTCATGGCCAGGATCGACTCGATCGAACGGGCGCCGTGCTTGTACTGCCCGATCTTCAGCAGGGCGCGCAGTACTCCCCGGTCGATATTCAGCAGTTCCTTCCCGGCGCGTTTCTCGAACAGCTGCGGGGCGCTGCGTTTCAGGCTTGAGCGCAGCAGGATCGCCCGGCGGATGATGAAGTACGGGTCTCCGGCGCGGCCCTTGACCGGGTTGGGACCGAGGACGTTGATATATCCCTTGAGCCGGCTGACGAAATCAGGTCCTTTGGCTGACTTGAAGGCTTCATCCACCCCCTTGTCGAATTCGTCCATGCTCGAGCTGGTCCCGCCCGCGAAGACGAAGATGGCGCGCCCGATCGGGTGGCTGATCTGGCCCTCCTGGAATTTGCCATCCTGCATGGGCGCCAGGAAGTAGCGCAGCCAGCCGAGCGGCGTTCCTGCCAGGGAAGTGTCGAACTCATCCCAGAATACCAGCGGGAACTTGCCGCTCAGGCCAATATCGCGCACCTGGTGGAAGGCCGACAATAAATCGTCCGGGCTGTCAAATTGGGAAAGGTTGAAGGTGATCGGTTCGATCTGGCCGGGCAGGAGCGACTTTGGCCATCTCGGTGACGCCGAAAGACTTGCCCGAACCGGGTGTGCCGAAGACCGCGATCGAAAGCGGGCGGGCGACCTGCTTGTTCCCGGCATACTCGGCCACCAGGTTGCGGATGCTGCGGTAGCTCTCGATCTCCTGGCGGTCGACCGTCAGCAGGTTGCCGAACTGGCCCCACGGCACATCCTGCAAGCGCGACCTCGGGACCTTCAAGAACGATCTGCACGGCCACCTGGTCCAGTCCGGCCTTGAATTTATCCTGCAGGATGGTCCAGAACCCCTTCGTCAGCGGTTTCTCAGCCTGCCCGCCTTTCTGCAGGATGAAACGCATCGGATCCTGGACCGGGGCAATGGCAAACTGGTTGGCTGATTCGGCCAGGGCAGCAGGTGATCTTGGCAATCGGAAAGACGAACCTGGCCTGCGAGGCAGGCACACCCCGTTCACCGTAGCCCTCCAGGTGCAGGGTGCGCATGGCAGAGAGCCCGGACTGGATGCCCGGCTTGGATATCCGGCTGGTCCGGCGAGAGCAACCACTGGCGGGCCAGGCCGGCGGCCAGGCAGGTGTTGTAGCCGATCATCCCGCCGGGATATTCCTTCTCCCACATGCGTTCGATGACTTTCGGATCGAAGAAGAGGGAACACTGAAAGCGGGTCTGATCCTGGCCTATCCTGGCGGGAAAGCAGGATCGCCCCGGCCGGCCCGAAGGAGATGACCACATGGGCGCAGTGCGAGAGCGCAGTTGACGCACGGGTTGTGGACCAATTCCCAGAAGACGTCCTGGGCGGTGCGTTCCCAGGAGAGCTCCCGGCTGATCTGGACTTCGCTCAAGCGCAGGTCATCCACGGTGGCGACCACGATCAAACGGTCCGAGAAATCCCGGTGCAGGTGCTCCCACAGTGGACCCTCGGCCAGCGGACACGGGCCATCTTGAGCAGGATCCAGGGACGTGCCTTTCCTTTGGTATTGAGCGCCATGGGCCAGAGTTCCGGATGGTCCCGGAAACCCAGGTCGGCGTCGTCCAGGATCACCAGGTCCGCCTCGGGGGTATCGTCGACCACTTTTTGCCAATCCTGGACTTTATCACTGGCAGCCCGGTCCAGCCCGAGGAACTCTTCCACCCGCCAGGGTTGTTTTTCCTTCTCCAGCTTGGAATGGGTACCATACTTGCACGGTGACCACATGGCGTAGGAATGATGGTACTGTTCGTTATCCGGTTGGACTTCACTGGACTTGCGCGGGGCGCCGGTCTGGCGGATGGAGAAACTGGGCGAGCCGCTCTTCTGCAGATCTCCGGCTACGGCCTCGACCAGGTCCGCCAGCAGGGCGCTGCCGCCGCGCTGCCAGGTGGTGCTGGCGGTGTCATCCGCGCTCCAGAAGGATGATGTCGTTCCTGGAACGGCGGGTGCGGGCCAGGTTCCAGTCCATGGTAATGTCGCCGGTGATGATGAGGTCTTGGTCTGTTTTTGGGGTGTTCATCATATGCTCCAAAAATTTCAAGGAAGGATCAGTATACTCATCATTTACCAGTTCCCCAAATATCCTGGATGATCGTATCCGCAGCCTGCTGATAAGGGCTGAAGAAATGCAGTTTCGGTTTGCGGGAGAGGTCCATCAGATCGGCCAGGCCGGCGTGGTGCAGACGCACCCAGATTTCCGTATTTGGGTTGAGTTGAAGGATCTTGTAGGCCGCCTCCATGTTGAAGGCATCGTTCCCCGAGGCCAGGAGGACCAGTTTAGCCCTGTGGCAATTGGCCTTTTTTAATGTTTCAATATTCGTCATGTCAGATTGAATGCAAACGATATTTTCCGCCGGAAGACCTGTCTCAGTTAGAATACCCGGGTGGGTGTCGACCAGGACGATCCTGGTCCCGGGATAGTCTGTGCTGATCCTCTTCACCAGCGCCTTGCCCAATTCCCCGACACCACAAACGACGATATGGTCAGAAAAATTTTTTGCCACCATGATGTTCCACTCCTCCCGGTGTTCTCTCCGGGAAATAAAAAGACTTAAGACGCGTATAACGCCCTCTCCGAGAATGATCACTCCAAAAAGCGGGACCACAAATGTCATGAGCGCCGGGAGGATGCCATTTCCTGGTTCAGTTACGGGTTCCAACTCGGACATGTGGAAGGCAATAACAAGTAAATCCAGCCAGCTTGCCAGAGGATATGCGCCGGAGTAATGCAGCAGTATGGCCGCACAAACCAGAAGTGCAACAAAGAGGACCAGATTAAGCCAGACCGCTTTCGTAACAATTTTCAGATCACGCCACATTATTGAATTCTTCTGCATAATCCATCCCGTCGTTCTGCTATATTACAACTACCCTAAACCAGGCTCTGATTGACTCTGTGGTTATCTTTGTCCCTTTATCAAATATTCAAGGAATACCATATAAAGAACCCAGTAATAACACCTTGATTATTATATATCTGATTCGGGAAAATCTTAAACCATCGTCGTGACATGAAAAGAGACCCGTAAAGGTCTCTTTGGAAGGCACGCAGTCCCCAGCGGGGAGGTTGCGCAGGCTTGAACTCCCGGCCTAATATCCTCCTTCGGGAACTTCATTATGGGATAAAAAAAAAGACCATCATGAGGATGGTCTTGTGGGCGCGAAGAGGCTCGAACTCCCGACCTCATCAATGTGAGTGATGCGCTCTAACCGACTGAGCTACGCGCCCAAGGTGTCGGGATTATAGCCCAGGGCAAGTCCTTTGGCAAGGTTGGCCATTATAAGCCGATATTTGTCACTTTTGGTTATTTCCCGCATCTGATAAAATGGATTAAGTTAATAAAAATTGAGGTGGTAAATGTCCGAAATGAGTATAAGCCCTGTTCCTGCATCTGAACCTGAGACCCGGCACGTCAAATTGCTGATCTTGGGTTCCGGCCCGGCCGGTCTGTCCGCCGCGCTGTATGCGGCGCGCGCTGAACTTGCCCCGCTGGTTCTTTCAGGCACCGAACTGGGCGGACAGGCTTCCCTGACGTTCACGATCGAGAACTATCCGGGCTTCCCGGAGGGCGTGGGCGGCGCGGAATTGGGCGACCTGTTCCAAAAGCAGGCGGAACGCTTCGGAGCAAAGGTTGAATTTGACTCGGCCTACAGCGTGGACCTGTCCGAGCGTCCTTTCAAAGTGATCACTGATAATGGCGAGATCCTGGCGGATGCCTTGATCATCGCAACCGGCGCAAGCCCGATCCATCTGCAGATCCCCGGTGAAAAAGAGTTGACCGGCAAGGGCGTTTCCTATTGCGGCACCTGTGATGGCTGGTTCTTCAAGGATAAAAAAGTGGTTGTGGTGGGGGGCGGGGACACTGCCCTGGAGGAGGGTCTCTTCCTGACGCGCTTATGCCAGTTCGGTGACAGTCTTCCACCGGCGCGACAGCCTGCGGGCCGGCGCGGTGCTGCAAAAACGCGCCTTCGAACATCCAAAAATGAAGTTTATCTGGAACACTGTTCTTACCGAAGTGGTCGGCCAGGAAAAGGTCGAAGCGAGTAAGAACGAAAAATGTTAAGACCGGCGAAGAGAGCCTTTTTCCGACCGATGGCGTTTTTGTCTTTGTCGGCCACACGCCCAACACCAAGATGTTTGAAGGCCAGTTGGAGATGGAAAACGGTTACATCAAGGTGGACGAGCATATGAACACCAGCGTGGCAGGTGTGTTCGCGGCCGGGGAGGCCGCCGATCCACATTTCCGCCAGGTTGTCACGTCCGCCGGGATGGGCGCGGCCGCGGCGATCGAAGCAACCCACTTCCTCGAACGGGAAACGATAAATATTAGGCTGGAAAGATGTACGGGTTTTCATTTGCCTGTCCAAATTTGTCCTGCCATAGCTAAATTCATGCTTGTCAAATCATACCTTAATGACCTAAAATGTTATATAAAGTTATCAAAATTCAAACAGGAGACCCTATGACCTCAAAAATCTCAATCGTTGGTGCTGGAATGACCGGTTCGACCACTGCGCATTGGCTGGCTGAACGCGAAATCGCCGACCTGGTGCTGGTGGATATTGTCGAGGGGATGCCGCAGGGCAAAGCCCTTGACTTGCAGGAAGCCCTGCCGGTGGTCGGAAAAGATGTATCTGTGGTGGGCAGCAATGATTTTGCTGCCACAAAAGGTTCCGATATCGTCGTCATCACGGCCGGTGTCCCGCGCAAGCCGGGCATGAGCCGGGAAGACCTGCTGACCATCAATGCCAAGATCGTCAGCGATGCCACGACGAGCGCCCTCAAGTATTCTCCGGATGCCATTTTCATCGTTTTAACCAATCCACTGGATACGATGGCATACCTGGCGATGAAGATCGGCAAGCTGCCGCGTGAGCGCATTGTCGGGCAGGCGGGCATCCTGGATTCGGCCCGCATGCGGGCCTTTGTGGCGCTCGAGACCGGTGTCAGTGTCGAAAATATCGATTGCTATGTGATGGGCGGGCATGGCGATGAAATGGTGCCCCTGACCCGTCATTCGAATGTGGCCGGTGTGCCCTTGCGTGAATTACCTGCCGGCGGACAAACTGGAAGCGATCGTCAATCGCACCCGCAAAGGCGGCGGGGAGATCGTCAATCTGCTCAAGACCGGTTCGGCCTATTATGCCCCGGCAGTGGCCGTGGCGCAGATGGCCGAAGCGATCTTGAAGGATAAGCACCTGATCATCCCGGCTTCGGCCTCCATGCAGGGCGAATATGGCCTGAAGGATATGTTCTTTGGTGTGCCGGTGCAGTTGGGACGCAGCGGCGTGGAGAAGATCATCGAATACAAACTGGATGCCGAGGAAAAGAGCCGCGCTGGAGAAATCCGCCGCGGCGGTCAAGGAAAGCATCAGCGTGATGCAAGGCCTGGTGAAAATCTAATCTGGCAGGGGCGCCGTCTAGCTGCGCTCCTGAAAAATTCCTAATGGAGGTTTCCTATGATTCTGCATGAAAAGATGGCTGCACAACTCCCCGCATGGCGCGAACGTGTCAAGACTCTCGTCAAGGAGCATGGTGAGACGGTCGTCGACCAGGTGACCATTGGCCAGGTCTACGGCGGGATGCGCGATATCAAATCCATGGTGACGGACATCTCCTTTGTGGACCCGGCCACCGGGATCAAGTTCCGCGGCATGGCCATCCCCGAAGTGCTGGCCAAACTTCCCAAGCCGCGCGGTGCCAAGATACCTTACGTGGGCGGTCTGTATTACCTGTTGATGACGGGTGAAATCCCCACGCGTGCCCAGGCCGAAGAAGTGGAAAAGGATTGGGCCAGCCGGGCGGTGGTCCCGGAGTATGTCTTCAAGATGATCCGCTCGATGCCCAAGGAAACCCATCCGATGGTGCTGTTCTCGCAGGCGGTATTGGCGCTGGAGAGCGGTTCGAAGTTTGCCAAAGCTTACCATGACGGCGTCAAGAAGGATGTCTACTGGGAATCGACCCTGGAAGACTCCCTGGATCTGACCGCCAAACTCCCGGTCATCGCGGCGTTCATCTATCGCCTGAAATTCTTTGGCGAGACCAAAAAACCCAAATATAACGCCCGCCAGGATTACGGGACGAATTTTGCCCGCATGATGGGCGTTGCAGACCGCAAAGGCTATGCCGAACTGGCCCGCCTGTACTTCATCCTGCATTCCGACCACGAGTCCGGCAACGTCTCGGCCCATGCCACGCACCTGGTCGGGTTCAGCGCTTTCGGACGCCTATTACGCCTTCTCGGCCGGGCTGAATGGGCTGGCAGGACCATTGCACGGCCTTGCCAACCAGGAATGCCTGGGCTGGCTGATCTCTGTCACGGGATCAATTCGGCGGTGTTCCGAGCCGCGAAGACTTGTATAAGTTTGCCTGGGATACGTTGAATGGCGGCAAGGTTATCCCTGGTTACGGCCATGCCGTCTTGCGCGTGACCGATCCGCGTTTCATCGCCCAGTTGGAATTTGCCAAGGCGCGCTTCCCGGAAGATACACTGATCCGGCTGGCGGAACTGGTCTACGACGTGGTCCCGGCCGTGCTCAAGGAACAGGGCAAGGCCAAGAACCCGGCTCCCAACGTGGATGCCATTTCCGGCGCACTGCAATATTATTACGGCGTGCGTGAATTTGATTTCTACACCGTGCTCTTCGGTGTCGGTCGGGCTCTGGGCGTGACCGCCAACCTGGTCTGGGCACGTGCCCTCGGTCAGCCGATCGAACGACCCAAGTCTCTCTCAACCGCCATGCTGGAAGAGATCGCCAAGAAATAACTTAACAAGTCCAGCAGCCTGAGTTTGAATTAAGAACTCCCGAAGGATATCTTCGGGAGTTCTTTGATTATGTTGGTTCTGTGATGAACCGGGTCGGCAACTTCGAACTTGACCAATTTTACGATGCGGGCTTTGTCGCGCACCATCCAGGGAACGATTTGTCTGGCATGTTCGCGGTTTTCCGCTTCGATGATGGCCCAGGCGCTGTGAACGCCATCCTTACAGCCCCACTCAAAATGATGCAGATAACCGGCCATTGGAATTTCATCTGATTGACTTTGTCGCAGTCTTCGGCAGTATGAGGGGATTCGATCAGGTAACGATCCATATTCGACATCCTTTCTGAGCATCATCGCTTCCAGAGAAAGCATCGCCCAGATCATGGCAGAGAAGCCAGGCGCGCAAGGTGAGCGCATTATACAACCTTCCCGGCTAAATTACAATATATTGGATAAAAATAGGGTGAATTCTAGGATACCATTGGAGCATAGGATCATTTACGAGGTAAGTCGCCTGTCATTCAAATCCTGACGGATGGTTATCGCAACGATTTCTTGCTGCGAGTTTCCTGCAGTTCATTTTCCGGGAGGCGGCGGTTGAGCAGATCCAGCGATAGCTCGATCACCTCACGCGCTTCATCAGGCGTGGTTGTACCAATCGTCACCATATCCTGGTCTCGGATGGTGTTCCAGACGAAAGCCAGTCCCACCACCGGCAGGATCCGTCCCGCCGCCAGGGGCTTGATCGTCATGACCGGCTTTTTGGCTTCCCGGATCACCTTCATGACCCAGTCTGCTTCCACCTGCATCAGGAAACCGGCGGAGTTGTACAGCTGGATGTACGTTTCAACATCCGCACCCATCTTGTCGGCATAGATGACCGTCTCGGGCATGTGGGTGGAAAGACCGGGGATCATGCCACGTGCCCGGATCATGCGGGTGTACCGGTCGAGGTCGCGGATCACGCCGGCCCGCCGGTCCATCAGCGCATCGGTCACGGATTGGTGCGGCATGCAAAACGTCGCACCGAGCTGCGGCACAGCGGTCGAAAACGGCTTCGGCCCGGTCTTCCGGAGCGGCATCCGGATTGAGATCGAAGGCGGGTGTATAGATGCGGGTAATCCGCTGACCGGATTCTTGTTCGACCTCACGGATGGAATCATCCAGATGAGGAGAGAGCGGTCCCATGACCGCATCGATGCCGTATTCCAGGAACACACTCAGCATGGCAACAATGCGTTCACGGGTCTGGTATTCCTTGATGAAATTGTCCTTGGCGAGACTGGTGTGCGACCAGCCCAGGAACCAATTCGTTCCCACCAGCAAACGCGGCAGACTCACGCCACCGACAATCGTGCGAGGAAATTTATCCTGGTTGGTCATACAAGCTCTCCTGAACCGTGATTTCGTATTAATAGCGCCGCCGGCGGTGTTCGCGCCGCTATACCGGCTGGATTATTCTTCACAGGCGCAGGTGCGCCGGAAGGCTGGATGACGAGGCGCATGCAGTGTCTGCTGGTAATAATCGTCCAGCAGCATGGTGATGATCGGTAATTCTTCTTCATTCTCAGCCAGGCTGCGGGCGAGCGGGGCAAAACGATGCGAGCGTTCGGTCTGGAGTTTATCGCGCAGGCGCAAGCGGGCTTCGAGCAGGGCGGTGGTCCGTTCGGTCACCACCATTTCAACATCCGCGTCGGATGGAATTGGACGCTCTTCAAACTGGATGCTGAACTCCCGGGCAATCCTGTCGAGGGCAACCTTCTCCAACCGGTTCACGAGTGAGATCGCCACGCCGCTCGCCCCGGCGCGGCCGGTCCGCCCGGCGCGATGGATATAGGCTTCCGTCTCTTCGGGCGGTTCATACTGGATGACATGCGATAGGGTGGGGATATCCAACCCGCGCGCGGCCACGTCGGTGGCGACGAGGAAGCGCAGGGTCCCGGCACGGACACGCTCCAGCACCCGGTCGCGCTCAACCTGGGAAAGATCCGCGCTGAGTTCATCGGCATCGTAGCCGAAGCGCTGCAGTACCACTGAAACATAATGGACCCTGGCCTTGGTGTTGCAAAAAATGATCGCCGAAGCAGGGTTCTCCACTTCGATCAGGCGCACCAGGCTGCGGTCCTTGTCCATGCCCTGAACGATATAAAAAATATGCTCCGTATCGGTGACGTGGACGTGATCGGTGCTCAGGCTGATGAATTCACCCTCCCGGATGAACTCGCGTGCAGTGCGCATAACCGAATCAGGAAAGGTGGCGGAAAACATGCAGGTATGGACCGGTCGTTTGGGCAGGTAACGCTGGGCTTCGCGCATATCGGGGTAAAAGCCCATCGAAAGCATCCGGTCGGCCTCATCGTAGACCAGCATTTTGAGATGGTCGAGCGAGAAGGTGCGTTTGAGCAGGTGGTCAAGCACACGCCCGGGGGTGCCAACGACAATTTGGGCGCCGGCTTTCAGTGCAGAAGTTTGCGCCCCGTAACCCACGCCGCCATAGACGGCCACTGCATGCAAACCCGTTTCGCCGCAGATCTTCTCGGCTTCCTGCCAGACCTGGCGCGCCAATTCACGCGTGGGGACGAGGATCAACGCCTGACAGGCCGGCCGGGCCGGATCGAGGTGGGCCAGCATGGGCAGGAGAAATACGCCGGTCTTGCCGCTGCCGGTGCGGGCCTGGATCATCATGTTGCGCCCGGCCAGCAGATAGGGAATGGTGCGCGCCTGGACATCCACGAGCGAAGTCCAGCCGGCGCGCGCGGCGGCTTCCTGCAATTTGGCAGGCAATTGTTCCAGGGTGATTTCAGGGAGCGGGTTGCGCGGGTCATCGATGGAGGGAGGGGTAGGTTCGTTCACAATGGTCTCGATTCAAATAAAATGGTCAATGAAACCAGTATATCATTGACGCCCGTGCTTTTCTATAGCGCTCAATAATATACACGCGGCTGTCCGAAAGTCGTGCCTTCCAATTCTCATGTCATTGCCTGGGTAAAGGATCGATGGAGCAGAGTAGCCCATTTATCCTAATCCGGTAAATTAACGCCAGATATGGTGGTCATCCGTTCAAACTTCAGAGATCGGGCATATTCCCACTACAAAATCGTGATATAACCATGCCTGTGAAATCCATCAGGTGTGATTAAGCAATGCTCCCAGGTAACCAAAATTATCTTTCCGCTCTTGAAGACTTTAACCAGGCCCGTCGAAAAGCTTCGATCCAGGAAATCCTGGCGCGCTTGACCGGCAAATCGAGCGAGCTGCTTTCCTATGAAGAAGTCGCAAAACAGCTCAAGTTGAACGTGCGCACCGAATCCGGTGTTCATGATATACCGCTGAAATCCATCATCGGCAGTGTGAGTCGTTATACCGAATTTTCGCGCAACTTTTTACCCTTAAAGAATGAAGACCAGCAACGCTGGGCGCGCGTAAAAGCCGCGCTGGATGATCCGGAGAGCACCGGCTTGCCACCGATCGAGGTCTACAAGGTTGGCGAGGCGTATTTTGTTCTGGATGGCAACCACCGCGTTTCGGTGGCGCGCCAGGAAGGCTTTGAATTCATTTCGGCCCACGTTATTGAGGTAAAAACGGATATTGCCGTCACTCCGGATATCCAGCCGGACGAGCTGATCATAAAAGCAGAATATGCCGATTTCCTTGCGAAGACTGACTTCGCCAGCCTTCGTCCAGGAGTGGATCTGAGCGTGACGGTCCCGGGCCAATATGAAAAATTGCTTGAACATATCCAGGTGCACCAGTACTTCATGGGCATCGACCTCCAGCGCGATGTCAGCTACCCGGAAGCAGTCGGGCATTGGTACGATGCCGTCTATACATCGATCACCGAACCTATTCGGGAGCGGGGTCTATTGCGCTGGTTCCCGGGCCGCACCGAGACGGACATGTACTTATGGGTCTCCGCGTACAGAGCCGACATTGAAAGCGAACTTGGCTGGTCCATCCGGCCGGAGGCTGCGGCGGAAACACTGGCTGCCCGGGAAAACTCCAGCAGTGACTTCTCCGACACCGGAAGCTGGCGCTTGGCGAAAATGATCGACCGTTATACTGACCGACTGTTCATGGATATTCTTGTACCCATCACCGGGGTGGAGCAGAGCTGGCAGGCCCTGGAACAGGCCATCCTGGTTGCGAAGAAAGAGGCCTCCGCCTTGCATGGCCTTCACGTTATCCCTTCCAAAACGAAAGTGGAAGAAGGCAAAATACAGGCGATCCAGGCGCGCTTCAATCAGCGCTGCCAGGAAACCAACCTGACCGGCAGCCTGGTGGCAGAAAAAGGGAATATTCCCAATCAGGTCTGCGAACGGGCGTTGTTGACGGACCTGATCGTCTTGAATGTCATGCATCCTCCTGAGCCGGGGCTTTCGAGCCTGCGTTCCGGTCTGCGCTCGATCATCTGGCGCTCGGCGCGTCCCATCCTGACCCTGCCGGGAAAAGTCAGTCCGATGGACAATGCGCTGCTGGCATTTGATGGCAGCTCAAAGTCCAAAGAAGCCCTGTTCGTTGCGACATACCTGGCGGAGAAGTGGCATACTAAGCTGATGGTTGTGACCATTGCCGATCAGGGCGCGCAGTCTGTCCAGGATTATGCCCGTTCCTATCTTGAATTACACGAGATCCAGGCCGACTATATCGTAAAAAACGGTTCGTTCGACATCTTCCTGGACACGATCAAACAATGCCAGATCAACCTGGTAGTTATAGGAAGTTACAGCGGAACTGTCCTGAAAGAGGTCATTGCAGGGAGTGCCGTTAATTTCCTGCTGCGCAAAGCCGATTGTTCCCTGTTGATCTGTCGTTAGACCATGCCCCTATTTCAATCCAATGCAAACAAAACACTGGCAAATTTCTCCCCCACTCTCGCCACAGGCAAATGAATCATTGGCGGAATTCCCCCCAATCCTTCGACAGGTACTCTACAACCGCGGCTATGCCACCAATGACAGGGCCCGGGCTTTTCTCAAGGCAGAGACGGATTTCAATACTGATCCATTCCAAATGATCGGAATGGATGCAGCCATTGCCCGGATCCTGCAGGCGATTGCACAGAAGGAGCCGATCGCTATTTATGGTGATTATGATGTCGACGGAGTCAC
Source organism: uncultured Chloroflexia bacterium (assembly GCA_963830665.1). GTDB lineage: Bacteria > Chloroflexota > Anaerolineae > Anaerolineales > Villigracilaceae > UBA877. The sequence goes on from CAWHNM010000028.1 coordinate 202,205, forward strand.
TGCCACGGCTTTGCTCGTGCAGACACTGTGTGTCCTGGGGGGAAATGCCCAGCCCAGGATCCCAAACCGCTTCGACGAGGGCTATGGTCTCAATCCGGAGGCGTTGGATGCCCTTAAAGCGGAGGGCGTCAGGTTGGTAATCACGGTGGATTGCGGGATCCGTTCGCCGGATGAGGTTTCTCACGCCCGTTCGATTGGCCTGGATGTGATCATCTCCGACCACCACCAGCCTGCCGAGGGGGATTTACCACACGCCCTGGCGGTCATCAATCCAAAGCAGGCCGGGGATCCCTATCCGGATAAGGACCTGGCCGGTGTAGGCGTGGCCTATAAGATCGCCCAGGCGCTTTTTGATCGATCAACAAAACCTGTCCCGGATTTTCAAAAGGAAGATCTGCTCGATCTGGTTGCCCTTGGTACGGTTGCAGATCTGGCGCCTCTGGTGGGAGAAAACCGCTCGCTGGTACGGAGAGGTCTGCAAGGCATCCGCGAAACGAAACGCCAGGGTCTGTTTTCTTTGGCGGCAGTATCGGATCTGACTTTGGCGCGTACCACCGCCACCAATATTGGTTTCATCCTCGGGCCGCGTCTGAACGCAGCCGGACGCTTGGAATCTGCCTTGGCTGCCTATAACCTTCTCACCACCACTGACGTGAGAATCGCTGGTGAACTGGCCCAGCAATTGAACGTGCAAAACCGCCAGAGGCAGGAACTTACCCGAAAGATCCAGGCAGAAGCCGAGATAATTGCCCTTGCAGATGACCCGGACTCCAACCTGTTGTTCGCGGTCCACCCCGAGTTTAACTCCGGCGTGGTTGGTCTGGCAGCTGCGCGTTTGGTGGATACCTACTATCGCCCGGCAGTAGTTGGCCAGGTACTCGAAGAGACCACACGCTGCTCGTGCCGTTCGATCCCGGAATTTCATATTACCGAGGCGCTCGACCAGTGCAAGGATCTGCTCATCCGTCACGGCGGGCATGCCGCGGCGGCTGGATTCTCCGTCCGAAATGAGAACCTGTATGCACTGCAAAAGCAATTGAAGTCGCTCGCGAAGGATAAGCTGGGCGGCCGGGACCTGCGACAAACGCTGAATGCCGACGCTGAGGTGCCTTTATCAGACCTCCACCCGGAGTTGCTAAAATACCTGCAGGCGCTCCAACCAACCGGCTACGGCAACCCGGAAGCAGTCTTTGTCACCCGCAACGCGCGTGTCACCCAAAAACGCGCAGTCGGGGCAGAGGGGAAACATCTTAAGCTTGCCGTTACGGACGGGCACGTCACATTCGATGCGATCGGCTTTCGCCTTGGCCACCTCCAGAGTGAACTGCCGCTCAAGGTGGACCTGATCTACACTTTCGAGACCAACGAGTATAACGGAAGAACCAGCCTGCAGTTGAATTTAAAAGATGTAAAGGCTGCGGGAACTCCCGATTGAGGGGTACCCGATCAATAATTGGTTAAATGGGGGCCATAACCAGGTTCAAAATTCTGTAAGATGATTGTAGACTTTTAAAATTTAATCCTCGTTATAATATTTTTATCAAAACTAGCTTTCTTAAAATGTATTCGTTTTTAAGGCAATGCACATCAGCAGTGCCGCACGAATATCGAGAAGGAGGATTAAATGAAAATGCATTTGGCAAAATTGATGGGGATCGTCCTGTTGCTCAGCCTGGCATTGCCGGCGTGTGGAAGTGCTCCTGTAACGCCGGCGGCCATTGTGCCTCAGGCTGCTGCACCTCAACCAACGGATACCCAACCGGCTCCCACGGTTGCAGCCGCGACCAGTGCGCCCACGCAGCCGCCTGTTCCTACTCCAACCCTGGCCCCGCAGCCGACCAAGATCACGCACGTTACCAAGCCGGGAGAGCCATCCTATATTCCTGAACAGACCACCATCGATTGCACAATCGGCAGGACCTATGTTTCGAATGAGCCTGTAGTGATCCCCGCCTCCTGTGATAATCCGATCCTAAGCTTTATTGAACACCCCGTTACAGCCGATTCAAAAGATTACCTTCCTTATCTTGATATCGGGCAGGCCCAATTGGGAGGAAATGTCGACTGGATCTTTGCTCGGATCAATGTGTATGATACGCCCAAGCCCGCCAGTTCTGACGATCTCTATTATTTCTTCAAGCTTGATCTCAACCTGGATGGCCGGAACAGCGATGTAATTTTGATATCGGTCAAGAATTTACCGCTGGATGCCGGCTTTTGGACTGTTAATGGTGTGCAGGCCTGGAGCGATGTGGAAGGAACGATCTCCCCCATCTTTGACCAGGGAGTTGGGTCAGACCCGGACCTGATCTGGGTCCGCCGCTCTCCCCAGGCGGTCGAATTTGCCTTCAAAACGACCCTTCTTGATAGCCCGGCCCGGTTTGCCTGGACTGCATGGGATTATCAGGGCACTCTCCCTCTGACTGATATAGCTTTTTCATCCTCCGCCTCGGAACTATATCAGATCGATAATACCTGCGCCTGGGGTTTCAATGTCAGTGCGTATGGACTTGCCAATCACTGCATCCGAAATTGATCCAGACCCATGTGAAAAATTGCTTCATCAATAAGAAACCAGCGCTAACTAAATTCCTTTATAACTGATTTGAAAAAAAGCGACTTCCCTGGGGATGGGGAGTCGCTTTTCGTTGGTCAATCCACGAAACGGTATTTCAGCAATGCCCAGGCGGCGTAAAAAGCATCCTTGATTGTTATTTTCTTCCCTTCTGCATAGTCGCGTGGATTAAATGTGATTGGCACTTCATATATACGGACTTTTCTCTTCAGGATCTTGGCAGTGAATTCAGGCTCGAAGTCGAAGCGGTTGGCCCTCAACCTGATCCCTTGAAGTACTTCACGGCGGAAGACCTTATATCCGGTCTCCATGTCACTCAGGATGGTGTTATAAAGCAGATTGGTCGCGAATGTCAGCAGCTTGTTGGCGATCATATGCCAGAACATCACCGCCCGGCGTGGTCCGCCCAGGAAGCGCGAGCCATAGACCACATCTGCCAAACCCTCTTCAATTGGTTTGATCAATTCCGGGTAATCGCGAGGATCATATTCCAGGTCAGCATCCTGGATAAGGATGACGTCACCCGTCGCGGCGCTGATGCCTGTGCGGACCGCTGCACCCTTGCCCTGGTTTTTCTTATGCAGGACGACCCGGATGCCCTGTCTGCCATCCATTGATTCAAGCAGAGCGCGGCTGCCATCTGTTGAACCATCATCCACGAGAATGATTTCATGGGTGAGACCGGTTGCAAGAACGCGGTCCAGAATAGTGGAAATGGTCCTGGCCTCATTATAAATTGGTATTATTACTGAAAGTTCCATGGCTGAATTATAAGCGAAATGTAATTATGTATGAAATCCCGCGTGCTATAATCAAGAAAAACCAAAGCGGGAGGCTGTCATGACTGTTATGCCCAGGTCTGAACCCAATGCCCAGGGTTCATCTTTTTTTCCTCCACCGATAACCAAAGTAGAGGATACTGGTCTGTCCTTACTGTGGCTCCAGGATTTAGCCTTGAAAATATTTTATTTTCAGGGCTACCTTACCGGCTTTAGAACCGCTGAAGAGATCGCCCTGCCTTTTGCAGGGATCGTGGACCAGATCCTTGAGTCACTCAAACGCGAGAAGCTGATCGAAGTCAAATCCTCGCAGGCAGGCCTGGGCGAAGGCTCTTACATGTATGCCATAACCGGCGGCGGGATGGTGCGTGCCCGCGAGGCGCTGGACCGCAGCCAGTATGCCGGGCCTGCCCCTGTCCCGATCGAGATATATAACGAATCCATCCGCCGGCAGAGTCGGGGACGGGTTGCAATAACCAGCCGGACAATGCGCCAGATCCTCTCCCACATGGTCATGTCGGAAGATACCTTCCAGAGACTTGGCCCGGCGCTCAATTCCGGCACATCCATTTTCCTGTATGGCCCGCCTGGAAATGGGAAGACCAGCGTGGCAAAGGCGTTTGGCAATCTCGTCCTAAGTCAGATCATGTATATTCCCTTTGCCCTCTATGTGGATGGACAAGTTGTTAAATTATACGATTCGGTCAATCACCAGCGGGTGCCTACCTCGGATACCACTCAGAATGGTACCGGCGGGCTGCGTGCCGGAGGACGGCGCGACCCGCGCTGGGTTAAGATCCGCAGGCCGTTCATCATGGTAGGCGGCGAACTTACGCTGGAAGGGCTTGACCTCGTTTTTGACGACACCCACAAATTTTACGAGGCTCCCTTCCAGGTCAAAGCCAATGGAGGCATCCTGCTTATTGATGATTTTGGCAGGCAGCAAGTGCGTCCGCGTGACCTGCTCAACCGTTGGATTGTCCCGTTGGAGAACCGCGTGGATTACCTGACCCTCCACACCGGCCGCAAAATCGAAATCCCGTTCGATGTACTGGTGGTTTTTTCCACCAACCTGCCGCCGCGCGACCTGGTGGATGAGGCTTTCCTGCGGCGGCTTCGCCATAAGATCGAGATCAGTGATCCGTCCTATGAGGATTATCGGGAAATCTTCAAGCGGGTTTCCCAGCAAAAAGGCATACCTTATAGCGATCAGGCACTGGCTTATCTGCTACAGGAATATTATATTAAACGCAATCGCAAACTGCGCGCTTCTCATCCACGCGACCTGTGCGACCAAATTCTTGATATCGCCCGTTATCAGGCGGTCGAGCCGGCCATGAACAAAGATATGATCGATCGTTCTGCCCAGGCTTACTTTGTAGATATCTAGACATGTGGAATGAAATCCCCTGCCCGGCCGTGATCGCGCATCGCGGTGATAAGAGCTTTGCTCCGGAAAACACACTGGCGGCCTTTATACTGGCAGCCGAAAAAGGAGCAGATGCCATCGAATTTGACGTTAAATTAACCGCGGATGGACAGGTCATTGTTCTGCATGATCAGACGGTCGATCGCACTACGAACGGAACAGGGAATGTTTCCAGGCTTACAAGTGCGGCGTTGCAGGATTTGGATGCGGGCGCCTGGTTTTCAGAGCAGTTCCGCGGCGAACATATTCCCACACTGGAAGAGGTTTTTGAGACACTCGGAAAACGCTTATTTTTGAATGTTGAATTAACAAATTATGCCAGCCCTGGCGACGATCTTGTTGCCAAAGTAGTTGAATTGGTCAAAAAACACAAATTGCAGGACCGGACGTTATTTTCATCTTTTTTTATCCGAAATTTGAAAATGGCGCGCACGCTCCTGCCCGAAGTCCCGCGTGGACTCCTTACCATGCCGGGTTTAATGGGTCTCTGGGGCCGGACCTTTGACTGGCGCGGCGATTATTTTGCCTTGCACCCGGCTTTGAGCGGTATTAATCCCGGACTGGTCCAGCGCGTTCATGCGGCAGGAAAACGCGTGCATGTATGGACGGTCAATTCCGAAGATGATATCAAGAAAATGATCGGCCTTGAAGTCGATGCCATTTTCACCGACAACCCCGGGCTGGCACTTCATCTATTGGGGAAAAACACGTGAATCCTTCAAGGCGAATTGATCTCGTTCAAGTTGACCAGGAATGATCATTCGACGCGCCCTTGTATTCCTTTTACTAATCTCGCTGATAATTCCAATTATCCCGGCGAAATCTGCCCGCGCTTCGGGTGTATTTCAGAGCGATGTGAACGTTGCAAAAGCGCAGCTTTTACTGAACAAGATGACACCGGAGGAAAAGGTCGGACAGCTGTTCTTGGTGGCCTTCAGCGGCTCAAGTGCGGATGAGAAAACCCAGATCTATGATCTGATCACACGTTATCATATCGGCGGGGTTGTCTTGCGCGCCGAAAACGACAATTTTGTCGCTGCGCCGGATACAGTTACTGCCGCTTACCAGTTGGTGGCCCAGCTGCAGGATGCAGAAAGACAAGCCTCGATCAGCCAGGCCAGCAGTACGCCTCAACCCGGTACACCCACACCACTCCCTGCGCCCACGGCCGTTCCGGCAAACTACATTCCTTTATTCGCCGGAATTTCCCAGGACGGCGATGGCTATCCTAATGACCAGATCCTTAGTGGCCTTACACCTCTTCCCAATCTGATGGCGCTGGGAGCTACATGGGATGCCTCCCTGGCGGAGAAGGTTGGAGCGGTGGCGGGCCAGGAACTTTCGAGCATCGGTTTTAACCTATACTTTGGCCCTTCGCTGGATGTACTTGAATCACCTGAAGCGACATTGTTGAATGGTCTGGATGCAAATGTATTTGGAGGCGATCCTTATTGGGTGGGGGTTATGGGGAGTGCCTATATCAATGGGTTGCACACCGGAAGTAATGGAAGAATGCTGGTCATTGCCGACAATTTCCCTGGCCGGGGAAGTGCAGATCGCCCGGCCGGAGAAGAACCGGCGACAGTACGCAAGAGCCTGGAACAGTTGAAGCAGATCGAACTGGCCCCATTCTTTGCGGTCACCGGTAATGCCCAGACTCCGGCAGGTGCTGTTGATGGCATGCTTGTTTCGCATATCCGTTATCAAGGCTTCCAGGGCAATATCCGTTCGACAACGCGTCCGGTCAGTTTTGATCCTCAGGCTCTTTCGCAGATATTGTCCCTGCCGGCCTTTGCCTCCTGGCGCACAACTGGCGGATTAATGGTCAGCGATGACCTTGGAAGCCAGACAGTTCGTCTTTTTTATGATCCGGGTGGACAATCTTTTCAATCCCGGCTGGTGGCGCTGGATGCCTTTTTAGCGGGCAATGATATGCTTAATATGGGCAATATCATTTCCAGCGATGCCAAGGATAGTTATTCGTCCGTGATCGAGGCAGTTGAATTTCTTTACCCAAAAATATCGTGGAGATCCGGCCTTTGCAAAGCGAGTCGACGATGCCGCTCTACGGATCCTGACACTGAAATACAGGTTGTATGGCAGCTTCGACATGGGCGTGGTTGTGCCAGCCGAAACAGGACTTGCCCAGCTTGGCCAGGATGAAGCAATCACTTTTGAAGTTGCCCGACAATCGGCCACTCTGGTCAGCCCGGATAAGCTGGATCTGGAAACGGTACTTCCTTCCCCGCCAACAGTAAATGAACATATCCTTTTTTTGACGGATACACGTGCTGGACAGCAGTGCAGTACCTGTGCCAGGGAGCCGATGCTGGCTGTCGATTCCCTGCAGAATGCGGTCTTGCGTCTTTATGGCTCACAGGCCGGCGGGCAGGTGATTGCCGGGAGGTTGATTTCCTTTCCGCTTGAATCGATTTCTGAAATCCTCGAAGGTGGTACTGGAAATCAGGAGCTCGATAGACTCGCTAAACCAATCGAATTGGGTGGTCATCAATATGCTGGATGCCGAACCAGGACAAACGCAGACGACCATTTTGCGCCGTTTCCTTTCCGAGACGGCAGGATTTGCTGCGGAATAAACACGTGGTTGTCTTTGCTTTCAATGCTCCATATTTTCTGGATGCCACTGATATATCCAAGGTGACCGCGTACTATTGCCTCTATAGCAAGTCTGCCCCATTTGTGGAAGTGGCTGCCAGATTACTTTTCCGAGAACTATCTCCAACCGGGACACTGCCTGTTTCAGTGGCAGGGGTAGGGTATGACTTGCTCTCTGCCACCGCCCCTGATCCGATCCCAGGTTATCGATCTTTCCCTGGAACTGCCAGCTACTCCGACGCCTTCAGCAGGCACCACAACACCCGTGGATGCTACCCCCACGCCCTTCTTCCGGGTCGGCGATACCCTTTCGGCACGTACGGGGATCATTGTTGATCACAACGGGCACCCGGTCCCGGACGGAACAGGGGTTCAATTCAAGATTGCAGTGAATGGAAACGGTGGAGTTGTTCAACAAATTGACTCGGCTACGACCCAGGGCGTGGCGAAGGCTTCCTTCAGTATCGACCGTCCTGGCCTGCTCGAAATCAGTGCAGCCAGCGACCCGGCCATCAGTTCGGTCGTCTTACAGTTGAATGTCACCAGCGAAGGATCCAGCGTGACGATCGTTACACCCACTCCGATCCCGGAGTTCACGCCGACACCCACAATGATCATTCCAACCCCTACAGCCACTCTACCGCCTGCTCCGGTGGAAGAACATCCCGGTTTTAGCAATTGGCTGCTAATGGTAATTCTCTTATGTGCTGGCGGATATTCAGCCTACTGGTTCGGGGATAAGATTCGCTGCCACACGTTGGGGAGTGCGATGGGCGATTTGTGTTGTGTTGGGGGGCTTGATGGCATATACGTATCTTGCAATCCGTCTGCCGGGTACAAATGCCTATCTTCACCAGAATGGCTGGTTGGGAATTTTAGGGGCGGTGTTGCTGGGGGCCGCGGCCGGGTTCGGCAGCGCTTATGTTTGGTACCGCCTGGCTAAGGCATCAAGGAAGCGACCAAACTGATTATTAGCAGCCCAATCGATGCCAAAATGAGCACCTGTTCCGGTTTTCCCCGCAAATAATCAAGAACCGAAACTCTCGGGTGAAGTTGTACCTGCGGCCGGACAGGTAATTCACGTGTCCCGATCAGTGTCTGGCGCAATTCTTCGGCTGTTCCTGGACGATCATCCGGATGAAGTTCCATGGCCCACAAAATGGCACGCTCAGTGCGTGGACTAATGGCTGGGTTGAGTTTCCGCGGGTGGCGGTAAACTTTCAGGATGAAGGAAACGTTGGCGGGCGTCAACAGGGGGAGTGTTTGTCAGTAAATGATAGAGGGTACAGCCAAAGGCGTAAATGATCACTGCGGATGTCCGTGTGCAAACCATCACCGCCATATTGTTCCAGCGGGGTGTAAAGGGCAGTGCCGCGCCCTTGAATGACGGTGATGGTCATCTCATCAGGTACGAGCGCTTTGACAAGACCGAAATCCACCAGTTTGAGCACGCCATTGGGAGTGATCTTTAAATTGGATGGTTTGACATCCCGGTGGACGAGCGGAGGAGTCTGGCTATGCAGATAGGTCAGTGCCTCGGCCAATTGGTTGGCCCAACCAAGAACATTTTCTTCCGCCAGAAAAGTATTGTTCTGTTTGGCGTCCAGCATCATGGTGCGCAAATCCTTACCGGGGATATAATCCATCACCAGGTAATCGCGCGGGCCGACGGAGAAGAAGTCTGATACTTTAGGCAGGTTGGGATGATCCAGGCGCGCCAACACTGTGGCCTCATGCAGGAATTGCTGGCGGGCCTCCTTGAGCAGTTTACTCGAGTACAGTACGGTCGTGTTCGACTTCTTTGAGGGCGCAATGGCGCCCTTCCAGACGGAGGTCATCGGCAAGATAAATATTGCCCATGCCTCCCTGGCCGATGCGCTCACGAATGCGATAACGGCCGCGCAGGATCATCTCCGGATTTCAGCGCGACAGGCATATTACTTCCAATTCGTATTGAACGGGGAAAAGCAGTGCATGGCTGGCAGGAGTTTCGGCGTTGTATGCCAGCGTTGCAAATCCGTTCATACTTTGTTATATTATAAGCGTCTTTTGTTCTCTTGTTGTATAATACTGGAAGCGAGGATTGAGCAAAGCATGGAAGGGAATCTGACAGAGTCTCCTCTATTAATTGCACAAAATGGTCCACTAAAGGGACAGCGTTGGACTATTAAACAAGCCGCTGTTGGTCGGACGGGAAACAACTTGCGAGATTGTGGTTGCAGACCGGATGGTTTCGCGTTTCCATGCCCGGATAACACCCTACCCCCGAAGGAATGTTATTGGAAGATCTGGACAGCAAGAATGGAACGCATCGCAATGGCGATCCGGTCATTGGGCAGGTGTTGTTGCAGGATGGCGATACAGTGCAAATTGCACTCGCACAACAATTCCTGTTCCTGACCTCGGATGCGACCGTCCCGTTGAGCGAAGATGAAGCGCATCCCGGGCGTTTGCGACTGGATATGCGCTCCCGGCGGGTATGGGTGGATGATCGGTTGATCGATCCGCCTCTTTCCGCCCTGCAATTTCACGTCTTACGTGTTCTCTATGAGAACCAGGGCCAGGTGGTGGACCGGCAGCAATTGGTCACAAATGCCTGGGGTGAGGAGCAGGCCGTGGGTGTATCAGACCAGGCTCTGGATGCACTCTTGCGCCGGCTGCGTGACCGGATTGCCGCGATCGACCCGGAGCATCCATATATCATTACCGTTCGCGGACATGGCATCCGGCTGGAAAATCCGCCAAGCGAGTAAATGAAAAGAATTAGCTATAAAAACTCCCCGCCAATTCGGATTTGGCGGGGAGTTTTTTATTTCATGCTCTTCTTCATCGAGAATTTGAGGACAGCTTTGTATAGATGTACGGAGTTTTTCGATGGTCTGGGCATCCTCGCCCTGGGGCTTGTTCCCGGCCTGCTCTTCGCTGCGCGCCAGGATATTGGCAATGATCGAACTGAGTTCAGGAGTGATTTCCTCAGTATGCTGCTCGAGCATTTTATTCAAAGCGGCCTCATCTGGCGCGTCGAGCAATTCTTCCAGCAGTGCCAGTTCGGGTGGCGGAGCACTGGCTTGCTGTAATACAGCGACGATTTGCTGAAGCTTGGGCATTCGTTCTGCATCGTTCTTCTGATTGGCTTCCTGGAGGGCACTGGTTCAGCACCTGGACAAAAGCATCATTAATCTCCTGGATGTGACTGGCCGTGGCCTGCTGGATATCATCGGCTGCCAGGAGGGTGTTAAGCAAGTTCAGTTGGCGCGTTTAAATTCTTCTTCAGTACGCTTGATCAAACAGGCGGGTGATCTCAAGTAGTTTTTCGCGTAAACCTTCCAGTGTCTTTCGTTCATCACCGGCTCTTTTTCTCAATTCGTTCTGTGAGCGATTGAAAGAAAGTATAGTCCAGACCAGGACGCGTCATACTGACCAGGGCATTCAGGCGGTTATCGTTGGGAGCATCAATCAGGATATCAAGCAGTTTCTCGCGGTCGAGGCCTTTGCCCAGCGGCTTGCAAGGTTTTAATCGCTTCCTGCACTTCGTTCGCCTGTTCGGCAATTTTGCGTCCATATTCCGATTCGGCCAGGAGTTGCTTCTGGATGGCATCCATTTGTGCGATGTACTGTTCCTGGCCACTGGCAGACGCGCCTTCGATAAGACGGTTAAAGATGGAGAAAAACTCGGCATCCAGGAGAGAGGCTTCCTGTTTTATGATTTCGGAGCGTGCCTCAGGCGAGGCAGCGCCGAGCAGGCGCTCCACCAGCGCAACACGTTTCTTCTGGGATTGGATCATCTCAGGTGTGATCCCATCTGCTCCAAGGATGCGTTCGACCAGACTCTGATAGGTCAGGAAACTTTGCGGGCGCAACAGGTAAGCTTTGCGTTTTTCGGGTGGCAGGCGGTTCGTTACCTGGGTGATGAGCGGACCAACCAGCTTTTCCTGCTCATTGACTGGCATACCCAATTCCGGTGGGAAGTAGGTCAGGAGAAGTTCCTTATCAGCGTCATGATAGACGATGGGGGTTGCCAGCGGACCGTTATAACCACAATTCTGGCAGACGGCATAGTTGGAGACACCGCCCAGTAAGCGTTGTTTGGCGCCCGGATCGGACGTAATATCAAAGAGTTGTTCGATCTGGGCAACCACCGGTTGACGGCAACGTGGGCAGGGGATTTGTGTTTTTTGAGGAGGCATGATCAGGATTTCCAATTTCTGGTTGGGTAGTCGAATGATAACCGGCCTATTTTACTTCAAAATGGGGCCAACTTTGCATGAATTGATCTGTCACTTTCCCTGTTTTACACCTGGATCGTCCCAGGATCACTGATGATCGCTGCTTATTAATAGAAACTATCTCCTCGGCAGTGAGAAACAGATATTGGCACCCAAACCCGGTTGCGGGTCCACCCATATTCGTCCGCCGTGAGCTTCGACAATCGACTTGGCCAGATAAAGTCCCAGGCCGGCGCCTTTTGTCTTGCGGACAGCTTTGTCGGAGCGATAGAAGCGGTCAAACACGTAAGGGATGTCGCCGGGATCGATGCCCGGACCATGATCGCTTACGCAGATGATGACCTGTTCCGGCCGTGCCTGGCCGGTGATGCGGATTTCGCCGTCAGGGGCATATTTGATTGCGTTGGATACCAGGTTGGAAATGACCTGAATGATGCGATCCTCGTCTGCCATGATAATGGGAAATTTTTCAGGAAAATCCACAACAATGGTGTGGCTCTGGGTCTGGGTGCGGAAGCGCTCGGCCAGGTGTTCGGCCAGGCCAGGGAGAGAGATGTCGGACAGGTGCGGGGTTAACCCTCCGGCCTGGAAACGTGAAGCGTCGAGCAAATCCTCGATCATGGACGCCAGATGGTCGGCTTCTTCCTCTATGACAGCCAGGCTGTCTCGGACAATGTTTTTGTCCCATTTGGCATCTTCACGCCGCAATGTGCTGACATAACCCTTGATGAGAGCGACAGGTGTCTTGAGTTCGTGACTGACGATGGAGACGAAAGTATTTTTGATCTCTTCAGCAGTACGAAATTTGGTGATATCGCGCACCGTAACCACAACGTTTCGCAGGGTACCATCAGAAGCGAGCAGCGGAGCATAAGTAATGCCAATTGGTAGATTGGGCGGCTCTGGACGTTCAAGGTCGCCTTCAACATATAAATACGCATTGGAGGTCAGGGGCCAACCGGCAGTTTCGGCCTCTTCAAGAGTCATACCCTCCGGGCGGCGCGCCCAACGGATGATGTCGGCGTGGGCCTTGGTCTGAATCTCAGAGCGCTGGCGGCCATACAGGTGTTCGAAGGCAATGTTGCAGCGTTCGATGGTGCGATCGGCATTGAGGATGAGAATGCCATCCGCGGCCGAGTCGAGCAGAGCATCCAGGCGTTGTTTTTCGTAACTAACCTGCCCATACAGGCGTGCATTGAAGACCGCGATGGCAGCCTGGTCGGCGAAAGATTGCAGGAGCAGTTTATCGTTGGTTGAAAACAGGTCGGGATAACTGCGAAAAATGAAGATGACGCCGATGACCTGGCCGTGCGTGGCCAGGGGAATCCCTACGCCGTTCAATAACCCCATACTGGCGGTGTAGGTCAACTCCTTGAGCATGCGGTTGAGTTCGATCAGGTTGAGTTCGGCAGCTTTTTCTTCAGCCAGGAGGGGTTCGAGATAACTTAAAAAGGCCGCCGGGATTCCATGAGCTGCCACGACCCGCCAGCCACTGGTCTCGTTCAGTGCAATGATCCCGGCCTGCCCCGCCAGCATCTCTATGGAGATGCGCAATATGCGCGTCAGCACTTTATCCAGGTCAAGTTCCTGGGTAAGGGCACGCGAAATTTCAAGCAGGTAGTCGCGTTGGCGGACGCGGAAATCGGGAAGCATGGTTGGGATGAAGATTCCAGTAGGTCAAAGTATGTGGATAAATGTAATTCGATTTTATCACCTTGCCAGGCGGAGAATATTATAGGTGTGTAATCAGCGTAATAGAATTATATTAAAAAAACTCACCCCAGACTTATTCAATGTCGGGGGTGAGTTTTCCGGCCTGTTTTACTGGCGCTGACCTACTTCACTTCTTTCTCCGCCAGAGTCAAAGCTTCCTCGAAGATTTTCAAGACCCTCGTCAACTTCCAGCCTTGTGACGCTCAGGGGCGGAGCGATCCGGATGACGCTTTTGCCGCACGATAGCAGGATCAGGCCGCGTTCAAACGCCAGCTCGACCAGACGGTTGCAGAGTGTCTCTGCCGGAACCTTCGTCTTGCGATCCTTGACAAATTCCACTCCGATCATCAGGCCAATGCCGCGCACATCGCCAACGGAGGGGTGACGGGCCATTATTTCATGCAAGGCATCCTGCGTATATTGGCCTACAACTGTCGGCGTTTTCCAGGTATTCATTTTCGATCAGGTCGATGGTCGCCAGGGCGGCAGCGCATGAAAGCGGGTTGCCGCCGTAAGTGTTGCCATGCGAGCCGCGTGGCCAATCCATGACGGATTTGCGGGCCACACAGGCACCCAGCGGCATGCCGGAAGCGATGCCCTTGGCAATGGTAATGATATCCGGTTCCACGTCGAAATGCTCAATCGCCCACCACTTTCCCGTCCGCCCCATGCCGCATTGCACTTCATCGGCGATAAGCAGGATCTTGTATTTGTCACAAAGTTTACGCAGGGCGGGGTAGAAGCCCGGGGGTGGGACAATGTACCCGCCCTCGCCCTGGATCGTCTCGACTAAAATACCGGCGACCTCGTCCGGAGGCAGGATGTGGCCGAGGATTTCCGATTCAATGTAGCGGACAACCGTTTCACCATAATCCTCACCCGGCAATCGTTCCAGAACAGGCCGGTAAGGATTGGGAAAAGGCGCGTGAACGACGCCATTCATGAGCGGGTAGAAGCCGCGGTGATAGGTTGGCTTGCTGGCTGTAAAGGTGACCGCGCCCATCGTCCGTCCGTGGAACGCACCGGTGAAGCCGATGAAGTTGGTCCGTCCGGTGTGATAACGGGCCAGTTTAATGGCAGTTTCAACGGATTCCGTCCCGGAGTTTGTCATAAAAGAGACGGCTGCATCGTGAAATGGAGCAATCTCATTCAGCTTTTCCCCCAAGGCAACCCATTGTTCATGATAATAATCTGCTGAAATATGGATAAATTTTTCAGCCTGTTCCTGAATGGCTTTAACAACTTTCGGATGGCTGTGTCCGGTGGATGTGACCGCAATTCCGGCGGCGAAATCCAGGAAGCGATTCCCATCCACATCCCAGACCTCTGTGCCGCGCCCGTGATCCATGACGAACGGCACTCCACGAGGGTAGGATGGCGAGATGACAGCCGAATCACGCTTGATCAGCGCCCTGGCCTTGGGTCCTGGTAACTTCATTGGTTCCATATGATTTCTCCTTTCGGTAAAGGATGCTAATGTTCGGCGAGTTTAATGTGGGCAAGTGCCAGTGAGCCAAGCAGGCCGGCATCATCACCCAGTTTGGCGTTGGAGATCTCCAGCCCTTCCAGGTAGGCGGGATCCATGACCCTCCGCCGCATGGTCTCTTTGATCGGCTGCATGATCAGGTCTCCGCTAAGGGAGACTCCGCCGCCAAAAATGACGATGGACGGATTGTACATATGCAGGTAATCCGCAGCTGGCCTGGCCAATAAATTCACCGGCCCGGATAAAAGCTTCCTTCGCCAACTCGTCGCCCTGTTGGGCAGCTTCGGAGACCTTCCGGGCGGTCACCGTCTCACGCCCAAGAATGGATTTCCGGCCCGCGGCGATCTGTTCGCAGACATATTTGGCAATGGCTGTGCCGGAGGCGACTGCTTCCAGATGACCCTGGACGCCGCATGAACAGACCGGTCCGCCTGGGAGGACGGTGATGTGCCCAAGTTCGGCCGCCATGCCGTGGAAACCTTCGATCAGCCTGTCATTGATGATCACACCGCCGCCGATACCGGTGCTGAGGGTAAGATAAACGATATTATGGTGACCCTGACCGGCTCCATAAAGCCATTCGGCCAGGACGGCCATATTGGCATCGTTCCCGATATAGGCCGGGAGGTTGTATTTCTCCTTCAGCAATTGAGCCAGTGGGTAATTTGTCCAGGCGGGAATATTTGGAGTTTTATAGACCATTCCCGTATAGGGGTTTATCGGACCGGGAACAGCCGCACAGATGACATCCACCGGCTCTTCCGGCCAAATTGAATCGATCAGCGCAGTCAGCCGTTCGAATACGCCCTCTTCCTTGCCAAGCGAAGGAGTGCGTCGAATTTTGATCGGGACAGTCGCATTGCGTGGGTAGGCGGCAGCCCTTAACTGGGTGCCGCCGATATCAATGGCAATAATTGCGCCCATAGCTCTTGCTCCTTGTATGCTGCGCGGTACGTTTATAGGCTTGCAGCACGCAAAACTTATAAACTGGAAAATTCAAAATTACTGATAATGACCGGATATGGGTCGGAGTGCAAACCCGGGACTGCACAAAATTATAACATGTCAAAGGGAGCGGCTGATGATGTTCAGACCGCTCCCTTGAACTCTTCGGAGTATGTCATCTCAAAAAAGATCACCCGACACGTTCCAGGCGGGTGTTTACGTCTGCTGCGAAACGCTGGATGAATTCCTGCACGTATTCATGCACGTTTTTTTCAGGGTCATATATCAATGGAGTCAGGTCCATCCCGTATGAAAGCCCCATCGTCGCGTCGACGCCGTGCGAGGCAAAGTATGTGGCATTGGCGCGCCGGCGTCCCATGCTGGCCAGGTCGTAGCGTTTGCCGCCGCAGATCTGTGAGTCGAACACGCCCAGTAAGGCCGCCTGCAGGCTTTCGTGTTTGGTCAGGTCGAAGGCGATCTTATCCTCATCTACCATCCAATCCAGGTCGCGCCAGACTTCGCAGCCGAAGAGTTTTTGAGGCCGGTCTGCTTCAGGCAGGCTGCGGATGGCTGCGAGGGTACGCAGAGCCACGGCCACATGGGTATCGTGCTTGTCGGCGGGATTATGAGTGTAGACAAATTGTGGCCGGGTAGCTTCCAGAAGGCCGGCCAGATCAGCGATCGGCTCGAGTTGGGAAGCGTTCTTGATGATCTTGCTGGGATAATCGAGCATGACCTGGGCGGCGTATTCCCCTACCACCGCGGCCTTTTTTTGTTCCTTGAAACGCACCAGCCGCATTTCTTCGTCATTGTAATCCTTATACAAATCATCGCGTGGCGAACCGCGCCCGTCTGTTACCACCACCCCGGTGAACCATAGCTGCTTTTGCTGGAAGCAATCCAGGATTGGGCCGGCGGCCATGATCTCAATATCATCCTGGTGCGCGGCGATGCACATGTGGGTAGTGCGGGCGAGCGCCTGTTCAAGCGGTAAGCCATCCGGGATAAATATCTCAGCTGTCGGAAGATGAAATTTCATGTCAAGCTCCTATTCCTTGGGAATGGCCGGGAGGCTGGCGGCTGCAATGGATTGCCCGACCCGGCGGCTTTTTTCATCCGGGAGCTGGACGTTTATCCTCGCAGCCAGGTCCGGGAACTCGGATCTCAGAACCTGTTTTGCTTTTTCGAGGATAATATCCCCGCCGCGGCCGGATGTGCAGCGACCCAGGATAAGCACATGTTGGATGTCATAGAAATCGGCATAATGGGCCAGGCCATACCCCAGGTAGATACCCATGCACTCCCAGATCTGGGCCGCGCCGGGGTGCCCGCTTTCCAGTTTTTCCTGAACGAATTTCAATCTTTCGGCATCGGTGATCCCCTCAGGGATGGCAATCCCTGCTTTCGGAGCCAACCGGAAGACGCACTGTTGGGAGAAATACATCGAACCGACCCCAATATCGGCCGACCATTCATCCGCGGGGGCAGTCGGGCTGAAATCAACCGGGGCGAAGGCCATTTCGTTTAACCAACCCATGATATGCCCGTTCGCATCCACGTAACCGGTCGCTTCGCTGGAGCCCATGGCGATCCCCAATATGGCGTTATCGTCCAGGGACATCGAACCTGCCAATGCGGTAACATCCCCGTCGTTGATAACTTCCAGGGGGATGCCCATCTCGTCACGGATGCGCAGGAACATATTCTTGATCTCGCCAAAGCGTTCCTGTGGGATGGCTCGAAACAGCGAAGCAACCATCGGACGGTTATCAATGTAAATCCCGGCTGAACTGCCGCCAATGGCATCCACGCGTGGCATTTTGGCTGCCGCGGATTTCAGCGCAGCCATCACCTCGCGGTAGTGGTATTCAGGGTCGGAATGCTTCCTCGGTTCCCAGATGACTTCCTCACTGAAGATGGCCTGTCCATCGACCACGGCGCTGACCTTGCGATCAGATGCGCCCAGGTCGAAACCAATCCGGTAACCATCCAGGTGGCGGCCCAATTCCTTGCCGGATTCGTGAGCCGGCGGCACTTGTTCAGGTTCGCAAGAAACCACGCTGAAAGTCTTCTCGTAAACTTGTTCACCCAGGAAATGAAAATCGAATTTGCGCTCTCCGTCTGGTGCATACATTTCGCGGATGGTATCACCGATGAAGCGCGGACCCCCAACGTAAACTTTCCAGCCGCCGCGCTGCCAGAGCAGGAATTTGACGATACGTTCCACGTAGTACAAATCCTCCCCGGCACGCGGGTGGCCTTCCGGGAATACAAGTGTCTCATACCGCCCGAGTTCACCCTCGCTGCGTTCCAGGCCAAGCACCAGTGGGACCCCAACTTCAGCAACAGCCTCCCGGAACGCCCGGTTAGCCAGAGCAGCGGGCCGGAAACCCGGGTCCAGCGGAGGAATAAAAAGAGGCTTTACCAGATTAAAGGATTGCGACATGCCAGTCTCCCGTTGCGAATAGATGGATCCGGGGAAATGATAACACCCAGGGGAACGTAACGGGGTCGATTATAGTACGGTTTTCAAAGTTGCCTGTGTTTTTTGTCCGGGGTTACGAATTTTCTGAGCGCATGGTTGACTATTCCCCTAAAGACTGCTATTATCCCAGAGATGTCTAGAAGAAGAGAAGTCTGGTTCTTATCAGTACGAAGAAGGATAAAGTCACTATTACAGTGGTTCGTTCCGGGTTTGGGGGTTAAGCGTTGGTTTTTCCTGTTGCTGATCGGAATTACCTTTATCGGCGTTGGCCTTGCGATTTTCCTATCTGAAATTTACCGGACAGCTCCCGATACCTGGTGGCTGCCGGCCTTAAGCTTCGTTTCTCTTCAATCGATGGCGCGGCCTTTGCGTGTGATCATATTCGGGATCATTGGGCTGGGTCTGATCGGATCAGGGATCTGGGGCCTCAACCGGGCCTTGCTCGAGCCATTTTTGCGGCCTGGAAAACGGCTGGTGGACCAGGTTTCGGATTTCCGGCGACGTGAACGCGGGCCGAGGGTGGTTGTTATTGGCGGCGGACATGGGATCGCCACAGTCCTGCGCGGAATGAAGGAACTAACCAATAATCTGACGGCGGTCGTATCAGTGGCTGATGATGGCGGTTCTTCAGGTGAAATCCGCCGGGACCTGGGTATCCTGCCACCGGGCGACATCCGCACCTGCCTGGCAGCGCTCTCTGATGATGAAGCCTTGTTGACGCAATTATTCCAATATCGTTTTGGCGGTGAAACCGGCCTGGGCGGGCATACATTTGGCAACCTTTTCATTACAGCCCTGGCGGATCTTACCGGTAGTTTCGAGAATGCGGTCGCCGAATCGGGCCGGGCGCTCTCAGTCCACGGGCAGGTACTCCCGGCCACACTGCATAACGTCAGGCTGGTGGCCGATGTGCAGTTGCCACTGACTGAGACGGAGGTCCGGATAGAGGGCGAGAGCCAGATTCCCAAAACGGCCGGTCACGTGCGGCGGGTCTGGCTTGAGCCGAATGACGCCTCGGCCTATCCACCGGTCATCCAGGCAGTTCTCAGGGCAGATATGATCGTTATCGGGCCTGGCAGCCTGTATACCAGCATTTTGCCCAATATACTGGTCAGAGATTTGCTGGAAGCGATCCACTCCAGCCGTGCGGTCAAGATGTTCGTGACCAATATTGCCACCCAACCGGGTGAAACGGAAAGTTATACTTCCAGTGACCATATCCATGCCCTGGAGGACTTGATCGGTTTTGAACTTGTGGATGTCATTGTCTGTAATTCGTGTTATGATGGGGAATTTGAAGGAAAGGTCCAGTGGGTCCGGGTAAATCCGGAGCGAAGATCGTGACCGGCGTGTTTACTGCACCGACCTGGTCGATCTGGAGAATCTGGTGCATCATGATGCTGCCAAACTGGCCCAAACCTTGATGGCTTTGTATAATGAGCGTACCGGGCCACTTACAAAGGAAAATGCAACGCAACCGCGTTGATTTCACTCTAAACCCGTAAGGAGAAATGTTATGGTAACACGTGTTGGTATCAATGGTTTTGGCCGGATCGGCCGTCAGGTCTTGAAGGCCATTCGGGATTATTATCCCGAAGAATTGGAAGTAGTCGCCTTCAATGATATCGGCGACACGAAGACGATGGCGCACCTGCTCAAGTACGATTCAACCTATGGCCGCTTCGATGGCACTGTTGAAATCGCACGAAGAAGGTCTTTTGGTTGACGGCAAGAAAGTCAAAGTCTTCAAAGAGACCGATCCGTCTGCGATCCCGTGGAAAGACCTGGGCATCGATATCGTGATCGAGTCGACCGGTCTGTTCACCATCAAGGAAGACGGCGTCAACAAAAAGGGCAAGACCGTCAAGGGTGCGGTCAACCACATCACCGCCGGCGGCGCCAAGAAGGTCATCATTTCCGCTCCGGCGGAAGGCGAAGACCTGACCGTAGTGTTGGGCGTCAACGAAGACAAGTACGACCCGAAGATCCATCATGTGGTTTCGAACGCTTCCTGCACCACGAACTGCCTGGCCCCGGCCGCGAAAGTCGTGCATGACAAGTATGTCATCAAGCGCGCTTTCATGACCACCATTCACTCCTACACCAACGACCAGAAGGTCCTGGATATGCCGCATTCGGACCTGCGCCGCGCCCGCTCTGCCGGGTTGAATATCATCCCGACCACCACCGGCGCTGCCAAGGCCATCTCCCTGGTCATCCCGGACCTGAAGGGCAAGTTCGACGGCTATTCCCTGCGCGTTCCGACCCCGACTGTCTCTGTGGTGGATTTCACCGCCGAACTCGAAAAGTCAACCACCACCGAAGAACTGCGCCAGGCCTTCCGCGATGCTGCCAAGCTGCCGCGCTTCAAGGGCATCCTTGAAGCCGTGGACGAGCCCCTGGTCAGCATGGACTTCAAAGGCAGCCCGTACAGTTCCTCCATCGACCTGCCCTTCACCTCGGTGCTTGGCAAGGAAGCCAACAACTTCGTCAAGGTTGTCGCCTGGTACGATAACGAATGGGGTTACTCGGTCCGCACAGCCGACCTGGCTGCGCTGATGGCGAAAAGCCTTTAGGCTGATGGACAAATAGTCTCATAATCGAAAGATTATGAGACTATTTATAATATTTACTGGAGAATCAGCATGAATAAGAAAACTGTACGCGATATCGACCTGAAGGGCAAGCGTGTCCTGATGCGTGTGGATTTCAACGTCCCGATGGCAGATGGGAAAGTTACCGATGACAAACGGATCAAGGCTGCTCTTCCCACCATCAAGTATGTGCTCGAACAGGGCGCTTCCCTGCTCCTGATGAGCCATCTTGGCCGTCCAAAGGGCGGATTCGATCCCGAATTCAGCCTGAAAGCGGCGGCGGAAGTGCTGGCTGGTCATCTCGGCATCCCGGTCAAAATGGCTCCGGATTGCGTCGGGCCGGAAGTTGAGAAGATGGCCAAGGCCATCAAGCCGGGTGAAGTCATTATGCTGGAAAATACCCGTTTCCACCCCGAAGAAGAAAAGAATGATCTGGAACTGGCCAAGAAGATGGCTGCGCTTGGCGATGTTTATGTCAATGATGCTTTTGGTTCAGCGCATCGTGCACATTCCTCGACCGAGGGTGTGGCGCACTTCCTCCCGGCTGTTTCCGGTTTCCTGATGGAACAGGAACTGGAATATCTGGGCCGCGCAATTGCCAATCCGGAGCATCCTTATATTGCCATCCTGGGTGGCGCCAAGATCAGCGACAAGATCCTGGTTGTTGAGACCCTGCTCTCCAAGTGCGACAAGCTCATCATCGGCGGCGGTATGGCGAATACTTTCCTGGCTGCCAAGGGCTTGAATATGCAGGACAGCCTGGTGGAAGCCAGCTCGATCGACACAGCCAAAGCCATCCTTGCAAAATCCGGCCAGGGAATTGTCCTGCCTGTGGATGCTGTCATTGCCGATAAATTCGATGCCGAAGCCAATAGCAAAGTTGTGGATGTGGACAAGATCCCGGCCGGCTGGCGCATGATGGATGTTGGTCCCAAGACCCTGGAACTCTACAAGGAAACCCTCAAAGGTGCGAAACTGATCGTCTGGAATGGCCCGGTGGGCGTGTTCGAGATGCCCAAGTTTGCCGAAGGCACTTTTGCCCTGGCAAAAATGCTGGCCGAATCCGGCGCGATCACGGTCATTGGCGGCGGCGACAGCGCCAGTGCTGTCAAGAAAGCCGGCGTTGCCAAACAGATGACGCACGTCTCCACCGGCGGCGGTGCTTCGTTGGAGTTCCTGGAAGGCAAGGAACTCCCCGGCGTGGCAGCGTTAATGAATAAATAACCAACTTCACCAAAGGGCGAACGATAAAATTGAGCGTTCGCCCTTTGAATCTTTTTTTTGAGGAACTGTATCATTATGCGTACACCATTTGTTGCTGGAAATTGGAAGATGAACAAGACCGTCGCAGAAGCACGCGCCCTCGTTGCCGAAATGACACCCAGCTTGCGGGCTGTCAAGGGAGTGGAAAAAGTGCTTTGCCCACCGTTCGTTTCATTGGTCGCGGTGGCTGCGCTGCTGCAGGGCAGCGATATTGGCCTGGGGGCTCAGAATTTGCACTGGGAGGCCAAAGGTGCTTTTACCGGCGAAATTGCCCCAGGAATGGTGGCGGAGTTCTGCCAGTATGTCATCATCGGACATTCCGAGCGCCGGACGTATTTCGGCGAAACCGATCGAGACGGTCAATAAGAAAACCATCGCGGCATGGACTGCAGGTCTCATACCGATCGTGTGTGTTGGCGAAACCCTGGCCGAGTACGAGGCCGGGAAGACGGCTGAAGTTGTTTCCCGTCAAATCCGCGCCGGACTCACAGGCCTGCAGGCGGAATTCGCCCCCAAAGTGGTTGTGGCATATGAACCGGTCTGGGCCATCGGAACAGGCCGGGCCTCCAATGGGGTGGATGCCAATGCAGTGATACGCGACCATATCCGCAAGCCCCTGGCAGAAATGTACGGGGAGGAGACTGCCCAGGCTATACGCGTACTTTACGGCGGCTCGGTCACCGCTGCAAATGCAGCCGAATTTTTCGGCCAAGCCGATATCGACGGTGCGCTGGTCGGCGGCGCCAGTCTGAAAGTGGAAGAGTTCGTTAAAATCACGCAAGCGGCAATGAAATAAACTGCCGGCCCAATGCGGCGGACGACAGAAAAGCAGCGCTGTCGTCCGCCGCTGGTCTTAACCTGTCCCCATGATCTATCGTGTCATCGTTTGACGGCTTGCTCTGGCTCCTGGCAGCCCTGGTGCTGCTGGTGTTCTTGCAAATTTCCCTGCACCGCGAAATTCAAGCTGTTTTTCTGATCCTGTCACGCCGTCCCGGTGTGACGCAGGTGATTTTTGCGCTGATATTTCTGCCGGGAGTCTTTCTTGCACGAGCTCAGTCATTTCCTGTCAGCAAAATTGCTCGGTGTGCAGACGGGGAAATTTTCACTTATTCCGCAAGCGCAGCCGAATGGAAAATTGCGTCTTGGCTATGTTGAGACTGCTTCAGGAGGTTTTATCCGGGATGCGCTTATCGGAGCCGCGCCCCTGGTGACAGGCAGCCTCTTTGTGGCATTCGTGGCGATTTACCAGCTGCACTTGCTGCCATTATGGGATTTTATCCGTCTGGCTGAATGGAATGGATTTTGGTCAGGACTGTTGGCTGTACCAAAAGCACCTGATTTTTGGTTATGGTTCTACCTGACCTTCACCATCAGCAGTACGATGATGCCTTCAGCATCAGACCGGCACGCCTGGCTGCCGCTGGGATTGCTGGCATGTGTGCTGCTGGGGGTTGCCATTCTGGCCGGAGCAGGGCCGTGGATGCTGGCCAACCTGGCCTCACCGTTTAATGCTTTCCTGCGTGCGTTGGCGTTGATCTTCAGTCTGAGCGGGATCATACACATACTTCTGATTTTGCCATTCTTATCAGTCCACAGGTTATTAACCCGGCTGACTGGCGTGGATATTGGCTAACCCTGGCAGAAGCATGATCCCAGGCCGAAGCTCCGGGTATCGCCTGAGCCAATAAATTGTCCTACAACTTGACCAGACAACCTGGCCATATTACAATCCCCTGCATCACTTTTATTGGGACAAACAATGGCGATCTATCGATTTGTGGTTCGCTTTACCAGATCAGACGACCCGCGCAGTGCGGGTCGTCTGGCAGACGCGCGTGCCTTGGGGTTTGAACAACTCAAATTGATCCTATGTCAGGACATTTATTTTATTGAGGGCCAACTGTCACCCGAGGAATGTGGAAAGTTGGCCCTCAGCCTTTTAACTGACCCGGTGACTCAAACCTCCGAATGGGTAAAGTTGCCCGCCCGGCCGGCGAAGCAGGATGCGGATTTTGTTGAGATTCAAGTAGCGCTTCGTCCGGGAGTGACTGACCCGGTAGCCGAAGAAATTATCCGCGCCTGCGCACGAATTGGGCATCCCTGGAGCGGCACGCGCCTCGACCGGATATCGATATCTTATCCGTGGCGGGAATGAAGAAATTGCGCGGCAATTGGCTCAACGCTTGCTGGCCAACCCGGTCATCCAGCGCTGGTCCATCGGTGGGATCGAACCATTCTTTCCCGGCGAGACCACTTCCAGTGGGGAGGTGGAGACCATCCACATCCTCTGCGATGACGAAGGGTTGTTGGCCATCTCGAAGGAGCGCCGGGCCGCCCTCGACCTGTCCGAAATGCAAGCCATCCGGACCTACTGTGAACGGGAAGGCCGCCAGCTGACCGATATCGAGTTCGAGACCATCGCCCAGACATGGTCTGAACACTGCGGACACAAGACCTTCAAGGGCAAAATAACAGTGGATTCGGGGAACACAAAAAAACTGGTCGTGGACTCGCTCTACAAGACTTTTATTCGTTCCGCCACCGAGGAGATTAACGCAGCCTGGGTGCTTTCGGCGTTTGTGGATAATGCCGGGATCATCGACCTGGATGGAGAAAATGAAGTTTCATTCAAAGTCGAGACCCACAACCATCCTTCGGCCATCGAACCGTTTGGCGGGGCAAATACCGGCGTAGGCGGTGTCATCCGGGATGTGATCGGGGTTTCGCACAAGCCGATTGCCAACACGGATGTGCTGTGTTTTGGGATGCAGGATGCTTCCTTTGATGAGCTGCCGGCAGGTGTACTCCATCCCCGGCGCATCATGTCAGGTGTGGTGGCAGGCGTGCAGGATTACGGCAACAAGATGGGCATCCCGACCGTGAACGGCGCCATCCTGTTCGATCCAGGCTATGCCGCCAATCCACTGGTCTTCTGCGGGACGGTCGGCATTGCTCCAAAAGGAAGGCACGTGTGCACACCCCGGAAAGGGGATCGGGTTGTCGTGTTGGGCGGGCGCACCGGCCGGGATGGCTTGCGCGGGGCGACCTTCTCTTCCATGACCATGGACGCGCAGACCGGAGAAGTTTCCGGCTCATCGGTCCAGATCGGCAATCCGATCGTCGAAAAAGGCCTGGTGGATGCAATCCTGCCGGCGCGTGACCTGGGCTTATACACTGCCATCACGGACTGCGGCGCAGGCGGACTGTCATCCGCGGTGGGGGAGATGGCCTCCAGCCTTCGGTGCGGACGTGGATCTGATGAATGTCCGGCTTAAGTATCCCGGCCTGGCTCCCTGGGAGATCTGGCTCTCCGAAGCGCAGGAGCGCATGGTGCTGGCGGTTCCGCCGGTCAAACTGGCGGAATTGAAGGAGTTGTGTGACACCTACAATGTCGAGCTGACAGACATCGGAGAATTTACCGGTTCAGGGCGGCTGGTTGTCCGCTATGGCGACAAGGTCGTCCTGGATCTGGCGAATGAGTTTCTGCATGACGGGATTCCACAACGCCAACTGCGTGCAAGGATAGAGAACAAAGGTGGGAAAAAGGAGAACAGTATTTTATTCGCTGATCCGAATACTTCTCTCTGATCCTCCTCGGAGATCCTGCTAAAACTTCTCGCCCATCCCAATATTGCCTCGAAATCCAGTGTCATCCGGCTGTATGACCACGAAGTCCAGGGCGGGACGGTGGTCAAGCCGTTGACCGGTGTAGAGCAGGATGGACCATCGGATGCCTGTGTCCTCAAACCGCTCGGTGCGCAAGGCCGGGCCGGGATCGCCATTGCCAGCGGGATCAATCCCGAGTATGGCAAGCGAGATGCCTACTCGATGGCCATGTCCGTGGTGGACGAAGCCATTCGCAATGCCGTGGCCGTTGGCGCGGATCCTGAACGGATTGCCATCTTGGATAATTTCTGCTGGGGCGACCCATTGCGTCCGGAGACGCTTGGTTCGCTGGTCGAGGCCTGCCGCGGCTGCCGGGATGCGGCGTTGCTTTTCCGCACTCCCTTCATCTCCGGCAAAGATTCGCTCAACAACGAATATCTGGGCATGGATGGTCAGCGTCATGCCATTCCACCGACTCTGCTGATTTCTTCCATCGGGGTGATACCGGATGTGGCAGAGGCGGTTACAATGGACTTGAAAGCTGAAGGGAACTATCTTTACCTGGTCGGAACTTTCCAGCCGGTCTTTGGTGGTTCGCATTTCGACCTGGTAACCGGTCGGGCCTCCGGCGAGCTTGTTCCGGATGTTCCACACACAACGCCGGGCCTGTATCGATGCTTGCACAAGGCCATTTCCAAAAGATTGATTTGTGCCTGCCACGATCTCTCCGAAGGCGGACTGGCTGTCGCGGCTGCCGAGATGTGCATCGCAGGTCGCCTGGGTTTGAACATCGATCTGCCGGAAGGCGAGACCTGCCGGATGTTGTTCGGCGAGATGGATGGCTGTCTCCTGGTGGAGGTTGAGCCGGAAAATACCGAAGCATTCGAAACCGTGCTGGCAGGTCAAATTATCCGAAAACTGGGTTGCGTGACTGCTAAAAAAACATTAAGAGTAAACAGCCAGGGAACGACTCTTTTTGGCTTGCCAATGAACGAGCTCCTTTCAGCCTGGAACACGCCTCTCCAACCGGCTTGATACCCATGAAACCAAAAGCTCTCATTCTCCTGGCCTACGGAACCAATCGCGATCACGATGTTGCCGAAGCGCTGTCCTTGAGCGGCGCAGATCCGGAAATCGTCCCCTTAAATGCTCTTCATGATGGCAAAAAGCAGTGGTCAGAATTCCAGATTTTGGTATTGCCAGGTGGTTTCTCCTACGCGGATGCCCTTGGCGCTGGAAAACTGCTTGGGATCGACTTGCAGTCGTATTTCTCCGACGAAATCCAGGACTTCATCGCGGCCGGCAAACCGGTAATTGGCATCTGTAATGGCTTTCAGGCTTTGGTTAAATCGGGCATACTTCCGGCACCCACCGGGAAAGGCATTGGGAGTGAATGGCGCTTTCACGTTGACTTTCAATGCGCACGGTCATTTTGAGTGCCGCTGGGTT
This sequence comes from uncultured Chloroflexia bacterium, assembly GCA_963830665.1. GTDB lineage: Bacteria > Chloroflexota > Anaerolineae > Anaerolineales > Villigracilaceae > UBA877. Next base: position 229,371 of record CAWHNM010000028.1, read on the forward strand.
GTTGCTCAAACCAGTCTCGCAGACTTGCTTCTGGACCAGAGGGTTGGGCGAATTGATCGCCTGTCCCATCGCTCATGGGGAGGGTAACTTTCAGACTTTAAATAAATTACAATTAACCAATCTCCAATCGCTCGATCAAATCGCGCTGACCTACGTCCGCACAGATGGCAGTCCCGCAAATGGAGAATATCCTGCCAATCCCAATGGCTCCATGCTCGATATTGCCGGGATCTGCAATCCGGCAGGCAATGTGCTCGGGCTCATGCCGCACCCGGAAAACCATATCTACTCCTTCCAGCATCCACAGTCGCGGCGCGGTGTCATAATGAATAGTGGTCTGTCATTGTTTAACAATGGCGTGAAATTTGCCGAGGAACAATGATCTCCGAGCAAAAAATCCTGCAGACTTTATCCCTCTTTCACTTGATAAAACGAATCTGCCCTTACCTGGTAAAGCGACCGGCAAAGTGCGTGACTGGTACGACCTGCCGGATGGGAAGCGCCTGCTGATCACCACCGACCGGCTGTCGGCTTTTGATCGTATCCTGGCGTGTGTCCCGTTTAAAGGCCAGGTGCTCAATCAGCTTACCAACTGGTGGTTCGACCAGACGGTGGACATCCTCCCGAATCATAAAATCTCCGTCCCTGATCCAAACGCGGTCGTCGCAAACGTCGTCGAACCCTTCCTGGTCGAAGTGATTGTGCGCGGCTATATTACCGGTGTCACCACGACTGCATTATGGTACCGTTATTCTCTGGGGGAGCGGGATATTTATGGTTATCATTTTCCGGATGGCTTGCAGAAGAATGCAGAATTACCGAAACCGATCATCACCCCCACCACCAAGGGCATGGCCGGTGCGCATGACGAACGCTTGACCTGTGCTGAAGTGACCGGGAAAGGGTTGCTCGATCAGAACCACCTGGGATCAGGTCCAGGCGGCCGCCTTGGCGGTCTTCAAACGCGGACAGGAACTTGCCTGTAAGGCGGGGTTAATACTGGTGGATACCAAATACGAGTTCGGTCGCACACGGGATGGGCAGGTGGTATTGATCGATGAAGTCAACACGCCGGATTCATCCCGCTTCTGGAAGGCGGATAGCTATACCGGGCTGTTTGAGTCGGGCGAGGAACCGGAAAACTTTGACAAGGAATTCGTCCGCATTGCCTACGCCGAAAAAGGCTATCGTGGTAATGGCGCGGTCCCGGCCATGCCAACTTCCTTGTGGGTGGCCGCCTGCCAGAGATATATTTCCATCTATGAAAGTCTCACCGGTAAAATTTTCGATCCGGGGGAATATCCGGTGGAGCGGAGACTGATTGACAATTTGCGTATAGCCAATATATTGGAATAGGTTGAGCGATGAATTTTCCTGAAAGTATTTCCCTTACCATTACGAATCATTGCAACCTGCGCTGCCGGATGTGCGGACAATGGAGCGAAGAAGGCTACATCCGCCATAACACAGAAACCTTGAAACATGAAATGTCCCTGGCCGACTGGAAACGTGTGGTGGATGAACTGGCCTGCCATGGCGTTTCGTCGCTGCTCCTGCGGGGCGGAGAAGTATTCATGTTCCCGGGCATTGTTGAGTTGCTCGAATATATCCACGCCAAAGGGATATTCATATCCATCGATACCAACGGGACCATGCTCACAACAATATGCTGAAGATATCGTCCGGATCGGGAAGATGCACCTGACTATTTCGGTGGATGGTCCGGAGCCGGTCCACGATATGGTGCGCGGGGTGCCGGGGACATTTCAACGGATCAAAGACGGAGTTAGCCTTCTCTCCGAATCTGGAAGCGCAGAGAGGAAACAAGATCAGCCGTTCGATCTGTTTCACAATCAGCCAATATCAATTACCGCAGCCTGGGCGTCATGCCGGATGTGGCCCGCAGCCTCGGGACTGGGTTCGATCGCGATCGTGCCATATTATTACTTTCCCGATTCTGTCGGTCATCACTATGCTGAAGAATTGCACAACCTGGGTTGCAGCGCCTTCTCCTGGGTTGGTTTCCATCACGAAGACTCAGGGGTGGATTTCGTTGCGTTCCAGGAGCAGTATCGCCAATATCTTGACCAGCCTCGGCGATGTTTATAGTTATCCATATATGCCGCTTGATGAAGACCAGTATAAGAGCTGGTTCGCAGATACACAAACTCCGGTTGGGCCACAGCACTGCCTGAACATCGAAAAGTTGATTGATATCCAGCCGGACGGTTCGGCAAATTTCTGCGTCGACTTCGTGGATTACTCTTTTGGGAACGTCAGGGAAGCCACCCTCGAGGAACTATGGAATAGCGAACGCGCCGAGCGATTTCGGCGCTACCGGCGCGAACACCCACTGGCGGTCTGCCAGCGCTGCGGAGCAAAGTATCATGTCTCAATCGTGGAGTAATTATGGCTAAACCCCTGGTTATTATCCTGATGGGTTCCAAATCCGACCTGGAGTACTGCCAGAAAATCGAGGATGGCTGCAAAGGATATGGGATCGAAACCGTCCTGCGGATCGGGTCGGCGCATAAGACGGCCGAGCACGTGCTCGCCATCTTGCGTGAATACGAAGCGGATGCGCGTCCGAAGGTTTATATCACCGTGGCAGGACGCAGTAATGCCCTGAGCGGCTTTACCGATGGGCTGGTCAGCGCACCGGTCATCGCCTGCCCGCCCCCAGCGATGCGTTTGGCGGTGCGGATGTATATTCATCATTGCGGATGCCATCGGGAATTGCCCCGGCGCTCGTGCTGGAGCCTGCCAACGCGGCCTTGCTGGCAGCGAAAATCCTGGGTCTGGTGGATCCCGAGGTACAGGCGGCTGTTGACCAAATCCCAGAAGCAGGCTGCGGAAAAAATCGATCCAGGACGATCAGGCGCTCGCATGAATTTTCTTTGCGATGACCATCCCCAGGAAGAATGCGGCCTGATCGGCATATTTGCTCCCAACGAGGACGTGGCCCGCATGGCCTATTTCGGCCTGTTCGCACTGCAGCACCGCGGCCAGGAGGCGGCTGGTATTGCCGTCTCGGATGGCGTCACAATGAGCATGCACAAAAATGTCGGCTTGATCGCACAGGTTTTCAGCCCAAACAGCCTGGAGTCATTACCGGGAAAATATGCCATCGGCCACACCCGTTATTCGACCACCGGTTCCAGTTCCATCCGTAATGCCCAACCGTTCATGATCGAGACACTGCACGGTCCGCTGGCTCTGGGGCATAATGGCAACCTGGTCAATTCGCCGAGTTGCGCCAGACGCTTGCTGGAAGGCGGGGTGGGGCTATCGGCGTCCTCTGACAGCGAGGTGCTGACGATGATGCTGGCCAGGGCGCAGGGCGATACATGGGAAGAGCGGATCAAGGCCTGCATGCAGGATCTGGTTGGGGGCCTATTCACTGGTACTTCTGACGCGGGATGGAGTGTTATGCGGCACGTGACCCATGGGGATTCCGGCCATTGAGCGTGGGATTATTGCCCAGTGGCGGGTATGCCGCCGCGTCTGAAACCGGCGCACTGCGGACGCTGGGTTGCCAGGCCATCCGGGAAGTAAAACCCGGTGAGATCGTCTCTCTGCGCAACGGTGCACTGGTTGTCACCCAAGCGCTCGAACCGGCCAAACCACTGGCGCGTTGCATTTTCGAGATGATCTATTTCTCCCGGCCGGATGCGGTCTGGGATGGGCGCAGCATCCATCAAGTGCGGCAGAACCTGGGCCGCGAACTGAGGCGTGAAAAAACTGTCGAAGCCGATGTGGTCATCCCGGTACCGGATTCGTCCGTACCGGCGGCGATTGGCTACGCGGCCGAATCGGGTATCCCTTACAACGACGGTTTTATCAAGAACCGCTATGTTGGGCGGACGTTCATCGAACCGACCAACTCGCTGCGCAAACGAGGGGTGGCGTTGAAATACAACGTGGTCAATGAAAACGTTTTCGAAAAGCGTGTTTTACTGGTGGACGATTCGATCGTGCGTGGCAATACGATGGGTCCGCTTGATCAAACTTCTGCGGGAGGCCGGAGCTGCGCAAGTCCACCTGGCGATCACATGCCCGCCGATCGCCCACCCCTGCTTCATGGGCGTGGATATGGGAACATATGAGGATTTGATCGCCCACAAACGTACGTGTGGATGAGATCTGTGCACATGTTGGCGCCGACAGCCTGCAATACCTGTCTTTGGACGGGATGATGCGGGCGGTCGGGCGGACGGAAGGCTATTGTCAGGCCTGCTTTACCGGTAAATATCCGCTGGATGTGGATGTAAGCCGTACCAAGACCGGTTTCGAGATCGGTATCAAGTGAGCCCACAGGAATATGCATATCATGGAGAATTGGGGATGCCAGCAGTGAAGAAACACAAAACGCATGTCAGGCAGGGATCATGAAAGTCCTGATCATTGGTTCCGGTGGAAGGGAACATGCGATTGCCTGGAAGATCGCCCAGTCACCCAGTCTTACCAGTCTTTTCATCGCTCCCGGCAATCCCGGTACGGCGCTTTTGGGTGAAAATGTCAGCGGAATATCCATGCAGGATCATCCGGCGGTTGTTCGATTTTGCCTGGAAAACCGGATCGATCTTGTGATCATTGGTCCCGAGATATTCCTGGCAGCTGGTCTGGCGGATGCGTTGACGGAGACGGGAATAAACGTTTTTGGACCATCCAAAGCGGCCGCACAGATCGAATCTTCCAAGGTTTTTTCCAAGAATTTCATGCGCCGTCACGCCATTCCAACCGCCCGTTATGCCACTTTCACAAATCTCCCGGATGGCTGTCTCTTATCTCGGGCAGGTGGACTATCCGGTTGTCATCAAGGCTTCCGGTCTGGCAGCTGGTAAAGGTGTCATCCTGCCCGGAGACTGCAGGCAGAAGCCAAAAGCGCGCTCGAGTCCATCCTGGCGGGCGGTGTGTTCGGAGAAGCCGGCCGTGCTGTGGTTATCGAGGAACGCCTGACCGGACCGGAGATCACGCTGCTTTCGTTCAGTGACGGCAAAACGGTCATAGCCAATGCTTCCATCGCAGGACCATAAACGCGCCCTGAATGGCGACCTGGGCCTGAATACCGGCGGAATGGGCGCGTATGCCCCGGTGCCAGCCTGCCCGCCGGAGATGGTGGCCGAGCTGGTCCGGGTCGCCCTGCAACCGGCCGTGGATGGGCTGCGCATGGAAGGCTGCCCTTTTGTCGGTGTGTTGTATGGAGGTTTCATCCTGACCTCTGACGGGCCGCGCGTGATCGAGTTCAACTGCCGGTTCGGTGACCCGGAAACCCAGGTGGTATTGCCGTTGTTGGAGACTGATTTGCTGGAAGTCGTATTGGCATGTACGCAAGGCCGCCTGGATCAGTTGGATATTCGCTGGAAGGAAAGCGCGGCCGCCTGTGTGGTGCTGGCGTCGGGCGGCTATCCCGGCAATTATCAGACCGGTTATCCCATTTCAGGTTTGCAGCCTGAATTAACCCAAACGCCATCGTTTTCCAGGCCGGAACAAGCATGGTGGATGGAAATGTCGTCACTGCTGGCGGACGAGTAGTTGTGTGTGACCGGTCTGGGTGGCGATATCCGCCAGGCCCTCTCGGAGGCATATGCCCGCATCCAGTCGATCCGATTTGAATCCATGCACTACCGGACTGATATTGGCCGGCAAGTTCTGGGAGAAAAGCAATGACGCCTTCTGATTACGCCGTTTCCGGAGTGGATATAGATGCCGGGAACCGGGCCATCCAGCTAATGAAAGCAGCCGTCAAATCCACTTACGGACCGGAAGTGCTGGGCGGGATCGGGTCCTTCGGAGGTTTGTACGATGCTTCGGCTCTCAAGTTGATGAAGTCTCCGGTGTTGGTAGCCTCCACAGACGGGGTCGGCACCAAGGTGAAGATCGCCGCACAGGCCAGGCGCTATCGGTCGGTCGGTCAGGATATCGTCAACCATTGCATCAACGATATCCTGGTACAGGGCGCGCGCCCGCTGTTTTTCCTGGATTATTTTGCCACCTCGAAACTGGACCCGCAGATCGTAGCCGAAGTGGTGACCGGCATTTCTCAAGCCTGCCGTGAGGCCGCCTGTGCCCTGATCGGCGGAGAGACAGCCGAAATGCCGGGCGTTTATGCACAGGGAGAGTTCGATATTGCCGGGACCATGATTGGCGTGCTGGAGCGGGAATTGATCCTGCCTCGCCCGGATATTTGTTCCGGCGATGTCCTGCTGGGTATCCGCTCTTCGGGGCCGCACACCAATGGCTATTCACTCATCCGCAGGATTTTCGAGGGGCTGCCGCTCGAGACCAGTTTTCCCCGAATTGGGAATATCCCTGGCGGACGCACTGCTGGCTCCTCACCGGTCCTATTTGCAGGTCCTGCAATCCACAATCAGTGATATGCAGTCACCAATCAAAGCTTTGGCGCACCTGACCGGGGGTGGCTTCATCGAAAATATCCCGCGTGTCCTTCCCGGGACCGTGGACGCAGTCATCGATACGAAAGCCTGGACAATCCCGGCGCTTTTCAGACTGATCCAGGAACGCGGCGAGGTCGCGCGGGATGAGATGTACCGGGTCTTCAATATGGGTATCGGGATGGTTGTGATTGTTGATAAGCAGGATGTCGGCAGGCTTCAAAAAGCCATCCCCGAGCCAACTTTTATCATCGGGAAATTGGTAGAAGGTAAACACAAAGTAATTCTCGAATAGACAAAGGAATGCTGATGACGAAAGAAATTCCCCTGCGCTACGGCGCCAACCCGCACCAGGTACCAGCCCGTGTTTTCATGAAGTCAGGCGAGCTGCCTTTCAGGGTACTCTCCGGCGCTCCCGGTTATATCAACCTGCTGGATGCGCTCAACTCCTGGCAGCTCGTCAGGGAACTCAGGCAGGCCCTTGATCTCCCGGCAGCTGCCTCATTCAAGCACGTCAGCCCGTCCGGGGCTGCGGTTGGTATACCCCTTTCGGAAACACTCAAGCGCATCTACTTCGTGGATGATCTCGAACTTTCCCCGCTTGCGAGTGCCTATGCGCGCGCCCGTGGAGTGGATCGCATGTCATCCTTCGGGGATTGGATCGCCCTCTCGGACCCGGTGGATGTCCCGACTGCCAGATTGATCGCCCGCGAAGTCTCGGATGGCATCATTGCCCCAGGGTATGACCTGGAAGCGCTCAAATTATTGACTGCCAAGAAAAATGGAAAGTATGTCGTGGTGCAGATCGACCCGGCTTTCGAACCAGGCTCGCTGGAGAGCCGCGAGATTTTTGGAGTTACCTTTGAACAGCGGCGCAATGATCGCCCGGTCACATATGCCGATTTCAAGAATATCGTCACCCTCAAAAAGGATTTGCCCGAACCTGCTTTGCGCGACATGTTGATCGCCTGGATCACGCTCAAGTACACCCAGTCCAATTCGGTCTGTTTCGCCAGGGATGGGCAGGTGATCGGTGTTGGGGCGGGACAGCAATCACGCGTACACTGCGTACGCCTGGCCGGGATGAAAGCCGATTTGTGGTATTTGCGCCAGCATATCCGCGTACTGGAACTGCCATTCAAGCCCGGGATCAAGCGTCCCGACCGGGATAATGCCATCGACCAGTTCCTCCAGCCGGATATTACTACCGCAGAAAAGGCTGCCTGGGGCGATATCTTCACTGAAGTTCCGGTTCAATTATCCATGAACGAACGGCGCGACTGGCTTGGACACGCTAAAGGGTGTCACACTTGGATCGGATGCCTTCTTTCCCTTCCGCGACTCGATCGACCGGGCGGCCATGAGCGGCGTGAAGTACGTGCTCGAGCCGGGCGGCTCCAACCGTGACGAGGCGGTCATCCAGGCTGCGGACGAGTACGGCATGACGATGGTATTCTCAGGTGTGAGACTGTTTCACCACTAGGATCGATCCAATGACACTGAGGATTGGTTTTTTTGCCTCCCATCGAGGCAGTAATATGCAGGCAGTGCTGGATGCCTGCAATTCGGGCCGGCTGGATGCAAAGGCCTGCGTGGTGATCAGCAACAACAGCGAGTCGGAAGCCCTGGCCAGGGCCACACGCGGAAGGGATCCCTGTTTATCATTTCAGCCGGCAAGACCCATCCCGATCCAATCCAATTGGACCAGGCGATCCTGTCCGCATTGCGGCAACACCAGGTCAATCTGGTCATCCTGGCCGGTTATATGAAAAAATTGGGAGAGAAAACCCTGTCAGCCTATCCGGGACGGGTGATCAATATCCATCCGGCGTTGCTGCCCAAATATGGAGGGGAGGGGATGTATGGAGCGCGTGTCCATGCAGCCGTCATTGCAAGCAGGCGATCCGGAAAGCGGTGTAACCATCCATCTGGTTGACCGGGAATATGACCACGGGGTTATCCTGGCGCAGTGCCGTTTGCCGGTTTTAAAAAACGATACGGCCTTAACCCTGGCGGAACGCGTGCTGGAAAGAGAACACACTTTCCTGGTGGAAACGATCAGGAAGATCATCGCCGGAGAGATAATATTGCCTTCTTAACAAGGTGGTTTTCAATGACTTATCTGTTTTTTTGATAATTTCATGGAGTCTGAAAGGTGAATACGATGCCAACAGCCATTCTTTCTGTTTACGATAAAACCGGACTGACGGATTTCGCCCGGGGTCTCGCTGGTCTCGGTTGGACACTCCTGGCTTCGGGCGGGACGGCCAAACTACTGAACGAGAATGGGATCAGGGCCATGGAAGTAGCCGACTACACAAAATCCCCCGAAATCCTGGGCGGGCGGGTCAAGACCCTTCATCCAGCCATTCATGCCGGCTTGCTGGCACGCCCGACACAAACGGATCACCGCCAATTGCTCGACCTGGGCTGGGATTATATCGATCTGGTGGCTGTCAACCTGTACCCCTTTGAAGCGACCATTGCTAAAGTGGGTGTAAGCTATGCCGAAGCGATCGAGAATATCGATATCGGTGGCGTAACCCTGATCCGGGCTGCCGCGAAGAACCATGAACGCGTCACGCTGGTCTGCGACCCGGCTGATTATGGAGAAGTTCTGGCAACCCTGCAGAAGGGTGGCGTAAGCGCCGAATTGCGCCGGAGACTTGCCGTAAAGGGCTTTCAGTCCACGGCGCATTACGACAGCCTTATTTCTGCCTACCTGTCTATAGGCCTGCCAGCTCGGGGATGATCTGCCGGGCAAAGATCTCCAGGGGTTTGATCTCGGAAACGTTTGGCATGTTGAAAATGGCGTGCTGGACCCCGATCTTTGCCAGGGCGCGGCACTGCCCGATCACATCCTGCGGATTCATCTGGCCCGCAGCGAGATGGACGGTACCCAGGGTGGTTTTTTCGATCTCGTTGTAGTCCCGGCCGACCTCGACGCAATGCTTTTTCAGGACATCCAATTTCGCCTTGACGGTTTCCAGGCCGCCCCGCAGAAACAGATTGCAGGCATTTCCATAGACTGCCACCAGCCGCAGTGTCTTTTTTTCTCCCATCCCGCCGATCAGGATGGGCGGGTGAGGTTTCGAGAGAGACTGGGGGCTGTTGAGGGCGTGGTCGAGTCGGTAATGCTTTCCATCGAATGGAGCCTGGTTCCCGGACCACATCTGGATGGCAATCTGGAGGGTTTCCTCCAGCCTTTCAAAGCGCTCCTTTAATGGCGGGAAGGGGAAACCCAGTCCGAGCGCCTCCTGTTCGTTCCAGGCAGCTCCGATGCCAAAGTAGGCCCTGCCGCCGGAAAGGACATCCAAAGTTGTGACAGTCTTAACCAGCAGGCCAGGCTGCCGGTAGACAACGCCGGTCACCAGGGTGCCAAGCTTGACATTCTTCGTCAATCCCGCCAGGTAAGACAGCGTGCTGTAGCTTTCCAGCATTTCGTTTTCGACCGGCCCAACATTTGGGATCTGGAAGAAATGGTCCATGACCCATAGGCTGGAGAAGCCCCCTCATCAGCAGTCCGGGCGATCTCGGCCAGCTTCTGGGGGATTTTTGCGGGTCCTCCCGGCCAGGTGAAACTGGGTATCTGTAATCCGATTTTCATATTCTTATCCTTGATTTACTTAAGGGGCAACAACAACAAGGGTATCTGGGTTCTGCGCGCCACACTGGCAGCCACGCTGCGATTCCAGAATGCATCCAGGCCGACTCGGCCGTGCGTGCCGAACACGATCAAGTCAGCACCGATCTGTTCGGCTGTTTTGGCGATGACCGGAGCCGGGTCGCCGCGGGCAATTTCCGCAGTGGCCGGGATGTTTTTCTTCTTGAAAGCACCCAGGTGCCCATTGAAATGTTCCTGGGCGATCTCTTCGGAGATATCGAGATAAGCCGTGGATGTCGCCGGAAGCATGTTGCTGACGGCCGCTTGTTCGCCTGAAAGAGTGCCCAGAGTGGGGATCACGCAGAGCAGGTTCAGTTCCGCTTCATAAGCCTTTGCCAGCGATTCGGCGCTGGGTAAGGCTTTGTCGTGGACAGACTCATTATCCAATGGAACCAGAATATGCTTCAACTGAAATGGCGCGGCAGCTTTGGATTCATCCGGCTTGATGAGCAGGACCGGGGTCCCGCTGGCGGCGGCCACTTCCTGGGCAATATTCCCGAAGAAAAGATCGTGCATACCGCTGTTCCCGTGTGAACACAGGATGATCAGGTCGGGTTGGATCTCATCCGCGGAATGGTCAACGATACTGCGCGCCACATCCGCGACCGGGGAGGTGTGGACATGCAAATCCACTTTTATTTTCGAAGGAAAGGCATGTTTGGCGATCCTGGCCAGATAGGTCTCGGCCTCCCTGGCTTCGGTCAGGTGACGCTCGCGGTGGATTTCCTCCGGGGCATCCTGCTCGATGATGTGAAGCAAAGTGACAGGTGCATTAAAAGTTTTTGCTAGCGAGACTGCCGCCGGCAGGGCCGCCTCAGCCAGTTTCGACCCGTCCAGAGGAACGAGGATATGTTTGAACATGGACTTATCTCCCGAAGAAGGTCTTGTAGAGCAGGTAGAAGTTAAGGATGACGATCAATGCAGCGGAAAGGCTGGCCAATAAAGTAGTCAGCCAGCCGTTTACCAATACTCCCATGATATCTTTTCGACGGGTGAATATGACGAGAGGAATGATGGCAAAAGGCAAACCAAAAGAAAGCACCACCTGGCTGATAACCAGGGTGCGGGTGGGATCGAGACCGATAATGATAACGATCAGCGATGGGACAATTGTTACAACCCGGCGGATCCAGGGTTGGATGTGGAAGTGCAGGAAACCTTGCATTATTACCTGTCCAGCCATCGTGCCGACCGAAGAGGAAGACAATCCGGAAGCAAGCAGCGCCACTCCAAATACGATTCCTGCGGCCGGGCCGAGCAGTGGTTGAAGCGTACGATAAGCCTGTTCCAGGCTTCCAACATTCGTACCCGTTTTGAAGAAGGTTGCCGCGGAAGTGATCAGCATGGCAGCGTTGACCGAACTGGCGATCACCATGGCTATAACCACATCGATGATCTCGAAACGGAACAACCGGCGCAGTTGCTCCGGCTTTTTGACAACCACCCGTCCCTGGGTAAGGGCGGAATGCAGGAAAATGGCGTGCGGCATGACGGTGGCGCCCAGGATGCCGGTTGCCAGCAGGATACTCTCCGAGTTGGAGAAATGCGGTATGAAAGTGTTGTGGGCAATCACACCCCAGGCCGGCTGCACCAGGAATATTTCAATGACATAGCTGAACGCGATTATGGCGAGGAACCCGGTAATGACCGCTTCAAGCGGGCGGAAACCGTAGCGTTCCAGGCCCAGGATCAGGAAGGTGATCATGGCGGTCAACAACCCTGCCACCCAGAGCGGCAGGCCGAACAGCAGGTTCAGCGCCACTGCGGCTCCGAGGAATTCGGCCAGGTCCGTTGCCATGGCAACCAGTTCCATCAGAACCCACATGATCCAGACAACCGGCCGGGAAAAATTTTCCCGGCATTGTTCGGCCAGGTTTTTTCCGCTGGCTATTCCCAGTTTCGCCGAAAGCGCCTGCAGGAGCATGGCCATCAGGTTGCTGCCCAGGATCACCCACAGCAGTTCATAACCGAATTGTGCACCTCCCTGGATATTGGTGGCGAAGTTTCCCGGGTCTACGTAGGCGATGCTTGCGATGAAGGCTGGCCCCAGGAAGGGCAGCAGCCGGGCAAACCGGCCTTTCTTACTCTTGCCGGAAAGCACGGTCTTTGCGTCTCGCGCCGTTAAATCGGTATTGGAAAGTCTCGAGCTGGATGGTCTTTTCGAACGGTTGGAGGATGCCATACAGGCATTTTACTCTAAAATAAAACCGGGTCTGGATGAATGGGTTTCTGGCTTCTTTGGCTGCGGAAATAGACAGGGAGAAGCTGGAACGGCTCAAAGTGAAAAACCATCTCGCACATTAACAAAATGCTTATAAACTTTTAGTCCATTTTTGACGATCGCAATTTATATTAAAAGCGTAAGTTCAAAATTCATTTTCTCAAAAGGAGGTTCACTATGTCCAATCTAACTCGTTGGGAGCCGGTTCGCGAAATGATGACTCTGCGTGAAGCGATGGACCGGCTGTTTGACGATGCCTTCACTCGTCCCATCAGCATGAGTGGAGTCTCTGGCCTGCCCGCCATCGATCTTTATCAGAACGAGGATGAGGTGGTCGTGAAGGCCGCTCTCCCCGGGCTCAAGGCGGAGGATGTACAAATATCCGTGACTGCGGATATGCTGACCCTGCGCGGTGAATTCAAGCAGGAAGGCGATCAGAAAGAGGTCGCGTACTCCATTCGCGAACATCGTTATGGGTTATTCGAACGCTCGGTAATGCTGCCCACTGACGTACAAACCGACAAAGCAAAAGCCGAATTCGAAAACGGCATCCTTACCATAACTCTCCCGAAAGCCGAAGCCGTCAAGCCTAAAACCATCAACATCAAAGCCAAATAATACTCAATAGCTCTTTGAGATCACAAATAAGCCCAACGCCTATCAAGACCAGGTCGTTGGGCAATATTTTTTCTTATCTTTAAATCAATATAACCGCCCCGGCCTAAGGGCTGGGGCGGAGATCGATATTTTAGATTCTCCTTTATTGGATAATCAGGATAAATATTATCCTGAATTAATTGTTCCGTCAAGGAAGAGATTCGTAATCCTGTTTCCACACTCTCAGGCCATATCGGCTGAGGTAAATTGGGATATTCGTGAAGAGCGGGTTTTCCTGCTCGATGGCATTGAGCATGGCGCGCTTGGCCTGTGCGTTGGTACCAGACAGGATTGTGAGCGAGCCGCCATCTCCGCCGGCTCCGTTAACCTTCCAACCAAGGGCGCCGTGAGCCCTGGCGATCTCGATCACCCGGGCGGCCTCGGGGCTGATCAAGGCCGGATGCAGGCGTCTCTGCGCTTCGGTATTTTCGATCATGGCTGCGCCCAGCGCGGAAAAATCGTCAGCATAAAGGGCGTCGCGCGATCTGTCAGCTGTGGTTCGCAGATCATTCAGCTGTTTGCAATCCGGTCCGGCATCTTCCAGTGAGCGAATCACCATTTCGTGCACATCCGAGGAATGGTGGGATTTTCCAAGGTAGACCAGCGCCAGGCGTCTCTCCAACTCCCACCAGGTGGCATTTGGGATCTGGACCGGCGATACCGATGCATGCGGATATTGAAACATTTCAATGTAATTGATCCCCCCATAAGCCGAACATAACTGGTCCTGGATGCCACTTTGCTGACCCAGCAAATCAGTCTCAATTTTATGCGCTGCGCTGGCGACCTCGTGAGGGGTCATTCGACCAGGCGTAAGCAGATCCAGCCCCCCGATGAGCGCCACGGTCACTGCTGCAGAGGTCCCGGTTGATGCTCCACCGGGCGCCTCAGAATAAATGGTCACTTCAAAACACAGATCTTTTGGCAGGCGCATGTACTCAATGGCTGCTTCGAGAAGCGGGTGCTTGTCCCAGCGTTTTTCGGGTGTGACAACATAGCGCTCGCCATAATTCTCGGCGTTGATGATGATCCGATTTTCCGGGTTTTCGCCGGGGAAAACCTCGATCTGGACTTCGGCGTAAGGATATACACCAATGTTGAAAACCCGTCCATGGCCGGCGAACCAGGTATCCGTCCAGCCGCCGTTATCACAGATGCGGATGGGTGCAACGCTGTTGATGATAAAGAGAGGTTTGGGCATGTCTGATTTTATCATGCCGGAATCTCACAATCACCCTGGGACCGTAACTTGCCTGCCGATCGATTATTTACCCGGAATTTCGTGTTGTATTGGCCCTGGACCGCTTGAATTGCGCTTAACCAAATCCGCCTTAGACTGTATAATTTGGAAAATTTCATCCCCCAGATAGTGCGACTGAGCCAGCGAAGAGGTATCTTTACCGGAGGTTTGTATGCGAGTGGAAATTAAATCTGCTGAACAGTGGAATACTCTGGAAAAGGCCCGCCAGGATTGTGTCGTGACCAGTTCCTTATACGCTTACCTGACCGGTACAAAATGGGCTCAGCCCGACTGGGCTGTCATGGTATGGGAAGGTGAAGAGATGGTCAGCAATGTCCACATTATCATACGAACGGTGAGCGTGGGCAAAGAGTCACTAAAGCTGGGAGGAATTGGAAATATAGCCACCAAAGTGGAATGGCGTGAACGCGGTTACGCCAGTGCTGCATTGAAGGTCGCACAAGATTTCCTGCAAGATCCATTGAAAGTTGATTTCGGCTTGATGATCGCAACCGATCAGATGATTGCCCGATACGAGAAGGTTGGTTGGAAGAAGGTTGCCCATTCTTTGTTGATGGAACAACCGGCTGGAAAAACGACACTGAATTACCCTGTCATGGTGCTGCCGGTCTGCAAGCAGAACTGGCCGGAAGGGCCGATCGATTTGTGCGGGTTACCCTGGTGATTGTACAATCCGGGTCTATTGGTTGACACTTGTATATTTTCAGAGTAAACTGGTCATATAAGACTTGTTATTCATTTTACGGAGGAGAAAATGGCGACAGCAAAGGATTTATTGCGAGGGAGAACGATGGGGATGGTGTTCTCGGTCGGTCCCGATGCGAGTGTTCAGGAAGCACTCGATCTGTTGGCGAAACACAATGTCGGTGCATTGCTCGTTATGGATGTGGATGGCAAGGTTGCCGGCATCCTTTCAGAGCGCGATATCGTCCGCAAGGTGGGTCTGCGAGGCAAGTCGGCCGACAAAACCAAAGTGCAGGATGTTATGACTGGGAAAGTGCTCTACGTTGAAGCTGATCAGTCTGTCGAAGAGTGTATGGCCTTAATGGACGAGAAGGGCATTCGACATTTGCCTGTTTATGAAAAGGGAACCTTGCTGGGTCTGATCTCGATCCGGGATGTATTGCGGACGGTCATCTCAGAACAGCAGGTATTCATAACGCACCTCGAGCATTATATACGCGGCGGTTAGGGATTTTTAACCCATCCGGACCTGGAGAAAATCATCCAGGTCCGTTTTTTTTGGTGGGGAGGTGAAAAAAATCTATATCGAGGTCTCCAACCTGTGCTGGCTGGCAAGCGCCAGGGAATTAATGGCCTCCATGATGATGGTGGAGATGGATTTGACGTGTGTGTGGTCCTGCGTATCTCCTTCAAAGCGCATCGGCTTGCCAATCGTCACTCCATACGGTCCGCGCAGGTACCAATAACCGGTCTCGGATTTCCCGTTAAATTTCGAAACGAGTGCCCGGGCGCGCTCCCGTTGGAAATAAATACCAATCGGAATAACCGGCGCACCCGTCATGAGTGCCAGGCGGGCTGCCCCGCTGTGAGCCGGCAGGGATCCGCCTTGGCGTGGGCTTAGGTCTCCTTCCGGGAAGATGGCGACGGATTGGCCATTGCAAAGCTGCCGGTGGGCGGCTTCGAATGCAGCATGCCGGTCGGCCGAAAGCACCGGGATGTGTCCGGAGAGCCGCAAGACACCACCGAATAGGGGTGCCTTAAAGGCGTGCTCGATGATCAATATGCTCAACGGCTGGGGGAAAAGTGTCAAAAGATAAAAAGGATCCGTGGTACTGGGATGGTTTGCAACGATGAGTTTGGGCCCGGCCGGCAGGTGCGCCTGCCAGAAAATATCCATTTTCAGCAGGAACTGGGCATACAGGCAGATCAGTTTTCGGCCTAGTTTATAGGAGACGGTTTGAGTTGATTTCATTAAGATATACCTTCCTTATCGTACCACTTATTCGGGAATCCATTCGGCCACTTTGCAGAAGAGTACAGATGGCTCGGTAAATTTTGAGACTAATTCAAGCCTTGTTGACAAAGAAAATAGCGAAATTTGAAGGAAGCCTCAACATCGCTATCGCTCAATATAAGTAATAACCCCCAACGTGCCAATTCGCTTCAAAAAATTGTTTACTGAAGATTGCCCAATGGGTGACCAGAAATGAGCAAGTACCTGATAATGTAGCTCATCCAGGTAATTTTCCAACAGCCGGGCATTTGAGCCAGACCTTCTTTTGTACGGGTACAATTGGGCCGGAGAATCCAATGGCTTATTTTGCAATTAGTATCTTTCTCTCGGCCTTCCTGCTCTTCCAGGTGGAACCAATGATAGCCAAGATCATTCTGCCCTGGTTTGGAGGAACCTCGGCGGTCTGGTCTACGGTGGTATTATTTTTCCAGATTCTCCTGACGGGAGGTTATGCCTATGCTTATTGGGTGCTCAAAAAAAGCCGTCGGGAACTCTTCCATCTGGCTCTGTTGGGTGCCTCGTCATTGCTGATCCTTTTTCTGGGACTGCTTTGGAAATCCCCCATAACACCCTCCGCCAGTTGGAAACCGCAGGGAGGTGATTCTCCGTTCTTGGATATTTTCAAATTGCTGACGATTTCAGTTGGATTACCGTATTTGTTGCTCTCAGCCAACAGTCCATTGATCCAGTCCTGGTTTGACCGGGCTTTTCCTCAAAAAACCGCGTATCGGTTGTATGCACTATCGAATGTGGGTTCTTTGTTGGGGCTGGTGACCTATCCCATCCTGGTGGAACCATATTTGACGCTTGCCTGGCAGGGACGCGTTTGGTCATTGGCATATATCCTCTATGCAGGCTTGGCGGCATACGGGGCCCTCAAATCTTTACGGATGCGAAAGAGGCTGGATCTTTTGGTGGAGCATCAGCCGGGCATTCCCCGCCCTGCCGTGAAGGAGCACTTCCTTTGGATTGCGCTGGCCGCGACCGCCTCCATCCTGCTCCTGGCTGTCACCAGTAAGATTACCCAGGAAGTGGCAGTTATCCCATTTTTGTGGGTTCTTCCTCTGACTGTCTATCTGCTGACGTTCGTTCTGGCTTTTTCCGGAGAACGATGGTATTCCCGGCAAGTTTTTCTGCTTTTATTCTTCGGCGCCACCCTGTTGGCTGGATGGGCGCTGGGACGTTCGGATGACTTCGGCATCCTGCAACAAATCGGCATTTATACTCTGGTCCTCTTTGCGGCCTGCATGGTTTGTCACGGCGAACTCTATCGAATCCGCCCGCATCCGGCGCACCTGGCGTCCTTCTACTTGATGGTGTCGATAGGCGGCGCACTGGGCGGAATGGTAATAAACTTTATCGTGCCTCTTATTTTCAAAGGATTCTGGGAATTACCGATTGGCCTTACGCTTGGCTGGCTGGTTTTCCTGGTTGTAACTCTTGTTTCCGGAAGGATCCAGCTCAACCGGTGGGTCTATGTTGCCGATGAGTTGCTCATTCTAGTTGCAGTTATTATTGCAAGTGCGCGCTCCTACCAGCAAATCCAGGCTGACCAGGTCAACGACCTGTATATCCGGCGGAATTTTTATGGCGTGCTGAGAGTCAGGCAGACGTGATTTCTATGCGGTAGTTCCGCTACATTTGGAGAGATCAATTTATCAGGGCCTATCACCGTTTTGCGTTGATCCACGGGGTTACTGTTCACGGCTATCAGTTCCATGACGAAACACTTCAAGATTTGCCTACTTCTTATTATGGGAAGCGCAGCGGCGCCGGACTTGCCATTCTTGACCACCCCAAACGCGGCCAGGGAATGCGTGTAGGGGTACTCGGGTTGGGAGTTGGTACCCTGGCAGTCTATGGCCAGCCTGGTGATGTTTATCGCTTTTATGAGATCAACCCGGATGTCATCCGCCTGGCGGAAGGGGAAAATGCCTATTTTACCTACCTGTCAAAGAGCCTGGCGAAGGTGGAAATTGTGCCAGGGGATGCCCGTCTCTCTCTGGAACAGGAATTGGCTGCCGGTCAGGGCCAAAATTATGATGTGCTTTTGCTGGATGTGTTTTCAAGCGACTCCATCCCGGTGCACCTGCTGGATGCAGAATCCTTCCAGGTCTACTGGCAGCAGCTCTCCCCCGAAGGGATCCTGGCCATCCACATCTCGAACCGCCGCCTGGATCTTGTACCCGTTGTATGGACCCTGGCTGATCACTTCGGCCTCGCCCGGGTTTTGATCAAGGATACCGGAGATGGGGTGATCACGTATGCATCGGAGTGGATCCTGCTGGCGCGCGATCCGGCTCTGCTTGCCAACCCGGCAATCGCCGCGCGTGCCAAACCCATGGATGGTTATGTCTCACACGTCCGGTTATGGACGGATGATTACAACAATCTCTTTCAGATCCTGAAATAAACAAACCGGGTACCAACGCACCCGGATTGTTTAAGTTAATTTATCACTTTCCAGTTCCATTGACCGGATCTCTTCCGGTGTCAATCTCCAACCAATGGCCCCAACATTTTGTTCGGCTTGTTTGGCGGTTTTCGCACCCGGGATGGGCAGGGCACCCTTGCAAATAACCCAATTCAATGCAACCTGACCGGGGGTTTTCCCGCCGTGACCGTTGCCAATTTCGGTCAACAGCGCGATCAGTCGAGGCAGATCTTTCAGGATGGCGGCATACTTCCGTCCGCGCGCCCCGGGCGGGGGGGTTTCAAGCGTATATTTACCCGTCAACAAACCCATTGCCAGCGGAGAGTAAGCGATCAGGCGTACACCCTGTTTCCTTGCATCGGTCGAGTAAACCATTTCTTTCCACCTTGCGGTCGAGCAGATTATATTCCACTTGATTGGATGCCAGCGGGATCCCATGCTTTGACAAAATGTTTTGCGCCTGTTGCATTTGTTTCAGATCATAATTCGATACACCCACAGCTTGGGCAAGCCCTGCCTTGACCACCATAGCCAAACCTTCCACATAGATTTCGTTTGGCATCACCGGGCTGGGCCAATGCAATTGATACAAGTCCACATGTTCCAGTCCGAGGCGTTCAAGGCTGCCGCGCAAGCGCCCGCACAACACTATTTTTGGTGAAGCGATAGGGGATGGGGAAGAACTTGGTCGCCACAATGACGGGTTGCTCGGTATTCTGATAAATTTCCCCAGCAGTTGTTCGGAACGACCCGAACCATAGATTTCGGCAGTGTCTACCAGGTTCACGCCCGCTGCCAAGCGAAGTGTGAAAAGCAGCCGCGATATCCTCATCGGTGTAACCATGCCCGTAATGCCAGAAGAAACGGTCCCCCCAGGACCAGGCTCCCAATCCCATTTCGACGTTATCCAGGAAAGTCGTTCCTTCGACGGGCTGTTCGGGCATATTGCACTCCTTTGATGGATACCGGCGCGGATTCTATCACAAACGCTGGTCAGTCTGGTTGAATCGGGTTACAATCGGCCCGATAATAATTTTATGGAACAAAGTGACCGCCAGCCGCTTGACCTCGTGAGGCGGCTGGCGCTCCCTGAGTTCCGGGAGGCTTCCATGAACCTTACCCCGAATGGGGATCGAGAAGAATCCCCGGCCGCTTTGGTTCAGCGGCTGGAACTTCCTTTCAAGAATTTACTTCTTCTCACGCGTGCCCTGACACATCGTTCCTATATCAATGAGCATCCTGAAGCGCTGGAAGATAACGAGCGCCTGGAATTTTTGGGCGATGCCGTGCTTGATTTTGTTGCCGGAGCCTGGCTTTACAATCATTTTCCGGAAAAAGCCGAAGGCGAATTGACGCGTATGCGCTCGGCCTTGGTTTGCACCGAGCAATTGGCTGAATTTGCGCGTGCATTGGATCTGGGGCCTGCCATGCGCCTTGGACATGGGGAGGATCAGGCCGGAGGTCGCCAGCGGGATGTATTATTGTGTGCAACATTTGAAGCTTTGGTTGGTGCATTGTATTTACAGAATGATATTTCGTTCATACAACACTTCATCCATCCCATGATGGAGGCCGTAAGCGAGCAGTTCCTGTTCCGGGACTGACCTGCAGGATCCAAAAAGCCGTCTGCAGGAATGGTCACAGGGGAAGAAACTTGGCATTCCCCAGTATGTTACACTTCAAGCCAGCGGCCCGGACCATGACAGGATGTTTGAAGTTGAAGTACATATCAATGGCAAGGTCTATGGTCATGGTGTCGGGACGCAACAAACAGACGGCTGCGCGCCTGGCTGCCCAGGCAACTTTGGAAATAATCGAGAATTCCGAATCCTGATACGATAACTACAAAATGCCTTTACGACTTAAATCTCTTGAACTGCACGGTTATAAGACCTTCGCGGCCAAAACGAATTTCGAATTTGCCGAAGGAATTACTGCAATTGTCGGACCGAATGGTTCCGGCAAATCCAATATTGCCGATGCGCTTCGCTGGGTATTGGGGGAGCAGTCTTACAGTCTTTTACGAGCCAAGAAGACCGAAGATATGATTTTTGCCGGGTCAGAGCAACGCCCACGCGCTGGCATGGCTTCGGCAGGGGTTACTTTTGATAATGCGAATGGCTGGCTGCCGGTGGATTTCTCTGAAGTGGCCCTGGCTCGCCGCTCATATCGCGATGGCCGAAATGAATACCTGCTTAACAGCCAACATGTCCGCCTGAAGGATATTAACGAGCTCCTGGCGCAATCCGGTCTCTCTGAACGCACCTATACAATTCTTGGTCAGGGCTTGGTGGATGCCTCCCTGGCGCTCAAAGCCGATGAGCGCCGCCGTCTTTTCGAGGAAGCCGCCGGTATCGGTCTTTATCGAACCCGCCGGGAGGAAGCCCTCCGTCGTTTGGAGACCACCAGGCGTAACCTTGATCGTGTGCTCGATATCCTGGCTGAATTGGAGCCCCGCCTGAAAAGCCTTGAACGACAGGCTGCCCGTGCGCAGGAATATGCCCAGGTACAGGCCGACTTGCGTGTGCTCCTGCTTGAGTGGTATGGTTTCCACTGGCATCGCGCCCAGCGCGACCTGACCGAGGCCATCGATCTTGGTCGTACCCAGGAAGTTAAATTGACAGAGGCGCGCGAATCCTATCAGCGTGTCCGCCAGAACTTTACCACTTACCGTGATCATCTGAACGGTCTGCGTGCCAGGTTAAATTCCTGGCATCGCCAGTCGGCGCAACTGCATGAAAGCCGCGAATCCACCAGCGGCAATCTGGCAGTGCTGGATGAGCGTCAGCGTTCTTTGCTGGATAACCGCCAGGTAGGTCTAGAGTGAACAATCCCGCCTTTCGGAGGAATTCAGGATTGACCAGGAACGACTGACTGAAGCTGGAGCCGAGACTGGGCAGCTGCAAAAAGAATATGACGAAGCACAGATCCAGACCAGAACGGCACAGGCCACCCTGGACACTCAACAGGCAGAAAAGTCCAGACTCGAGGCGGCCATTCAATCCACCCGCCAAGGCATGCAATGAATTAACCACCCGACATGCCGGCTTGCAAGCCCGGCTGGATGAACTGGGTTCCCGTACCGAAGGTCAGAAACAAAAGCTGGAAACCCTTGTCCAAGCCATCGCATTTGCTGAGGCAGAGGCAGGGAAAGCAGCCTTGGAACTAAAAAACGGGATTGCAGCCCGGCAGAGATCAGAAACAGCTCTCCAAAAAGGCGAAGCTGAACTTCAACTTGCACGAACCCAGCTGGCGAACCTTGAATCGAAAGTCAAGGAAACCCAGGCGGGACGATCCGCCAAACAGGCCGAACAAGCCCGTTTCAAAGCACAACTGGATGTCCTCGAACAGGCTGAGCAGTCCCTGGCCGGATATGCGGATGGGGCAAAGTTACTTCTGGACGCTTCCCGACAGTCCAAACTCGGGGGTGCACGCGGAGCTTTCTCGGCTTCGTTGGATGTCCCGGCGGAACTGGAAGTCGCCATCGCCGCCGTTTTGGGCGAATATACAGACGCTGTCCTCTTGGAATCCGGCAGGGATGCTGAACAGGCCATGGCGTTGCTGGATGTAGACCAATCCGGACGAGCTTCACTCCTTCCGCTCGATTGGCTCGCTCCAGCCGAACCGCTCAAATTGAAGAAGAGCGCTGATTGCCTGGGGGTCGCTTCTGATTTGGTCAGAACACAGGCGGAATATCGCCCGGCAGTGGATCTGCTGCTCGGCCAGGTACTGATTGTCAATGATCGTGCCTCTGCCAGGCGCGTATCTGGCCGGTCTGCCGAAAAATGCCCTGGCCGTCACGTTGCGTGGTGAAGTTTTTCATGCCACTGGACAGGTTTCGGCTGGGAAGCCGGCCAAAGCTGCCGCATTGGGACGGCCGCGCTTGCGGCGTGAGCTTCAGGGATCCTTGCAGGATATGGAAAGTCATATTCAACAATTAGATTCGGAGTTGCAGAAACTCTCCGGTCAAATTGAATCTGCCCGTGATGAAGTCGCGCACCGCCAGGACACCGTCAGCGAAGCGCGCGCCCAACTGGAATCGGCTCGTAATAATGAACGGCAGTTCCAGGTCCGGGAAGAATTGGCGCGCCGGCAATGGGACTTCCAGGTCAGCCAAAGAACGAATATTGAGTCCGAAGTTGCGCAGGCTGAAAAGGAACGCGAGAAGACCATAACGGCTCTTTCTGCCGGCGAAAAAGAAATAGGCCTGGCACAGGAAAGCTTGCGAACACAATCTGCCGCTTTGGCTGCCATTACCCTGGATGAATCTCAGGAACAGGTAAAATTCTGGTCGACAAGCTCGGCGGTGACCGAGCGCGCCCTGAGCGATGCCGCGCGCACGCCATGCTGAGCGTATGAACGCTGTTGACCGCTTGCAAAAACAACAAACCGCATTGGAAAATCGTTTGGCAGAAATTGATAAAAGCCTGTCTGAGTTGGAGAATGCCAGGGAAAATCTGCGTGGACAGGCTTCCGGCATCAATTCCCAGTTGGAGGAATTACGCAGCCTGATCGAACCTGCTGAGAAGGAACTCGAAACCTCCGAAGCTCTGGAAGTGAATTTACAAAAACAGGAAATGGAAGGACAGGCTGCCCTGGCGCGTGTCGAACGAACAAATAACCAGATTCAGCTTGAGCTTAGTCGCAAACAGGAAACATTGGAAAGCTTGCGCCAAAAAATCGAGGACGACTTTGGACTGGTGGATTTTGAGTATGCCAGCGATGTTTCCGGCCCGGTACCGCTTCCCTTTGACGGGATGGTCGAACAATTGCCGATGGTGAAAGAACTGCCGGCGGATCTTGAGGAAAATATGGTCCGCCTGCGGGCTCAATTGCGGCGCATGGGAGCGATCAATCCGGAAGCCCAGCAGGAATACCGCTCTGTCAAAGAGCGGCATACTTTCCTGTCTGCGCAAATGGAAGATCTGCGCAAGGCCGAAGCTGACCTGCACCAGGTTATTGCAGAACTGGATGAACTGACCCGCCGCGAGTTCCAAAAAACGTTCGATGCTGTGGCGGAACAGTTCCATACGATCTTTCATCGGTTGTTCGGCGGTGGGGCGGCCCGCCTGGTGCTGACTGACCCGGAGAATCTGACCGAGACCGGTATCGATATTGAAGCGCGCTTACCCGGACGGCGCGAGCAGGGTCTTTCACTCCTATCTGGTGGTGAACGCAGCCTGACGGCAATTGCCCTGGTCTTTTCCCTGCTCAAGGTTTCCCCAACGCCGGTATGCGTAATGGATGAGGTGGATGCCATGCTCGATGAAGCCAACGTGGGCCGCTTCCGTGACCTCTTGCTGGAATTGAGCAAAGAAACGCAGTTCATCATTATCACGCACAACCGGAACACAGTGCAGGCGGCTGATGTGATCTATGGGGTTACGATGGGGCGTGATTCGGCCAGCCAGATCATCAGCCTGAAGCTGGATGAAATTTCGGAAGAATACCTGAAATAGCGTTTTTTTATTTTTGCACCTGGGAAAATAAAAAAGTGGTTAGCCATTACGCTAACCACTTTTTTATTGATGGGTTTTATTCCAATCTACTTGTTTCCGCTATTTGCCTGGTAGGTGGCTATGTAGGCTGTTGCGGTTGCCAGATCGTTTGCCTGAGCTTGAGCAAGCGTCGGCGTGGTGGGAACGAAGTTTGTCCAGGCGTTATTAATGACAACCTTGGAACTGGCGCGTTGTGCCTGGAGCCAGGCTGTGAAAGCCGCGCGTAACTGCGTCCGTGTATTCCTGTTCCGTAAGCGGACGGACTTCGTGACCAAGTACCTGGATGATGTGATAACCGTAGGTGCTTTTAATCGGCTGGCTGATCTCGCCAACTTTCATGGCGAAAGCGGCATTTTCAAATTCGGCAACCATCTTGCCTTTTGCGAACCAGCCCAAATCCCCACCTTTATCTTTGCTGCCTGTATCGATGGAATACTTGGCGGCAAGGGTGCCAAAATCGGCGCCGGCTGCAAGTTGTGCGCTGATATCCTTGGCAGTTGCTTCATCTGCCTGCAACCAGGATATGGCGTGCCCAGACCTGTTCCTGTTGATGGGTTATATCCGCTGTGATCTTGGCCTGGACACGATCGCGATAGAGGCCGCTCTCAAAGAAAATATAGCGGAACTCGCTATCAGAAAGACCCAGTGAGGAATAGCTTTTTAATGCTTTTTTATATTGGTCCTGGTAACCCTTTAGTGTATAAGGCGTGGCAGTGGGGGTGATGCTGGGAATGGGTGTCGCCGTACTGGTCAGATTGGGTGTCGCAGTCGGGGGGACGGTTGAGGTTGGGGCAGGAGTTTGAGTCTCAGTGGCGGTCGGCGTCGATCGTTGGCGTCATCAAAGCCAATTGGGTTGCATCCAGCGTCGGATAGACCAACTCTGTCGGAGTGAGAGTGGGAGTTGGCGTTCCATTTGGATAGTAGCGTAAGGCTTCCTGAGCCGCTTTTTCGACCTCAGCAGCAGTGACGGTGATGCCATTTGCCTTGGCATATTGGCGGATGAGCAGATCATTTACCATGTCATCGATGACTTGTCCACCGACTGTAGCTGGGGTATCCAATTCCTGGGTTATTTGCGACAAGAGATTGGGACATTTGTGGGTCGGAATTCGGATCCATGCCAAACATCTGGGCCAGTTGCGTATATTGCATATATTGGCTGATCAATTGTTGACGAGTAACCCGAACACGAACCTGGAACTCATGCAGACTGCGTGTTTCGCCATTTACTGTTACCGCCGGTCTCCAATTGAGGAATAGCGTATCGTTCAGGAGCCCGTAAGCAATGCCCAGAACCACAATTGCAATGATCCCAATGGCAATACCGGTGATCATTCTTGTCTGTCTGCGCTCTCGATCCTGGCGAGCCAGATGTTTCTTTGTCAATATCTTTGGAGACTTGTTTTTTGCCATACATACCTCATAGCGAAGTCTATAAACCTCGCCAATTATTGATGTTACGGGGAAGCACTGCTTCTTGCATCAATCATGAATCGGTGAAGCAATATTCCCTTGCAGGGAAATCGATTCAGACACTTTTGGATATCCAGCAGCTCGTCCCCTACCTTATGCAGATGCCAGGTTTCAGCGGTCTTCGTTGAAAGCCCGGCCTGTGAAGGGAAGCAGTGCGATATGGCGGGCGCGTTTGATGGCGCCCGCCAGCTCGCGCTGATGTCTGGCGCAGGTGCCGGTCTGGCGGCGCGGGCGGATTTTGCCTTCTTCGGTGACGAAACGGCGCAATACATCTGATTGTTTGTAATCAATTGTCATATGCCGGTCGGCACAGAACTGGCAGATTTTGGGGCGGGCGTAATAGCGACGCTCCTGCCCCCCTTCCATTTCATTATCCATTGGGTGATCCATAAGAATATTAACTCCAATCTATCTTGCTTGGTGCAGCGGCAAACGGATCCGCTGCCATATTCTAAGTCGGGCCTAGAACGGGAATTCGTCTTCGTTCCCGGTCTGACCTTCGGGTTCTTCGGATGCGACAGGCTCTTCACCGGCCGGGACATGGTTGGCCTCCCGGCGTTCGCCGAGCATCATCATTTCTGTGGCAACGATCTCGACGGTGGAGTGCTTGACGCCTTCTTTGTCTTCCCAGCGTCGGGTCTGGAGGCGGCCTTCGATGTAGACCTGCTGACCTTTGGTCAGGTATTGTTTGCAGATCTCGGCCAGGTTGCCCCAGGTGACAACGTTGAACCATTCGGTATCGGTGTGACGTTCACCATCGGCGGTGTTCCAGGAGCGACTGGTGGCAACCGTGAAGGTGGTCACCGGGCGGCCGGAGGGCGTGTAACGCATTTCAGGTTCACGCCCCAGATTGCCGATAATCATGACTTTGTTCAAACCACGACTCATCTTTCACTCCTTAGTCGGAAGACAAATAAAAGAACCGCCGAAGTATCCATTAATCCACAACAATGAGCATATAACGAATGACAGGTTCCAGGAAACGCAGATTCTTTTCCAGAGCAGCAGTGGCAGTAGGTTCAAGGCCGAGATTGAAAAGAACATACTGACCTTCGCGCTGCTTTTTGATGGTATAAGCCAGGCGCTTTCGGCCCCAGACTTCAACTTTGTCCACGCTACCGCTGGTTTCAGCAACCCAACCTTTGACCTTCTCGACGATGCCGTTAAATGCGGTCTCGTCAAGATCAGGATGGACAATACAAACCAATTCGTACTTACGCATAGGGAAAACCTCCTTTCCTCGGGATATGCTCCCGGACATTCACCGTGGGTGAGCCGGGGGCGGAAGGCAAGCCGCATGGCGGCTTGAACCCAGTAGCCGGACGAACCAGTTCTGTCTGGGCATCGAACGGGCTGTATTGTAAGCGAAAAGGGACTTTTTGGCGAGGGCAATTCCTGTTGCGAAAGAATGCCGGCTCTTAAAAATGAGTCTCCAACTCTTACTGGTGGCTTCCAACATAAATTGGATTGCTGAAGATCCAGCCGCGCAGTTTTCCCAGGAAATGCTTATAAGCTTCAACACGGTAAACACCCGGCTCATTTGTGACGTGCGTGAATGTCTCGCCATGCAATGCCTTGATACATTCGCCATCTTTTATCAATTTGATTTCGGCGCTGGATGGAAATCTTCGCCTGCAAAGTCACCGCGCCATCCAGGCGCGATTTTCTCTCCCATGATAGCGCTCGAATCCCTGCCTTGTGCCGAGAAACGAGAATCCGCGCGTTGGGGCCGGCAGATCGTAGCCGATAAAACAATGGCCGGCAGCCAGGGCGTCGAACACCATTTTGCGGTCTTCGGCCAGGTTGCCGGTTAACGGCATTGGTGTCAGGACATGCGTGTTGATGGTTGAGAAATGGTACTCATAAGGGAAAATGGTTCTGTGTAACGGTCCCAGCGACATATGCCGGGCATGGGCGTCCGAGCCGCCCACGGCCACCACATGCTGGCCTTTGGATAACAAGCTCATCCCAAATCTGAAGGCCTTGCGGGAGCGGTCCATGAGGAATGAATTCCGGCAAAAAAGCGTAGAGGATCGCATCCAGTTTCCCTTTTGCAACTGTCTTGAGTTCGCTAAAACCGTTCCACAATTCGATGCCGGTAAAACCGGTGACATTCCAGTCCTCCCAGGAAATATCTGTCTCTCCGAAGGCCGGCATGGCAGGGTCCACCGGGTGGGCAATAAAGCATAGACCGCCCAGCCGGTCGCACAGCGTTGATAAGGGCTTGTGGATTATCGGCCAGGGTAGCCAGTTCCTGATCCGTGCCAAAGACGAGCAAATGGTTTTTTTGCGGGTCACGATCCTGGTCGTGTATCTCTTCGCAGGCCAGCACGAGGGCGCGTTTCTTTCCATCCCGATAATAGGCGTCCACTCCCTGTACCAGGATATTATGGTCAGTGACCAGGAGAACATCCACGCCGGTTTTGAGAGCGGCCAGCCCCAGTTCAGCGTATGTACCGGAACCGTCTGAGTAAGTGGTATGCATGTGTAAATTGACGACCAGTTCGTGCATGCTTTCCCTTTCTGATTACCCCGCCAGCCTCAGCCATTTGACGGAATCATCCATAAATAGCGTTGGTTGACGGTTTACCCTTATCACAGGTATAATTTGGCGGCTAAAATTCCTGGAGGCTTGTTAATGACAAATATTTTGGATGGTGCTTTGATTTTAACATCAATCGCGCTGGTCGCCAGTATTATCCTGCAGAGCAAGGGTGCTGGTTTGGGCGGTTTGACCGGTTCTGACCCGGGGGGCGTATTCACTGCCCGACGCGGGATCGAAAAAACACTTTTTTGGGTAACCATTGTTTTCAGCGTCCTGTTTTTTGTGCTGGCGATTACTCTGGTGATTATTTCTGCCCGCCAATAAAAGTATCATTATTAAGAAAGGCCAGCACCGGTCTGTTGATATGCCCGGAAGCGGCCTTTCTTTAATTTGTGCCCATGAAAAAACTGCGCTGGCAATTCCTGGTTGTTGCCCTGACGCTGGTTGTGGTGGCGGTGCTCTTGCTCACCCAGCAGCCGTCTGTCAACCCAATCCTGCCCGAACCGGTCAGCGGAGGTATTTATACCGAGGCCCTGGTTGGTTCGTTTGGACGCTTGAATCCCATGCTTGATTTGAACAATCCGGCCGACCGGGACGTGGATCGCCTGCTCTTCAGCAGCCTGATCAGATTCGATTCGCATGGCATTCCACAACCTGACCTGGCCGAATCATGGGGCGTTTCAGCAGATGGTACGATCTACAATGTCACCTTGCGCGGGAATGCCAATTGGCATGATGGCACCCCGGTCACCAGTGACGATGTGCTTATTTACGCTCAACCTGTTGCGGACCCAATATTCCGACTATTCTCCCGATGTGCGCAGCTTGTGGGATGGGGTACAAATAACCCGTCTGAACGATAAAAATATCAAATTTGTTCTGACGGAGCCTTTCGTTCCTTTCCTGGATTACCTGACATTTGGCATTTTACCCAAACATCTTTTGGAGACAGTCGCGCCGGACCAGTTGGCAAATGCCGGCTTTAACCTGGCGCCGGTTGGTTCGGGTCCTTATAAATTTGACCATTTGATGGTCGAAAATGGCAAGATCACAGGCCTGGTTCTGGCGGCTTCAAAGACCTACTATGGTCAGGTGCCTTTCATAGATCAGATTGTCTTCCGGTATTATCCAAGCTCACAGGCAGCCGTGACAGCCTACCAGGCCGGGGAAGTCCTTGGCATCAGTCAAATTACTGCAGACGTTCTTCCTTCAGCTCTTGCCGATACGAACCTGTCCCTTTACTCCAGCCGCATGCCGCGCGTGACTCTGATCCTGCTTAATCTGGGCGATAAACAATTGCCCTTCTTCCAGGATAAAAAAGTTCGAAATGCCCTCATGCTTGACCTAAACCGGCAATGGATGGTGGATAAACTGCTTCATGGGCAGGGGATTGTGGCGGATAGCCCGATCCTGCCTGGCACGTGGGCTTATTATGATGGCGTCTGCTCATATCGGTTTCGATCCAGATGCAGCGGTTGGTCAACTGAAAGCTGCCGGTTATGTTCTCCCCCCGGATGGCACCGTGCGTGCCAAGGATAATGTTTCACTCTCCTTTACAATGGCATATCCGGACGATGGCTTGCATGCCCAGCTTGCCCAGGCTATTCAACAGGATTGGGCGGCCATTGGCGTTGAAGTAACGCTAAAAGCCGTTTCTTACGAATCTCTCCTAAAGGACTACCTGACCCCGCGCACCTACCAGGCTGCCCTGGTGGATTTGGATCTCAGCCGCTCATACGATCCGGACCCATATCCTTTCTGGCATCAGGCTGAAATTACGGGTGGTCAGAACTATTCCCAATGGGATAACCGTCCCGCCAGCGAATATATTGAACAGGCGCGTGTGGTAGCCGATCCGGCCATCCGGACCCGCTTGTATCGCAATTTCCAGGTAATTTTTGGACGCGAACTTCCGGCTTTATTGTTATACTATCCCGTCTACAATTATGCCGTGGACCAGCGTGTGCAAGGAGTACAGGCGGCGCCCCTCTTCGAGTCAGCCGATCGATTTAATGGGGTGGCAGATTGGTATCTGGTCACCCGCCGTCCCCTTGATAAAACTTCACGCCGACCGTTGGCCCATAGATCCGGGTATTACAAAAGGAGTCCACATGGTTGACCAGCGCGAAAACGCCCTGCAATATGCACACACTAAGAAAGAGGATTTCCTGAGTACTTTTAAGGAAATTCTGGCGATCCCTTCCATTTCGACGGATAAAGAGCATATTCCTGATATCGGCCGTGCGGCGGAGTGGCTGGCTGCACAACTGCGCAATCTGGGGATGCATAAAGTACAACTCTTCCCAACCGCAAAGTTCCCGGTCGTTTACGGGGAATGGCTCGAGGTTCCTGGCGCTCCAACTGTGCTTATATATGGCCATTATGATGTTCAACCGGTTGACCCGCTTGATCTTTGGAAGACACAGACCTTTTGATCCGACCGATCATCGGCGAAGATATATTCGCCCGAGGTGCATCGGACATGAAAGGGCAGGCGGTGGTTACGCTGAAAGCGGTCGAATCTTTGATCCAGACCGGTGGTATGCCGATCAATATTAAATGGCTCTTCGAGGGGGAGGAAGAAGTTGGTTCGCCCAACCTGGAAGCGTTCATTGCCAGCCATACCGATCTGCTGGCCTGCGATTTTGCTGTCAATCCGGATTCGGGCATGATCGGCAAGGAATATCCGACCATCACCTATGGTTTGCGCGGTCTGGCATATTTCGAGTTGCGTGTCTATGGTCCCGCGCATGATCTTCACTCAGGTATGTATGGCGGCGTGGTCCATAACCCTGCGAATGCGTTGGCCGAACTGATTGCAGGGATGCATGATGCTGAGGGTCGGGTTACCCTGCCCGGTTTCTACGATAGTGTCCGCGAATTGAACAAGGAAGAGCGCGAAGAACTGGCCCGCCTCCCGATTAACGAAAGCCATTTTCTCGAACAGACTGGCGTTCCGGTGCTCTACGGTGAAGCCGGGTTTACCGCCAACGAACGCACCGGGGCGCGGCCTACTCTGGATGTGAATGGCCTGCTTTCCGGGTTTACCGGTGAAGGTTCCAAGACTGTGATTCCCTCCTGGGCAATGGCGAAGATTTCGACACGCCTTGTCCCTGACCAGGATCATAAAGAAGTTCACCAGCAGTTGCTCCGTTACCTGGAACATGAACGCCCCCAATGATATTCGTTGGGAGGTGAAAACGTTGGCCGGTAATCCGGCCTCGATATCAGACCGGAACAACCTGGCTGTTCAGGCCATGGCAAGGGCGTTGGAAACGGTTTGGGGCAAGCGGCCCTATTTCAAACGCGAGGGCGGTTCCATTCCGGTGGTGGGTGATATGCAGCGCCTGTTGGGGATCGAATCGGTCATTTGCGGTTTTGGTCTCCCGGATGACAATGTCCACGCCCCGAACGAAAAACAAAACCTGCCAACCTGGTACCGCGGCATTGATGCGTATATCCATTTCTTCTTGAACCTGAAACCTGAATATATGGAGAAGATCGAATCGGTCTCGATAAAGTGACTGGTTCTTATTTACCTATGGAAGATAAACTCATTACCTACGGTGGACAGGCGCTCATCGAGGGCGTGCTGATGCGTGGGCGAAAAACCTGCGCCGTTGCCATGCGTGCCCCGGATGGCAAGATCGTTACCAAAGATCGAACCTCTGAGCGGAATCTACAAGACGAACATTGCTAAAATCCCTTTCCTGCGCGGGCTGGTCATGTTGTGGGATTCGCTCGGACTGGGCATGTTGGCGCTGACCAATTCTGCCAACCTGCAATCCGGCGAGGATGAAAAACTGGAAGGACCGGCGCTCTATCTGACGCTCGGAATAACCTTTCTGGTCGCAATCGCCATTTTCTTCCTCATCCCGGCGGGAGTTGGCTGGCTGACCGAACACTTCCTGCATTGGAATGCCTGGTGGAGCAACCTGGTCGAAGGCATCCTGCGCCTGTTCATGCTGGTCGGATATATCTGGGCAATCGGGTTCATGCCGGATATTGCACGGGTTTTTGCCTATCACGGCGCAGAACATAAAACCATCAATGCCTACGAAGCGGGCGCGGACCTGACGCCGGCTTCGGTTGCGAAATTCCCGCTTGCCCACGCCCGCTGCGGGACGGCTTTCCTGTTGACTTTGATGGTGCTTTCGCTGTTCTTCTTTACCATTCTTGGTCCGCTCTCTTTGGAATGGCGGCTCATCAGCCGGGTTCTGATGATCCCGGTCCTGGTGGGTATTGCCTATGAATATCTGCGCTGGACGGCGAACCATATCACGAACCCCTTTGTTCGTTTTATCGTCAAGCCCAACCTGGCCCTCCAATCCCTGACCACCCGTGAACCGGATGAGAAGATGCTGGAGGTGGCGATCGCGGCTTTTTCTGAGATGCGCCAGGCCGAGCAGGACCGCCTGATCTTTATTCTAATTGACAGGAACCAGGGCAATTCAATGACTGCCCTGGTTCTTTTTTTAAGGAGGCGGATCAAATTATTTAATGGACTGATTCCATTGAATGTTGTGCATCTCAACCGGCGATAGTCTTTACCCGTGGCTGCAGCCGTGTCAACATCAAACCAGCCGCCGCCAGGATGATCGCCCCCATCCAATACGGCGCGCCGACCATGACGTGATCGTACATCGCACCGGCCCAGAGCGGGCCAAAGATATTCATCAGGCTGCCCAGACCGGTGGTCACTCCCATGAGCAGGCCAACTTCACGATGCAGCACAAGGTCGGTGCAGAGGGTGGTCAGGGTGGGGAAAGTGAACGCGCTGATCGCGCTGACCAGCATATTCAGTGGAAAAATCGGCCAAAAAAGCGGTACGAAAAATATGGAAATATCGAAGACTGATTGCCCGATCAGGCTGACCATGGCAACTTTATTGTCCCCAAACCGGGGAACAAGGCGAGGCACCAGAATAAAGGTTGTTGCGCCCACCGCGATGCCGGCCAAACCCAAAAGCAGGCTCAGATGCCATGGTTGGGCGGTGAATTTCTGAATGACGAACAGGGTGGAAGTGCTGTTGATGCCGTTGAAGGCGAAGTTGAACATTGCCGTTACCAGCAGCAGCCAGCCCAGGCCGGGCTTGCGGGCCATCTCGAAAATGGCAACGATCGGATTGAAATCACTGGCGACGCATCGGAGCAGTTTCCCGCCGCTCCAGGGGTAAGGATTCGGGCAGAATAAAAATTCCCAGCAAGCACATTCAAGAGGGATAACGCCGCGGCCGCGAAGGCGGGTGCCAGTAAGTTGAATTGGCCCAGGATACCGCCGGCAGCAGGTCCCAGGATCAATCCGACACTCCAGGCCATTCCAATCAGGGCAAAATTCTTCGAGCGTTCCTCAGGTTTTGAAACATCAGCAATATAAGCGCTTGCGGTGGAAAGGTTGCCGCCGGTAATGCCGCCAATGACCCGCCCCAGGAATAAAACCCACAAGGATCCACCCAGGCCGAAGATCAAATACCCGATCCCCTGTCCGAGCAGGCTGATCAGCAACACCGGACGGCGTCCATACCGGTCGCCGAGTTTCCCGATCAGTGGGGCAGCAATGAATTGCCCGCCGGCATATAGCACCGTAAGCATGCTGACCATCAAGGCAGAGTGGCTGTATTTTTGAACGATATAAGGTGCAACCGGGGATAGCAGGGTTATGCCGATCACGTCCATCAGCATGATGATAAAAATCAAGCTGAGGGCAGCTTTTGTTTTCTTACCCGGCTCCTGGTTGTGCACGTAAACCCTGCTTGGATTGAATTATTACTTCGGAAACGCAAATTGAACGATTGCCCCATTATCCATTTCTTCCACCAGCCTGATTTCCCCCTTCTGCAATTCGATCAGATTTCGATTAACGTACCCAAGCATTTCCCGATCCAGGCTCGGAGGGCTGGCTTGCTTTTACCCCTGTACTGGTAAAAGTAAACAGGAACCAATCTGGCTGTTCTACCACGGCGATGGCGATATTCGTCCTTGCCTCACAGTAAAGTGCGACAAATGAGATAAAGCTGGAGACAACTTGACGGATTAACTGTTCATCCGTGCGGATCGTTTTTGAAGTTGTGAGTACCTGGTAATCCGTATGAACATCCGCACCTGGGTTGAATTTTTTCCACTGCGCCAGACCCTGCGCAATTGTTTGTTCGATATCTGTATCTTTGGGGTTGGGTTCTTTTTCATGCTGGTTGATCCTGGCGATATCGATCAACCCATTCATCAACGTCAGCGCGCGCATCCCGCTGCGGTAGACTGTTCCCAGGTCTTCCTTCTGGAAATCTGTCAGGGGACCAACGCCGATCGTGTTCAGGAGCATCTTGCTGAATCCGGTGATGTGATTGAATGGCGTTCGTAGATCATGTGCCTGAGCTGAGATGAACTGATCCAGATTGATTTGGGCTGGAAGATCTATTTTGGTGTTGGGCATGTTAAATCTCTTCTTCTGTTGTCCGGGGAAACCAGCGTTTTTGTACTCTACTCGATCAAAAACAAGACTAGACGTTCAAAAATCCTTTTTCTTGATAGCGTTGGAATAGGTGTCCCCATTCCGTATTGTTTTGCCATTCTTCCGCCACCCTTTTGTACTTGAACGGCCAATAGAAATAATCCTGTTCGGCCTTGGAGATGGCAATGGGCAGAGCCACGAGCGGGGTGCGTAAGATCAATTTTTGCAGGAACTTGGTGGGTCCATACCAGGCCAGCCAGGCCAGGAAGGTGTGCGAATTGCGGGTGATCTTGAAATTCCAGTTTTCGCCGGATATATCATCACCGACCAGATCAATTTGACGCACATCGCCGTTTCCCAGGCCTTGTTCGTGTCGCCAGGCGGATATACCGGATGGACATTGGGTCAAATCCCATCAGCTTGGCTGCCACGGCATCAATGGCTACCTGGTCTTCGGAGGCCAGAAGGATGTTCTTCACCTCGGGGATCATCAGCCGCGGTCCGGCGCCATTGCCGGCAGTTGTCCCATCCATCATCGCAAATATTCCCGGATGGATCTCTTTCTGGATTGCCAAAAGGTCCACCAGTGTTTCGTGGATCCAGGTGTGAGTGTAATGGCGGTACTTGCTCAGTAATCCGCCAAAGGCGTTCTTCATTGCACCGGTGGTGGTGGTGTACATATGGGTCTTGATCGTAGGCAGGTGGACGATGTTCTTCCCGATGAAATAATCCGGTATGCGGATCCCTTCCGGGTAGATGTGATCAAGCGCAAGCATTTTTGCTTTTGGCCGGTAAAGCATCCATTCCATCTCGTTTTTTCGGAAATTATAGAGTGCCGGGACAGTTATAGTGCTTAAAGATGGGAACATACCCGTTCAGATCTTCTCCTTTGAACGCATCAGTTCCCACAGTATGGTTTTGCACGCATACCAGGTCATCAAACCCGGCCTGCCGTAAGGCGAGAATTGAACCTTCCAATTGCCAGGGAGTGGTATTGGCGGCTGGCATGGGGAAATGCCAGGAAATATTATCCTTGAGAATGGTTGTGGCATCCCGGCGCAGGGCCTGGCTGCCGCCGGCCAGTTCAAACAAACGTTGATAATCCTGTAAAACGCTTTCGGGTGTGGTGCGCACAACGGCGACTTTGGATCTATTGGCCATTAAATTACCTCTTTGATTACTATTGTATCAGCTACGCTGCAATTTTATCCCGGATAATCGTATTGCAAAAGCTGGCTGTCGCTTTTGTTAAACTTGAGAAATTCTATAAAAAACGAATAAAATCTCTCTTTATTCTTTTCCTTCGATCAAAGCTCTTCTTATCTTCCGGTATAACACGATCGGACTGTCACCCGGGATCAGGATCTCGCCGATGCCCAGGTCAGGACGTGGCGGACGCTGGGTGATAACCACCCGGCGATCCTGGCGTTCGATCACCAGGTTTGCCAGGCTGCCCAACCATCCGGTGAGTTGGCGCAAGACCGGGAAACGCACTGTATGATAATAGCGCAGGTACATCATGGTGTTCTCGTCGTCTATCGGGGCAAAGGCGAGCACGACGCGCAGACCGTCAGCAATCCAGTTTTGCCATAGATTCCCGAAACGGAATTGCAGAAAGGGACGCCGGTCTGGTTCAGGCAGTTCGGAGGCCTTCTTAGGTTTCTGCCCATGGTCATGCTCGTTGTAAACCCATAAATTGATCAGGTGATCGCCTGCCCAGTGACTCTCTTCCCTGGCGATCGGTCCATTGACCAGGGTTCGGTAGCCACGTCCGATGGTGTTGTGGTGGATGAAAGGCAGGTGCACCACATCCAATTGATTTTCGATGGCGCGCGCGTAGTGATTGGCCCAGTGGTCTTTTAGCGTGGTGTAGACCATATTTTCGCCGATGGACTCGAACCATGGAACGGGTGGATACATTTCGCGTGGTTCGCCCCACCAGATATAAACAAAGCCGTGTTCTTCCCGGACCGGATAACTCCGGACGTGGAATGCCTTGGGCGGCTCACTCCCGCGCCCGTTGGCAGGGACCAGCTTGCAGCTTCCTGATATATCGTATTCAAAGCCGTGGAAGGGACACTGGATGCAGTCGCCGGTCACCTTGCCGGCGCTGAAGGCCACCCCGCGGTGCGGACATTTGTCGCTCATTACCGATAATTCGCCCCTGCTGTTGCGCCAGGCAACCATCTTCTCGCCCATGCGCGTCACGCCGATGATTTTACCTTTTTTGATTTCATTTGATTCAAGAATGGCGTACCACTGGTTGGGGATCATGTTTGCCTCTGCTTTACATTGGTGTTATAGTTCGCGGCTATGCCGGCAAATAAAAAAAGAAGAGTGTCCGTTTTTCTCGTTATGGCAGTCTGCCTCGCCTGCCTGGGCTCGCCATTATTGTATTACCTGGGCAGACCTTTGCCGGTGGCGATGCAAACCGAACCGTTCCAGGGGGTAAAATATTACCGAAGAGTCCATTTTACTCCATACCCAATGGTTGCCCACATTGTCGTGGTTGATTTACAGGCGCCGGGGATCGGGTTTCTTGTTACGGCCGGAGATCCGTCGGAAGCGCTCCCGCTCAAGGCGCGCACGACTTCCCAATTTGCCCGTTCGACCGGGGTGCAGATTGCCATTAATGGCGATGGGTTCACTCCCTGGCATGCCAACGGACCGTTTGACTATTTTCCTCACATTGGAGACCGGGTGGCTCCGGCTGGCTATGCCATGTCTGAGGGGGTGGTATATGGGGAAGGTCCCGGACCGACGATCTATTTTTCGAAAGATGCGGAAGCTAGTTTTACCCTGGGGGATATTACCCCCTATAATGCAATTTCCGGAAATAACATGATTGTTGTCAATGGCGAGGCAGTGGATGGACTGGATAATTCCTATGCGGCCCCACGGACCGCCATCGGACTGGATGAATCCGGGAAAAAATTGATCCTGTTTGTGGCGGATGGACGCCAACCCTTCTACAGCCAGGGGGCAACACTTTATCGAAATGGCACAATTGATGATCTTTTATGGTGCCGACAATGCCATGAATATGGATGGCGGCGGCTCTTCCACGCTGGTGATGCGCAATTCTCTTGGAATTGTCCAGGTGATCAATTCCCCGATCCAGACCGGCATCCCGGGACGGGAAAGGCCGGTGGGGAATCATCTCGGTATTTTTGCACAGCCCTGATCGCTAAAGCGGTTGGAATTTTGCTGTGAAGTGCCGCAATAATTCTGGCGCGTAGGTGAACTTGTACCCGCGCAGGGCTCCAGCGCGTTTGGCGATCCTGGCCAGCGTACCGGCCACGTAGTCCATGTGGCTCTGGGTGTAGATCCGACGCGGGATGGCCAGGCGGACGAGTTCCAGCTTTGGGATAGACGATTTCGCCGCTGTCAGGATCCGGATGGGCGAACATGACCGAGCCGATCTCGCAGGCGCGGATGGCGCCTTCCAGGTAGAGTTCCACTGTCAGCGCCTGACCGGGAAATTCGCCATGCGGGATATGCGGCAGCACGCTTCCGGCATCAATATAGACGGCATGACCGCCGGCCGGTTGGATGGTGGGGATGCCGGCCTCGTTGATGCACTGCGCCAGGTAGGCGGTTTGGCCGAGGCGATAGGCCAGATAGGCTTCATCCAGACCTTCGTACAGACCGACCGCCATCGCATCCAGGTCGCGGCCCGCCAGGCCGCCGTAGGTGTAGAAAGCCTTCCCGCAGGATCAGTTCGTTCCTGACGTTCTGGAAGAGCGCCTCATCATTCATGCACAGCAAGCCGCCGATGTTGACGATGGCATCCTTTTTGGCAGACATGCACATGCCATCTGCCAGGGCAAACATTTCCCGGGTGATTTCGAGCGGGGATTTTTCCGCATATCCGGGTTCGCGCAGCTTGATGAAATAGGCATTTTCGGCAAAGCGGGCGGCATCCAGGAAAAAGGGGATGCCGATAGGAGTGATAGGTTTCGGAGACTGCCCGCAGATTTGCCATCGAGACGGGTTGGCCGCCCCCGGCGTTGTTGGTGATGGTCAGCATGCCGAAGGGGATATTCGCCGGGCCGGTTTTCTCGATGAAGGCTTTCAATTTGGCGATATCCATGTTGCCCTTGAACGGATGCAGATTGGATGGATCGCTGGCTTCATCGATGACCAGGTTGGTCGGGCGTCCGCCGCGTGCCCGGATGTTGGCATCCGTGGTGTCGAAGTGCATGTTGGATGGGACGTATTGTCCGGGCTTGACCAGGCAGGCGGACAGGATGTTCTCGGCTGCGCGTCCCTGGTGGGTTGGGACAAAGTATTTGAAGCCAAAAATATCATCAACGGCTTTTTCCAGGCGCTGGAAGGAGCGCGCCCCGGCGTAGGACTCATCTCCTTGCATGAGCGCTGCCCACTGCCGGTCGCTCATTGCACCGGTGCCGGAATCGGTCAGCAGATCAATGAAGATATCCTCGGCTTTGAGGGCGAAGACGTTGTAGCCGGCTGCCTGGATGGCCTTGCGGCGTTCCTCGGGAGTGGGCAGGCGGATGGGTTCGACCATTTTGATGCGGAAGGGTTCGGGTGGGTAGGTGGGCATGAGGTCTCCTCGATTGAAATCAGATTCCAGTTTAACATGATTTTCATCGGTATTGCATAATGAATCAATCGAAATCGTCATGTTGACCAGGATAGCGCAGCCTCTCATGGATCATCGCAGATTGTCGGATAATTGCATGACTAGGCAAAAGTGACTATTGGATCAATAGTATGGTAAATAAAAGAGTCGTCTATTGCAGTTGCCCTTTATGGTAAAATTTGCCCGTCTTGTGGTTGTAAGACAACTTATCGTTTTTTGGAGCGCCTATGCAGAATGAATGGTTATACATCGGGCTCTTCCTGGTGATTGGTATTATTGTTCCAATTGTCCCGCTGGTGTTTGCCCGGCTGGTCGCGCCGCGCAAACCCAATCCAATCAAACAAAGCACATACGAGTGCGGTATTGAGACGGTGGGCGAGTCGTGGGTGCAGTTCAAGGCCCAGTACTATATCTTCGCGCTGGTATTCCTGGTCTTCGATGTGGAGACGGTCTTCCTGTTTCCCTGGGCGCTGACGCTCAAGCAGTTGCCGCTTTTTGTGGTTCTGGAAGGCATTTTATTCATTGGGATCCTGGTCGCCGGATTGGTGTATGCCTGGCGCAAGGGGATGCTGGAATGGGTGTAGACCCTCAAGGGTGAACTATAAAGGCTGACAGGAAATCTCCTCTCAGCCTTTTCTTTGTGTAAGAGAGCAGGAGAGATCCATGACGTTTTGGAATAACCCGATCAATTTTATTGCCAACTGGCTGACCGG
Source organism: uncultured Chloroflexia bacterium (assembly GCA_963830665.1). Taxonomy (GTDB): domain Bacteria; phylum Chloroflexota; class Anaerolineae; order Anaerolineales; family Villigracilaceae; genus UBA877. The sequence goes on from CAWHNM010000028.1 coordinate 269,263, forward strand.
CTTGCTGACCGGCTGGCATCTGCCCGAGGCGCTGGCGACCATCCTTGTCTATGTGATCGGCATCACCGTGCTGATTGTCTTTGCAATGGTGCTGGATATCGGCCTGGTGTGGGTGGAACGAAAGGTCGTGGCGCGTTTCCAGGATCGCCTTGGCCCGAACCGGATCGGACCGTTTGGCCTGATCCAGCCCGTCGCCGACATCATCAAGATGGTCATCAAGGAAGATATCACCCCCGCCGGAGCGGATAAGATCATCTACAACATCGCCCCGGTGCTGGCGGCCACTTCGGTCATTGTGCTGTGGGCCATCCTGCCGCTGGCCTCCACGATCTATGGTGTGGACCTGAATGTGGGGCTGCTGTACATTGTTGCTGCCGGCGCACTGGGGACGCTGGCAATCATCATGGCGGGCTGGTCGTCGAATAACAAGTACGCCCTGCTGGGGGCTTTCCGCATGGTGGCAAACATGATTTCCTACGAAATCCCCATGGTCATCATCCTGCTCATCCCGACCATCCTGGCAAATACGATGAGCGTGAAAGGAATTACCGAGGCGCAAAGCGGGATGTGGTTTGCCATCCTTTCTCCGCTGGCGTTCCTCATTTTCCTGATCAGCGCCATTGCCGAACTGGGCCGCTCACCCTTTGACCTGAACGAAGCCGAGTCCGAAATCGTGGCCGGTTTCCATATCGAATATACCGGGATGAAATTCGGCTGGTTCTATGCGGGTGAACTCCTGCATGCTTTTACCTTTGGCGGTTTTATGGCGATCCTGTTCTTCGGCGGATACGGCGGCTTCTTCGGGCTGGAAAAACTGGCTGCCTTCACCTGGTTGAATATCCCTTTGTGCAGGCACTGGTTTTCATCGCCAAAGCCATGTTCGGTTACTGGGTGATCATGTGGATCAAGTACTCGGTGCCGCGTATCCGCATTGACCACATGCTGGCCTTCAACTGGAAATTCCTTGTCCCGCTTTCTCTGGTGGTGCTGGTGAATACAGCCATCCTGAACAAGGTGCTGATCGGATTGCCGGCTTGGGGTTATGTCTTGGGTATGTTCGGCTCGAATATTGTGATCGGCTTCGTAACGATTGAAATCCTGCGTGCCTATGGCCGCAAACAGCGCAAGGCGGAGCAGAATCCTGCTCCGCAGGCGCAAACCCAGGAGCAGGTGGTATGACTGCTGAACAAATTATCTTCCTCTTGACCGGTGCGCTGATCCTCGGGTCTGCCCTGATGGTGGTGACAACCCGCAAGCTCCTGCACGCGGCTTTATGGTTGGTGGTGGCACTCTTTGGGGTGGCAGTCCTGTACGCCATCCTGCAGGCCAATTTCCTGGCGGTCGTCCAGGTGGTGGTGTATATCGGTGCGATCGCCATCCTGTTCATCTTTGCCGTGATGCTGACCCGCCGCGAATTGATGGAAAAAGGCCGGCAGACGCGCTCCAACTGGTGGATCCCGGCCCTGCTCGGACTGCTGATCCTGACCGGATTGGTGTTGCTCATCCTCAGCGTCCCGGGTGTGGGCCGGACTGCGGCTGCACTGCCTGCAGGGCTGGATACCGTCCTGGCGCTCGGTACTGCGCTGGTATCACCGGATGCCTACGTGCTGCCGTTCGAGGTGGCATCCGTTCTCCTGCTGGCGGCGCTGGTCGGCGCGGTTTATGTCGCGACCGTGGATAAGAAGTAGGAGGCCGAGATGAGTATCCCGCTTTCCTGGTATCTGATTTTGGCCGCAGCGTTGTTCTGCATCGGGTTGTATGGTGTCCTTTCCCGCAAGAATGCCATCGCCATCCTGCTGGGTGTGGAACTGATGCTGAATGCAGTCAATGTCAACCTGGTGGCTTTCTGGCGTTATCTCAACCCGGCCCAGATGGCCGGGCAGGCTTTTGCAGTCATCGTTTTTGCCGTTGCAGCCGCGGAAGTGGCCGTTGGCCTGGCGTTGATCATTTCGGTTTATCGCCGCCGCAAGACGGTGGTGGCCGATGAAATTGATTTGATGAAATGGTAGAACGTTTCAACGTGGAAACGTTCCAACGTTTCCACGTTCTGGAGGCTTCATGAATTTTCTTATCTGGCTTCTTCCTCTCCCGCCACTGCTGGCATTTTTTGCGATTATCCTGTTCACCAACAAGAACAAGGCCTTGAGCCACGGCATTGCGGTCGGCGCGGCAGGGCTTTCCTGGCTGGGGAGCATGGTCATTTTTGTCAAAGCCGTGGGCGTGGAAGAGTTCGGCAAGCATATTCTCGAGTCTGCAGTCAACTGGCTGCCAACCGGGGATACCTGGTTCCAGATCGGTGTGCAGGTTGATCCACTTTCGGCGGTGGTGTTGTTCTTTGTGGCCTGGACGGTCCTGGCGATTTTTATTTACAGCATCGGCTACCACAACTTTGGCCAGCCGAAAGGCGACCACGATCTTCCTGGCCTGCCGCCGCACGGCGCGACTGTGACCGAACACGGGCATAAGCACATGGTCCCATCCATCGAGCCGATGTATGCGCGTTTCTTTGCTTTCATCAGCCTGTTCGCCTTTGGCATGTACACCCTGGTGGTCTCCAATAACCTGCTGACCCTGTTCGTCGGCTGGGAGATCATGGGGCTGTGCTCGTACCTGCTGATCGGCTTCTGGTATGGCAAGAAATCTGCCCGCGATGCGGCGGTCAAGGCTTTTATGACCACCCGCATTGGCGACGTGTTCATGCTGCTGGGCATTGCTTTCCTTTACTCAGCCACCGGGACGCTCTCCTTCAGCGATATCTTCCAGCCGCGAATGCTCGCAAGCGCTTGCCAGCACACCCGCACTTCTTCTGGGATTATCTGCGGCCGGGCTGATCGGCTTGCTGCTCTTCATCGGCACGGTCGGAAAATCCGCCCAGTGGCCGCTGCACGTCTGGCTGCCGGATGCCATGGAAGGCCCGACCCCGGTCAGCGCCATGATCCATGCTGCCACGATGGTCTCGGCGGGCGTGTACATGGTCATCCGCATGTTCCCGCTGCTGCAGCCTGGATGCCACACACCATGACGGTAGTGGCATTCATCGGCTCGTTCACGGCACTCTTCGCTGCAACGATCGCCGTGGCGCAGAATGATATCAAAAAAGTCCTGGCTTATTCGACCATTTCACAATTGGGTTTCATGATCGCCGCTCTGGGTATTCATGCTTACGTGGCAGCGGCTTTCCACCTCGTCACGCACGCCTTCTTCAAGGCGCTGCTTTTCCTGGGTTCCGGTTCGGTCATCCACGGCATGGAACATGGCGTGCTGCATACCGGCGAGCATGTGGATGCGCAGGATATGTTCAACATGGGCGGCCTGCGCAAGAAGATGCCGATCACCTTCTGGACTTTCCTGATCGGCGGGTTGGCCCTGTCGGGTTTCCCGGTGCTGACGGCCGGTTTCTGGTCCAAGGATGAGATCTTTGCCGAAGCCTTTGGGAATGGGCATCTGGCGGTCTTCATTGTCCTGGCACTGGCAGCCTTCCTGACGGCTTTCTACACCATGCGCCAGATCACCCTGACCTTCTTCGGCGAAGCCGCGCACCAAGGCTGCCGAACATGCCAGCGAGACAACCTGGACGATGACCCTTCCATTGATCGTGCTGGCGGTTTTCGCGGTCGGATTTGGCTGGGTGGGCATCCCGGAATGATTTCCCGGTCTGGCGGATTTACTCCCGAACTGGTTCCACGAATTTGTTGGCGGGACGCTCGCTCAGAGCTGCCGAAGCAGTTGACATTCAATTGGATCCCACTGGTCACCTCGCTGGTCGTTGCTTTGGGCGGGCTGTTCTTTGGCTGGCTGGCCTACCGGAAGGTAGCCTCTCCTGCTGAAGACAGGCTGCAAATCCCTTTGCTCAAGAATAAATATTACTTTGACGAGATTTACAATTTCCTGTTCATCAAGCCGGCCTATTGGATTTCCGAGACATTCACTTCCCTGTTCATGGATCAGACAGTGATCGATGGTTTCCTGCACAGCCTGGCGCGTTTCTCGCTCTTCCTGGGACATGCCTTCCGTAATTATTTCGACAAACCGGTCATCAACGAATTCCTCGGCGATGGGACCGGCAAGGCAGTCAAGGCTTCCGGTTCCGGTCTGCGCAAGATCCAGGCCGGGCGCGTCCAGTATTACATGGTTGCATCCATAGTGGTGCTGGTCATTTTTGCATTCTTGTATTATTTCCTGAAACGAGGAATGTAGTACGACTTCTATGTCGCTGCATAGCGGCTGAAGTCGCTGCTGCAGTGAAGTGCAATCGTGGAGTAATCGATGGCATTTATCAATCAACATCTTCTGACCCTCATCCTGTTCTTCCCCGTCCTGGCGGCGGTGATTGTCTTGTGCCTGCCGAAGGAGAACCTGAAAGCCATCCGCTGGACAGCATTCGGCCTCAGCCTGGTGCCCTTCCTTTTGACGATCCTGCTGTGGGCGCAGTTCAATGCAGGACAGGCCGGTTACCAGTTCTCAGGAACAATATAGCTGGTATGCAGCCATCCACTCGACCTTGCACCTGGGCGTGGACGGTCTTTCGCTGACGATGGTGCTGTTGACCACGCTGCTGACGCCGGTGGCACTGCTGGCTTCCTTCAACATCACTGACCGGCTCAAGGTCTACATGGCGCTTTTCCTTTTCCTCGAGACGGGCATGCTGGGCGTCTTCATGGCACTCGACTTGCTGATCTTCTTCGTCTTCTGGGAAATCGGCCTGGTCCCGATGTACTTCCTGATCAACCAGTGGGGGAGCGAGAAGGGCGAACGCGAAATTTGGAAGGGTGTCAAGGTCCAGGCGCGCAATTATGCTTCGCTCAAGTTCATCATTTTCACCATGGGCGGTTCGCTGGGACTGCTGCTGGCCATCCAGTTGTTGGGCGTGCTTTTCCAGAATTATGACCTGCCTGTTCTGTATCCAGAAGTGGAATTCCTTGACGACCGGCACGCTGCTCGGCCTGCCGGTCGAGACGGTCAAAACGGTGGCCTTCTGGGCGTTTGTGATCGCCTTTGCCGTCAAAGTTCCGGTCTGGCCGTTCCATACCTGGCTGCCGGATGCCCATACGGAAGCCCCGACCGCCGGTTCGATGATCCTGGCAGGTGTCCTGCTGAAACTGGGCGCGTATGGTTTCCTGCGGCTGGTCCTGCCGTTGTATCCGGCGGAATCGGCCCATTATGCCGGCTGGCTGGCCTTCCTGGCGGTGATGGCGATTGTCTTCGGGGCATTTGCTGCCTACGGCCAAAAAGATTTCAAACGGCTGGTGGCCTATTCGTCGGTCAACCACATGGGGTTTGTGCTGCTTGGGAATTGCCGCGGCAGCCAAAGCCGCCGGCACGCTCAATGCGACCATCGCCCTGAACGGCGCGGTGCTGCAGATGTTCAACCACGGACTTTCGGCAGCCGGCATGTTCTTCCTGGTCGGTGTGATCTACGAGCGCACCCACACCCGCAACCTGGATGATTTTGGCGGCTTGTTCCCGCTTGTTCCGATCTACGGCGGAATCCTGATCTTCACCAGCATGGCTTCGCTGGGTCTGCCGGGATTGAACGGGTTCATCTCCGAGTTCCTGGTGGTGCGGGGTTCCTGGCCCATCCTGACGGTCTATACGGCCATTGCAATGATTGGCCTGTTGTTCACCGGTGCGTATATCCTCAAAGGGATCAAGAATGTTTTGCACGGCCCATTGAACGAACACTGGGCGGAAGGCGAACACAAGCTGACCGAGATCAACACACGCGAGATCATTGTCATGGCCCCACTGATGGCGCTCATCCTGATCATTGGCGTTTACCCGGCCTGGATCCTGGATGTGATCAACAAGGCCATGCTGATGCTGTTCCACTAAGAGGTAGACGATGCAATTTCCGTTCCTGAGTGTCATTGTTTTCACCCCGCTGGTGGCGGCGCTGGTCATCCTGCTTGTACAAGCCGGAGCAGAAGAAGGCCATCCGCATCACTGCGCTGAGCGCGGCGCTATTCGCACTGGCGCTATCGGTGTGGGTGTACTTCACATACGACAAGGCTGTTGCAGGCTACCAGTTCATTGAGAAATACAATTGGATGCCGATGCTGGGCATCAGCCTGCACTTCGGCGTGGATGGCATGTCTGCTCCGCTGGTGCTGCTGACAGGCATCGTCATGGTTACCGGCGTGATGATCTCCTGGGGCATCGAAGACCGGCCGCGCGAGTTCTTTGCCTTCCTGTTCATCCTGGCTTCAGGCGTGTTCGGTGTGTTTGCCTCGCTCGACCTGTTCATGTTATTTTTCTTTTATGAAATTGCAGTCTTCCCGATGTACCTGCTGATCGCCATCTGGGGCTGGATCAAGACACGTGAATATGCTGCCATGAAGCTGACCCTGTACCTGTTCATCGGCTCGGTCATTTCCCTGATCGGTGCTCTGGTCATGTACTGGACCAGTGGACAGCATACCTTCGATATGCTTGTGCTTGGAAACTGTCAAGTTCACCCCGGCTTTCCAGAAGATCTGGTTCCTGCCGGTCTTCCTGGGTTTTGCCATCCTGGGCGGCATCTTCCCATTCCACAACTGGTCGCCGGATGGCCACGTGGCTGCACCTACGGCGGTCTCGATGTTCCATGCCGGTGTGCTGATGAAACTGGGCGCTTTTGCCGCCCTGCGGGTGGGCATCATGCTCCTGCCAGCAGGGCGCCAAATTCTGGGCTCCGCTGATCATGGTGCTGGCGCTGGTCAATATTGTCTACGGCGCATTCATCGCCAGCGTCCAGACCGATTTCAAATATGTGATCGGTTTCTCGTCCGTCTCGCACATGGGACTGGTGATGATGGGCTTTGCCACACTGACACCCGAAGGGCTGACCGGTGCAGGCGTGCAGATGTTCTCGCATGGCGTGATGACGGCTCTCTTCTTTGCTGCCGTCGGCATGGTCTACGACCGGGCGCACACCCGTCAAATTCCCGAGCTGGGCGGGATGATCAAGCCTCTGCCACTGGTGGCGATTGGCGTCATCGTCGGCAGCCTGGTCTCGATGGGCATGCCCGGTTTCTCCGGCTTCATCGCCGAGTTCCCCATCTTCATGGGCATCTGGAGAACGCAATGGGTGGTGGCTGTCATTGCAGCCATTTCGATCGTCGTGACCGCTTCGTATGTTTTGCTGGTTGTCCGGCGGGTGTTCTTTGGCAAAATGCCGGAAGCCCTGGAAGGCCACATCACGCCCATCCGCAGCCTTGATAAAATTGCGCTGGTGCTCCTGATGGCGCTCATGATTGGCATCGGTCTGTTCCCGGCCTTGATGGTTCCGTGGGTGCAGACCGGAGTCCAGCATATCCTCGCCTTGCTGGGAGGTGCATAATGACTGCCATCCTTCCCATTCTTCCTGAAATCCTGCTCCTGGCGCTCGGCGTTCTGATCCTCATTATTGACCCATTCCTGAAAAAGGATGCCTCCCGCCGCCCATTCCTGGGCTGGTTCACTGCGGGCGGATCTGCTCCTCATCCTGATCATCAGCCTTTTATTTGCCCGCCCATGCGGACCCGATCCTGGTCTTCGGCGGGATGCTGCGCTTCGACTGGCTGGGTTTTGCCTTCAAGATGTTCTTTGTCTTTGCTGCCGGAGTAACGGCGCTGTTCTTCATGGATGCGGACCATCTCAACCGCCGTGCCGAAGCCTATCTCCTGCTTGTGGCTGCGACGCTGGGCATGTGCCTGATGGCCTCCTCTGCGGACCTGGTGATGCTGTATCTGGCCATCGAGACAACCTCCATCCCACTCTACTTGCTGGCCGGATTCCTGAAGGATGACGACAAGTCCACCGAAGCGGGTTTCAAATACATGCTCTTCGGCGCGCTGACTTCGGCAATCCTGCTCTATGGTTTCAGCCTGATCTACGGTTTCACCGGCAAAACCAGTCTTTATGACTTGAGTACGTATTTCAGCAGCTTCAATCTGGTGGCAGTCGGCATCACCTTCCTGGTGCTGGCGGGACTGGCTTTCAAGGTTTCGCTGTTCCCGTTCCACTTCTGGGCGCCGGATGTCTATGAAGGTGCACCCACACCGGTGGCTGGTTTCCTGTCCACGGCCTCCAAAGCTGCCGGGTTTGCGGTGATTGATCCGCCTGTTCACGGCGGTCTTCCCGGTCATCAGTGCAGATTGGAGCCTGATCCTGGCAGTCCTTGCCACCCTGACCATGACGGTCGGCAACCTGATCGCCCTGGCGCAGAAGAGCATCAAACGCATGCTGGCTTATTCTTCCATTGCACATGCCGGTTATGCCATGATCGGCGTGGTGGCCTTCTCGCAGTTGGGTACTGCCAGTGTGGTCTTTTACCTGATCGGTTACATGCTGACCAACCTGCTTGCCTTTGGGATCGTCGGCATCGTCGGACGTGTCACCGGCTCGGATGATTTCTCTGCCTATGCAGGGCTTAGCCGCCGAAGCCCGGCACTGGGGTTGGCTGCGCTGGTGGCTTTCCTGTCGCTGGCCGGGATGCCGCCTTTTGTCGGTTTTGTCGCCAAGTTCTTCGTATTCAGCGCAGCGATTGAGGCAGGCTGGATCTGGCTGGCAATTGTCGGTGTGGTGAATTCCATCGTCGGTCTGTACTACTACCTGAACGTGCTGAAGTATGTTTACCTTTTCCGGATGGAAAACCAGGATGAGGAGCAGCACCCGATACCGGTATCCCGCCCGGTGGCGATTGGATTGATCCTCCTTGTGGTTGGTATCCTGCTGCTCGGTACTCTATTCGGACCCTGGTTCGGCCTGGCCACAAAAGCAGCCATAAGTTTGTTTTAGCCGCCGGAAGAATCTGATATAATTCCGCCGCCATGAACCAATCGGGCAATAAACAACCAGGATGAATTCAGGTCTGCCGTCACCATGACGGTTTTCTGGGTGGCAGGCCTGACCTTGGTCATTATCTTCGTTGCACTGTTTGCAGGGATTTTGTTGGATCAATTCCTGAATAGCAAGCCTCTTTTTACGATCGTTTTGACAATTGCCAGCATTCCGGTTACCATTTATGCAACTTTCCGCGTCGTAAAAGCGGCCAGCAGCCGGATCAAGCCGGTGGTGAATAAAGGGAATTCTGAGGAGGAACCACATCGTGGAGAAGACAACTGAGTTGGCCCCCAAGAAGAAAGGCTGGCGTTGGGGCACTAATCGATGGATTGTGCTGGCCCTGCTTATTTTGGGTTTTATCGGTGCGACATATTTCTTCTCACCTGTCCGTCCTTTTGTTCAGCTTCCGGCTGAGCATTGGATGGAACATCCACTTTTCACTACGCCATTTCTCGGAATTGGTGATTTTTATCTGACCAATACGATGGTTGCGCTGTTAGCTGTTGTTATCCTGCTCGTTATTTGTGCTGGCTTTTTCCTTCAATCGCGCTGTAAAGAAGGGTGATCTGGTATTGAAAGGTATTCCCGGTGCGTTGGAAGCCTTGCTGGAAGCTCTCTACAATATGACCGAATCCACTGCCGGAAAATGGGCCTGGACGATCTTCCCATGGTTTGCCTCCATCACCATTATGGTTTTGCTTGCGAACTGGATGGAACTTATCCCGGGTGTGGATAGTATTGGTTTGATCGAGACAAGCCGAGGCGGGCGGATTTGGCATCCAGCATCTGGGCTCGTTTTTCACTACTCTGGTGAACCCGGCTGTAACGGAAGGCGGGTACCAACTTGTCCCATTCGTGCGCGTCCTTTCCACAGACCTGAACTTCACCGTGGCACTGGCTATCATTGCGGTGGTCGCTGTGCAGGTGGTCGGAATTCGGGCCCAGGGCATCAGGTATTTCACCAAGTTCTGGAATGTAAAAACGTTCTTCAGCAGACCGATCTTCGGTGTGATCGACTGGGGTGTTGGTCTGCTTGAATTGGTCTCTGAATTCTCGAAAGTGCTCTCGTTTGCCTTCCGTCTTTTTGGAAATATCTTTGCCGGTTCAGTCTTGTTGTTCGTGATGGGTTCACTGCTTGGCTCGATTGCCATTTTCCCATCGATATTCTACATGCTGGAATTTCTGGTCGGTGCAATCCAGGCGGTCGTGTTTGGTCTGTTGACGATGACCTTCATGGCGCAGGCCACCCAGGGCCATGGCGAGCACGAGGAAGCGCACTGACTAGTGCTGGAATGGTCGTAGGATACAATTTCGGGCGAGGAATGCCCGGGTAATCCAAATCCTAGCGGCGGAACTCCCGCCCGAATTCGTACACGGAGGTACTTCTCATGACTGGTAGTATTATTATTGCTGCAAAATTGATCGGCGCTGGCCTGGCCATGATCGGTGCCATCGGCGCGGGAGCCGGAATTGGCATTGTGACCAGCGGCGCGGTCCAGGCGATGGGCCGCAATCCGGATGCAACCGGCACGATCCAGACGAATATGATCCTCGGTATTGCCTTTGCGGAAGCCGTGGCCATTTATTGTCTGGTTGTCGCTCTGCTCATCCTCTTCGTCGTCGGTTAGTCTTTCGGATTGCTGGAATAGAGAAGGAGGTCTCCTTTGGCTCAATTGGGTCTCAACTTAGGCTATCTGCTGGTTCAGATTGTCTGTTTTTTCATTATTTTTGTGGTCGTGCGCGCCTGGATCGTAAAACCGCTGCAAGGGCTGCTTGAAAAGCGCCGTAAAACGATTGCTCAAAGCCTGGAAGATGCCCGAATTGCTGCGGAAGCGCGTGCCAATGCAGAAAAAGATGCAGCCGGGATCGTTGCGGATGCACAGGTCAAAGGCTGCCCATCTCATCAGTGAAGCTACTGAGCGGGCGGATGCAGCCATGCTTGAAGTGAGAGCTGAATCTGAAAATGAGATCAGCAAAGAGCGCGAGGCGTTCTGGCTGAAGTCGAGGAGGAACGCAACCGTATGCTTGGCGATCTGCGTGGCCAGGTGGCGGCGCTGGCGATCGCCGCTGCGCAGAAGCTGGTGGGTGAAACGCTGGATGAGAAGCGCCAGCATGCCCTCCTGGCTGAATTCTTCTCGGGTGTCAAATCCGGTAAAGTCCTGGTTCTGGAAGACTCTGATATTTCCGGAGCCTCTGCCGAAGTGGTTTCTGCACTTCCGCTTACGCAGGATGAACAGGAGATTGTCAAAAAGGATATTATGTCCAAAATGGGCGCACAGGCGGCCGTGGATTTTCGAATTGATCCATCCATTCTTGGGAGGATTGGTTATCCACGTGGGGGATAAGGTGCTGGATGGTTCTGTGGCGGCCCAGCTCGAAGAACTGCGCCAATCTCTCCGATAATATTCCTCTGATCATGCGAGGGTTTTGGCGTAAAATTACACGCCAAGACCCTCTTTGATTTAACACTCATTTCCAATGGAAAACTTATTGAAAAAACCTTTATCCGCTCTTTTTACGGAAACGCCGCTGAAATCTCGTCGCTGGCAGACCTGACGACACACTCGTCACGGGGATAGCCATGGACAGCCGGCTTATACAGCCCGGGTTTCTTTTCGTTGCCATGCAGGGTGAGGTCGGTGGATGGACATGCTTTTATTCCGGATGCCATCCGGCGAGGCGCGGCCGCGATTGTTGGTGAGCAGCCGTTGGATGGGTTGTCCGTTCCCTATATCCAGGTCGAGAATTCCCGCCAGGCGCTCACCTGGCTGGCAGCAGCCATGTACGAATATCCTGGTCGGAAACTGACTGTCATCGGTGTGACCGGGACGGACGGCAAGACCACCACCTGCAACCTGCTTTATCAGATCCTGCTGGCAGCCGGTCTACGAGCAGGCTTGATCTCAACGGTGAACGCAGTCATCGGCGATGAAGTTCTCGATACCGGCTTTCATGTCACCACACCGGATGCTCCGGATGTCCAGCGTTATCTTGCCAGGATGGTTGAGGCCGGGTTATCTCACGTGGTCCTTGAAACAACTTCGCATGGCTGGGCCCAGCATCGTGTGGATGCCTGCGAGTTCGATGTCGGGGTGGTCACCAACATCACCCATGAGCATCTTGACCAGCATGGCATCTTATGAGAATTATCGCGCCGCCAAAGCGCGTCTTGTTCCAATCTTTGGCGATAACCCGGCCCAAACCGCAGGGAAATCCACGCCTGGCGGTTTTGAATAAAGATGACAGTTCTTATGCATATCTTTCCAGCCTGGTAAATGGGCCTCAAACCAGCTATGGTCTGGACGCCTCTGCCGATATTCGGGCAGACGCGGTTGGTTACTCTCCGCAGGGCATCCATTTTGAAGCCGTCGGGTCAGGATTGCGTGTCGCAGTGAACAGTTCGCTGGTGGGGCGGTTCAATGTCTCGAACTGCCTGGCTGCGCTGACCGCGGCTGTCTGTGGTCTGGGTGTGGACCCGGAGACCGCCGCTCGTGGTATTGCCGCGTTGACCGGGCGTACCGGGCCGCATGGAACGGATTGATCTTGGCCAGCCTTTCACCGCCATTGTCGATTTTGCTCATACACCCAATGCATTGCGGGTAGCCATAGAGACGGTCCGGAACATGACAGATAAGCGGGTAATTGTTATTTTTGGTTCGGCAGGGTTGCGGGACAAAGAGAAACGTCGTATGATGGCAGAAGTTGCCGCCGCAATTGGCCGATATCAGCATCCTGACCGCTGAAGACCCACGCACCGAATCGCTGGAGGGGATTTTGGAAGAGATGGCAGCCGGTGCCGACAAAGGCATGCAGGAGTGGAAGAAAAGACCTTTTTCCGTGTCCCGGATCGAGGCGAGGCCATCCGGCTTGGTGTCCGCATCGCCCAATCCGGCGATATTGTCATGGCTTGTGGAAAAGGCCATGAACAGTCCATGTGTTTCGGCACAACCGAATATCCCTGGGATGACCGGACTGCCATGCGGGCTGCATTATCGGAGTGGATGGGAATCAAAGGCCCGCAAATGCCGGCTCTACCGACGCAAAAACGATGAACGATCTTTGGAAGACTCCGGTAACGTTGGTTGGGAATTTTGTCCGGCTGGAGCCTCTGACAGAAGCGCATGTCCCTGGTCTGGCATTGGTAGGCTGCGATGACCGCATCTGGAGACTGATGCGTTATGGTTTGGTCCGCACCGAAGCAGGATATGCGCCAGTGGGTGCATCATTTGCTCGAGGCTCAGCCAGGCCGGGACAGATCTGCCCTTTGCGGTCATCCAGCTTGCTTCTGGTCGGGTGGCTGGAGCAACTCGTTATATGGAGATTCATCCGGAACATAGAGGTCTGGAGATCGGTGGAACGTGGTACGGGCTGGAATTCCAGCGCACGGTGGTCAATACCGAGTGTAAATATCTTTTGCTGCAGTATGCTTTTGAGATGTTGGGATGTATCCGGGTACAATTCAAGGCGGACATACGCAACGAACGTTCCTGGCGCGCCATTGAGCGTATCGGAGCAAAGCGCGAAGGAATTTTGCGCAATCATCTCATTCTGCCGGATGGGGTGATCCGTGATTCTGTCTACTATAGTATTATTGACCAGGAATGGCCGGGGGTGAAGAAGCGGTTGAAGGAAATGCTGGGAAGGAAATACTAGAAAAAAAGGATTTGCACAAATGGTGGCAAATCCTTTTTTAGAGTTCCAGGAGAAAGGCAATCGGTCTAGGGTGGCGGCATGTAGTCGAGCGGGTTGACGTATCCGTAAACCGTGTTCATCAACTCGAAGTGCAGGTGCGGGCCGGTGGATGTGCCACCGGTCATGCCGATCAATCCGATCGTATCGCCCTGACCGACATTTTGACCGCAACCCACGTTGATCTGGCTCATGTGGGCGTAGAGGGACTGCCAGCCGTTGCCATGGTCTATGATGACCAGATTACCATACCCCCAGTCATTCCAACCGGAATATACGACAGTGCCTGCATCGGTGGCAAAGACGGCATTTCCCTCTGCGCCGGCAAAGTCCACAGCGAAGTGCCGGATGGAAGGCGTGAAAGGCGTCCCTGAGAGCCAGTGCTCGGTGGTCGGATAAACAAATGTACCATAGCCGACCTGGACATAAGAGATGCCGCCACAGACGCCCGGCCCCCAGACATGGGTTGATGGGTCAGATCTTACCAGCTGCGCCGGAGCCGACCAGGAGGTGAATTCGCGTTTCCCGCCGGGGAAGATCAGCCAGGTGCCGCCGGGAATATTGGGATGGGACAGGTCGCCGATGGTATCCGGGTCAAGGTGGTTCCCGGGGTAGTTGATCACTGTTTCCGGATCTACTCCGAAGACCTGGGAGACTTTCGTCAGACTTTCCGAGCCCTGCCATTGATAGTAAGTCCCATCGACGGGCAGGATATTCAACTGCTGGCCCGGCTTGAGTAGATCAGGTGAATCCTTAAGGGTATTGTAATTGCCAAAAAGGATCGTAGTGGGCTTGAGGCCGTATTTATCGGCTATGCTAAAGATGGAATCGCCCTTCTGGACGGAATACTTGACCACATCGATGCGCGGGCGGGATGGGATGATGGTATGCAGAATCGCCTGAGGTGAGACCCCATCCAACGCAAATGCAGCCGGCGCGGGTAATTGCACTGCATCGAGAACAGGGACAGGCGTAGGTTCAGTACCGGAGGCCTGGGCGGCTTTCACGTTGGTGATCCAGCCAAGATTGGCAGGCTTGTAGAGAGTCTGCATCAACCAGACGACCAGGATGACAAACAGGATGCGTCAAAACATTCGTCCCGATCCGCATGGCAGATTCACCCAGTCCAAGGTGAACCAGGGATTCCATCCATTTTGTGATCAGGTTTGGTCGTTCTCTTGGCTGTTCCCCTGCTGCCCCCTCGTTCTCCTGAGGAAATTCCTGAAGAGGCTTGTTATTCATAGGTTGGCATCATAACATGCTGCTAAAAGCCCGTCAAGCGGAGCTTAAGGCTGGTTAAGCGGTTTTTTGACGAAGGATCGGCCATTTGGCATGGATGAGCACCACCACCAACAGACACAGGCTGCCTCCCACCAGCGCCGCGTTTGGGACTCCGGCAGTCTGTGCCAGCCAGCCGATGAACAAACTCCCAAACGGTGCCACTCCCTGTTGTGCCCACAGGTAAACGCTGAAGACACGCCCGCGCAGTTCATCCGGAACATCGATCTGGATCAACGTGTTCATCATCATAAATTGCGCGACGGTTGCCCAGCCGAGGATGCAAATAAGCACCAGTGCAACCGGCAGGCTGTGGATGAAAGCAACAGGTCACCAGCATGACCGAAAATACGAATTGGCCGATACTCATCAGCAAGCCTTTGCGGCGTAGTGTGCTGAAAGCGGAGATGAAGACAGCCGCGATCAGGGCGCCGACGCCCTGGGCCAGGTACAGGGCACCCGTGCGTGTTGCGACTGCCTCTTCCGTGTCGGCGACGATTTTGAGCACATCTCGGGCAAGGGCCGGGATCTGTTGGCTAAAGGGAAGACCGAAAAAACCGATTAATGCAACCAGAACCATGATCAACAGGACGACTGTATTGCCGCGAATATAATCCCAGCCCTCTTTGAATTCGGCAATAATATTCAGCTTGTCATTGGATGGGAAAGCTCTAATGATCCGGTAAGGGGTGCGGACAAAAAACAAGCCCACGATAACGAACAGGAAGCTGACACCATTGGCAAAAAAAGCCCAGCCTTCGCCTTGATTCTTGACCAGGATCAGGATAATGGCCGTAAAGGATGGGCCGATCACGCGTGCCAGGTTGAAGATGGTGGATTGCAGGGCAATGGCATTGGGCAGGGCGGGTTTCCCGACCATTTCGATCAACATGGCCTGCCGGGCGGTGATCTCAATGGCACTTGCCGCATCCGAGTACGAACGACAAGTCCGATGATGTGCCAGATCTGGATGCGACCGGTTAATGCCAGAAAAGCCAGGATAAAGGCCTGGACCATCATGATGACCTGCATGACGATGACAATCTTGCGCTTGTTCATCCGTTCGACCAGCACGCCGCCGGGCAGGGCCAGGAGCAGGGTCGGCAGGGTGGAGGAAAAGGCGATCAGGCCCAGGTCGAGAGAACTGCCCGTGATGCGGTACGCCAGATAGGGCTGGGTGGTGTTCTGCATCCAGGTGCCGATCAACGAGATAAACTGACCGACCCAGAAGATGAGGAAGTCGCGCGAAGCCAGGGCGGGAAAACGGTCCTTGATTGCCATTCGAGGGAAGAATTCCGCTAGGCGGGTACCACCACTTCCGGCCGGTCATTGGCGGGACTGTTGACCAGGGTTGAGACTGGAAAGGCTTGCATTTCCTCCGCCGGGTAAGGTACGAGCAGTCCTTTCAAGTCGACCGGAAAATGAGGCGAAGGGTCAAGCCATTGCGCATATGCAGGAGGCGGCAGAATAACAGGCATGCGGTCATGGATGGAAGCCATCAGACTGTTCGGTGTGGTGGTGATGATGGTGGCCGATTTAACCTCCGACCCATCCGGGGAGTGCCAGTGCTCCCACAATCCGGCAAAGGCGAAAGGTTTCCCGGACTTAAGACGGATGAGATGCGGTACCTTGCTCTGGCTGCCCGGCCGGGCCTGCCATTCGAAGAAACCGTCTGCAAAGATTAGGCAACGATGGTACTTATAGGCGGAACGGAAGGAAGGTTTCTCGGCAAGCGTCTCGGCGCGTGCGTTGATGAGGCGGCTTCCGATGGTCGGGTCCTTGGCCCAGGATGGGATCAATCCCCAGACAAAGAAATCGGCCTTGTTCGTGCCATCGTTGGGCAGGACCAGGATGGGTTGCGTTGGGGCAATATTGAAACGCGGAGCCGCTTGAGTCGGAAAGGTGAATTCGGGAAAAGCATCCTGCAGGTCGGCAGGATCAACCGTCAAAGTAAAACGTCCGCACATGGAATCCTCCTGGTTTATGAAAGTTTTTTGGCAAGAAACAAGACTGCGACATACTCACGCTTCGATTGAACCACCTTGTCCATCAATGGCAGTGGCAATGGCGTGAAAGAGACGCTGGCGGGTTGGCTCAGGCAGGCGCAGGTGGTCTGAATAAGTATTGATCAATCCAAGATATTCGCCGGTCCGGTAGGTCTTGGACCAGGGGAAGCGCCTGACGGTCACCGGACCGAAGCACGCGCTTTGATTGATATCGTTGATCCGGTCCCGGATGACCTCTTCGCTGGCAGTATTTGGGCTGTCCAATCCTGGGGCGATCTCGTGGTAGATTCTATCCAAATCGACAGAAATGGGTCCATGTAATCCAGGATACATGTTCCAGAATAGGGCCAGGCTGCCGGCTGGTTTCAAAGCCTTCGCAACTTTTGCATAGCCGGTATCCTTTGAAACCCAATGAAATGCCTGAGCAGAAAGGACCAGGTCAAATTCATCAGAGCGATCCTGTGACTGTTCGTAGCGGGCAATCTCGAAGGTAACCAGCGGAAAAGCCTTAAGGTTCCGGGCCGCCAAGGCTGCCAGATTCCGGCCTGGTTCGACACAGTGGATCGAATACCCTCGGCGAGGCGAATAAGCGGGTGGCTTTGCCGGTGCCGCTGCCGACCTCCAAAATCCTGGCGTCATCTTTCAGCCCGCTCAATTCTATGATGCAATCGACCAGCCTTCGGGGATAAGCCGGGCGGAATTTGTCATATAAACCGGCGACGCTGTCAAAGCTCTGGCTGTCTTTTTTCCAGTCAATGATGGATTGTTCATCCATTGTTTTTCTTCAACTTTCGAAAATCACCGGAGCGGACGGTCACCCCGGTTCGATCCAGATGTTCGAGCAAGGCCTGGACATAGCGCCGGCTGGTTTTGAAAAGGTCGCGCACCTCGGCCAGGCTGATTTGACCATTCTGCTGGATAACCTGGCAGGATTTTCTCCACCATCCTCTCATAATCCGGCTTCCGGAAAACCACTTCATCTGAGACAGCTACCAGTTCACCCAACTCGAGCAGGGTGGAATAAATCTCCTCGCCCACCTGCGCCTGACATTCCTTGATCGGATGGTGGGGCATACGGTGCCAGGGCAAACTGCTCCATCAATTTGTCCACCTTCACCTGCTGGAACGGGCTGAAAACCGGACCACATGCCCCGGTAGAGGCAACCCACTTCGCAGCTTCGATCAAGACATTTTCGATTGCCAGCTTGTGTATCACGAGATTGAAAAGACGCGGCGACAGTTTCAAACGGGATTTGAGTTCCTCACGCGGCATTCCATGCCGGAGCGGGTAGGTTTCATGGTAGCCGTCCAAAGCCATTATGATTGATTCGCTTAAGTGGAAACCACTGTGCAGATGCAATCAGCACATCCTCAAGGACGATCATTTGGGCATGTATCCAGTAGTTCCTGCAAGGCCGGACCGGCAGCGGTTTCTTCCAGCCGGGAGCGGGCAATCACATCCTTTATCAGGGCAGGACCGAGGGCCAGACAGGCCTGCAGGAGCACATCGGACGGGGAACCCTGTGCCAGGCTTTCCAATTTCCTCAGGATCTGCTCCATCAAAGCGTTTGTGGCGTTCTTCCGGCTGTGGATCTACGACAGTGCCGCCGCCGAGCGTTTCACCGGGAGACGGACGGCGCAGGATATAGTGGTCGCCGCGCACTGCGACAACAGGTGTGCGCAGTTCGAGCTGCAGCCAGCCCGTCTCGCCGGGATCAAGGCTCTCCGCGCCGAGCAGGCGTACATCGGCAATGGTTTCAGATGCTCCGATAAAAAGCTTTACTTCGGTATGGTGATGCAAAGGAGCTGCAACATCCGTCAGAAGACGGAATTGCACATCCAGACGTTGGGTGGGAAGGTATTGGCCGGGATGCGTCACCACCTGCCCGCGCAGGATTTGTTCCACGTCCACGCCGGAGAGATTGATCGCCAGGCGGCTTCCGGGGACGGCCGTCTCCACTTTCTTTTTATGGGTCTGGAGACCCCGAATGCGTGCATGCAGTCCTGATGGCAGGATTTCCACCTCATCACCGACAGCCAGTTTCCCGTCAGAAAGCGTGCCGGTGACGACGGTCCCAAACCCGGCGATCGAGAAAACCCGGTCGATTGGCAGGCGCGGGCGACCCAGGTCAGGGCGGGCAGGTTGTTTTCCCAGAAGCTGATCCAGAGTCTGCAAGAGTTCCGGGAAACCTTGTTTGGTGCGGGAGGAAACGTGCAGGATCGGGGCATCCTGCAAAACGGTGGTTTGCAAAACAGTCCGCACATCGGTTTCGATCAGATCAAGCCAGGCTGGGTCATCCACCAGGTCGATCTTGGTCAGGACGACGATGCCGTTATCGATATTGCAGGAGGTCGAGGATGGCCAGGTGCTCGCGCGTTTGGGGCATGACACCCTCGTCGGCGGCAATGACCAGCAAGCGCGGCGTCCAGCCCGCCGACACCTGCCAGCATGTTCTCGATGAAGTCGCGGTGACCGGGTACATCTACGATGCCGATCTCCTCGCCGCCGGGCAGGGTCAGCCAGGCAAAGCCGAGGTCAATGGTCATAAGGCGTTCTTGTTCTTCTTTGAGACGGTCGGGATTGATGCCGGTGAGGGCAGTGATGAGGGTGGATTTGCCGTGGTCAACGTGGCCGGCAGTGCCGATAACGCGCATGGATCCTCGTATTATCCTAGGGGCACGAGCATTCGCTGGGTGCCCCGATGTGATTATTTCGTGCTCATGATCCGCTCATAGGCGGAAAGGAGTTCGTGGATCTGGGACAGCATGCCCTGGAAAAGCTGTTCGTTGGCATCCTTGGTCTGTTGAAGAACATCCTGTTGCGTCTGGACCAGGTCTTCGAGAGTGGTCAGACGCTCTTCCAATTTCCCTGCACTGCTGCGGGTGTCCTTGTGGATCTCGTCCTGTGAGAGTGTATAACTGGTCCAGCGTTTTTGATCATCGGCTTTGAAAGTGACCCATTCCTGCCGGAAACGGTCTTCGGCCAGACGCTGCATTTCGGTGATCTCGTTGATGCGGCGTTCGAACTTCTGAACGATTTCCTCGTATGTTTCCTGGGCACGTTTGGCGGCGCGTTGGATGACATCCCATTCCTGCAATTGACGATCCATCGTCCCGGTCTGTTTGCGAATGGTGCCCAGGTATTCTTCCATCTCCTTCAAAGCGCGGTCGCGGTCGATCTGAAGCCTGGCCTGTGTTTCGATGAAACCGGTCTGGGATTGACGGCGTTCTGCTTCGCTGGCAAGGATTTCATTCAGGCGGGTCTCGATGCGGCGGATACTGTCAGGGAACAGATCGTTCTTCTCGCGGACCTCATCCATGCGTTTTCGAGCGGCATTGACCGCTCCTTGCAGGTCAGCCAGGCGTTTGCTATCCTGGAGACGAGGTCCCTCGGCTGCTTTTTGGACAAGCTGAACTTCTTCAACCGTTTTCGACAACTTCCTGAAGGCGTTTTTCCCACTCGGAAATCTGATTGTTGTGGCGTGCCTCTTCATCGGCATTGATTCTTGAGTTCGCGCTTGATCTCGGCAATCGGTTCTTTGAATTTGCGCAATTCGACGATGGACTTGTTGAGGTTATCAATCTGGATTTGGAAGCGCTTTTCTGCCTCTGGAAGCTTATCAACATCCTTATTATCCATCTCATCAACATATTTGATGATATCCACCCGCTGTTGAGCAAGGGCATTGTTAAATTGGTCAATGCGAGCCAGTACGTTGGAAAATTGTGACAACTCGCTGTTCAGTTCTTTAATTTTCTTATTGGCGACCTTTAATTCGGCTTGAGTATTGGCCAGCTTTTCCGCCAGGGTATCCAACACAGCCTTATCCTTGCGGTGTTCATCGTCGAGCCAGTCCAGTCGCTTGATGATTTGTTCGAATTCCATCTGTTCCATCTCCGTCAGTGCGGCGCGTTATTGAATTTATGGAATTATCTTTTTAATTATACTTCTTCTTGCCTTATTCCAAAAATCCGGGTTATCCGGGAAATTCCTCGGTGTTTTCAAGGCTGATTATTGCACCCAGCCTCTTTTAAGGATTTCAAGGATGTTTCCGCTTCAGCGAAGTTATCGGATGCCTTCGATGCCCAGGTTTCGGCAGCTCGTCATTCCTCAAGCATGCCTATTGCCCCAAATGCTCGAAGATGGCAGGCAGTTTTGTCCAAAGTGGCAGGGCCCATTGTGGGAACAACCCGAGCAGGAACAAACCCAGCAAACCAACCACCACGAGAAGACGCTGAGCCCGGGTCTCACGAGTGCCCCAATTCGTCCCTTCGGGTGCACTGGTGAGGGCGGCCAGGACACGTGACTGCACTGGCGAATAAGTCCAAGGCTGCCAACAAGCACCCATAAGGCGAGAGGTAATGAACTATGCGCCAATCCTTCCCAGACTGCCTGATGAGCGGGAAATCCCGCCAGGAGTGGCAAACCAGCCAAAGCCAGGTTTGCCAGGATCAACCCAGATGCAGCGAAAGGCCAGATACGTCCCATCCCTTTTACGTCTTCGAAACTCAATCCTGGTGCCTGTTCTCTCAGAATGGATAGTGTAAGAGCCCAAAGCCCAAGACTAAGCGTGCGTGGAATCAGGAGCAGAAAGAAAATACCCAATCCCGTCTGGCTTCCCAGGCTGAGAGCCAGCAGGCTGAAGCCGGTCTCAACAATGGTTGCATATCCCATGATACGTCCCAGGTGGCGCTGGAAAGCAGACAGGATTCCACCGGAAATGACCATTAGTGCGCCAACTGTGGTCAGGATGGACTGGCAGGCTGGGTGCATCACGCAGCCAGGAATAGCGATCCAGGAATCCCAGACCGAAAAACAGTGTGGCTGTCGGGAGCATCCAAAAAAGAAAGCCAACCACATACGGATGGGCTTCTTCGGCCAGCAAGGGGATCCAGGTATAAAAAGGAAAGATGGCAAGCAGGAAGGCGAAACCCAGGCCGAGCAAGATGGCTGCCTGCTGGACGAGAGCCAGGTTACCGGGATTTGCTCCAATACCGGCGAGCAGCCAGCCCGAGAAAAGGATAAAAGGAACAGCCAAAGTCTGGAAAATGAGAAAACGGATCACCCCTTTGGTGGGCTTTTGTTGTGGTGTCGTGAGCAATGGAATGGACAGGAGGACTGCCATCTCAATGATCAAAGCTGCATAAAGGAACGGTTCCACCGATATTGCGGCGACCAGCATGGATGTGATGGCCAATCCCAGCGGAATCAAACGCCGGGCAATTTGCAAGGAAGCTGTCGGGATAAACCAGAAGAAGGTTGAGCCATAAATCAAAGCCAGGAAGGACCGGTCGGCAGATGTCAGGGTCAGGTTGCGGCCCAGGATTTCAATGGAAGGAACCAATTTGAATGTCCATCCTCCAATGGTGAGCGGCGTGTCGATGGGGAGCAGCCAGGCAGCCAGTGTCAGAAAGAGCGTGAAGAGACAGGCTGACAGGAAGACAATCTTCGGATTATTGATTAACAATAACAAGCCAGCCAAAGCCAGCGGGAGAAAAATCCATAAGACGGGTGCACTCATGGCATTTTCTCCTGAGCAATATTCAGGAAATAAGCACCGGCAAGTGCCAGTCCGAGGTCGACAACAACCAATAACGCTGTGACCAGGGCTGAGCTTTCCACCGCAGCATACAAGACCTCAAAACCGGCCATCACTGTCAGGAGGCCGATAACAACCCGAAAGGAATCGGATGTGATTCCCAGATGGAGCAGACCAAGTCCAATCAGCAGCAGGCCGCTCCAGGCGACCGGAAGACTCAGTCCCAACCAGTTCGCCACACGCAGAGACAAAGAGAAGGTGGCCACAAGCACCATCGCAGCTGCGAAAGATATGAAACAGACTGTCCTTGCTGCCAGATATTTTCTGGTTTCCTTTCAGTCCTGGCATTGAGTTGAGCGATGCCAAGCACTGCACATGCCATCCAGCCAGTGACGAGTTTTACAGCAGCCATGGAGACAGGCCAGTGAGCCTGGACCATCCAGAAAACGCTCAGGTATTGGACTGCCAGCAAGCCGAGACTCCAGCGCCAATCCCGGCTGAAGAGTAATCCGGTGGCAGTGATAATGGCGAGCAGGAGCATCACCCAGTTCAGGATAACCATGTATCGCTACTGGCCTCGCGTGGAAAGAATTGAAAGGATCAGGACCAGTAACAAGAAGGTCCAGAGCAGGCCGCCTTCCCCCTCAAGGGAAGAAGTAATAACATCTGCAATCCTTCGGAACAGGTTGTAAAATCCAGGACAGTGGGGAGTAGAGCCACTTGATTTGGAAAAATCCGTGTCAATTGGCTGGAGAACCTGCTGGCTGGCATATGGATCAGGACTCTTAATGCCAGAAAGGTAAATCCCACAGCCAACAAAATGACCACGATCGCCAGCCACCACAGACCAATCGTCTGTGCTCCAGTCCCAGCCCCAGAAACCCAGAAGAAGTGCGGCCGCCATCAGGATCAGGAGGCCGGTAGGGTAGATGACTTTTACCCATTTTTCCTGGGATTCGAGACTTGTCTCACCGGGATGGAGCGCATGACGGAAGAAGCCGGCCATCAGAAGCGCCTGGGCGGGAAGAAATGGGATGATGAAAAGCCAGGAGATGGAATTACCGGTCTGCCAGGCAGATGCCGTAAGAGAAAATGGCAGGGATGAAAGTACCCACAACGCAAGAAAAACCAACCATAAGATGCTTCTTCGGCGTGCCGAGAAAAGGAATAAAGTCCCTCCGCACAAGATCAGGGCAACTCCCCAGCCTGTGCTGCCGGTCGGGTTGCTGCGCAGGCTTTCTGCAACGGCCAGGGAAGCAAAACCTAATATCCAAAATGGGCGGCCCAGGATTTCATCGGAAACGCGCAGCCACATCCATCCGGCGTACAGGGCGGCAATGGCAGCCAGGATAAGCAGATAGGGTGTCAGCGCCGATTTTAATGCAGTCGCCGGGATGCGGGCCAGCAAGGCCAGGCTGGCTGCCGCTGAAACAAGCCTGAGTGCCGTACCAAAACCACGCCGGACAACATTATCTTTTCGATAAGGCAGGTGTAAAGGCAGGACACCCAGGCGAAGTCC
This sequence comes from uncultured Chloroflexia bacterium, assembly GCA_963830665.1. GTDB lineage: Bacteria > Chloroflexota > Anaerolineae > Anaerolineales > Villigracilaceae > UBA877. The sequence goes on from CAWHNM010000028.1 coordinate 293,097, forward strand.
TGCTGCTATGAGCAGATAAATCCCGGTGTTTGCAGGAGTGGAACGAAAATCCAGCGGAGTCCCGGCGGCAACACTGACCAAATTCGCCCACAAAACCATACCTGTCCCGGCGAGGCGAACTGCAAAGGCGATAATAACCCCTTCTGTCTGATTCTCTCCCTCCGTGGAGCGGAGCATTGTGATCAATTCAAACAAATCTATGGCTGACCAGGCCAGGAGTAAAGTAAGTGGATTCCCGGCAGCAACCGCCAGAATGCCGAGGCCAGCCAGCATGAGGGTCCCGGCCCAGGCCATCGATTCGTTTTCAGCGCGTACCACCGAGGTCCAGATGACCGCTGTAGCCAGTGCCGCCAGAGCCAGCGCATATGGCCAGGAAATTCCATCGGCGAGCCAGGCAGGCACATACACAAATGCCGTCACCAGCTGCCAGGATGGCAGAGAAATACTTGCCGGGAAATGGATCTGCCACAGGAACACACTGGCAAGAGCCAGTGTCGCCCCTCCGGCGGCAAGCATCCAGGGATATTTGAATTTGGGCTGGATCAGGCGCAGGATTATCAGTACCAGCGCAGTAAGAAACATCAAAATGACAGGCAGGAGGATAAGCATAATCCGGGGTATTGTATCAGAAACAATCCACGATTCATGGTGTTGTAAAGTAAAATACACCCAAACTTATCCAAGGAGAAATCCCGATGCCACGTTATTTATTGATTGTTAATCCGACTTCAGGTCGAGGCTTTGCAGGCCGGTCGCTTCGAAATTATTGAGCAGGAAATGCAAAAGCATGGCCTGGATTACAAGCTCGTTCTGACCGAGCGCCCCTGGCATGCGGCTGATCTGGCCGAGCAGGGCGCCAGAGAAGGTTATGAGGTGGTTGTTGTCGCCAGCGGCGATGGGACCGCCAACGAAGCCCTGAATGGGTTGATGCGTGCCAAAGATGGCCGGTTTCGACAAGACCGCCATGGGGCAGATTGCGGTCGGCACGGGAAATGATTTTGCATATGGTATGAACATTCCAGGCGGGGTTGAAATCGGTTGCAAAATCCTGGCAGAGAATTATCGCCGCCGGATGGATGTTGGCATCGTCAAGGGTGGCGATTACCCGGACGGACGTTACTTCGGCAATGGAGTCGGGATTGGCTTCGATGCCGCGACCGGCTTCGTCGCCGCGAAGATCCGCTGGATGCGCGGCTTGTTGCTCTACCTGATCGCTGCCATTGAAACCATCTTTATTTACTACAAAGCTCCCACCGTGCGATTGCAGTACGAAGGGAAGGAATTAACCCAGCCAGCCCTGATGATCTCCATCATGAACGGACGACGGATGGGCGGCGGTTTTTTCTTTGCACCCAAGGGCGATCCTGGTGATGGCTGGTTTGACCTGTGCATTGCCCGTTCGGCCAGCCAGTTACGTATCTTTGGTCTCATCCCCTATTTCATGAAAGGCACCCAGGCCACCCAGAAAGAAGTCCAAATGGACAAAGGCCGCAAGGTTGTGGCGACGGCGGTTTCCGGCAGCCTGCCGGTACATTGTGATGGTGAGACGGTCTGCTTCGAGGGCAAGGAATTAACCATCGAACTGCTGCCGGCGCAGATCGAATTCATTACCCAGAAACCGACTGAATGAAGCCTACTGCATTCCTTTGTCTCCTGGGGGATTCGATTGGGGACGAATATTGATTTGTCGCATCGAAGGTGCAGAGCTTGCACAGGTTCCCAGGAGCGGACCATTGATTCTGGCTGTAAATCATATCAACTCGCTCGAAGTGCCTTTGCTGTTTGCACATCTCCAACCGCGCCGGATGATCGGTCTGGCGAAGATCGAGACCTGGGATAACAAGTTCATGGGCTGGCTTTTTGACTTGTGGGAGGCCATTCCCATCCGGCGCGGAGAAGCGGACCTGGATGCGTTGCGCCGTTGCTTGGCGGCCCTCTCCGCAGGGGATATCCTGGGAGTTGCCCCGGAAGGAACCCGATCTTATAATGGGAAATTGTTATCTGGCCAGCCAGGGATCGTATTGATTGCATTGCACTCTGGTGCACCCATCCTGCCGGTGGCGCACTGGGGTGGTGAAGATTTCTCAAGCAACCTCAAGCGCCTGAAACGGACGGATTTCCATATCCGTGTAGGGAAACCCTTCACCCTGGATTCAAAAGGAGAAAAGGTGAATGGCAAGATCCGCCAGGAGATGGTCGATGAGATCATGTACCAGATTGCGATACTGATGCCGGAGGAATACCGTGGTCAATATGCGAACTGTACTCCACCCCCACAGAAATTATCTTGCGTTTTTCCTAGACTTGATTGCGGATCGGACTCCAGCAAACCGAAAATTGGAATGTTATGGCCGGTGGCAGACCCCGGCTGATTAAAACTGCGGCGGTCGGAGTTCCCGCCATACCAAAACAGAGGAGTCTTCAAGTGAACACAGCCAGACCTTATCGTTATTTTGACCTGATCATGGCCGTTTTTGTCACGGTGCTGGTGGTAAGTAATATAGCTTCATCGGCAAAAATTGTGGACTGGGGTTTCAGCATCTTTGGGGTCCGCATGGCCTTCGATGCAGGCACGATCCTTTTCCCGGTCAGTTACATCTTTGGGGATATTCTCACCGAAGTATATGGATACAGGAATTCCCGGCGCGTCATCTGGGCTGGATTTGCCTGCCTGGCGCTCAGCGCGGTCATTTTCGGCGTGGTCCGGATGCTTCCCGGAGAAGCCCAATGGCAGAAATACGCCGGGGATGCAGCTTATCTCGCCATTCTGGGCGGGATGAGCAGCGGCGGGATCGTGCTGGCGAGCCTGGCGGGCTATTGGTCGGGGGAGTTCACCAACTCCTTCGTCCTGGCCAAGATGAAAATCCTGACCAGGGGCCGGTGGCTGTGGACACGCACCATCGGCAGTACGATCGTTGGCGAACTGGTGGATACGGTCGTCTTCGTGACGATCGCATCGCTTTTCAAAGTCTTCCCCTGGAGCTTGTTCCTGACGCTTTCACTAACCAATTACCTGTTCAAGTGCGGCGTCGAAGCTCTGATGACTCCGGTTACTTATGCGGCGGTGACGGCCTTGAAAAAGACGGAACAGGAAGATTATTATGACCGGGAGACGAATTTCAACCCATTCAAAATAAAATGACCTGCCTGGCAGTTAATAAAATAAACACAGCCAGCGACTCTCGTCAGATGGCTGTGTCTATTTTATTAAAAAATACCCCGCGTATGTCGTGTGCTGTAAAGTTCTGAACCTGCAAAAGCAGGTCGGGCTCCTACCCGGCAAATCAGCCTTGGCCGAAGCCTATCGCGTCATTGTCGCGAGATCGGAGCCCTTTTTATGGGTGTTGGCTCAGAACGGAAGTGCAGCATCGCGAACACAGCAGGGCAATGTCCTTATACCACAGAGTCAAGGGCATGAGTAGGTAAAAATTAATTGCAGTTGGATGATAGCTTTTAGCTGTTAGCGGTTGGCTTCCTCACGGATACACCCGCTTGATCGTGCGCGGGAAGGCAATCGCCTCGCGGATGTGTTCGATGCCGCAGATCCATGAGACCGTGCGTTCCACGCCCATGCCGAAGCCGCTGTGGGGGACGCAGCCGATACTTGCGCAGGTCCAGATACCAGCGGAAGGCTTCTTCGGGCAGGTCGTGTTCGTGGATGCGCTGCCAGCAGCAGGTCATAGCTGGACATGCGTTCCGAGCCGCCGATGATCTCGCCATAGCCTTCCGGCGCGAGCAGATCCACGGACTTGCAGACTTCGGGGCGACCCGGCCAGGGTTCCATGTAAAAGGCTTTGACCTCGGTCGGGTAGCCATAGACAAAGACCGGCTTTTCGTACAGCGATTGGTTAGTTCGGTCTCGTGCGGTGCGCCAAAGTCCATGCCCCATTCGAATTTGAGCAGTTCCTTCTTTTCCGGGTCAGTCTCTTTTTCGTAGATTTCCTGGATCATCTTGGCAGCCTCGTCGTAGGAGATGCGCGGGAAGGGTGCTGCGATCTTTTCCAGTTTGGACAGGTCGCGCCCGAGGGATTTCAACTCAGGCGCACGGTCACGCAGGACGCGCTTGACGATGTGGGTGACGAACTGCTCTTCGACCTCCATCAACCCGTCCAGGTCGCAGAAGGCGATCTCAGGTTCGACCATCCAGAACTCGGTCAGGTGGCGGCGGGTCTTGGATTTCTCGGCCCGGAAGGTCGGCCCAAAGCAGTAGACTTTTCCAAAGGCCAAGATGTTGGCTTCGTTGTAGAGTTGACCGGACTGGGCGAGGTAGGCTTTGCCTTCGTCGAAGTATTCGGTCTCGAAGAGGGTGGTGGTGCCTTCCACGGCCGCGGGAGTCAGGATGGGCGTATCCATGTTGATGAAGCCGTTAGTTCGAACCACTCGCGGATGGCAGCCATGACCGTGGCGCGGACGCGCAGGATCGCCCACTGGCTCGGCATGCGGATCCACAGGTGACGGTTGTCGAGCGCGAAATCCACGCCGTGCTCTTTGAGCGCCATCGGGTAGTCTATCGCCGGCCGCCTGCACGACCTGCGATCTCCTTGACGCCGACTTCGTATCCGCCCGGGATGCCAGGCGCGCGCTTGTCTTCGCGCACCGGGCCCGTGATGATGACCGAGGATTCCTGCGGCAGGCGGGTGAGCTGGTCGAAAACGGCTTCGGGTCAGGTCACCTTTGAAGGCCACGCACTGGACGAAGCCCGAACCGTCGCGCACGAGCAGGAAGACCAGCTTGCCTTTGTCGGTGCGGTTATAGACCCAGCCCTGGACGGTGACTTCCTGGCCGGTGTATTTGGAGATTTCTTCGACGCGGATAATGGGGGGCATACTCTATTTCTCCTCTTCCATGATGGGCTTATTATAGCGCAGGGCGGGGGCATTCGTTGCGCGGAACGAAGGAGGAACGAGTACCACGCCCACCCCTGCCTCCCTCCGCTTCGCTCCGGGATAGTCTTTCGGGTTGGCTTGGCGCGGCTGCGCGATCTCCATTTGTGCTGGCGCAAAAAGCCCTACCCCCGACCCCTCCCCAAATCCTGCGGATTGCCCTTTGGTCTTACCCGATAAAGTGGACACGATTAATGTCCAGAAGAGAGCTCGAAATCCACTGGACTTAGGTAGTCCAGGGTTGAATGCAACCTCTGGCGATTGTACCAGCCTTCGATGAACTCAAAGATGGTGGAACTCGCCTCGAGTTTGCTGTTGAAGATCCTATTCGCACACTCGGTTTTCAGGGTGGCGAAGAAACTCTCCATGGCGGCATTGTCATAGCAGTTTCCTGTGCGGCTCATGCTCACCTGGCATTCCAGGTCGGCCAGTTGATCCCGATAGGTTTCACTGGTGTACTGGCTGCCCCGATCCGAGTGATGCAGCAAACCTGCCGTTGGCTGGCGGTTAAGCAATGCCATTTGCCAGGCGCCTTCCACCAGCCCAGCATCCATCTGCTCTCCCATCGCCCAGCCCACCACCAGTCTGGAGTACAGGTCCATCACGATCGCCAGGTACAGCCAGCCTTCGGCTGTGCCGATATAGGTGATATCAATGGTCTGATAACAAATGACAAGTTCTGCATGATTCGGAGTGCACGGCTTCAATTAAGGGCGAATCCCAGCTACCCACTCTGCTACTACCCGGCATATCCGCCTTTAAGTCGGTATCCTTCGGATGAGATATCTCATCACGGAGGAAACCATGAAACATCAGTGGCACATTCGCCGACAGTTCAAGGCTTATCTGGACGGACAGCAACGCTGGGATCGCACGTACCAATATCTTCTGCAATGGGGAACCAGTGCGCCAACGATACCAAACACTCCATCAGCAACCCTGGAGAAACTTCTGGAGGTGAATCATGAGAACTGCAGTTTACGTACGGGTATCGACCAATCATCAGACTCAGACCCAAACGATCGAACAACAACTTGAACAACTCCGTGTCCACATTGATGATTGTTGATTGATGATTGATTTGTGATTGATGATTGGTGAAGGATGAGTGGGCATTGAATTGATCTCCAAAAACAAAAAGAAGAACAAATGGGGGGAGGGTGAGGATTTTTGATCCTGTATTGTCAGTGGATGACCGGTCAGCGTAATTAAGGTGCCTTAAATTCCATTTTTCGCGGAACGAATGGAGGCGGGTGAATAGAGAACAGAGAGTAGGGAGCAGCAGGAAGGGAAGGAGCAGCACGGCAGGTGTTTCTCCGGTTGGAAAGAAAAGGCAGAAAAACAGGGTCAGCGAATATTAGCGCAAATATTCTAATTGCGATAATATTAGCACAATTGTTCTGTTTGTCAATGGGGAAGAGTTGTTTTCGAGCGAATATCTTTTTTGCCACAGATAAACACAGATGGCCACAGATTTGTTCTTCTTTGTGGAAAATCCGTGGTAAAAATAAACATGTCCGATTTCATGGCGAAGGTCGGGAATGGCATCTTGAAGGTGACAGTCACTTTGGAAGTGACAGTCACCACCACCATTCGGATGCCTGCGACCCTGTACCTGACCGTTTCAGCCAATACTGCAGACAACGTGCGCACCCTGAGAGCTTACCGCCTGCTGCATAGCTGGGATGAAAGCCAGGCCACCTGGAACGTGTACGCCACGGGCAGCAACTGGGGGGCAGCGGGGGCTGGAGGAGCAAGCGACGCTGCCAGCAGCGAGAGCGGCGCGGGAGGAGGCGGGGAAAAAATGAGATTTGACCAGCAACGCTGTTCAAATCTCATTTTTTCGATCTTCTCACAAAGGGATAACTACTTTCTATTCATTCTTCAATTTCAACAACGCCTGCAGCAGCAACTGGCGCGCCACCTGCGGATCGGCCTTGCCTTTGGTGGCACGCGCCACCTGGCCCATCAGCCACTGGAAGACGGTCTCCTTGCCGGCCAGATAGGAGGCCACTTCCTTCGGGTTGTCGTTCAGGATCTGCGCCACCACCCCTTCGAGATAGCCTTCATCGGAGACCTGGGCCAGGTTCTTGGCCTCCACGATCGCCTCGGGCGCCTGCCCGGTCTCGAACATTTCCTTCAGCACCAGCTTGGCGCTGTTGTCGTTGATGGTCCTGGCGGTGACCAGGTCAACCAGCATGGCCAGATGCGCGGGCGGGACCGGCAGATGGTCCAGGTCAAGGCCCAGGTCGTTGACAAAGCGCAGGAATTCCCCGTCGATCCAGTTGTTGACGATTTTGGCCGGGCTTTTTGAAAGGGAAACGGCATTTTCGAAGTAATCTGCCAGGGACTTTGTCGGAGGTCAGCAAGCGCGGCTTCCTTGACCGTCAGACCCGAATTCCGTGACGAAGCGCTGGCTCCTGGCCTCCGGCAGTTCGGGCAAGTTGGACTACGGATCTCATCCACCCAGGCCGGGCTGATCTCGAGCGGAGGCAGGTCCGGCTCGGGGAAATAGCGGTAATCATGGGCTTCTTCCTTGCTGCGCTGCGAGAGGGTCACTTCCTTGCACGTCGTCCCAGCCGAGGGTTTCCTGGACGACGTCGCCGCCGGCTTCGTAGAGCGCCGTCTGGCGCTGGATCTCATAGGCGGAGGCGCGCGTCAGGGCGCGGAAACTGTTCAGGTTCTTGATCTCGGTGCGGGTGCGCAGTTCGCCGACTGCCGGCCGGGCGGACGGAGACATTGGCCTCGAAGCGCAGGACGCCTTTTTCCATGTCGCCGGAGTTGACGCCCAGGTAGCGCAGGATGGCCCGGATCTTGGTGGCGTAGGCCAGGACGGCCTCGACCGTGTGCATGTCCGGCTCGGAGACGATCTCCAGCAGCGGCACACCGGCCCGGTTGTAGTCCACCAGGGCATATTTTCCCTGGTGGACAGCTTGGCGGTGTCCTCTTCCAGGTGGGCGCGCCGGACGCGCACGCGCTGGGGAGCGGACATCTTCGAGGATATCCAGCCAGCCGTCCGAGGCCACCGGCAGGTCGTACTGGGAGATCTGGTAGCCCTTGGGCAGGTCCGGGTAGAAGTAGTTCTTGCGGGCGAACTGGTTCATCGGGTTGATGGTGCAGTTCAGCGCCAGCCCCACCAGGATGGCCTGTTCGACGGCTTTCTGGTTGACCACCGGCATGGCGCCCGGCAGGGCGGTGCAGACCGGGCAGATGAGCGTGTTGGCGGCGGGCGCTTCCGAGTAGGCAGCCGAGCAGCCGCAGAACATCTTGGATTTTGTCAGCAGTTCGGCGTGGATTTCGAGGCCGATGACGGGTTCGTAGATGTCATGTCCACCATCATGATTGAAGGTTTTCCATGAATGACCACGATACACGTAAGGGACAGGTTTCTGAGATTTCGTCAGCGTATGCTTCGTGTCTATCGTGCAAGATTTCCGGGCGTTCTAGATGCCAGTCGGTGACGGATTGGTAGGCATGCCCGATTTGGAGCAGAACATCTTCACTCAGGTGCTTGCCGATCAACTGCATGCCCACCGGCATCCCATTGGAAAACCCGCACGGCACGCACAAAGCCGGGACTCCGGCGGGGTTGGTGGCGACCACGTAGATATCCGACAGGTACATGGTCAGCGGGTCGTCGGTCTTTTCACCCAGCTTGAAGGCGGTGGTGGGGCAGGTGGGCGCCACCAGCGCGTCGCACTGCTCGAAGGCCGCCTCGAAATCCTGCCGGAGCAGTGTGCGGACTTGCTGGGCCTTCAGGTAATAGGCATCGTAATATCCGGCGGAGAGGACATATGCCCCCAGCATGATGCGGCGTTTGACCTCGGGGCCGAAGCCTTCCCGGCGGGTTTGCAGGTACAGGTCGATGACGTTCTCGGCGCCCTCGCGCGACCGACAGCCCGAAGCGCGTCCCGTCGAAGCGCGCCAGGTTGGCGCTGGCTTCGGCGAACAGGATCAGGTAATAGACCGGCAGCCCGTATTTCGTGTGCGGCAGGGAGACTTCCCGGACTTGCATGCCAAGTTCTTCGAACTTGCGGATGGCTTCCCGGATGGAGCTTTCCACGCCCGGCTTCCATGCCGGCCTGGAAATATTCCTTTGGGATACCCAGCCGCAAGCCCTTTGACCGGTCTGTCCAGTCTCTCCAGGTAATCCGGGACTGGCGCCGGGAGCGAGGTGGCATCCCGTGGGATCCTGCCCGGCGATGGCCTGCAGGACGGCGGCGCAGTCGTAGGCGCTGCGCGCCATCGGGCCGATCGAGTCGAAGGAGGAGACCAGGGCGATCAGACCGTAGCGGGAGACGCGCCCATAGGTGGTCTTCAATCCGGTCACATTGCAGAAACCGGCCGGCATGCGGATCGAGCCGCCGGTATCTTCGCCCAGGGCAAAGGCGCCCATGCTGGCGGCGACGGCCGCGGCGGAGCCGCCGCTCGAGCCGCCCGGGACGCGTTCCAGGTCCCAGGGATTATGCGTATTGAAAAAGGCCGAGTTCTCGCAGGAGGAGCCCATGCCGAACTCATCCATGTTGTGCTTGCCGACCAGCACTGCGCCGGCATCTGCAAGCCGGTCGATGACCGTGGCATTGTACTGCGGGATGTAGTTCTCGAGGATCTTCGACGAGCAGGTGGTGCGGACGTTCTTTGTTGAGATGCAGTCCTTGACTGCAAACGGGATACCGGTCAGGGGCGTGATGTTCTCGCCCGAGCGCAGGCGTTCGTCGGCCTGGCGGGCCTGTTCGAGCGCCAGTTCGTCTGCAACGGTGACGAAGGCGTTGATGTGTGGGTCGGTCTTGTGGATGTGATCCAGGACGGCCGTGGTCAGTTCCACGCTGCTGACCTGTTTTTTGGAGAGCAGGTCGTGGGCTTCACGGATGGAGAGGTTATAAGTTCCATGGAGTTCCGCATGGTCGAAATTACGATCTTCAGCGCGACGAAGACACAGATTCTTCGCGAGCAGAACTCGCGCTCAACCTGCGAATGGTCATTACTCCTCCCAAAACCAGCGGCACCTGGACGTAATCGCCATCCCGGTGTGGGACATTCTTCAGGAAATCCTCGCGCGGCATGGAAGGCTGGACCTCGTCTGCGCGCATAACGCTGCGGGTATTGGATGTCTCGCAGGCTGGAGGCACATCCTCAGTGTCCACTTCGTTCAGCAGGTGGAAATAGTCGATGATGGCATGTGAACTGGTGGCTGAAGGCCTGGGCTTCCTCTTCCTGGATGCCCAGGCGCACCAGAAAGGCAACATGCTTGACCATGTCGGCGTCGATGGTGAAGGATGGGTCGGTTTTTTGAGGTGTCATGCGTTTCCTCCGGAAAGCAGAGAGCAGAGAGAAGAGAATGGAGAACAGGTGTCTGCTCTCTATTCTCTACTTATCTCTGACCTGAATATGCAATTCCTTGAGCTGCTTTGGCTCGGCCGGGGAGGGGGCATCGGCCATCACATCCCGGGCAGCCTGGTTCTTGGGGAAGGCGATCACCTCGCGGATATTGGGTTCGTCGGCCAGCAGCATGACCAGCCGGTCGATGCCGGGAGCCATGCCGCCGTGCGGCGGCGCGCCGAACTCGAAGGCTTCCAGCATGTGCCCGAACTTGCGCTGGGCTTCCTCTTCGCCGATCCCGAGCAGGCGTGAAGACCTTGCTCTGGATATCGCGCCGGTGGATACGGATCGAGCCGGAGGCCATCTCGTAGCCGTTGCAGACCATGTCGTAGGCATCCGAAAGGATGGAGGACGGGTCGGTCTCGAAGCGGTCGAGGTGCTCCAGGCGCGGCATGGTGAACATGTGATGGGCGGCATCCCATTTCTGGTTTTCCTCGTTCCATTCGAACATGGGGAAATCCAGCACCCAGGCGAAGGCCATCATGTCCGGATCGGCCAGCTTGAGCGTGTCGCGGAACCAAAGCCGCAGCGCGCCCAGGACTTTATGAACCATCTTGGCAGTATCGGCGACGAACAGGAGCAGGTCGCCGGTCGCGGCGCCGGTCAGTTTGACCAGTTCTGCAAACTCGGCTTCCCCGATGAATTTGGCGGCGGAGCCTTTCGGACCTTCAGCTGTCAGGGCGAGTGAAACCAGGCCCTTCGCTCCCAGGTCCCTGGCGGTGGCGGTCAGTTCGTCGAGTTGTTTGCGGGTGTAGCCGGCGCAGCCGGTGCGACGATGCACTTGACCATCCCGCCGCTTTCCAACGCGGATTTGAAAACCACGAACTCACTTTTTGCAAAGATGCCGCCCACATCGTATCAGTTCCATGCCAAAGCGCAGGTCGGGTTTATCGGAACCGAAGCGGGCAACCACCTCATTATAGGTGAAGCGCGGCCAGGGGGAGGACAATAATTTCTTGTGCGGTGTGACGGCCGGGAGCATGGCGGTGAAAAGACCTTCGACCATATCCAGCACATCATCGCGATGGACGAAGGACATTTCCAGGTCGAGCTGGGTGAACTCAGGCTGGCGGTCGCCGCGCTGGTCTTCATCGCGGAAGCAGCGGGCGATCTGGAAATAGCGTTCGACCCCGGCCACCATCAGCAATTGTTTCAACTGCTGGGGGACTTTGGGGCAGGGCGTAGAACTGACCGGGATAAACGCGCGAGGGCACCAGATAGTCGCGTGCACCTTCGGGAGTGGTCTTGAAGAGGGTGGGGGTTTCGACTTCCAGGAAGCCGCGCTCGGAAAGGTACTTGCGCATGAACAGGACCACTTCGTGGCGCAATTCCAGGTTGCGGCGCATGCGTTCACGGCGCAGGTCGAGGTAGCGGTATTTGAGGCGCGTGTTTTCGTCGACTTCTTCGTCGCTGCTGATCATGAACGGCAGGGCCTTGGCCGGGTTGAGCACAACCACATCGGAGGCGATGACTTCGACCTCGCCGGTGGGCATGCGCGGATTTTGCATGCCTTCCGGGCGGCTCTGCACCTTGCCGGTCATCTGCAGGACCCACTCGGAGCGGACATTGGATACCAGGTCCAGGGTTTCCTTGGGCAGGTCGGGGTTGATGACCACCTGGGTCAGGCCGAAACGGTCGCGCAGGTCGATGAAGACCACGCCGCCATGGTCGCGCCGCCGGTGCACCCAGCCCGCCAGAGTGACGGTCTGCCCGGCATGGGTGCCACGCAGTTCACCACAAGTATGTGTTTTGTACATATGCCGCCTCCAAAGAATAACACGAAATAACCACTATAAAATAAATCGCCCTCCGCAGATGCGTTGGGCGATTGGTTAGCTTGATGCGTTCGTTAACCTTGCAGGCTTCGCCCAACGGCCGGAGGCCGATTATCATTATCGTTATTATTATTGGCGAAGGAAATACAGATCATGCTTGCCTCAGAGTTGGCGGTATTATAGCACAAACCAAATATGTTAAGTAACAGTATGGCGTTGTATAATTTCATGCAGGATAATAGATAATCCCTTCCAAAGATTGTTTGATTACCAACTCAGGAGGAATGCACCCATGACTGCTCAGAACTCAGAACAACCCGTTTGTTTCCGCGCACACATCCGATGAACGCACCATGGCGGCCCTGGCCCACGGGAGTGCCGTGCTGAACCTGTTTGCAGGCATCGGGGGGCTGATTGCGGCCTTTGTGATCTGGCTTACCCAGAAGGAGAAATCCGCCTGGGTGGCCTTCCATGCCCTCCAGTCGCTGGTCTTTCAAGCAGCTGTGCTGGGTGGTCACGGTTCTGGTGGTGGGTGTGGTCTGGATCGTGGGGTTTACCGTCAGCTTTGCCACGGTTGGCATTGGCACGATCGTGGCCGTGCCGGTGATGATCCTGGTCCTTCTTTGGGGGGTTCACCGTGATTCGCGGCGGGATGGTCTACTGCGCTGTATGGGGCCTATCAGATCTACCAGGGCCGGGAATTCCGATACATATGGATCGGCAACTGGCTGCAGCGGCGGTGCTGCGGCGCACTAATCGATCAAAAACACGTGCAGTTCTTTCGGCCCGTGCACCCCGATGGAGAGGGTCATTTCGATATCGGCCGTGCGGCTGGGACCGGTGATGACGACTGCGGCCGAGGCAGTCCGAATTTCCGGCCTGCCAATGAACATCCGATAATGTTGGCACGAGATCCGATACCTGCAGAATGGCAATGTGAATATCCGGCAGCAGGGAGGCGGTCAGTGGACAACCTTCTCCGCCGACCAGGACCAGCGAGCCGGTATCTGCGATCCCGACCAACGCGCCGGTCACGCCTGCCCGGATGGTTGGATCCGGATCACGGGTAAAGGGTATCCCGGTAACATATTTTTCCCCAACAGTATCCACGCAGACACGCTCAATGCCACGCTCGTGCAGGAATTCTGCCAGCCTGGCCGTGACTTCCTGCTCCTGGAAGGCGGATATACCTTGACACCGATCTCGGCCAGTTCACTGTAAATTGAGTCCGCCAGGGAGGGCACTTCGATGGTGGCAGGCATGCCTGCGCTCGACTTGCGGGCGGGAACCTGATTCGCGGCTGGTATCTATTTCCTGCTGGATGCTTTTCCAGCGTGCCCGGAAGGGACGCGCTTCCAGGCGTGGAAAATCCTTGCAATAGCCCCAGCCGGTCCAGGCCGGGATGCGCATGTAATTCTTTCGGGGTGAATACCAACCGGCTGAACAGACCGCCAATTCACTGGCCGAGCGAGAACAATCCCGGGTTCCCGGCAGCCAGGCGGATAGACCTTGCAGGCCAAGTTTGAGCAATCCCGGAACCGCAATCCCCTCGTCTTGTTGCTCGTTTTTTGGTTTATCTTCAGCTCTCCGGCGCGCACCCGTAAGAGCAGCTCGGGCAGGTTGATATCCACCGGGCAGGCCTCCTGGCAGGCTCCGCACAGGGTGGAGGCCTGGGCCAATTGGCCGAAGTTCTCGCAGTCCAACAAGCCCGGGCGAGACCACCGAGCCGATCGGGCCGGGATAAGGGGCGATCGAACCGTCACGACCGAGATAGGCATGCCCGCCGATCTCACGGAAGACCGGGCAGGCATTCAGGCAGGCGCCGCAGCGGATGCAGTAGAGCGCTTCGGCCAGCGGCGAGGCGCGCAGAGCTGAACGGCCATTGTCCACCAGGATCAGATGACGTTCGCGCGGGCCGTCCACATCTGTGGGACGTTTTGGTGCATGGATCAGACTGGTGTAGACACTCAACTTCTGTCCGGTGGCCGAACGCGGCAGGAGCGAGAGGAACAGCGCCAGATCATCCAGCGTGGGGACAAGCCGCTCGATGCCCATCAACGCCACATGCACCGGCGGCAGGCTGGTGACCATGCGACCGTTGCCCTCGTTGGTGACCAGACAGAGCGTACCGGTCTCGGCTACCCCGAAGTTGACGCCCGAGACACCGATATCGGCGGTCAGAAAGACCTCCCGCAGGACCCGCCGGGCTGTCGCGACCATTTCCGGGATATCCTCGGTATAGGGAGTGCCGAGCTTGTCGTGGAAGAGCTGACCCACCTGGCCGCGCCGCAGATGGACAGCCGGGGTGAGGATATGGCTGGGACGTTCGCCGCGCAGTTGGACGATGTACTCGCCCAGGTCCGTTTCAACGACCTGTATCCCGGCCGCTTCGAGGGCATGGTTGAAATTGATCTCCTCCGAGACCATGGATTTTCGACTTGGCAACCAGGTGGGCATTGTGATCTCTGGCGATCTCGAGGAAGATCTGGATGGCCTCTTCAGCGTTCGCAGCGCGATGAACCCGGATGCCGTTCGCTGTGACCTGGGCGATGAAGCGGCTGAGATATTCATCCAGATGGGAGATCACATCTGCTTTGATGGCATGGGCACGCGATCGCCGTTCCTGGTAATCGGGGAGGGTGGAGAAAGCCTCCAGACGGCCAACCGTACGGCGCTGGGCGTTCCCGTCCAGGGCGATCTGCAGGTTCTCATCTGCAATGGATTGGCGGATGCGCAGGCGGAAAGATTTTGCGCTCATCGAGTATCCAAGCACCTCGGCGATATGACACGACCCGCTGTGCCATTTCTTGCGCGATGCAGCCCGCCCTGGATATGCATCAGGCAGCCGGTATCGCAGACAACCAGGGTGGGGGAGGTGGTTTTCTCCAGGTTCGCGATCTTGCGTTTCAGAAATTCCGCCGAGAGTTCGGGATGTTCCACCGAGAAAACACCGCCGAAACCGCAGCAATCCTCGCGTTCGGGCAGCTCAATAATTTCCGCCTCCCTGACGTTGGCCAGCAGCAGGCGTGGCTGACGATCCACGCCCAGCAAGCGCAGAAGGTGACAGGATGGGTGATAGGTCAGTTTCCCGGGCCAGCGGCTGCCCAGGTCCGAAATGCCGCGCACATCCACCAGGTACTCGGTGAACTCATGGACGCGCCCCGCCAGCGATTGGGCACGTGCCAGCCAGGGCGGGTCATCCTTGAAAAGCTCCAGGTATCCGGACCGGAGCATGGCCGCACAGGAGCCGGAGGGGAGGATGATATCGCCGGTTGTTTTTTCGAAAACTCTAATGGTATGTTCGGCAAGTGGGCGAGCCTGGCTGCGCAGGCCGGCATTAAAAGCAGGCTGACCGCAGCAGGTCTGGCCGGCTGGGAATTCAACCCTCACGCCGGCGCGGTTCAGCACACGCACGATTGCCTCCCCGATCGTTGGAAAAAATGAGTCGATCAGGCAGGTAACGAAAAGTTGGACCTGTGGCATATTGCTATTGTATCAGACTAACCTGGAAGATTTTTTTCCCGGTCTTCATAGTGCAGGTATTTCAAACCTGAACCGGTATTAAATAACACGATACGCTCGTCGGGTTGGATCCAATTTTGTTGGATCAGCTTTTTGAGTGCCGATAAAGTTGCAGCACCCTCCGGGGCGGCGAAAATTCCCTCGGTCTTTCCGAGCTGGTGCTGAGCCCCCAGTAGATCTTCATCACTTACTGAAACTGCGATGCCATTACTTTCGTAAACGTCGGTCAGGATTAAATGGTCTGCAAAACTTTTCGGCACGCGCAGACCGGATGCAAGCGTGTGCGCATCCAGCCAGAAATCACAAAAGGTTTTGCCCGCTTCGAAGGCTTTTACAACGGGCGCGCATCCGTCCGCCTGGACAACCACCATGCGGGGACGTTTCGTATTTTCCAGCCAGCCCAGCGCTTCGAGTTCTGCAAAGGCTTTCCACATTCCCACCAGGCCGGTACCACCGCCGGTGGGATAGATGATCACCTCGGGCAAAGTCCAGTCAAAGGCTTCGGCAAGCTCGTATCCCATGATCTTCTTGCCTTCCACCCGATAGGGTTCTTTGAAGGTGGACAGGTCAAACCAGCCTTCCTTGCGAGCCTTTTCTCCGGCCATACCGGCGGCTTCGCTGATCAGGCCGTCGACCAATGCCACATCTGCGCCTGCCATGATACTTTCCTCGATATTTGCATAAGGAGTATCTTTGGGCATGAAGATATGCGCCTTTATTCCAGCCCGGGCCGCATACGCGGCCATGGCACCGCCGGCATTCCCGGCCGTCGGGATGATCACTTTTTGAATTCCAAGTTCTTTGGCCTTGGAAACCGCCGAGGAGAGTCCACGCGCTTTAAAAGTTCCGGTCGGGTTGCTGCTTTCTTCCTTGACAAATAAATTCGTCAGGCCGAGTTCCTTCCCCAGGTTCGGAAGGTGTAATAAAGCTGAATCGCCTTCACCCAGTGAAACCACATTTTGAGGCTCAAGCACCGGTAGAATTTCATGCCAGCGCCACATGCCTCTCGGACGACTGTGAAATTCATCCCGGTCTGCGTGGCTGCGCACGCCTTCCAGATCATAATTCGACAGGAGCGGAGCCTGGCAATCCAGGCAGTAGGTATTGACCTCGTTCCTGGAATATACTCTCCCACACTCGGAACAAGTAATATTCGTGATGTATGAAAAACTCGTGGATGTTGCTGGTTTTATTTGCATGATGCGTGGTTGAGAGCTCCAATTCTATCACTCTTATTTGGCGAGCCCTTTGGGCGACGGGACAAACCCCTCGACGCGGGCCCAGAGCTCGTGAATGTTAATTGGCTTGGACATATATACATCACAGCCGGCGGAAAGGGCTTTCCCAGCGTCCCCTTTTAACGCATTGGCAGTGATGGCAATGATGGGTACATATGCCAGGTTTGGCCTGGCATTATTACCACGTAATCTGCGTGCGACTTCATACCCGTCGATGTCCGGCAGGTTGATGTCGAGAAGGATCAGATCAATATTCTCCTTCTCCGCCACATCAACTCCCTCGAGCCCGTTCACCGCCTGGAACAGTTTGTAGCCTCGGGCTTCCAGGGCGCGTTTGACGAGCACCATATTATCGGGATTATCTTCCACATATAAAATATTACTTCCCATAATTCATCTCCTTTATGGTTCCTTTATCTTCTTCGATGACTTGAACAACCTGTTCCACAAATTTGCGTGGAGGTCAGGGAACTTTTCTGGTAGACGGCCTGGATGTGTCCGTTCAATCGTTTCCGTTCATCGCTGGTAATATCTTTGGCACTGACCACCACGATGGGTATATTTTTTGTGCGCTCGTCCAGTTTCAATTTCTCCACGAGGTCAAAACCATCGATCCCGGGCATGGTCAGGTCAGTGACGATCAGGTCGGGTAGTTTTTGGCGGGCCTGGGCGAGGCCTTCCTCGCCATCCCGGGCATGATAAACGCGATATGCCTTGCCGCCTTCCAGCAGGCGCCGGATCAGCAGAGCATCATCATCATTGTCATCGATCACCAGTACCGAGGTGGTTTTCTCGTCGAGGTTCTCCAGGGCAGCCTGCAAGCCCTCACGCGGGGCGGAGGCCTGTCCTTCACTTAAATGAACATCTACCGCGAACTGGTCACCGAGGACGTGCTTTTCAACCGGGAAAGTGTGGCCTGTACAGTTGATGATGACTGTCTCTTCCGAACCGATCATTCCATTCCTGATCATCTTTTCCAGGCCGGCGAACGCCACTGCGGCGGCAGGCTCCACAGCCATGCCCTCGCTTTTGGCCAATGAGCGCATGGCAGAAAAAGCCTCTGCATCTGTGACTGATTCCATCGTGCCGCCATATTGTTGGATCAGGTTCCACAAGTAGGTATACGATTTGCCCGGATCACCGGTGGAGAGGATGATAATACAGGTGTCAGGTATTACCGGCTCGGCAGTATCTTTTCCGGCTTTAAAGGCTTTGACCATGGGCGAACAACCCTCAGCCTGTATGACAGCCAGGTGGGGGATGTGGTCTGATCAGGCCCATATCGAACAGTTCCTTAAAGCCCTGGTATACGCCGAGCGGACCCAATCCGCCGCTGACAGCCTGGATATACCAATCCGGAGTACGCCAGCCGAGTTGTTCCACGATCTCATAGGCAATGGTTTTCATCGACTCGCGCGCCGGTATGGAGCTGGCTCCACGATCCAGCAAGGAAATTGCGGCGCTGCGCAAATTGGGCCGCGATCTGCTTGGTCTGGTCATAGTTGCCGCTGACGCGGATAACCTCCGCACCGAACAGGGCTGCCTCACGCAGTTTTTCCTGCGGGACCAGGCTGGTCATGAAGACCCATAGCTTGATCCCGGCCCGTGCGCAGGCCGCCGCATAGGCAACTGCGGCGTTGCCGGTGGAGGCGATCACTGCCTCATGGATGCCCCCTTCGTTCATGGCTGCCACAGCAACGGCCGCCTGGCGATCTTTGAAGGAACTGGTTGGGCCATAGCGTTCATCCTTGATGTAAACATGGGCATGGCCCAAGGCTGGAGCGAAGCGCTGTGAAAGCCAGAGAGGCGTCCCGCCGGCCGGATACAGGTCAAGCGAGGCCGGGTTTTCGAGCGGCAGGATGTCCTGGTAACGCCACAGGTTGGATGGGCGTCCCGGCAGACCGCGCAAGATCTCGCGTTTGAATGCGATCGTAGTCATAACGAGCCTCCAGCCATTGGGCCTGGCAATGTTTGCAGATTGCCGGAACGAACGGCTGATAGGGCTGTTGCTGACGCACAGGCTGCGCATTCCACAAATTTTGGCCAGGCCATTTTACTTTACCATTGTTTCCTGGTCTCGGTAACCCGGGCTTCGACCGGCAGTACGAAATAGAAAGTGGAACCTTCCCCGGAGATGCCCGTGCTTTCGGCCCACAGACGACCACCGTGCAATCTCCACCAGGCGGCGGCTGATCGGCAGACCCAGGCCGGTGCCGCCCACTTTGCGGGTGGTGGATATATCGATCTGGGCGAATTCCTGGAAGATCGTTTCCAGTTTGTCCGTGGGAATGCCCATGCCGGTATCCTTGACGGCGATCAGGATCTTCCTCGTCCTTCTCACGGGTGGCACGAATGGCGATCCGGCCTTTATCCGTGAACTTGATGGCGTTGTTGACCAGGTTGATCATCACCTGGCGAATGCGGGTGCGGTCGGCAACTATCTCCACTGTCGTGGTCTGAGTCTTCATCGATGCAGAGATGCGAGATTCTTTTCGCTGGCCAGGGTCGAGGTGATGTTGACCACCTCATCGAGGATCTCATGAACCATGAACTTCTCGGGTGACAGGTTCATGCGCGCCGGCTTCGATCTTGGCCATGTCGAGCACGTCGTTGATCAGATGCAGCAGGTGCTGGCCATTTTTCTGGATGAGGTGCAAGTCATTGGCCATGGTTTCGGTTAGCGGGCCATCAATTCCTTCCAGGATGACATCTGCAAAACCAAGGATGGAGTTGAGCGGCGTACGCAGTTCATGGCTCATGTTCGCCAGGAAAGCCGATTTCAGGCGGTCCAATTCCTGTAGTTCGGCAGCCCTTTTACGGAGTTCTTCCGTCAGGCGCAGAGTTTCGATTTGGATACTCACCTGCGCGGCAACGGATGCGGCCAGGCTGGCATCTTCCGGAGCAAAGTCCTGCCCGCCCATCACAGCCAACTCGCCAATGGACTCGCCGTTCACGGTTAAAGGTTGGGTAAAACTCACCTCCTGTGGAAGGGTGGATTCCTTCATAGGAATCACCTGGTTGGAATCGTAGGAGAAGCTCAGCGCAGTGTCTGGCTGTTCGTCGGTGAAGGTCCGCCAGCCCTCGCGGGTCATACGGCGGGTCGCATCTTCGGCTTCAGCGCGGGCACGTGATGCATCCGCCAGCAGCCGCAGGTTTTCAACCTGTTGTGAGACCTGGCGCGCTACCGAGGCAACCAGTTCCTTTTCATCGCTTGATAATGGGTGGGCTGGATCGGTCCTCAGGTACAACCCTCCGATCTGTTCCTTCATCACTTCCATGGCAACGTGGTAACCTGAATTTGAGGGCATTTTTTCGGTGAAGGGGGTGACTGAAGCCTGATCGTATGCATACCCAAGGCGCTCATTATGATGGATGGCATCCAGGTAATCTTCCCAACCTTGATGCATGAAGCGGCGGGTGGCGGCTTCCGCTTCATTACGGGCGCGTTCGGTCGCAGACAATAAGCGCAGGTTTTGAATTTGGAGCGAAGCCTGTTGCGCCACGGATTGGGCCAGGTTCTGCTCTTCCGGAAGTCAAGGGTCGATCGGCAGTCTGCCCGATCTGCATTTCTCCGATCGGCTGTCCACTGGCCGTCAGCAAGGCTGTGATGGTCTGTTCCATCCCGGAAAGGGCGGAATGTGCATCCTCGATTGACTCCAATTTATTGCCTGTGAAGACGAAGCCGACATGATCCTGGTCGTACAGGAGTTTACCGGAGGCGTGTGACCGGGGCGCAATCTCTTCTTCTGCCAGCTGGTCTTGATGACCTGGGAGGCTTTTATTGCTCTCCAGAAATTCCGCTTCCAATTCCAGCAGACGCACCCGTAGCGCTTCAAGTTCGGCCGCGGATCGCGGCGGTTTTCCCTGCCGGTGAGCCGGCAAGCCGTTCGATGTCAGCAAACAGTGCCTGAAGCCGTTGGCTGTATCTTTTATTCTGCATACTCATATCTCCTGAACCTGCCACAGCCACCAATCCGGATACTCTGATCCTGAAGTGGCGTATGGAAGCCCTCCAGATTAATTGCCGCCATTTTTCCTGTCTTTTACGCCGAGTTGGGCAATGGTGAGCGGGGCGTTCAAGGCGCGCCCAAGTTCACGGGCGGCGATCTGAAGTACCGCTTCCACTGAAGTGGCAGATTGGATTTTTTGACCGATCACGTTCAGGGCAGTTTCCCGTTCCGCCTGGTGCTGCGCCTTGGAATAAGTATGCGCGTTCTGGACCGCCACGGCGACCTGGGCGGCCAATGTGGTTTGGATGCGGATGTCATCATCTGTAAAGTGGTCGACCTGGTCGGATTGAACATCAAAGACGCCGATCACTTTATCACCTACGATCATCGGGACGGCCAGTTCGGAGCGGGTCTCCGGCAGCAACGGATGAGGCAGGAAGTCCGGGTCGATACGAACGTTGTTCACGATAACACCCGTGCGATTTCGGGCGGCCCGGGCGACCAGCGATTGTTCACGGCTGAGCGGAATTGAGCGTCCTTCAGCAGCCATTTTCTGCCCTACTTCGCCTGCGCCGGAGGTCAATCGGAGCGTGTCACCAGCATCATTGAGCATATAGATGTGGGCGTGATAGAGGTTAAAGGATTGTTTGGTGAGGTTCACCACTTCCTGCATAAGCCGGTCGGCCTCGATCATGGTGGCAGCAGCAGTAGCCACACGGGCGGCCAGTTCCAATTCGGTGGCACGCTTGGATAAGGCATCCTGAGTCTTCTTGCGTTCGGAAATATCGGTCACGCTGGCACGCACTTGTGGACGGTCACCTGGCAGACGCACAAGCCGGACTTCACAGGGAATATTCCTGTCCCTGTCCATTGCGATGGGTCCATTCAAAGACCGGTGCGCCACCCTGCATGGCCTCGTTAATTTTTTCCATGGCTTTTGCGTTCGAAGTGACGGCCATCCGGTTGCATTTCAGGACTCATCTCAGCCGGGCCGACCTTTGCCAGTTCCTCGCGCAACAGACCATACAGCCGGACAGCGTTTTCATTTGGCTCTGCGAATTTTCCACTGGTCAAATCGACTACAACGATTGCCTCGGGAGCATTGTCGATCAACGTTTGAAGGCGGCTTTCGCTTGTTCGCATCGCCTCTTCGGCCAGCTTGCGTTCGGTGATATCCTGGTTGGCGCCGTAATAGCGCAGGATGTGGCCCTGATCATCGCGGTCAATATGGATGATCACCGAGATGTAACCGATCCCGCCATCTGCATAGATGACGCGGTGTTCCAACTCGGTGCTGTAATGTTGATCGGTGGAAGCCAGGGCTTTTTCGATGGCAGCCCCAACAATCGGAATATCGTCAGGATGGACCAGGTGCTGGGCATATTGGGCCGAGGAGATCTGGTATCCGCCTTCACGTTCGGCGGTGGTGTGGAAGATCGAATAGAAGTGATCGTTGAATGTGAAGAGGTCTTTCTCAACATCGTACTCCCAGTTGGCCAGCCTGGCGATGTCCAGGGCCTCTGACAATTGGGCGCTGGTATGCTGGGTTTCCTCATACTGGCGGATGTTCTGGATGGCAATGGCCACCTGGTTGGCAATCGCCTGGAGCATATCCGAATCCTGTTGGGAAAGGCTGTCTGGTACGTTATTCTGTACGTCCAGGACGCCCAGAGTTTGGTCGCCGGACTGGATCGGGATGGCAACCTCAGACTTTGTCTCAGGCAGTAAGGGGTTTGGAAGCCAATCCGGATCCTTGGATGTATCCGGGACGAGCACGACCTGTTTGGTCTCAGCGGCGCGTCCCACCAGGCCGCGGCCGCGCTGGATCCTGTGACCGCGTTCCAGGAGTGTTTTCCCGGCTTCCCCGGTGCCGCCGGCCATGACCAGGTCTCCGCTGGCCTGGTCGACCAGGTACATATGGGCGTGATAGTAGCCGAAGGCTGACTTGATCTGTTCCACAACTTCGCTGACCAATTGGCGCTGGTCGAGGATGGTGGAGAGACGGCGGCTGACATCTGCGGAGGTTGCCAGGGCTTTGGTACGGTCGGCAACTCGTTGTTCGAGACTGTCGATCAATTCATGCAACTGCGCCACCATCTTATTGAAAGTGGTTGCCAGGGTGCCAATTTCATCATTCGTAGTCACATTCGCCTGAACGGTCAGGTCGCCGGCAGCCACTTTTTCTGCCACAGAATTCAAACGAACGATCGGGCCGGCCAACACCTGCGCCAGCACGAAAGCTGCAATGGCGGAGAGAATAACAACCAGCAACGAAAAGTAAAGGGCATTGCGCGTCTGGGTTGTTACCGGCTGCAAGGCCTCCACCTGATCCTGATGAACAACCACATACCAACCCAGGTTATTGATGATCGGGCTTGCATTGCCAAGCAGGGATACCAGGGCTCCACTTGCCAGGCTGGGGACGCCGTTCAGGGGAATATTCTGGTATGGAATCAGCCCCTGGGAAAAAGCTTTGAGATCGAAATCTGCTTTTTCCACGGTCAATTCATTCGTGGTGGCAGCCTGGCTGGACAATTTGACCACCTGTCCATCCGGCAGGAAGATGTCTGTACGGCCTGTCTTGCCGAAAACCCCGGCTCCCAGAACATTTCCCAATGAATTAATATTGACGGTTGTGCGCAATACGCCCACAATTCGATCGCTCCCACTGGCGTGGACGGCCACAGCCACATTAATGGCAAGGGTCTTGGTGCTGGCATCAAATTCCGGCTGGCCGATGTACTGCCCATCCTTATAAGCTGTCTGCCACCAGGTTTCATCGGACTGCAAATAGTCGGAAGTACGATCGGTTGTAGCAAGGCTGACGCCGGGCTTGTCGGTGAGAAAGACTTCCACATTCTCAGGGAACTTCGCCTGGAACTTGAGTAATTCGGCCGATAAACTATCTCTCAGGATGCTGGATACCAGTGGGTCAGAACTATTATTGGCAGTATCTGCTGCCTGCCATTGTTTATCCAGCTGATCAATTTGGGCGGGAGTAAGCGTATTTTTGGCAGTACCAGCCTCTGCACGATCTTGAACAGCTTTTGTAATGGAAAGTGCGTTCAGTTGGTTGAGCTCGTTATTTACCACCTGGGCTATTTGAACGGCCTGGGATTTCGAGTAGGATGCAAGATTATTGCCAATGCTGCTGGTAAGGTTGTTGCGCAGAGAAATACCGATAATGGTCGCCACGGAGCCTGCCGCAACAACAGCAACCAACACGAAGGAAACGATCAACTTGGTGCGGATGTTGCCCAAAATGGCCTGACGAATGAAGAAAACCACGATCAGGAGGCCGGCCAGGATCGTCAGCGTGTTGGCGAAATTCTCAAAGCTGGTTCCGGATCGGAAGCCCGGATTCCAGATCTCGATCGCCACGCACAAAACGATCGAGGTTGCGATGGATAAAACCGCCAAGCCGCCGGGAAGACCTGGATAAAACCCAAGCGATCATGATGGTTCCCAGCAAAGCCAGGTAGAGAATAACCGTAGTCAGCACATTCTGAAGCAACAGGATGGCCATAACTGGCGGAACCACCACAAAGGAATAAAATAGCAGACTCGTTCCCAATGTAAGACGATTACGCCGGATTAACCAAAAGCTGGAAATAGCCAGCAGGAACATGAGCGCAGCCACTGGCATCAGCACTTCATCGGAAATGTCGTAATGCCCTTTTTGAGCAACCACAACGGTGTTGACGTCCCAAAGAAAAAATGCCAGGCCCATCAAGGCAAAGATTACGGCGGTCACTGAGGCGATTATTTTTTGCCTGGCTTTCATTTCCTCAGTAACGAGTTGAGGTTCATTCTTCGGAAAAAAACGGGTAAACAAATTCTTAAGCATGTCTAAATTCCTTTCATTCGGTTGGCCGGAAAAAATCTTGAAAAAGCATCTGCCTTTGGGCCTATAAGGCAGACCCGCTTAGATTTGCCTGTATCTGCGGTTGGATCCCATCCGGGAAAACGGGACCTGGAATTCGGCTTAACGGGAGGGAAATAGTGAAACAGGAGCCTTTCCCAACTTCGCTCTCCACTTCCAGGTGGCCTTTGTGCTGCTCGATGACGGGTTTGACAATAGAAAGCCCAAGGCCGCTGCCCTCTATCTTTTCAGTCTCCTGGCTGTGAACTCGATGGAAACGGTCGAAAATGAAGGGCAGGTCTGCTTGTGGGATGCCAAAACCGTTGTCTTTCACGCGCAGGATGGCTTCGTTTTCACCTGCTTCAACCGAAAGACAAATGGCGCCCCCGGCCGGCGAATATTTAATGGCATTGTCCAACAGGTTGCCCAATGCATGCCGTAATTGGAATGGGTTTCCCAGTACCCATGGGGAGATCCCGGCTTGCTCCAATTGGATGGTTTGCTGCCTCATTTCAGCCTGTAGCTGGAAGTCGCCGGTCACTTCCATAACCAGGGCATTCAAATCCACCTGCTCCATTTTGTTAGGTAAAACATCCTGCTCGAGAGTGGAAAGTTCGAGCAGGTGCTGTAACAGGCTGTCCATGTTCCTGGTTGTGTTGATAATTCGATTAATGAGTTCCACTTGCTTTTCATTAAAGAGGCCCGGCATTTTGGATTAGCCGGCTTGTCAATGCAATCAGTGTTAGCGGGTTTTTCAGATCATGGGTGGTAAGGGCGATGGATTCATTCCTCACCTTATCCACTGTTTTGAATTGGGATACATCATGGAGGTGGAACCCGTATCCCACATCTTTGATGGGGGTAACACACGCCGCGAAAACGCGCTGATCAGACCAGGTGATCTCATTTGAGATGGTTAGCTGGGTGGTACGGGCTTGATCCAGCAGGTCCATCACAGCATCATATCCCTGCCCGCGGGGTAGAGGCATGCCGGGCTGCAGCGCCAAACCTGAGAATAATTTATCTGCAACCGGGCTTAGCATCAATAACCGGCCGGCCTCATCGAGCAACAGGACGGCATCCACGGTACTTTCGAACATGGCAGCCCTGTGTTGTTGGTTCAATGACCCGCCTTCGTGTAGTTGTGCATTTTCAATCGCGATGGCGGCCTGGCTGGCGATCGCCTGCAGAAGCAGCTTGTGTTCCAGATTAAAATAATCGGTCTGCTCGTGTGCCAGGACCAGCAGCCCCAGAAGATCAAAACGACCCAGCATGGGAACAACCACCACTGAGCGGGTCGGATCATCTTCAGAGGTTTGCCAGCGTGCATCTTTGTGCGTATCCTTGATGATGAATCCCTGCCGGGTCTCCCTGGCCTGTTTTAGCATAGTCTTTTAATGGGAGCTGTAACGTCTCTCCAACAGGTGTGGAAGAAGCTGAAAAGCGATATGTCCTGGTCAGGGGACCTTTTGGAGCCAGGAGAATAATATGCCCGAGCAAGGCGCCCAATGTTTCGACAGTACGATGGAGTACCACATCCGTTAATTCGTTCACATCCAACCTGGCGCTCAAATCCCGGCCAATCTCAGGCAATAGGTTAAGCTCTTTATTCTGACGCCGGATGATATCTTCAGCTTCCTTCACCCGCAGGCGCGTCCGGATGCGGGCCAGTAACTCGCGCCGGTCGAATGGTTTGGTGACGTAATCATCGGCGCCCAGGTTCAGGCCAGACTGCATGTCAGCGGCTCGAGCCGGGCGGCGGTCAGGATGATGACGGGAATATGCCCAATGGCCGGGTCGGTGCGGATCTCTTGAAGAGCCTCGAAGCCGTCCTTCACCGGCATGTTCACATCCAGCAGGACCAGATCGGGCATATCGGTGCGCGTCTTGATCAGCGCTTCAGCTCCGTTGGAGGCTGTGATGCAGTTGTAGCCCTCGTTTTCCAGGTAGCGGGAAAGCAAAGTAATGTTGTCCGGCCGGTCATCCGCAACCAGGATCTTGTTGCGGCTTGGTTACCGGCGATGGGGCATGGGGGCATGCCCAAGGTTCTCAATCGTCCCGGCCACGATCTGGCAGATCCGTTCCGGCCGGACCGGTTTCATGATGATGTCATTCACCTTCAAACGCCGGGCACTCTCTTTCAGACCGGGTACATCATAGGCGGTGATCAGGGAGGATAGGCCAGCCGGCCTCCCGGATGGGATTGCAGTTTTTCGATCAGTTCCAGGCCGTTCATCCCTGGCATCACCATGTCGGTGATGAGCAGGTCAACTGCCCTGTCTTTCACCAGGTCGAGGGCTTTTTCGCCGCTCTCGGCGGAGAGGACCTCCACTTCCGGCCCCAGATGTGAAATAGCGCGCGCCAGCGTGTCGGCCGTGTTGGGATGATCATCCACAACAAGGATTCGGATTGGCTCATTACCTGGATAAGTCGAATGTTCCATTGCTAGCATTGTCCCAGAAATTCTGCTTTGAGAGAGATTGTTATAGGCCCGATATAGTTGGGAAAAGTTGGGAAGACGAAAAACCTGCCGCCGGTTCAACCCGGAGGCAGGCTAATAATTTTTCGAGCGGATTAATCCCTGGAACCTAATCTGCTATCAAGCGATAGCCAATCCCGCGTACATTGAACAAATAAGTGGGGTTATGTAACATCTGGCTCAATCGCCAGGCGGATATGGTGGATATGCCACTTTGACCATTTCCTGCGCCTCGCGCGAACTCGACCTGGTAACCCTGCGCTTCAGCTACCAGTGTCTGGTACTCCACCACCTGCGGGGCATGGCGTGCCAGCACCAGCAGGTAATCGAATGAAGTCGGAGGAATATTGATCACCCGTTCGCCGATCGACACGCGCCGTGCAAGCAGGTCGAGAACGAGTGAGCCCCGCTTGAGAAAACGATCCATTGAAGGGAGCGGGTGTTGTTTGACGGGTTTTCCAACCTCTTCGTCATCCATTGTTTTAAGCTCTGCCTGCAAGGCCTCGATCTGCTTTTGGAGAGCGCGCTGGCGTTGCTCTCTTTGTTGTACGGCCAGGATGGTCCGCGTTCTCTCGATAATGGCTTCCGGCTTAAGCGGTTTCAGCAGGTAATCCCTGGCTCCCGCGTCTTAGTGCTTCCACCGCCGAACTCAAATCCGGCTGGGCTGTAAAAAGGACAACCGGGCAGGGTTGGATGGCTGGCATGGATCAGGTCGAGCACCTCCAGCCCGCTCAACCCGGGCATGCGAATATCCAGGTAGACCAGATCGAAATCCGTCGTCTCCAGGAAGGCCAGGCCTTGTTCCCCGGTCTCCGCAGCTGTGACCTCGAACCCCACCCGCTGCAGGATGCGCGCCAGGGTTTGGCGCAAGGTTAATTCATCATCGATGATCAGGATTTTGCCAGCGCTGGTCATGCCAGGTCCCCTATTCTCGACCGGCAGCCACAGCATGAACGTGGCTCCACCGAGTGGGATTGTTTTGCGACTTCGATACGCCCACCGTGCTTGATCACGATTTCATGCACTATTGCCAACCCAAGGCCAGTGCCTCCCTCCTTGTTGGTCACGAAGGCTTCAAAAATATTAGGCAGGATGGCGGGATCGATGCCTGGTCCTGTATCCGTTACGCTGATCAGGATCTCTTTGCCTTCCCTCAGCGAAATCTGTGGAGACAATCAAGAGCCCTCCATCCGCCATGGCCTCCGCCGCGTTCATGAACAGGTTGAGGATCACCTGCCTGAGTTGGTCGGAAAGACCAGAGATGGCAGGCAATTCCGGATCGGGATCGAATTCGAAAGATATTTGATGGTGCCTTAAATGGGTGGCCATTAAGGCATTCACATCTTTGATCAGATCGTTGACGACCACAGGCTGGAAATCTTCCACCCGGAAAGGTCGATAGGTGGCGCGCAGGCGTTCGAGCATGGTTGCCATTCGCTCCGTCTCTGAAAGAATGATTTTCAGATCCGCTTGGCCTTGCGAGGAAATAGTGCCTTCGTCCTTCAATAGGAATAGGGCGTTCTGGATGGCCTGCAAGGGATTATTCAACTCGTGTGAGACCGATGCCAATAGGCGACCGGCAATTGCCAGCCTTTCGCTATGGATCAATTGGGAACGCGTTGCCTGTTCCTGCCTGAGCGCCTCCTGCAGATCCGCATAAAGAAATGCTTTTTGCAGGGCCACGGCCAGTTGGTCGGCGACCGCGCTCGACCAGTTGCACGTCTCGCTGGGATATAGTTGCTGGTGGTACTTGTTGAATATCCAATAAACCCAGGAATTGGTCGCCTGTTTTTATCTGAACGGCCAATTCGGATTTAACTTCAGGCAGTAGTGGATCCCGCTCGAAAAATACCACTTCATCAACATTGTTGGAGAAGAACGGCATTCCGGTTTCTGCAGTAAAACCTACAATTCCTTGTCCGGCAGCCAGCCGGTGCCCTCGCCGCTTTAGCTGTTTTCCTGTTTTTCCGCTTCCGGCGCGGATTACAAAATCTCCGCTGGCCGGATCCACTGTGAAGATCTGCACGTAATGATAATCGAATTTCTTTTGCAACAGGTTGACCACATTACTCATCAATTGCTCGGCGTCAATCGATGCCACCAGATCCTGATTGATCCGGTAAAGTGCATCGGTCTCTTTAAGGCTTTGTTGGTTCCTTTCCAACAAACGCGCATTATCGATGGAGATGGCAGCCTGTCCGGCCAGGGCTTTCAGGAACGCCAGCCACTCCGGGTCAGGATCAAGGGATGCTCGATGAAAGATCTCCAGCACACCATGCAACTGGTCTTTCGCGATCAAAGGGACACTGAAATAGGTGACGAATTTTTCTCCGGCAATCGCGTGTGAAAGGCTGGGGTTGTCCTTGATTTCAGCCAGGTCGGCAATATGGACGATCTCGCGCTGCTGTGCGGCCAGCCCGGCCAGGCCGGTTCCAATCTCCAGGGCAGTATATCTCAGCGCGCTTGTCCAGAACCCCTCTCCGGATGCAAAATTAAGCCTTTTGGTTTGTGGATCAAATAATAAAACATCCGCAGAATCCACATGGAGCTGGCTAACGATCTCACTGACGAGATGTTTCAAAATTAAATTCAAATCCATACTACTCAGGATGGCTTGCTCGATGTTATGCAGGGTACTCAATCGTTCCACTTGATGGGCTACGCCTTCTTCAGCCAGCTTGCGTTTCGTGATATCACGGATAATGGTGACCCTGGCCTTACGACCTCTATAGGAAATGGACCTGGCGCGGATCTCAACCGGGAAAAGGCTGCCATTCTTTCTCAACGCCAGATGCTCGTAGGGACCTTCGATCCCCGCGCTCATATTGTGGAAAACCAGGTCACGCGATTCCGGCGCGACAAAATCCATGGCATTTAAACCTACCAGTCCGCCCGGTTCATATCCAAGCATTCCAGCCAATTGGGGATTAGCATCTACAATTATTCCCTGTTCGCTGATCGCGATCCCCTCGTATGTGACGGAAGATAGCATGGAAAATCGTTCCTCACTCTCACGAAGTGCTTCCTCCGCCCGCTTGCGCCGGGTGATATCGCGAACGATCGTCGCTTTGGCCAGGCGCCCCTTATAGGGGACGGATCTATCGAAGCACCTCCACCGGGAAGGTGGAGCCATCTTTTCGAATTACCAGGTGCTCGTAAGGACCCTCAAACCCCGATTTTATGTAGGAAAGCTAACCAAATCGTGTGATATCAGGAGCAACGATATCCATGATGTTCATGCCCAATAACTCCTCCTCCTCGGTACCCCAGCATTTCTGCCAATCGGGCATTCGCATCTATAATCTTCCCCTGTTCTCCAATGCCGATCCCCTCGGATGCGACAGAAGACAATCTGCAAAAGCGCTCTTCACTTTCGCGTAAAGCTTGCTCTGCGTGTTTTCGCTCGCTGATATCCTTGATACTTCCCTGGAGACCGACTACCTTTCCATTTGCATCTGTAAGGGTTGTTGAATTCACCAATACATCCACACTGGTGCCATCTTTCTTCTTTCCCTTGATCTCGTAATTCTCAACAAATCCCTGTTCAAGGATTTTCGTCCGGAGAATTTCTCTTTCATTGGCATCATTGTATAGATCTTGGATATTTATCTTCTTCAACTCATCTTCTGAATATCCAGAGCATGCTGCTGGCTGCCTTGTTGAAATCCAAGATCGAGCCATCCATATTGGTGACATATAAAAAGTCTCTGGAAGTTTCAAATAATATCCTGAACTTCTCCTCACTCTTCCTCGCGGCCTCTTCAGCTTGTTTCAGCTCTTCGAGTTGTTCACGGGTGAGAGACAGAGCCTTCTCCAGGCTTTTTAGGAGCAAATAACTCGTGACAAGGACGAGCGAAAATATTACTGTTAAATAGCTGGCAGTGTTTATGGGGTTATCGAGCGAAAATATTCGCACTTGAGTCGCTTGTTCAACCGCCATGATCCACATCGCTGCAATGCTTAGTCCAAAGAAAGGCAAACTGTACTTCCACCCCAACAACAGGCTGGTTGAAAGAAGGATCACTATGTATGCTGTAATGGTGACATCTCGAATGCCATCACTGGTAAAAGCCTGGTAGGTCATCGCTGACCATGTGATTACGGTGAAAGCAATACTTACTGGTCGTATATAACCATATTGGAGGATTACTCGCAATAGGATCATGATGACCAGGATGATTAACAAAAAAAGGTTGGTGGGGTTGGCTAAATTGAAATTCGTTGCGAGGCGGTAAACACAAAGAACTGACAGTAAAACGATAATGCTTAATAAAATATAATTGAGATACTGTCCTATCCGTTGTTTCTCCTCATTTTCAGGAGACACTTGAGGGGTCAGTATCTTTATTTTATTGGGAAAAAAATTCTTTCCTATCATGAAAGCCTCGGTCAAGTTCCGATGTGGGTACTTCTTTTAGGTTTTGGGACAAGGAGAATACTTAAGCGTTTGCTTTGTTGGATTATTAATTTGGATTTAGATAATTATAACGGAGATAAGATGGCCTGGAGTTGTCATAATCGTAGGGGGTTTTTCGCCCGCAAGTCGTTCGCAAATATGGTGTAGAATAAACCCGGCTTTTGCTCGTTCATCTTTGGCTGCACTGATAATCAGGTTCCTTTCTTCTATATATTCCCATGTCCCGGACGCTAAATGTCATTACTATAATTCTTCTGATATGTCTTGCCGTGGCCGCCCTGG